>NZ_JAMTDX010000027.1 GCF_023806625.1 Accumulibacter sp.
ACCTCGGCCAGAGCGCGTGATCAGGTTTGCTGAACATTGTGGCTAATCATGTGAGAGTAAAAGCTATGAACAAATGGGCTGCGGCAGCGGGAGTGCTCGCTCTGGCCATCAGCAACCTGGGCGCGGAGGAAGCCGCGTCCGGCAAGGGGCCGGTGGAGCAGCGGATGCAGGTCGGTGGGCCGTCGCCGGTCGGCAGCGCCGAGATGATGCAGACGCTGAATCCCAAGTCGCCACCGATGACCAAGGCTGAGTTCGAGGTCGGCAAGAAGATCTACTTCGAGCGCTGCGCCGGCTGCCACGGCGTGCTGCGCAAGGGTGCGACAGGCAAGCCGCTGACCACGGACATCACCATCGACCGCGGCTCGGAGTACCTGCGGACCTTCATCCACTACGGATCGCCGGCCGGAATGCCGAACTGGGGGACATCCGGAACCCTGTCCGAACAGGAAGTGGACGTGATGACCCGCTACATCCAGCATGAGCCGCCGTTGCCGCCGGAGTTCGGGCTCAAGGAAATGAACGCGACGTGGAAGGTCATCGTTCCGCCCGAGCAGCGTCCGAAGAGCCAGATGAACAAGCTCGACCTCGCCAACTTGTTCTCGGTGACGCTGCGCGACTCCGGCAAGGTGGCACTGATCGACGGCGCGAGCAAGAAGATCGTCGAGGTCCTCGACACCGGTTATGCGGTGCATATCTCGCGCCTCTCGAAGTCCGGCCGCTATCTCTACGTGATCGGCCGTGACGGGAAGATCGTGCTCATCGACCTGTGGATGGCCAAGCCGGCTCCGGTCGCCGAAATCCGCATCGGCCTCGAGGCGCGCTCGGTCGAGACCTCGAAGTACAAGGGCTACGAAGACCGCTACGCGATCGCCGGTAGCTACTGGCCGCCGCAGTACGTGCTGATGGACGGGGACACGCTCAAGCCGCTGAAGATCGTCGCCACCCGCGGCATGACCTCCGACGAAAACGAGTACCACCCCGAGCCGCGCGTCGCGGCGATCGTCGCCTCGCACTACCACCCCGAGTTCCTGGTCAATGCCAAGGAGACCGGTGTCGTGCACATGGTCAACTACAGCGACCTGAACAATCTCAAGGTGACGATGATCAAGACGCCGCGCTTCCTGCACGACGGAGGCTTCGAGTCGACCGGTCGCTACTTCATGGACGCGGCCAACGCCTCGGACAAGATCGCGGTGATCGACACCAAGGAAGACAAGCTCGCCGCGGTCGTCTCGGTCGGCAAGACGCCGCACCCGGGCCGCGGTGCGAACTTCGTCCATCCGAAGTACGGGCCGGTCTGGGCGACCAGCCACCTCGGCGACGACAGCATCACGCTGATCGGCACCGATCCGGTCAAGCACCCGCAATACGCCTGGAAGGTCGTCGAGACGATCGCCCATTCGGGCGGCGGCTCGCTGTTCATCAAGGCGCATCCGAAGTCGAAGAACCTGTGGGTCGACGCGCCGCTGAACCCCGACCCGGCCGTTTCGCAGTCGGTCGCCGTGTTCGACATCAACAACCTCGGGAAGGGCTACGAGCGTCTGCCGATCGGCGAGTGGGCCGGAGTCAAGCCGGGCAGCAAGCGCGTCGTCCAGCCCGAGTACAACCGCGCCGGCGACGAGGTCTGGTTCTCGGTGTGGAGCGGTGCCGGCGAGGAGTCGGCGGTCGTCGTCGTCGATGACAAGACGCGCAAGCTCAAGGCAGTGATCAAGGATCCGCGGCTGATCACGCCGACCGGCAAGTTCAACGTCTATAACACGCAGAACGACGTCTATTGATCCTTCCCCCGCGGGCCCGGTGTCGCCGGGCCCACCCCCCGAGCCCGCTCACTCGGCTCGGGGGACCCTGCCGCTGCGGGCGCGCCGAGCAGTTCGCGTTTGCCGCAGGCACGAGTCTGTCATTGTCAACCAGGGACGGCGGTCAACCCGGGAGGGTCGATTCGCCTCCGGTCAAAGGAGCCATCAAATGAAGCCGCTTTCCGTCTGCCTGCTGGCCGCAGCAGGCCTCGTCTCGACCGGCCTGGCCCACGCCGACGAAGCGCTGGCCAAGTCGAAGAACTGCCTGGCCTGTCACGCCGTCGACAAGAAGCTCGTCGGTCCGGCCTACAAGGACGTGGCCAAGAAGTACACGGCCAAGGACGAGGCGATGCTCGCCGAGAAGGTGATCAAGGGCGGAAAGGGCAACTGGGGACAGGTTCCGATGCCGCCGAACCCCTCGGTGACCCCCGAGGAGGCGAACAAGCTGGTCAAGTGGATCCTCAGCCTGAAGTGATCGGTCGCTCTGCAGGCAGGCCGAAAGGAGGGTGATCAGCGGTTTCGCGGAGCACCGTACCGCCCGGCGGTGCTCCCGGTGGCCAGCCGGGTACCCGGGCAGGGCGTTCGGCGCCGCGCGGCGAGTGCGCCGCCGGGCGGAGACTGGGGAGGCTCGGGCGAGCGATGCACCGGCCTGAAAACCCGATCGACACCGGCGGCCTGCTGGTCAACGTGCCGCTGTTCAACGGCCTCGACCACAGAGAGGTCGCCCGCATCGCCGCCGGTACGCAGCCTGTGGCGGTGGCGCGAGGCGAAGTCATCTACCGCGAGGGAGAGACGCCGACCGGCCTGCATCTGATCGTCTATGGTCAGGTCAAGCTGGCGCTGCACTCGTTGCAGGGGAGCGAGAAGGTCCTCGAGATTCTCGAGGCCGGTGAAACCTTCGGCGAGGCCGAACTGTTCCTCGACGACCATTACACGCTCACCGCCCAGGCGCTGAAGGAGTCGCTGCTCCTGCACATCAGTCGCGCGACGCTGCTCGACGAACTTGACCGGGATCCGCTGCTCGTGCGCAAGATGATCACCGGGCTTTGCCAGCGCGTTCACCAGGTGATCAGCGACGTCGAGGCCTGCTCGCTCTATTCCGGCTGCCGGCGGGTCGTCGACTATCTGCTGCGCAGCCAGCCGGACGGTAGTCGGGCGCTCACCGTGACGCTGCCGGCGACCAAGTACGTCATCGCCTCGCGCCTCAGTCTGACCCAGGAAGCCTTCTCGAGGATCCTCAACGAGCTCTCGGTCAGGGGGCTGATCGCCGTCGAAGCGCGTCGGATCCACATCCCCGACGTCGCCCGCCTGCGCGCCTACGCGGCCTGACGCGCGGCGCCGAGCGCAGCGCGCGGCTCGCTGGCCGGCGTCCCGGTAGCCGGGATCGACACCCGAAAGCGGTGTAGACTCTGCGCTGGCGGCACAGCCGCTGGCCGCCACGTGCCCCGCGGCGGCTGGCCGCAAAGACCGGCCGTTCCGCGTCGCCACCGCCGTGCCCATCCTCGAGGAGTCCATGATGCTTGCCAGCAGACTGCTTACCCCCGTTCGCGTCGGGGCCGTGACCGCACCCAACCGCATCTTCATGGCCCCGCTGACCCGCCAGCGCGCCGGCCAACCGGGCAACGTGCCGACCGCACTGAACGCGACCTACTATGCGCAGCGCGCGTCGGCCGGGCTGATCGTCAGCGAGGCGGCGCAGGTGATGCCCGAA
Source organism: Accumulibacter sp. (assembly GCF_023806625.1). Lineage (GTDB taxonomy): Bacteria > Pseudomonadota > Gammaproteobacteria > Burkholderiales > Rhodocyclaceae > Accumulibacter. The sequence goes on from NZ_JAMTDX010000027.1 coordinate 3,508, forward strand.
GGGCAGGGCTACGCATGGACGCCGGGAATCCACAGCGATGCCCAGCAGGCCGGCTGGCGACTGGTCAGCGAAGCGGTGCATGCCGCCGGCGGGCGGATCGCTCTGCAGTTGTGGCACGTCGGCCGAATCTCGCATCGCACCCTCCAGCCCGAGGGCAGACAGCCGGTCGCTCCGTCGGCCGTGAAGGCGAAGGCGCAGACCTTCGCCGTCCGTCCCGACGGCAGCATGGGCCTGGTCTCGACCGACCTGCCGCGCGCCCTCGACACGGCCGAGCTGCCCGGGGTCGTCGCCGCCTACCGGGCTGCCGGCCGTCGGGCGATGGCTGCAGGCTTCGATCTCGTCGAGATCCACGCGGCGAACGGCTATCTGCTCGACCAGTTCCAGAGTACCGGGACGAACCAGCGCAGTGACGCCTACGGCGGCAGCGTCGCCAACCGTGCCCGGCTGACGCTCGAGGTCGTCGACGCGCTGATCGCCGAAGTCGGCGCCGAACGCACCGGAATCCGCATTTCGCCGTTCGGCACGTTCAACGACATCAGCGACAGCGAGGCCGAAGCGATGGCCCATCACCTGGCGACGCAGTTCGACGCGCGCGGGCTCGCCTACCTGCACATCGCCGAGCCCGACTGGATCGGCGGCCCGAAGCTGACTGAGGCTTTTCGCGCCGGACTGCGCGAGCGCTATCACGGCGTTCTGGTGTTCGCCGGCGGCTACACCGTCGACCGCGCCGAGGCGCTGCTCGCTGCCGGAATTGCTGATGCAATCGCCTTCGGGCGACCATTCCTGGCCAACCCCGATCTGCCCGAGCGCTTCGCGTGCGGGGCTCCGCTCAACGAGCCGGACGCCAAGACCTTCTACGGCGGCGCCGAAAAGGGCTACACCGACTACCCGACGCTGGCCATGTCGGCGGGTGCGGTCGGCGGAAGCGCGACGACCGGCTGACCGCTTGCCGCTTTTCGAGCGCTCCTACCGGTGGCGCCCGCTTGATCTGCGCGAGGCGGCGCTCGCCGATCGCGCAGCGTCTGGCGGCTTCGGCTATAATTCGTCGCGCTGCCGCTCTGCCCCCGTAGCATGAAGGTCGTGCAGTTGATTTGTAATCATCAGGTCTTGGTTCGATTCCGAGTGGGGGCACCAACACAATCCAGCACCTAGGCCATCGCCAACGGGTGGCCTCGCTGTTTTCCGGGTTCGATGTAGCCCCCATGTAACCTGATTCGATCAGCCCGGATCAACTCCGCCGAGTCAGAGCCCGCTGCGGTGGCAAACGCCAGGCGACTGGCAGCACCGGATCGGCGGCCAGGCCCCGTCGCGCGCCATCAGTGCGGCCCGGAACTGCTCGAGGACCTGCCCGACGCTGAAGGGAAGCGATCGCGACATCGGCGCCCGACGGTCTGATCGACCTGGCGCAACCCCGCGAGCCCCGGGGCGCCGCTCACGCGGCAGGGGCTCGATCGGTGGGCCGACTCGCCACAGCGAGCGCCACCGAGGCCAAGGCCGTGCCGGGCAGGCCAGGAAGCAGGAAGGCGGCACAACAGCGGGAGTGGTGTCCCGCGTCCACGAGGGTTCCCGATTGCTCAGGCAATCGGGACGGACAGAAACACTGATCTGAAGCGAACACACCCCTTGCTCGGTGGCAGCAGGCCGGCGGCCGTGCGACCCGGCCGCCAGTATGGGTGGGTCAAGGCAAGGGCCTCAGCCCGCCGCCCAGTCCCCGGACAGCAGCGCGGCCTGTTCGAGCACGGTCTCGGTCGCCTTCTCCTGCTTGTCCGGCGGGTAGCCGTACTTGCGCAGGATGCGCTTGACCAGCACGCGCAGCTGGGCGCGGACGTTCTCGCGCAGCGTCCAGTCGATGGTCACATTGGCTCTGACGATCCGCACCAACTCCTGCGCGATGGTCCGCAGGGTCTGGTCGCCCAGCACCTTCACGGCACTGTCGCTGGTCTCCAGCGCGTCGTAGAAGGCGAGTTCGTCCTCTGACAGATTCAGCGCGTCGCCGCGTGCCTGCGCCTGGCGCATGTCCTCCGCGAGCGCGATCAGCTCCTCGATCACCTGCGCCGCTTCGATCGCCCGGTTCTGGTAACGGCGGATGGTCTGCTCGAGCATCTCGGCGAAGGACCGGGCCTGCACCACGTTCTTGCGCCGGCGGGTGGCCAGTTCGCCCTTGAGCAGCTTCTCCAGCAACTCCACCGCGAGGTTGCGCTCCGGCATGCGGCGGACCTCGGCGAGAAACTCCTCCGACAGGATCGACATGTCGGGCTTGGCGAGCCCTGCGGCGGCGAAGATGTCGATCACCCCCTCGGGCGCCACGGCGCGGGAGATGATCTGCCGCACCGCATGCTCGATGTCCTCCTCGGGTCGGGCATCGCCCGGCGCGCGCTTGGCGAGCACGGCCTGCACCGCCTGGAAGAAGGCCACGTCGTCGCGGATGCGCAGGGCCTTGCTGTGCGGCACGGCCAGCGCGAAGGCCTGGGACAGCGCGCGCACTGCGGCCACGCAGCGGTCCTTGCCCCGCTCCTGGGCGAGGATGTGCTCCTGGGCGGCGGGCAGCAGGCCGAGCCGCTCCGGGGGTGTGCCGGTGGTCCACTTCGACCAGTCGAAGCCATGGAAGAGGCCGGCGCAGACCTCGTACTTCTCCACCATCACGGCCACCGCCTCGTCCTGGTCGAGCGCCGTCCGGCCGGTGCCCCCGCTGTCGGTGTAGGTGGCAAGCGCCTGCTTGAGCTCCTGAGCCAGACCCAGGTAGTCCACCACCAGCCCGCCCGGCTTGTCCCTGAACACGCGGTTCACACGGGCAATGGCCTGCATCAGGCCGTGGCCGCGCATCGGCTTGTCGAGGTACATGGTGTGCAGGCACGGCGCATCGAACCCGGTGAGCCACATGTCGCGCACGAGCACGAGCCGGAAGGGGTCGTTCGGCTCGCGGAAGCGGTTGGCCAGCGCCTCCCGCCGCGGCTTGTTGCGGATGTGCCGCTGCCAGTCGGCCGGATCCGAGGCCGACCCGGTCATCACCACCTCGAGCGCGCCGTGCTCGTCGTCCTCCGAGCCCCAGTCGGGGCGCAGCGCGACGATGGCTTCGTAGAGGTCCACACAGATCCGCCGGCTCATGCACACGACCATCGCCCTGCCGTCCATCGCCTCGCAGCGCTTCTCGAAGTGTTCGACGATGTCCCGGGCCAGCAGCGCGATGCGTTTCTCGGCGCCGACCACCGCTTCCAGCTGCGCCCACTTGCTCTTGAGCTTCTCCTTGCGCTCGACCTCCTCGCCCTCGGTGGCTTCCTCGAAGCCCGGGTCGATCGACGGCCGCTCGGACTCGTCCAGCGCGAGCCGCGCGAGGCGGCTCTCGTAGTAGATCGGCACCGTGGCGCCGTCCTGCACGGCGCGCTGGATGTCGTAGACGCTGATGTAGTCGCCGAACACCGCGCGCGTGTTGGCGTCCTGCAGCTCGATGGGGGTGCCGGTGAAGCCGATGAACGAGGCGTGTGGCAGCGCGTCGCGCATGTGGCGGGCGTAGCCGTCGATGAAGTCGTACTGGCTGCGGTGGGCCTCGTCGGCGATCACCACGATGTTGCGCCGGTCGGAGAGGGTGGGGTGGCGGTCACCCTTTTCCTCCGGGAAGAACTTGTGGATGGTGGTGAACACCACCCCGCCCGCCGCCCGGCTGAGCAGTTCGCGCAGTTGCGCGCGGCTCTCCGCCTGCACCGGCGGCTGGCGCAGCAGGTCGCGGCAGCGGGCGAAGGTGGCGAAGAGCTGATCGTCGAGATCGTTCCGGTCGGTGAGCACGACCAGCGTCGGGTTCTCCATGGCCGGCTCGCGGATGATGCGGCCGGCATAGAAGGCCATGGTCAGGCTCTTGCCCGACCCTTGCGTGTGCCACACCACCCCCACGCGCCGGTCGCCGGGCTGGCCGCCGGGTTGGCGCCCCGCCTCGTAGCGGCCCTCGGGCTCGGCAACGCCAACGGCCGCGCGTTGCAGCTCCGCGGCGCGTAGTGTCTCGCCCACCGCCACCTGCACCGCATGGAACTGGTGGTAGCCGGCCATCTTCTTGACGATGCGGCTGCCGTCGTCCTCGAAGACGATGAAGTCGCGCAGCAGGTCGAGGAGGCGTCGCGGCGCGCACAGGCCTTCGATCAGCACCTGCAGTTCGGGCATGTGGGCACCCGCCACCGTGTCGCCCGCGACGGTGCGCCAGGGCTTGAACCACTCGCGGCCCGCGCCGAGCGTGCCCACCCGCGCCTCGACGCCGTCGGACACCGCCAGGAGCGCGTTGCACCCGAACAGGGTCGGCACCTCCGCCTGGTAGGTCTGGAGCTGCTGGAAGGCGCTCCAGAGGGTGGCGTTCCCGGTGGCCGCGTTCTTGAGCTCCAGCACGCCCAGCGGCAGACCATTGACGAACAGCACCACATCCGGCCGGCGGGCGTGCTTGTTCTCCACCACGCTGAACTGGTTCACCGCCAGCCAGTCGTTCGCGGCGGGGTCGTCGAAGTCGATCACCCGCGCCTGCGCGCCACGGATGCTGCCGTCGGCGTCGCGGTACTCCACCGTCACGCCGTCCACGATCAGCCGATGCAGGCTGCGATTGCGCGTCAGCAGATCGGCGCCCTCGGGCCGCGTCAGTTTGCGGAAGGCGTCGTCCAGCGCCTCGGCGGGCAGCGTCGGGTTGATGCGCACGAGAGCATCGTGAAGACGCCCGGGCAAGACGGTCTGCGCGTAATCGTCGCGCTCGGCGGCCGGTTCGCCCGGGGCGATCTCGGCGCCGCTTCGGACCTGCCAGCCAGCGCTCGCCAGCTAGGCCAGCCCAGCTCGTTCGACGATGGATTCGTTGGAGCCGCTCACCTGATCACCCGCCAGTGGCCGCCCTTGTCAGGGCCGATGCGCTGCAGGCGGCCGGACTCGCGCAGTTGGCGAATGGCGCGGTTGATCGCGCTCTCGGAGCGGTCCAGCCGCCTCGCCAGCTCGGCCACCGTCAGATGCGGGCCGTCCCGCAGCAACTCCAGAATCGCCGCCTGGGTCGTCCGGGGCGTTTTCTCTGGCGTTTTCTCCGGCGTTTTCTCTGGCGTTTTCACCAGCGCCGGCAGCGCGAACGTGACCACCACCGCCCCCTCGCGCACCGCGACGGTGGGCGGTTCCAGCCCGCGTTCCTGCATCAGCCGGGCGATCTTCAGCGTTCCCCGGCCCCAGGTTTCGATGATGCCGCGCCGGTAGAAGGTGCGGGCGATCATCGGATTCCACGGTTTGGACTCATGCTCCCGGAACAGCGCCTCGGGGGTCAACCCGAAGTGCAGTTCGCCGATGGAGATGATCTCCAGCCGGTCGTCGTACCGCGCCACGCTCACCGAGCCGCCGCCGATCGCGTAGTCGCGGTGGACGAAGGCGTTGGCCAGCGCCTCGCGCGAGGCTCCTAGAGGAAGACCCACCTGCTCGTAGTCGCAGCGATGTGCAACAGATCCCCGGGGTCGTTCTCGGCGCCGTCCCGGGCCTGCCAGCCCGCGCCCTCCATCCAAGTCAGCGTAGCGTCTTCGACGACGGACTCGGAAAAACTGCCCATCGCGGTCATCCGTGTGCCGCCTGCGGCACTAGGACGCCGGTCTTCGGATCGACGACCACCGCGTGGGCTAAACCCCGCGTCACCAAGTGCCCAAAGTCCCTGTCAGTTGAAAGCACCGTCAGTCCGGTCACGCTGGCCGTGGCAGCGATCCAGAGGTCATTCTGGCCCACCGTCACGCCTGCAGCCTGCAACGCCGACTGCATATCCGCCCAGCACTGATGTACCCCAGGATGCGAGATCGGGATGATCAAGGTCGTCCTCAGTTTCCCCATCAGGGCAGCTTTGCGCTTATCCCTCCAGTGGTTGGCGTTGGCGAAGGCCAGCAGTTCTCCGACGGATACTTCGCAGAGCGCCGGACGGAAACTCGACGCGCTCAGCGCGAACTGCGCGTCAATGACCTTGGAAGCATGGCTGTCGCGCGTCGCCAGCAGCACGATCCCGGTATCGAGCAGATACGCAGGTGCCGACACGGGTTCAGCTCATGATCTCGATAGCCGATGCGAAGTCCTCGTCGGATTCCTCGGCTGGAATCGAGCCCATCAAGTCGCGGTAGGCTGACGCCTCGCCGGACTTCAGCAGGATTTGCCGCTTGATATCCCCGACCCTCGGTGCACGCGGCACTACCGCGAAGCCAGCATCGCCCGGCCCGGCAGCCGCCACAGCGTCGGCATCGATGCGAAGCAACGCACCGGAGGGGCGGAACACGCCCATGCCTTCGCAGACGACATCGCGGTTCAGCAGCGAACGCAGCTCAGCAATCGGCTCTTCGCTGTCCCAGAGCGCGGTCACGACAGCACCCCCGGCGACATGGATCTTGATCACCCCTTGGCTCACGCCCATCAGATCCAAGCGACCGTTGACACGAACGCGGCGCGGCAGCGGCGTGGCACTGGAGAGCGCATGGGCCGAATCGACGACTGCCGCATCGAACTGGCTCGGGCGCGGCGCCGCCACGTCCGGCAGTACGATCCTCGACAAACCTTGCCGGAAGATGGCCTTGTAGCGCGCTATCCGGCGAAGCAATGCGGGATCGAAGCGGTTGCTCTCCTCGCGTCGTGTTCCGATGTCGTCGAGTGCCGCGCCCAGCAGCTCGAAGGCCGTTTGGTCGGGGGTGGGCATGTCGTCCCAGAGTCGGGCCTGCATGAACAGGTCGGCCGCCACATCTCCGAACGGCGCGACCTCGAAGCGAAGTAGCGTCGCGTTGTCGTCAGCCTGCGAATGACTTATGTAGCGCACGTCTGCCGCCGCCTTGATGCCGCGCGGGATACGTCCGCGCGGGTGACTGGAGTGCATGAAGCCCATCCGCACGGCGTCTAGGAGAGTGTCATGCAGACGCGTCAAAACGGGCCCGATCAACTCGGGGCGCGGTTTGGCTCCAAGCCCGGACGGGCCTTCAAGACGGAAGCTGCGTTCGACGACGTTCACGGTAGCCTCGATCCGATGTCAGGGGACCAGGGATCTTACCCGCGGCGATTATGCCGCAACGGGGCAAGAAGTGGCGAGTTGCGTATCCAGAGAATCGACTCTCTCGGCAGTGCAGTCGCCGACGCGCAACTCGCCGGAGATGAGCTTGGGCAGCAGGGCGTCGCGCAGGTCAGCGAGGGTGCGGGATTTGCGCTCGTTGTGCGCCATCTCCGCAAGTAGAGGACCCGCAGCAAGCGAGAACCGTCCGAGTACCGCATGATCCGGACGCACAACTGGGGTGGCAGCGACGACCTCCGGGCGGACCGCAGGATAAGCACCGCCGTCGGCAAGATGTGCGAGTGCATCGATGTTCTCGGCTGCCGTAGCTGCGAGGTACACGAACTGCTCGTACTGGGGTTTCTTCGGACGAAGCACGGCAAACCCCGTGCTGCCGGTCAGCCCCGCTTCCGAAATGAAAGCGTACGAGCCGTTTCCTGGGCGCACAGTGCCGACAATCGTATCTCCCGGCCGAAGCACCCGTTGTGCTCGGCTAGGCGCGTCGGCCGCGTCATGCACCGTGACCGCCTCGATCCGTCCCCACTTCGTGCTGGCGAGATCGACGTAGTTGATCTCGGGCGGGCGTGTCTGCTTGGACCACACCTCCGGATTCAGGGCCGACAGATCCGCGAGGGTCACCACCTCCCAGCCCTCCGGAATCTCGCCGAGTTCGGAGTCGACAAGGCGGGCGGGGAAAAGGTCGGCGAGGGGCTTGGGGCATTCCCTTATACACAACTCTGCGCGCCTAAGAGAATCAGACACTTGCACACGTCCGTTTCCACATCTTCGCTCGAACACCCTTACGGAGAATCAAGCACTTAGAAGAGGCTGGACGTCTGGCGGCCGCTGAAACCCAGACTTGTGTATAAGGGTATGGGCTTGGGGAGACCGGGGTCGCGGCCTCCGGCCTTGGCGCGGACGGGGTCGAAGTCCACGAACCACGACTTGAAAAGCGCGCGGGCCATCGCCTCCAAGGTCTCGCTCATCCGCCGGTTCAGCTCGATCTTGTCGTCCAGCGTGCCGAGGATGTGGGCGATGGCGCGTTGTTCTGGGAGCGGCGGGAGGCAGACGTGGAACGCCTTAACCTCGGGGAAGTAGATAGTCTGGTGTGTCGTACCGCTCGCAAACCGGAGAAACGCAGATCGCTCTGCCAAGAGAACGTACTTCAGGAACTGATGATCGATCGCCTCTGAGCAAACCCAATTCACGAAGTCTTGGCTCGTCGCCATCGGTTTGCCCATAACGACGACGTAACCAACTGAGGCCGTGCGAGAAAGGCAGACAGTGTTCGCGGGCAAGATGCGCGCCGACGAGTTCGCGATTCCAAGCTTGTTGGTATGCTGCATTGTGTCGCTTAGTACTCGGCCGTGATTCTCTGTCGCGTCCTTGATGCCGATCCAAGGCACGTCACCGCCCCAGTATTCCGGGTGTCGCCTGCTCGGTGTGTGCCCTGTTTCCAATCGGGCTACATCGGACAGCGCGGTCCACCGCCATCCTGATGGAGTTTCTTTATCGGGTCTGCCGACACTCAACGCGAAGTCGCCGGGAATCACGCCGGTACTCGCCGCGCGTCCCCCAGTTCGCGTTTCAGCTCGACTACCCGCCATACCCAAGCTCCCTCAGGTTGGCGGCAATCGCGGCATCCAGCTTCGCCGGCTCGACCTGCTGCTCGAGCAGCGTCGCAGTCAGCCGCCGCATCTTCTCCTCGAACGGCTCGCCGTCGTCCTCCTGCGCTTCGGCGCCGACATAGCGTCCGGGTGTGAGCACGTGGCCGTGCTTGCGCACCTCGTCCAGCGCGGCGCTCCTGCAGAAACCGGGAACGTCCGAGTACTCCCCCGCCTCCTTCTCGCCGCGCCAGGCGTGATAGGTGTTCGCGATGCGCGCGATGTCCTCGTCGGTCAGTTCGCGGTGCGTGCGATCGGCCATGCGACCGAGCTTGCGGGCATCGATGAACAGCACCCGGCCTCGGCGGTCCCGGGTCTGGACTGGATTCCCGCTTTCGCGGGAATGACGGCCTGAGCGGTCGCGCGCCAGGAACCACAGGCAGACGGGGATCTGCGTCGAGTAGAAAAGCTGGCCCGGCAGCGCCACCATGCAGTCCACCAGATCGCCCTCGACGAGCTGCTTGCGGATCTCGCCCTCGCCCGACTGGTTGGACGACATCGAGCCGTTGGCCAGCACGAAGCCCGCCACGCCCGCGGGCGCGAGGTGGTGCACGATGTGCTGCACCCAGGCGAAGTTGGCGTTGCCGGCGGGCGGCACGCCATAGCGCCAGCGCTTGTCCTCGCGCAGGCGCTCGCCGCCCCAGTCGGAGATGTTGAAGGGCGGGTTGGCGAGGATGAAGTCGGCCTTGAGGTCCGGGTGGCGGTCGTTGTGGAAGGTGTCGCCCTGCGCGATCTGGCCGCCGTCGATGCCGCGGATGGCGAGGTTCATGCGCGCCAGCCGCCAGGTGGTGTAGTTGGATTCCTGCCCGTAGATGGAGATGTCCGCTTTCGCCTTGCCGCCGATGCCGGCATTTCCATTCCCGGTCGCATGCGCGCGGATGAACTCCACCGACGGCACGAACATGCCCGACGAGCCGCAGCACGGGTCGTACACGCGGCCGCGGTAGGGTTCGAGCATTTCCACCAGCAGCTTGACCACGCAACGCGGGGTGTAGAACTCGCCGCCCTTCTTGCCCTCGGCGCTGGCGAACTGCGAGAGGAAGTATTCGTAGACCCGACCGAGGACGTCCTTGGCGCGGCTGGCCTCGTCGCCCACCTTGATGTTGCTGATCATGTCGATCAGCTGACCGAGGCGTTGCTTGTCGAGCGCGGGGCGGGCGTAGTCCTTCGGCAGCACGCCCTTCAACGCCGGGTTGTCGCGCTCGATGCCGACCATCGCGTCGTCGACCAGCTGGCCGATGCTGCTCTGGCGTGCCTGCGCCTTCAGATGCGGCCACCGGGCCTCGGGCGGCACCCAGAAGATGCTTTCGGCCCGGTACTCGTCGGGATCTTCCGGGTCGGCGCCCTGGGCCTGTTCGGTCAGCAGGGCGGCATGCTTCTCTTCGAAGGCATCCGAGATGTACTTCAGGAACAGCAGGCCCAGGCAGACATGCTTGTATTCGGCGGCATCCATGCTGCCGCGCAGGGCGTCGGCCATCTGCCAGAGCTGGGCTTCGTAGCCCACCGTGGCGCCGCTGGTCTTGTCTCCGGTCTTCCTGCCTGCTGTTCTTGGCATCACATTCCCTCGGTTCTCATCCGCGCGCGGATACGTTCGCGCGCGGGGTCGGTACGCGATCGGACAGTGTCGGCAGCTTGCGCAAGGCCGCGCCGAGCTTTCGCTTTGCCAGGCCTGCAGCAGATCGGCGACGCGGTCGCCCCCCCGTGTTGCGGATGCGCTTCATCTCACAGCACGCTCCACCACGGCACCGCGAGCACGTCGGGCGTGAGCCACTCGACCGCGCGACCCGTGTGCGGCAGGAGCCCTGCGCGCGTACTCCTGCCGGGAGGTGCGCAGGTGCGCGCAGTCGGCCAGCCGCGGCTTCGTAGTCGCTTTCACTTCGATCGGCATCAGCTTGCCGCCGGCCTCGATGACGAAGTCCACTTCCTCGCCGATCGTGGTGCGCCAGTAGGCGAGTTCCACGCGGTCTACCCGCGCATCGCGCCAGGCGAGCAGGTCGTGCAACACCAGGTTCTCGAGGTGGGCGCCCGCGGGCGCTGATGCGCCAAGGTGCAGCGCCACACCGGTGTCGCCCCAGAAGATCCTGGGCGGCCTGATGAGCCGCTTGTTGCAGCTCACCGCGTAGGCCGGCAGGCGCACGAGCAGATACGAGGTTTCCAGCAGGTTGAGCCAGCGGTGCAGCGTGGGCTGCGGCAGGCCGACGTCGCGGCCGAGCTCGGTCTGGTTGAGCAACTGCCCCACGCGCAGGCACGCAGCCTGCATCAGGCGGCGGAAGTCGGGCAGCGCGCTGATCGAGGCGAGGTTCTGCAGGTCGCGCTCGAGATAGGTGCGCACGTAGCCGTCGAACCAGATGGCGCGTTCGGCCGGCGTCGCGAGTTCCAGCGCCGGCGTGGGAAATCCCCCGCGCAGCGCGAGCGCCTGCCAGTCTTCCTCGGGGTCGTCGCCGGCCGCGAGCAGATCACGCCACTGATCGTCGGGCGTGGCCAGCAGCTCGTCCCAGCGCCCCGCGCGTCCGAGCCCGAGCTGCTCGCGCCGCATCGCGCACGTCGAAGCCGTCGAGCGAGCGGTCGGCGTTCGCCCGGCAACAGCTTCTCGACCAGGGTGCTCTTGCCGGTCTGGCGTGCACCGGTGAGGACGACGGCCGGCATGACGCGCAGGCGCGCGGCGAGCGCGTCATCGACCAGGCGGGGAACGGTCTTCACCGTATGGATGACATTCATTCACGGCAAGGATTGGCAAGCCTTGCGTGGCGTCGTGGCGAACCGCTGCCACCTGTCGTGCAGTGTGCCTACCTATATGGAGCGAAGCGCGAGCCACCCATCAGGCGGCGGTGGTCTCCCCGGCTTTCCGAGCCGCCGTCTCCCACTCATCCGGCAGATCCGCCCGGCGCTGCATCATCACTGCGCGGTCGGCCAGGTGCTCGGCATGGTTGTCGGTGCGCCGCACCGCGTTGGGCTCCACGTGCGCGAGCCGGCGCTCGATCCAGTCGGGCCGGTAGCCCATCTCGTTGAGCCGGGTGCTGCCGGTGGTGCGGGTGGCGTGCGGGCTGTACTGGCCGCTCCAGCCGAGCACAAGCGCCTGCCGGAACGAGGCGATGGCCATCGGCTTGCCGCGGTCATCACGTCCGGCGAACAGGTGCTCGCAGCGGCCGATCCTGCCGAACACCACCCGCTGCAGCATGTTGAGCCGGCGCGCCTTGGTGATCTGCGGCCAGTCCTTCAAGGCCAGCCACTCGCGGGTCACCGACTCGAAGGCGGTAGCGCCAGGCCTTCACGCCGTTGGGCCTGACCTCCAGCCCCAGGCCGCCGCCGCCGTCGGTGAGTATTCCGACAAGGTCCCGGAAAGACCGCCGAAATCCACCCCGGCCGTCAGACGTTGAACAGGAAGTTCATCACGTCGCCGTCGCGGACGACGTAGTCCTTGCCCTCCGAGCGCATCTTCCCGGCGTCGCGCGCGCCGTGTTCGCCCTTGCAGGCCACGTAGTCGGCGAAGGCGATCGTCTGCGCGCGGATGAAGCCGCGCTCGAAGTCGCTGTGGATCACTCCGGCGGCCTGTGGCGCGGTGTCACCGACGTGGATCGTCCACGCGCGGACTTCCTTGGGTCCGGCGGTGAAGTAGGTGTGCAGGCCGAGCAGTTCGTAGGCCGCGCGGATCAGGCGGTTGAGCCCCGGCTCGGCGAAGCCGAGGTCGGCGAGGAAGATGCGCTTGTCGTCTTCGTCGAGGTCGGCGAGTTCGGCCTCGATCTTTGCGCAGAGCGGAACGACCGGCGATCCTTCGCCGGCCGCCCAGGCGCAGAGGCGGTCGAGGTACGGATTGCCGGTGAAACCGTCTTCGAGGACGTTGCCGACGTACATCGTCGGCTTGATGGTCAGCAGGCAGAGCGGTTTGAGCAGCGCACGCTCTTCGGCGCTCATCGGTAGCGTCCGTGCCGGCTTGCCCTCGTCGAGCTGGGGTTGCACACGCTCGAGCAGCGCGACGATCCGTTGCGCGTCCTTGTCGCCGGCGCGGGCCTTCTTGATCTCGCGGGCGTGGGCGCGCTCGACGGTGACCAGGTCGGCGAGTGCGAGTTCGGTGAGGATCGTCTCGACGTCGGCGAGCGGATCGACTCGGCCGGAGACGTGGACGACGTTCGGGTCGTCGAAGCAGCGGACGACGTTGACGATCGCGTCGGTTTCGCGGATGTTGGCCAGGAACTGGTTGCCGAGCCCTTCACCCTTCGATGCTCCGGCGACGAGGCCGGCGATGTCGACGAACTCGACGATTGCCGGCTGCACGCGCTGCGGCCGGACGAGTTCGGCGAGCTGGGCGAGCCTTGGATCGGGAACCTCGACGATGCCTACGTTCGGCTCGATGGTGCAGAAAGGATAGTTCTCGGCCGAGATGCCGGCGCTGGTCAGCGCGTTGAACAGGGTGGACTTGCCGACGTTGGGCAGGCCGACGATACCGCACTTGAGGCTCATGCTCGGGTTCCTAGGATGGGACGATCTTGACGTGGAGCTGGCGCTGCGCGGCGGCGTAGTCCCCGGCGGCGAGCGCCGGCCAGGCGAGCAGGCAGCGGTCGAGCGCGCGCTCGATCAGTTCGCGCTCGTCGCGCCGCGGCGCCTGCAGGACGTGGCGGATCACCGCTTCGCGGTCGCCCGGGTGGCCGATGCCCAGGCGCAGGCGCCAGAAGTCGGGCGTCGCCAGGCGCGCCTGGATGTCCCTGAGGCCGTTGTGTCCGCCGTTGCCGCCGCCCTGCTTGAGGCGGATGCCTCCCGGCGGCAGGTCGAGGTCGTCGTGGACGACCAGCGTCTCGTCGGGGCCGATCCGGTAGAAGCGGGCGAGCGCAGCGACCGCCTGGCCGGAGAGGTTCATGTACGTCGTCGGCTGCAGCAGCCAGAGGTCGCCGGCGCGCGCGAGGCGACCGAAGAACTTCCCTTGCGCGGTCAGCGTCACGCGGAGCTGCTGGGCGAGCTGGTCGACAAACCAGTAGCCGACGTTGTGCCGGTGGTCTTCGTAGTCGCGGCCGGGATTGCCCAGACCGACGATCAGGCGGGGCGCAGGCATGGCGTCGATCGGCACCGAAAAGCGAAGGCCGCCGTGGGCGGTGCCGCACGGCGGCCTGCGGGATGTTCCGCGGCGGTCAGCTGGCTGACGCTTCGCCCGCGCCTTCCTCGGCCTCGGTGGCTCCCTTCCTGGCCGGGATCGAGGCGACGACCGGATCGTCGTCGCCGTGCAGGACCGGCTTGACGCCGGCGGGGTAGGCGAGTTCGGAGACGTGGATCGCGTGGCCGGCGCTCAGGCCGCCGAGGTCGACCTCGATGTATTCGGGCAGATCCTGCGGGAGACAGGTCACGTCGACCTCGTTGAGCGCGTGCGAGACCTTGCCGCCGGCGAGCTTGACTCCGGGCGCGACGTCCTCGTTGATGAAATGCAGCGGCACCTTCTGGTGGATCGCATGTGCGGTGTCGACGCGCTGGAAGTCGCAGTGCAGGACCAGCGGCTTCCACGGGTGCATCTGCGAATCACGCAAGACGACGCTCTCGGGGCGACCGTCGATCTCCAGCGTCAGGATCGAAGAATGGAAGGCCTCCTTGCGCAGGTTGATGAGCAGATCGTTGTGATCGAGGTCGATCATCTGCGGCTCGGCGGGGCCTCCGTAGACGATCGCCGGCACGCGGTCTTCGCGACGCAGGCGGCGGCTCGCTCCGGACCCCTGGACGCTGCGCTTGCGCGCTTCAAGTTCAAACTTCATGTATGACTCCCGGTGGATACGAATCCCGCCCGCGACCAGGCGGGGAGTTGAAGAAATCCGGAAAGAGGTCCGAAACGCCGTTCGGTCATTCGATGAACAGCGAGGAGACCGAATCCTCGTTGCTGATCCGGCGAATCGTTTCGGCCATCACCTCGGCGACCGACAGTTGGCGGATTCGCGGCGAATTCTGTGCATCTTCGCGCAAGGGGATGGTGTCGGTGACCACCAGTTCGTCGAGGTCCGAGGTGTCGATCCGTGCGACCGCGTTGCCCGAGAGCACCGGGTGCACGCAATACGACAGGACCTGCTTCGCGCCGTGCTGCTTGAGCGCCGTCGCCGCCTTGCACAGCGTGCCGGCGGTGTCGACCATGTCGTCCATGATCACGCAGGTGCGCCCGTCGACTTCGCCGATGATGTTCATCACTTCGGCGACGTTGGCTTTCGGGCGGCGCTTGTCGATGATCGCCAGGTCGCATTCGAGGCGCTTGGCCAGCGCACGCGCGCGGACGACGCCGCCGACGTCGGGCGAGACGACCATCAGGTTTTCGAAGTCTTTCTTCCAGACGTCGCCGAGCATGATCGGCAGCGAATAGATGTTGTCCACCGGGATGTTGAAGAAGCCCTGGATCTGCTCGGTATGCAGATCCATGGTCAGCATCCGGTGGACGCCGGCGGCCGTCAACAGGTCGGCGACCAGTTTTGCGGCGATCGGCACGCGCGCCGAGCGGACCCGTCGGTCCTGGCGCGCATACCCGAAATACGGAATCGCCGCGGTGATTCTCGCCGCCGAGGCCCGCTTCAGCGCATCGACCATGACCAGCAGTTCCATCAGGTTCTCGTTGGCCGGAGCACAGGTCGACTGGAGGATGAACACGTCCATGCCGCGGACGTGCTCCTGGATCTCGACGCTGATCTCGCCGTCGGAGAATCGGCCGACGTGGGCGCGGCCGAGCGAGATGTTCAGGCGTTTGACGACTTCGGCAGCCAGCGCGGGGTTGGCGTTGCCGGTGAATACCATCAGGCTGTCGTAGGCCATGCAGTGCTTCCCGGGGCGCCCGCACCACCGGCGCCGTAAAAGCAAGACGGGCAGGTCAGGCGGCCTGCCCGCGTCGCGGAAATCGGGTGGCTGGGGAAGAAGGATTCGAACCTTCGAATGCCGGAATCAAAATCCGGTGCCTTGACCAGCTTGGCGACTCCCCAGCGCTACAGCTCACGTTGGCCCGAAGACCAGCGAGGCGGGCATTATAGACGGCTTTCGCGCGGAAAAAAAGCGTCCGGCCGGCTGCTGGCCAGGGCCATGAATCAGCGGCACGGCGCTGCCGCTCGCGCCGGCTGTCTGGTAGACTGCGCGCGCTGCGGCCAGGCGCGCGGGGGGTCGGGTTGCCGGCGAAGTCTCGGAAGGGGTGACGATGCGCGAATCGGTGCAGGAAAGCAGGCTGCCGGAGCCGGCGGGGTTGCCGGACGAGGCCGCACGTCTGCTGCGCGTCGTTTCGGAAATGGTCCGCGAAACGAGGCCCGGGCGAGCCGAGCGCGTGAGCCTGGCGAGTCATCTCGAACGCGACCTCGGGCTCGACAGCCTGGCGCGAGTCGAACTGCTGCTGCGCATCGGCAACGAGTTTGGCCGATCGCTTCCCGAAAGCGCGCTCGCTGACGCCGAGACGCCCAACGACCTGTTGCGCCTGATCGGCCGGGCCAGCGCCGAGAGCTTCGTCAGCGGGCCGGCCGACCTCGCCGTCGGCGCCGGGTCGGCCGGTATGCCGGTGCACGCCACGACGCTCGTCGAGGTGCTCGAGTGGTACGCCGGGCGGACGCCCGATCGGGTGCATGTACGCCTCTATGGTGAAGACGAGCACGGCGAGTTCCGCGCCCGGACGCTGACTTGCGGCGAACTGCTCGCCGAGGCCAGACGCGTTGCCAGCGCACTGGTCACGCGCGGCCTGCAACCGCGGCAGGCGGTGGCGCTGATGCTGCCGACCGGGCGTGACTACCTCTCGTCGTTCTTCGGCGTGATGCTGGCCGGCGGCATTCCGGTGCCGATCTATCCGCCGGCGAGGCTCGGGCAGATCGAGGATCACCTCAAGAGGCATGCGCGAATCCTGGCCAACGCCGAAGCCGTGTTCATGATCACCGTGCCGCAGGCCAAGGGCGTCGCCGCGCTATTGCGTGCCGAAGCGCCGGCGCTGAGCGAGATCCTGACTCCCGACGAACTCGACGGCCAGGCGATCGGCCTGCTCTACCGCGCGACCGCCGCCGACATCGCGTTCCTGCAGTACACCTCGGGCAGCACCGGCGATCCCAAGGGGGTCGTGCTCAGCCACGCGAACCTGCTCGCCAATCTGCGGGCGATGGGCGAAGCGGTCGACGTGTCGAGCAACGACGTGTTCGTCTCGTGGCTGCCGCTCTATCACGACATGGGCCTGATCGGCGCCTGGTTCGGCTCGCTCTATTTCGGCATGCCGCTCGTCCTGATGTCGCCGCTGGCCTTTCTCTCGCGACCGGTGCGCTGGCTGCGCGCGATCGCCGAGCATCGCGGCACCGTTTCGGCGGCACCGAATTTCGCCTACGACCTCTGCGCGCGCAAGCTCGCCGACGCCGATCTCGAAGGGCTCGACCTGTCTTCGTGGCGGTTGGCGCTCAACGGTGCGGAACCGGTGAGCCCGGCGACGGTCGCCGCCTTCGCCGACCGCTTCGCTCCCCACGGGCTGCATCGCGAAGCGATCACGCCGGTCTACGGCCTCGCCGAATGCTCGGTCGGTCTGGCCTTTCCAGCGCTTGGACGCGGCCCGCGGATCGACCGGATCGACCGCCAGGCGCTGGTCGCCGACAGGCAGGCGCTGCCCGCGGGCGCGGCCGACCCAGCGCCGATGGAAGTGCCGGCCTGCGGCCGGGTGATCCCCGGGCACGAGATTCGCATCGTCGATGAGCAGGGCAGCGAGCTGCCCGACCGCCACGTCGGGCGATTGCAGTTTCGCGGGCCGTCGGCGACTTCGGGCTACTACCGGAACCCGACGGCGACGCAGGCGCTGTTCCGCAACGGCTGGCTCGATTCGGGCGATTTCGCGTACGTCGTCGATGGCGAGATCTTCCTCACCGGCCGGGTCAAGGACCTGATCATCCGCGGCGGCCGCAACCTCTATCCGTACGAACTCGAGCAGGCCGTCGGCAACCTCGCCGGAATCCGCCGGGGATGCGTCGCAGTGTTCGCGAGCAGCGACCCGGCCAATGCCACCGAGAGGCTGATCGTCCTCGCCGAGACGCGCGAGGACGACCCGGCGCGGCGCGAGGCGCTTCGCCGGCAGATCGACGAGGTGGCCGTCGAGGTCGCCGGCCTGCCGGCCGACGAGGTCGTTCTCGCGCCGCCGAACTCGGTGCTCAAGACTTCGAGCGGGAAAATCCGGCGCGCCGCTTCGCGTGAAGCCTTCGAGCGCGGGCTGATCGGCGTTCCGGGGCCTTCGCCGCGGCGGCAGATGCTGCGCCTGGCCGCGGTGGCGCTGCGTGCGCGCGCCGGCGAACTCGGCCGGCGAGTGGCGCGGCGGGTCTACGGTCTCTGGGCCTGGCTGGTCTTCGTCGTGCTGGCGATTCCCGTCGCGCTGCTGGTCACCGGCCTGCAGGCGCCGGCCGTCGGGCGGCGCGTCGTTCATTTCGCCGGGCGGGTCTTCCTCGCGCTCTGCGGAATCGAGATCAGGGCCGACCAGGCGATCGAGCCGCCGGCCGGGCCGCACCTGCTGCTCGTCAACCACTGCAGTTATCTCGATTCGCTGGTGCTCTTCGCGCTCGTGCCGCCGGGCGCGGACTACCGTTTCGTGGCCAAGCGGGAGTTCGTCAGCCAGCGGCTGATCCACGCCTTCCTGCGCGGTCTCGGAACGCTGTTCGTCGAGCGCTTCGAGGCCGCGAAGAGCGTCGAGGACGTCGACGCGCTGGTCGACGCACTGCGCGATGGCCAGCGGCTGGTGATCTTTCCCGAAGGGACGTTCTCGCGCGAAGCCGGCCTCAAGCCGTTCCGCATGGGCGCCTTCGTCGCCGCCGTGCGTGCCGCGGTGCCGGTGTGGGTCGGCGGGCTGCGCGGGACGCGCGCCGTGCTTCGCGATCGCACGTGGGTACCGCGGCGAGGTTCGGTGGACTTCGCCTGCGGGCCGCTGCTCGCACCGTCCGGTGACGACTGGGCGGCGGCGGTGCGCCTGCGCGACGCGACGCGGCGGGCGATGCTCGAACTCTGCGGCGAGCACGACCTCGACCGCTGACTGCAGCGGGGGAGGGTGAGCCGGATGGCGAACGCGGGGCACGCGCCGCGTCCGACAGGCCGCGGGTCACCGCCGCGGCGGCCGGCTTCCACGCCGGAGCGGGTGTGCGACGGCGGCCGGACGATCGTCGATCAGAGCCGTTCGCGGGTCGAGGGAAGAGATCTAGCGCGTTTCGGCGCCTCGAGATGGGTCTCGGGGAACCGGGCGCGTCAGGCGGACGGCCCGGAAGGCGGTTCATCCTGCTCGCAGGATCTGGGCTTGCCCGGACGGTGTCACGGAATCTCGATCTCGATCAACCTGGATCGTCTGGCGCTCTCGACAGCGGCGACGACCATGTGCTCGCAGGCGCGTATGCGCGACCAGCTCGTGGTGCTCAGGACGATCATTCCGATCGCTCTGGCGCTGAGGTTCTGCTGATGCTGGAGCCGGCGATCCGTGGTGATCAGAAGATTGAACTCTTCTCTGTCCGCCGCCCAGAGCGGTTCGCCGTTGCGCAGCGTTGACCAGCCCTGCTCAAAGGCGGTTACTACGAGGTGATCGGGCAAGGCAAAGGCGGAGTGGCACGGGCGTACCCTGATCGAACAGGAGACGCATCTACGCTGCCGCAAGTGAGCTCCGCGCTGCGTGCTCGATAACGCGCTTCGCCTGGTCAAGGCTGACGCCCGGAAACCATTCAATGAACTCGGCCAGCGTTGCACCCGCCTCGAGATTTTCGAAGAGGGCCGCGACCGGCACACGCGTGCCCCGAAAGACCCAGACCCCGCTCACCAGGTCAGGATGGGACTCTACGGCTGGACAGGGTGACCAATCAATCATCGCTGGATTCTAACACTCTCTCCGAGTTCGATCCGCTCAGATTCCGGGGCAGCGTTGGCATCGTGGGTGCGTAGCCAGAGTGCTCTCCTTCGCTCGATCGACGCTTTGCCAAGGTCATCTTGTCGTGGCAAGGCAGTGCTTCACCAGCCAGCCGATCTGGCACGGTTTACGAACCTGATCCGCTGTTGCTGCCGATCGGGCTGGCTCGAGGTCAATGGCCCGCGTGGCTGGTCGTCCTGGCTTCCTTGATGGCGGTCATGATCTGGTCCAGGTTGTAGCTCGCCGGGGCCTGGAGCGGCGGGAACGCCCTGAACGTTTCCAGCTCCTTCAGCCACAGCATTTGGCCGATCGGCAGCAGGTTCCAGTCATAGATGTAGGCGGTGCTCGGCGCGGCCAGCGCACCGCCGTATCCCAGCAGTGTCTTCTGGTCATCGGCCACCGCCTGCTCGAACGGGTCGCGCCTGATGTTGTTGACCTGCGTCCAGTGATAGTTGACGACCCCGGTCAGGCCGCCCGTCGCCGAAGAAGGCGCCATCGTGTAGTAGAACTTCCAGTTCTTGTAGCGCACCGCCGACGGATGCGTTCCGGTCCAGTAGTACAGCGTGTCGCGTGCGGACGGTCCCTGTCCCTCGAGGTAGGCGCGCTGGTTCACGCCGTCGAGCGTGGTCTTGACGATGCCCGGATAATGGCCCGCCTCGATCTGTTTCTTCAGCGCGTCGCCTTTCGGACCGCCGGCGATGTCCACCAGCGTCGGCATCCAGTCGAGCGCCGACATCATCTCCGTCTTCACAGTCCCGGGCTTGATGTGGCCCGGCCAGCGAACCACCAATGGTACCCTCATCCCGCCTTCCCAGGTCGTCAGCTTGCCGCCGCGGAACGGCGTGACCCCGCCATCCGGATACGTGATGGCCTCGGCGCCGTTGTCGGTGGTGAACACGACGATCGTGTTGTCGAGCTGGCCCATGTCCTCGAGCTTCTTCAGCACGTAGCCGATGTTGTCATCGAGCTGTTTCATCCCGGCCTCGTTGATGCCCCAGTCCTTGCCGCCCTTCTCGCCGAGCATCGCCTCGTACTTGGGCGAGAGCATCGTGGTGATGTGCATGCGGGCCGGGTTGTACCAGACGAAGAACGGCTTGCCCGTCTTCTTCGGGTCGTTGCGGTCGAGGTAATCGATGACCTTGGACGAGATCTCCTCGTCGACGGTCCTCGACCGATCCAGTGTGAGCGGACCTTCGTCCTTGCAGGTCTGGTTCCTGGCGGTGCCGTCGGAGGACGTGCAGGCGATGATCGGGCGCGGAGGCGTCATGCACAGCGTCGTGCGCGGGTCGACAGCGCCCGGCGGGTCCGAGAGTCCGCGAATCGGCGTGTTCCTGCACGGCGGAACGACGGTTTGCTCGAGCGGCGACTTGTTGATGTCCGGGAAGCTCACGCCCTGCATCGCGTCGAGGTGATACAGGTAGCCCCAGAACTCCTGGAAACCGTGTGCCGTCGGCAGCGAGTCGGTCTTGTCGCCGAGGTGATTCTTCCCGAACTCCCCGGTGTTGTAGCCGAGGTCGCGGAGGAACCGTGCGAGCGACGGCGTCCCGGGCAGCAGCGAGCTGGTCGCCCCTGGCAGCTGCGGCATGATCATGCCGGCACGGATTGGATGCATCCCGGTGAAGAAGGCGGTCCGGCCCGCCGTGCAGCTCTGCTCGGCGTAATAGGTCATGAACAGCGCGCCTTCCTGCGCGATGCGGTCGATGTTCGGCGTCTCGCCGACCATCAGTCCCCGGTGATAGACCGACGGCTGCATGATGCCGATGTCGTCGCCCATGATGAAAAGGATGTTCGGCTTGCTCGCCTGCGCGGCGGCCGTTGCGCTGGTCGCCGCGAAGAGCGCTGACCAGAGCAGCTTGTGTGTGGTCTTCATCGATTGCTCCTGTGAATGCCCTGTCCAATCGTCACGACTCTCGGTTCCGCCCGGGCTCGGCGCGGGATGCCGTTCATTCCTGGTGCCAATCCATCCTGGCCAGAGGCCGGCCGGGAGTGGCCTTGATGCCGGCAGCCAACCTATCGGCCGCGGGCCCCGCGTGTGCGAAAAACTTCTTCAGCCCCGGGCACAAGTAGTTGAGGCCGGGCTCGCCATCGGGCGTACGCACTATCCGGTTCTTCGGGCACTCGCCCCAGCAATCGTTGAGGAACGCACAGGCCCGGCAGTACTGCGGGAGCGTCTCGGACTTGGCGTAGCCGAACTTAACCTGCGCCGGATCGAACACCATCTCGCCCAGCGACCGGTCGCGTATGTTGCCGAGTCGGTACTCGGGATAGACGTAGTGGTCACAAGCGTAGACGCTCCCATCGTGCTCGATGGCCACGCCCTTGCCGCAATTTTCGGAATGGATGCAGATCTGCGACGGCCGTCCCATGCGTTGCACGACCAGCGTCTCGCAGAAGTTGACCAGCACCTTGCCGAGGTCGCGGGCCATCCACTCGTCCCAGACCCTGCAGAGAAAATAGCCGTATTCGTCAGGGTCGACTGACCACGGGGTGACGATCGACAGCGGGTGGTCGGGCTTCGCGCGCGGTGTTCCGACTTGCGGGGCCCGCGAGGCATCGCCGTGCCCCGGCGCCGTCGTCTCGAAACCGCGCGGCTCGACAATCGGAATGAACTGCAGGTAGGTCGAGTCGAGCTCGCGCCGCAGGAAGCGGTAGACATCGAGGGGGCGCTTCGCGTTGTAGCGGTGGACGCAGGTCAGCGTGTTGAACGGAACGCCGGACCGCTTGAGCCACTCCCAGCCGCGCATTACGTCGTCGAAGGACGGCTGCCCGCGCTTCGTCGGCCGCATCGCGTCGTGGACATCCCTCGGGCCGTCGACAGACAGCCCGACCAGGAACCGATTGCCCTTCAGGAACTTCGCCCAGTCCTCATCGAGCAGCGTGCCGTTGGTCTGCAGGTCGTTGTCGATCCGTTGACCGGGCTTCGCGTACTTGCGCTGCAGGGCGACGACCTTCTCGAAGAAAGCGAGGCCAAGCAGCGTCGGCTCGCCACCCTGCCATGAGAAGACGATCTCGTTGGCGGTCACGCTGCGGATGTAGTTGCAGATGAACGCCTCGAGGACATCGTCACCCATATGCCCGGGACCTGGTCCGCCCGCGAGATTCTCCTTGCTCAGGTAGAAGCAGTACGAACACCCCAGGTTGCACGCCGACCCGGCGGGCTTGGCCATGACGTGGAAACGGCGCGTCGCGCGGTCGCCCAGCCACTGGGGGGCGTGGTACTTGTCGATGGCAGTGTCCGGCATCGGTGTAGTTGGACGGGGCTCCCAGTGGCCTGCTCACGGGCCCGATGATGCGGGCCAGGGTCGCCTGCCGAGTTGACCTAGCGCAAGAGAGTGCGGGAAATCGAAGCGCACCCTGGCGAGCGCAGCAGTGCCCACCAGGCGGAGTCAGGATCGAGGTCTGCTTCAGCAGTCCCTGAAAAGTGCTCTGAATCCCGGTCGCAGGGACGAGTTCTCGCACGACGGGCCAGGGCAGCTCGTCGGGCTGCGCGCCTGGCGCCTGTGCGCTGGCGCGCTGCGGGCACCTGCCGGGCGATGCGCCGATCGAATTCGTAGTCAGGCGGCGAATGAGCCTGCGGATCGTTCTCGTCCGCTTTGGCGTCGTGCATCTCCCGGAGCGGCGGCGAACGGGCGGGAATGAGGCGTGGCGGCGAGGTCGGTTCGCCCAGATCGGTCAGGCTCTTGCGCGCGGCGCCGGCGTCGGCGATCAAGGCTGTGATTCGCATCTCGCCGCAGCGGCGTCGGTAGACGAGCGACAAGACCTCAGCGAACCGGGCGGGCAGCAGCGCCCAGAGGGCGCGGGCGGCCCGACGGTGGATGGCTTCGCTTCCCCGCGGTGCGTCTGCGCGACACGGCGGGCGATGCTCGATTTCTGCGGCGAGCACGACCTCGACCGCCGATTGCAGCGGGGGAGGGCGCGGCGACCCGGTGAGGGCGAGGGCTGCAGGCCGCGCGCGGCGTCCGGCGGCGGCGAGCCGTCGGTGAAACGACCAGTCGGGCTCCTTGCCAAACACATTTTTTCCAGGAGGCTCGGTCGGCTCCCCGGGCTCGTCCAACAGACGGTTCAGATCGTGGCTTCGCTTCGCTCACACGCTCCAACCTCTTTCGTCAGCGCCATAGAATTCGATCATGCCCGAGATAATGACGCCACGCTGCGAAGGACTGTCCAGCGGATCCGCCCGGAGCAATCATGAGTCCGCGGGACTGCGCGCGAAACGATGCCGTTTGAAATAGGCCTCGTGTCAGATCGCCTTGAGGTCGTTCAGATAGCGTTGCCAGTTGTGCACGTAGTGTTCGGCGCTCAAGCGCAGCCGGGCGACTTCGTCGTCGCCGAGCTGGCGGATGATCTTGCCCGGCGAACCCATGACCAGCGAGTGGTCGGGGATCAGCTTGCCTTCGGGGATCAGCGTGTTCGCGCCGATCAGGCAGCCGCGGCCGATGACCGCCTTGTTGAGTATGACCGAGCCGATGCCGATCAGCGCACCGTCGCCGATCGTGCAGCCGTGGAGCATGACCAGGTGGCCGACGGTGACCTCACGTCCGATGGTCAGCGGCACGCCCTCGTCGGTGTGCAGGACGCAGTGATCCTGGATGTTGCTGCCCTCGCCGATGACGATCGGGTCGTTGTCGCCGCGCACGGTGGTTCCCCACCAGATCGACGCGTGGCGTTCGAGACGCACGTCGCCGATGACGATCGCGTTGGCGGCGACCCAGCTCTGCGGGTCGATCTGCGGGTGGCGGGTGCCGAGGGCGTAAAGGGTCATCGCTGGAGCCTCTTGGGACTGTCGGAAGCCCGATTGTAGCCCTACTGGTGGCGCAACGCCTCGATCGGGTCGAGTGCTGCGGCGCGGTGCGCCGGGTAATAGCCGAAGAAGATGCCGACCCCCGCGGCCACGGCGAAGGCGACGAGCACCGACCCGCCGGAAATGACGATCGCCATGTCGGTCAGCGCGTTGGTCAGCAATGCTCCGCCGACGCCGAGAGCGAGCCCGAGCAGGCTGCCGGCGATCGAGATCATCAGCGCCTCGAGCAGGAATTGCGCGAGGATGTCGCGCTCGCGCGCGCCGATCGCCATGCGGATGCCGATCTCGCGTGTCCTCTCGGTCACCGAGACGAGCATGATGTTCATGATCCCGATTCCGCCGACGAGCAGCGACACCGATGCGATCGCTCCGAGCAGCACGGACATCACGCGTGTCGTCTCGGCCGCCGAGTCGGCCGCGGCGGCCAGATTGCGGATGAAGAAGTCGTTGTCCTGTCCTTCGCGCAGGCGGTGGCGCTGGCGCAACAGCGCGGTCATGTCCCTTTCGACGGCCGGCATCGCCTCGGCGGAAGTGGCCTGGACCATGATCATGCGCACCGAGCCGACGAAGGGCGTGCCGAATACCTTGCGCTGCGCGGTGCTCAGCGGGATGATCACCGTGTCGTCCTGATCGCGGCCGTCGAGGTTCTGTCCCTTCGGCCCGAGCACACCGATGATCACGAACGGGCTCTGGCGGATGCGGATCGTCTGGCCGAGCGGGTCGTCGGTGCCGAAGAGGTTCTCGGCGGCGGTGCGGCCGATCAGCGCGACCCGGGTCGCCGAGCGCACATCGGAATCGCCGAACGGGTAGCCGGCGACGATCGTCCACGCGCGGGCGTCGAGGTAAGGTGGCGTGGTTCCGACGACCGTCGAGCTCCAGTTGTTCGCCCCATGGACGAGCTGCTGGGTGCCCTGATGCACCGGTGCGACGTTAACCACGCCCTCGAGTTCGGCGATCGCCTCGGCGTCGGCGACGGTCAGCGTCGGGCCACCGCCGCCCCCGCTGCGCAGTCCGGCGGCGCTCGTCGATCCCGAGATGACGATGTACAGGTTGCTGCCCATCGTGCTGATCGTCTGCGCGACCGCGTACTGGGCGCCCTGACCGATGGCCATCATCAGGACCACCGAGCCGACGCCGATGACCATGCCGAGCATGGTCAGCGCCGTGCGCAGGCGGTTCGCGCCCATCGCCTGCCAGGCCTCGCCGAGCATCGCCCTCAGCATGTCGCCGGGGCTTTCGGCGTGGGCTGGTCGCTGACCATCCGCCCGTCACGGAAGCGCACCTGCCGTGCCGCGTGCGCGGCGATGTCCGATTCGTGGGTGACCAGCACGAGGGTGATCCCGTCGCGGTTCAGCGCACCGAACAGGGCCATGATTTCCTCGCTCGTCTGGCTGTCGAGGTTGCCGGTCGGTTCGTCGGCGAGGATCAGCGACGGCGAATGGATCAGCGCGCGGGCGATCGCCACGCGTTGCTGCTGGCCGCCGGAGATCCGGCTCGGCAGCGAGCCGGCGTATTCGCCGAGGCCGACGCGGTCGAGTTCGCTCCGCGCGCGCCGGCGTCGCTCTCGACGGTCGATGCCCGCATAGACCAGGGGCAGCGAAACGTTGTCCTCGAGGTTCATCCGCGGGAGCAGGTTGAAGCCCTGGAAAACGAAGCCGAGCGTACGGTTGCGCAGGCGGGCGAGTTCGTCCCGGGACAGATGAGCGACGTTGCGTCCGACGAGAAAGTAGTCGCCGCTGCTCGGCGTGTCGAGACAGCCGAGCAGGTTCATGAACGTCGACTTGCCCGAACCCGAGGGACCCATGATGGCCACGAACTCGCCGGCTTCGATCGTCAGGTCGACGTCGCGCAGCGCCGGGAAGTCGCCGACGGCGGTCGGGTAGGTCTTGCCAAGCGCGACGACGCGAATCACCGGCTCGCTCATCGCCGTTCTCCGGTCCGCTGACGCGGCGTGTCGGCCGGCCGGCGGTCGGCGAGGGCAGTCGGGGTGGCGCGACGGCCGCGCAGTCCGGGAAAGCGGACAGCGGCGAGGATGACTGCGGGGACGGTGCCAGGGGACATTTTTCGCTAGTATAGCGAGCCTCGCGGACTTGCCGTACGCCCGGCTGCCTGCGTCGCACAGGGGAAAGGGCGGAACGGTTTCATGGGAGATGCGGCGTTGCCCTGGATGGAGTTGCTCACTCTCGGCGTCCTGCTCGGCGCTGCGGGCTTCTGGTACGACAGCTTCCAGGCGCGCGCGGCGGGAATGGACGCGGCGCGGGCGGCCTGCCGGGCCGAGCACCTGCTGCTCCTCGACGACACCGTGGCCCTCGTCGCCCTGCGCCTGGCGCGCGACGACGATGGCCGGTTGCGCCTGAAGCGCGTCTATGCCTTCGAATACAGCGATACCGGCGACAACCGGCGGGCAGGGCAGGTGACGTTGCTCGGCCAGGCGTTGCTCAGCGTGCATCTGGCGGCCGAGGCGCGGGCGCGCCCGACGCTGTCGCTCGTCTCGGGCCTGCCCGCGGAAAGTGCTGCGCCGCGGGTAGGCGATGGCGAGGCGGGCGAGTGTCCGGCGAGGCGCCCGAAGCAGTGAATTACCTCGCGCACGCTTTGCTCGCCGGGGCCGACGACGACTGCCGCTTCGGTGGGATCATCGGCGACTTCGTCAAGGGGCCGTTGGCCCCGGCCGGACTCGCCGAGGGCGTGCTGCGCGGCGTCGTGCTGCACCGGAAGATCGACGGCTTTGCCGATGGCCATCCGGCGTTCAGGCGCAGCCGGCAGCGGATCAGCGGCGCGCGCCGGCGCTACGCCGGGGTGATCGTCGACCTCTTCTACGATCACTTCCTCGCGGTGTTCTGGTCGAGGTACTGCGCGACACCGCTCGAAGCCTTTGCCGCCGAGGTCTATGCGCTGCTCGAGCGGCGACCGCTGCCCGGGCGGCTGGCGACGATCTTTCCGCGAATGCGCGAAGAAGACTGGCTGACCGGCTACCGCCGTCCCGAGGCGGTCGCGCTCGCGCTCGAGCGGATCGCCGAACACCGCGCTCGGCCGGGCAATCCGCTCGCCGCGGCGGGAGAGGAACTCGCCCGGGAGTACCAGGGCCTGGCCAGCGACTTCCTCGAGTTCTTCCCCGCCGTCGAAGAGTTCGCCGGGGCTTTCATCGGACAAGCGCCAAAGACTTCGCCGGGCGGCAGCGGCCGGGTCGCCTGCGCCGGTCCATGGCCGGCCGCTGCGTCGCGAGTCACCTAGAAACCGGTGACGAACTTGAAGAAGAACTTGTTGCCCTGGAAGCCGTTGTCGACTCCGGTCTCGTGGTTCCAGCTGGCGACGAAGCTCATTCCCTGGTAGTTGTACTGGAGCGCCGGGCCGTAGGCGAAGACGCGGGTGCGGTTGCCGACGTTCTGGCCGTTCCGCTTGTCGTCGGTGGTCTGCGTCAGGTAGTAGCCGGCGAGGCCGATGCCCCACGGGCCGAAGTGCTGCCCGACGAGGTAGTCCATGTGGAAATCGTCGCCCGACTGATAGTTGGTGTCGCGGTTCTCGGCCTTGATGTTGTACATCAGTTTCGCCGAGACCTCGAAACCGCTCTGGTTCAGGTAGGTGAAGGCGAAGATCGGCTCGAAGCTGAAATAGTTCGCGCCCAGAGTCTCCGTTGGATTGTTGGCGTTGTACTTGCCGGTCGGCAGGTAGATGTCGAGGCCGACGGTCAGGTGCCAGTCGGGCGGGAAGTGCCAGCCGATGATCAGCGGGTCGATGACGATGTCGCCGAAGCCGAAGGTGCTGCCGCTGCCGATTCCCGGGAAAGGCGTCTTCATCCGCTGGTAGGCCAGCGGAACGATCGCATGCACGGCCCAGTCTCCGCCGAGAATCTTGTAGCCGGAGACGTGGATGAAGCGCAGCGCGTCGAAGGTCGCGTTGACCTCGAGGCCGGGGACCTTGTTGCCGGCGTTGTCGCGGTAGTCGCCCTCGTAGTAGCCGAGATAGTTGATGAAGTAGTTGCCGGGTGGCGGCAGCGCCCCAGCCATGAAATTCTCCGAGCCGTTCGGGTACTGCCCGGGGCCTTCGCGGGCCAGCACCGTCGAGTCGGAGAGCAGCGCGGCCAGCGCCAGGGGCAGCAGCCTGTACTTCGCCTTCATGAATCCTCCCTCGTGAGTTCCCTGGGCATCGGCCACCGGACGGTCGTCCGACCTTCAGGTCATCCGCCATCGTACCCGAGCGGGGCGCCGCCGTTGCCGATCGCACTGGCCTTCGAGCAACTGCTGTGGCGAAGAAACCACGCTGGCGGTCCGGGCGCGCTGGCCGGCCGCCGACCGGTCGATCAGGAACGCCCGGCCTTGCCCGGTACCGGCACCATGATCGCCTGTCCCGGCGCCGAACAGCCGGCGTCGCAGCAGCGACCCGGTTGTCGGTTGCGAGTGATCGGTCGCGACTCGTCGTGCAGGACGCCGCGCTCGAGCAGCCTTTCGACGAGTTCGACCTTGTTGCCGACCGGGTAATTGCGCCAGATCTCCTGCTTCATCGCCGCCGGCGACCCGCCGCCGTGCAGGCTGATCACTGAGTACCAGCCGCCCTGGTACGACGCGGTGAGGTCCTCGATGAAGCGCGCGACCTCGATTCGCTTGTCGTAGGGCACGTCGGGGTTTGCGCGCAGGAGTTCGGCCAGCGTCGCTGCAGTTTCCGGATTGTGGTCCTCGTCAGGCCCCGGAAGCGCGACGATCAGCCCGCCCGAGACCTCGTGCGCGAGCCGGTGCATGTCGTAGATCTGCGTGGCGAGGAGCAGCTTGCCGATGTTCGCGAAGACCGGGTCGGGCATGAAGCTGCCGCTGTACTCGTCGCGTGTGGCATAGACGCTGGCCGCGACACCGCAGGCGTAGAATCCCTCGATGATGCTGATCAGTTCGACCATCGGGTCGCGCAGGCTCGCCTTGCGCTGCGGATCGAGCCCGTTGGCCTCGCAGATCAGCGCACCGGCGCCGATCAGCAGGTCGCCGAAACCGGCCCGGGCGGCGATGCAGCTGTGCCGATGGTGGGTTGCGTAGTCGTAGGTCAGAGACGCCGAGTGTTCCCATTCGCCGGCAAAGAAGACGCGTTCCCAGGGCACGAAAACCTCGTCGAAGACGACCACACCGGTCGACTGACCGTAGCGCCGCGAGAACAGCGCCGCGCCGTGTTCGGGCTTCTCGCCGGGGCGCCCCGCGGGGCGCGCGACGATCGTCACCCCGGGAGCGTCGACGGGTACTGCGCAGCAGACTGCGAAATCGGCGTCGGCGGCGCCCATGTTGCGCCCCGGCATGACCAGGAACTCGTGCATGTACGGCGCGCCGGTGACGATCGCCTTGCAGCCCGAAATGACGATCCCGCCGGCTCTTCTGCCGGAAACATGGACGTAGGCGTCGGGGTTGTCCTGTTCGTGCGGACGGCGCGAGCGGTCGCCCCTGGCGTCGGTCATCGCGATGCCCAGCGCCAGATCGCCGGCCTGCACCGCGTCGAGATAGGCAGCAAAGCGCGCGCGGTGCTCGCTGTTGCCGCGCGCGTCGTCGATCCGCGCGCAGACCTGGTGGATCGCGTTCAGCGCGTCGTGCGCCAGATAGCGCTGGGCGCAGCCCGTTTCCTGGCAGAGCAGGCGAACGGCTTCGAGCTTGTCGAGCAGGTCGCCGGCCGATTCGTCGATGTGCAGCATGCGGTTGACGGTCCGGCCGGTCGCCGTTTGCACGGCAGTCATCAGCTTCGACTTCGCTGGATCGAGTGCGAAGTCGTAGGTCAGCGCGAGTGCGTTGATTCCCGGTTGCAGCGCCGGGGAGTCGGCGACCGAGGCGATCGACTGGCCATCGACATAAACCCTCGGCGAGCAGCGGCGCAGCGAGTCGCGGTAATCCGCGCCGCTCATCAGTCTGGACGTGGGTGGGACCGCGGGCGGTGTCGAATTCATGATTGCTCCTGATGGAGATGGCCAAAGTTGGCGAGTGGGTCGAGCACCGCTCGCCGGCCAAAGGCTTCGCCCGAGTATACGCGATCCGGTTGTGCGGCGATCGGCGGACCGATGCGCCTCTGCCCGGGCCTGGCGCAGCGCTTGGGCGTCGGTCGAAATCCGCGGCCAGGCCTTCATTTGCCCGATGCTCAGCCGTAGACTGTCTTCGCCGGGTTGCTTCACTGGCTGAGGACATCAAACGGGGGGGGGGGCGATGAAAGTCTCGTTCAAGGGGAAGATCATCCTCGCGCTGGCAGCCACTTTCGTGGCCATGCTGGTCACCGCTGCGGCGCTGATCTATCTGACCCAGGTCAGGCAGATGAAGGGAGCACTCGAAGCCCGGATGCGCGGCGACGAGCGCGTCTTCCTGACCCAGATGGCCAGCGACGCCGACGGTCTCGGGCGGGCACTGGCGGCGACGACGCGGATCGACGCGCTGCTCGACGCTTTCGAGGCGCGCAACCGCGACGAACTGCAAAGGCGAGCGAAGCCGCTGTTCGACGACCTCAAGGCACAGTTCGGGATCACCCACTTCTATTTCTTCGAGCCGGACGGAACGACGTTCCTGCGCGTGCACAAGCCCGAACAGCACGGCGACCGGAACGCCCGCAACAGCTTCCGGATGGCCGTCGAGCGGGATCAGCTCGCGGCGAGCCTGGATATGGGCAAGAACTTCTTCTCGTTGCGGGCGGTTCGTCCGGTCGTCCGCGACGGGCGGAAGATCGGCTACTGGGAACTCGCCCAGGAGATCGACCACCTGCTGCCGGCGACCAGGGCGATCACCGGCGACGAGGTGGCGGTCCTGCTCGCCGACGGCTATATCCGCAAGAAGGGGACCGAGATCCGGGGCGAGCAGGTCGGCGGGCTGACGCTGCTCGAGGCGACCAACCGCGAACTCGTCGTCAAGCTCGTTCGCGAGTTCGCGCTCCCGGCCGATTCAGCGGAGGCGGTCCTGCATGTCGGCCAAAGCCACGCGCTGATGGGCTTCCCGTTTCGCGACGGCGCCGGCGAGCTTGCCGGAGTACTCGTTTTCGCGCGCGACATCGCGGCCGAACGCGGCGCCGTACGGGCGGCGATTCTGCGCAACCTGCTGTTCATCACGGTGATCCTCGTGTTCGGCGGAGCGCTCATCGTCGGCGTCGTCCATCACGCGGTCGCCCAACTCGGCGGGGATCCCGCCTACGCGGTCCGCGTGGCCCGCGAAATCGCCGCCGGCAACCTCGCCGTCGAGGTGCGCAGCGATACGCAGCATCCGGACACGCTGCTCGCCGCGGTTCGGGAAATGCAGTCGGCGCTGCGCGACATGGTCGGCGCGATCCAGCGCAGTGCGTCGAATCTCGATCAGGATGCGTCGACGCTGGCCAGTCTGGTCGGCGACGCCTCGCGCGCGCTGAGCGGAGAGTCGGATTCGGCGCGCTCGATCGCTGCGACGCTGGCCGAGGTCACCAGCCGGATTGGCCGGCTCAGCGCGAGCGCGGTCGCCGCCCGGACGGCGGCGCTCGAGTCGGGCGAGCTGTCGAGGCAGGGCGGGCAGGTGATCGACGGGTCGGTGACCGAGGTCTCGCGAATCGCCGACACGGTGCAGCGCTCGGCAGCGATGATCGACGAGCTCGTGCGCCAGTCGGACCGCATTTCAGCGGTCACCGCGGTGATCAGGGAAATCGCCGACCAGACGAATCTGCTGGCCCTCAACGCGGCGATCGAGGCGGCGCGTGCGGGCGAGGCCGGGCGCGGCTTTGCGGTCGTCGCCGACGAAGTGCGCAAGCTTGCCGAGCGTACCGGAAAGTCGACGCAGGAGATCAGCGGGATCATCGCGCTGGTTCAGCAGAGCACCCACGCGGCGCTCGAATCGATGCACGGCGAGGTCGAGCAGGTCGGTCAGGGCGTCGAGCTGGCCCACCGGGCGAGCGCTTCGATCCGCCAGATCGAGGCCGGGACCGAGAGGGTCGCGCAGGCGATCGCGGGCATCTCCGATCTGCTCCGCGAACAGGCCGCGGCGAGCGAGCAGATCGCCATCGCGGTCAAGGGTGTCGCCGGAGCGACCGAACGCAACGGAGACGCGCTCCTCCGGGTCAGGGAAGCGGCCACCCAGGTCGAGGCCGTCGCCGGCCGGCTGCAGGAAGCCGTGCGCCGCTTCAGAATCTGACGCGGCTGCACGGGCCGGCGCTGGCCCGTGCGCGTCGACTGGTCGTCTGCCTATGGCGGCGCGGGCGGCTGGGCCTCACGCGCCGCACGGCGCCGTTCGTTGTCGGTGAGCAGGCGCTTGCGGATGCGGATCGTCTTCGGGGTGATCTCGACGAGTTCGTCGTCGGCGATGAACTCGACCGCCGACTCGAGGGTCAGCGTGACCGGCGGCGTCAGGCGCACCGCCTCGTCCGATCCTGAGGCACGGAAGTTGGTCAACTGTTTGCCCTTGACCGGGTTGACCACGAGGTCGTTCTCGCGGCTGTGGATGCCGATGACCATCCCTTCGTAGAGCCGGTCGCCGGGGACCGCGAACATCCGGCCGCGCTCCTGGAGTTTCCATAGCGCGTAGGCCACCGCTTCGCCCTTCTCGCCGGAGATCAGGACGCCGTTTCGTCGGCCGGGGATCTCGCCGCGTAACGGCGCGTACTCGTCGAAGACGTGACTCATCAGGCCGGTGCCGCGGGTCATGTTCATGAACTCGCCCTGGAATCCGATCAGGCCGCGGGCCGGGATGCGGTACTCGAGCCGGACCCGGCCGCGTCCGTCGGACGACATGTCCTGGAGTTCGCCGCGCCGATAACCGAGCGCCTCCATGACCGGTCCCTGGTGTCCGTCCTCGACGTCCAGGGTGAGCAGTTCGTAGGGCTCGCAGAGCTCGCCGTCGATTTCCTTGACGATCACCCGCGGGCGTCCGACGGCGAGCTCGTAGCCCTCGCGGCGCATCGTTTCGAGGAGGATCGTCAGGTGCAGCTCGCCACGACCGGAAACCAGGAAAGTGTCGCTGTCGGACGTCTCCTCGACGCGCAGCGCCATGTTGGTGAGCAGTTCCTTGCGCAGGCGTTCGCCGATCTGACGGCTGGTCACGAAGCGGCCTTCGCTCCCCGCCAGCGGCGAGTTGTTGACCATGAAGCTCATGTTCAGCGTCGGCTCGTCGATCTTGAGCATCGGCAGCGCTTCGGGTTGCTCGACGTCGGTCAGCGTGCAGCCGATCGCCAGGTCGTCGATCCCGGTGACCAGGACGATGTCGCCGGCGACGGCTTCGTTCATCGGCACGCGCTCGAGACCGCGGAACCCGAAGACCTGCGACAGCTTGGCGTTCCTCGGCAAGCCGTGCTCGAAGCGGCCTTCGCCGTCGGGCTGCCCGTACATGACGACGACTTGCTGCCCGGGCCTGATCCGCCCGCGCTGCAGCCGCCCGATGCCGATCCGGCCGACGTAGCTTGAGTAGTCGAGGGCCGAGATCTGCAGTTGCAGTGGCCCGTCGATGTCGCCGGCGTGCGGCGGCGGGACGTGGCTCAAGATCGTCTCGAACATCGGCCGCATGTCCGGCGACGGTCGCGACAGGTCGAGCGTCGCGTAGCCATTGATCGCCGAGGCGTAGACGACCGGGAAGTCGAGTTGTTCGTCGTTCGCACCGAGCTTGTCGAAGAGGTCGAAGGTGTGGTCGACGACCCAGTCGGGTCGGGCGCCGTCGCGGTCGATCTTGTTGACCACGACGATCGGCCGGAGCCCCAGCGCCAGCGCCTTGCGGGTCACGAAGCGCGTCTGCGGCATCGGCCCCTCGACGGCATCGACGAGGAGCAGGACGCCGTCGACCATCGACAGCACCCTTTCGACCTCGCCGCCGAAGTCGGCGTGCCCCGGCGTGTCCACGATGTTGATATGCACGCCCGCGTAATCGACGGCCAGGTTCTTGGCCAGGATGGTGATGCCGCGCTCCTTCTCGAGTTCGTTCGAGTCCATCATCCGCTCGCCGATATGCTGGTGCGCGGCGAAGGTGCCTGCCTGAACCAGCAGCTTGTCGACCAGCGTCGTCTTGCCGTGATCGACGTGGGCGATGATCGCGATGTTGCGGACGGCGCGGGACATTCTTTCTGGGGGGCTCGGCGGAACGGGCGCCCATTCTAGCACAGCAGCAAGCGGCGCCTGCTGCGGCGCAGCAGGCGAGCGCCGATTACCCGGGCCGGTTGCGCATGAAATCGGCGGTGTCGAAGAAGGACTCGAGGAGCCGTTGGCGCAGCGCGGGTTCGATTCCGACCTCTTCCATGGCCAGGAACATGCAGGCCACCCACTCGTCCCTTTCGCGGACGCCGATGGCGAAGGGCAGGTGCCGGCGCCGCAGCATCGGCGGACCGACGTTCTGAACGTAGAGGTCCGGTCCGCCGAGCCAGCCCGAAAGAAACATGAACAGCTTGTCGCGCGACGACTGCAGATCGACCGGGTGCAGCGCGCGCAGCGCGGCGAACTGCGGCACCGTGTCCATCAACTCGTAGAAGCGGTCGCAGAGCGCGCCGAGCGTGGCTTGGCCACCGATCAGCTGATACGCCGTCTGGTCCGCCATGATTCGTCCTGATCAAGATTACCCGGGGGCCATTCTAGCCGCTTGGGAGAAGTCCTGCTGGGGGCGCGTTGCCGTGGTCCGGTCGGCTGGCATGGTGGCTCGCGAGCCTGTTCCGCTTGGGCCATGACCAGGGTCCGGATGTGCCTGGCCAACCCGTTCACCGGATCCTGGACTGTCCGCCACGAACCTCTTCCCGGCTCGTCGGGCAATGCTTGATGCGCCGCAGCAGGGCGGTTGACAGAAGCCCCCGCCGCTATAGAATTCTTCCGCGCTGCAATGCAGCATGATCGGGCCGGAACGGCGTCGGAATCGGGCGGTGGCGTCGCCGTGGAGGCTGGCCGGGGTGGCGCTTTCGCTTGCCGATCGATGCGTTCGGGCGACCCGGGAATTGTCAGAACGCCCGATAGCGGGCAAACTGGGAACCTTTCTCGACTTGGCGGGGAAACTTTGAGGGCAATCAGATGACCGAAGCGATAGTGGCTTTCCTGAGGAGCAATGGTGAGCAGCTCGACGTCGACATGGCCGAAGTGCTCAACATTCCGATCGCCGAGCTGCGAGAGCAAGTCGCCCGGCTGGCCGCCTCGGGAGACGTGATCTGCTGTCGGGTGACGCGTTTCATCGAAGGACGCAAGATCGAAGGAATCAGCTGTCGCCTGTCGTGCGACCCGCCGACGCCGGCGCGCGGGCGGAAGCCGGGCGGGGCCAAGCGCGAAGACGACAGCGAAGCGGGCGTCTTCTGAGCAGCCCGACCGTCACCAGCGGAAGGTGTTCGGCAGGAAGACGACGGCCTGCACAGCGGCTCGACGGCCCGCAGGGCGTTCTCTCGAGATCTGCGCGTCGAAGAAGCATCGGCCCCGGTCGCGCAATGATCGCCGGTTAGCGACCCGATCCGCCGGTCTGACCGCTGTGCAGGGCGACGTGAAGCGGCAGCCGCATTCCTTCCGAGTAGAACCAGGCGGTGAATTTGTCGGCCTGCTTGATGCGGTCGCCGGATGGCGTGACCTTGTCCGACGGGGCGAAGATCCTGGCCATCAGCTTCGCGTCTGTTGCGCTGACGCGCAGCGCCAGGCAATTGGCCATCGCGGGAACAACGACGAGTCGAAATCCTTCGCCCCCTGCGACGCGACGACGAACGACAGGCCGTGCTTGCGGCACTCCTTGGCCATCGTCGGAAGCAGCTTGAGGCGAGCGGCGCGGTGCGCCTCGTCGAAGACCACCGCGTGCGTGATCCGCGCCTGCGTGCCGCGACGAAACATCGACTGGTTCGGGTGACGACTTCGCTGGTCGCCGAGACGAAGTCCGCTTCGTCCTCGGGGTCCGCAGCCCGTCGGGCCGACGAGGATGTGCAGGCGTCGCTGGGCCCCGGGCAATCAAGCGTGGCGAAACCGCCGGAGCGCTCGTGCAGCTGGCGGCAGCGGGCCACTTGCGTGGCGTCAGCCCGAGCGGCAAGACGCCGTTTCACCAGGCGGCGGTGATCTTCTCTGTCGATCCGGCTCTGGCCGGCGCACTGCTGCGCGCGGGCGCGTCGTCTCCTGTCCGTCTGCCAGAGCGCCGCTCAGTTCAGGTCGACGGCGTGGTGCTTGAGGTCGTCGAGGCCGACGATCAGCAGGCAGGCTTCGTTGGTCGCATTGAGCACGACGCGCGGTGCCTTGCCGGCGTGCAGCGCCTCGCGCCAGCGGGCGGCACACAGGCACCAGCGGTCACCCGGTTTGAGCCCGGGAAAGCGGAACTCGGGCCTGGGTGTCGAAAGATCGTTGCCGCGAGCTTTGGAGAAGTCGAGGAATTCCGCGGTGACGACGACGCAGACCGTGTGACTGCCGAGGTCGTCGTCGCTGGTGTTGCAGCAGCCGTCGCGGAAGAAGCCGGTCAGCGGCCGTTCGCTGCAGCTGCCGAGGATGCCGCCGAGGATGTTGCGCTGGCGCCCTCCGGAATCATCGGGTTTCACGAGCGCTCGTCGATCCAGGCCTGCTGGATCGCCTCGAGGATCTTCTCCCCACAGTGCCGCGAGTCCTCTTCGAAGCCCGGCAGGGCGAGCACCCAGTTCATCAGGTCGACGAAGTTCACGCGCAGCGGATCGACGTCCGGGTGCGCTTCCGAGAGTTCGACGGCGATCTCGTCGATCTCGGTCCATCTCATCGCTTGCCCTCCTTGACCATGTTGATCGAGTAGCGGGGAATCTCGACGACCAGCGGCGTGTCGGCGACGAGCGCCTGACACGAGAGGCGCGAATTCGGTTCGAGTCCCCAGGCCTTGTCGAGCATGTCGTCCTCGAGTTCATCCGATGGTTCGAGCGACGCGAAGCCCTCGCGGACGATCACGTGGCAGGTCGTGCACGCGCAGGACATCTCGCAGGCGTGCTCGATGGCGATGCCGTTCTCGAGCAGGTTCTGGCAGATCGACTCGCCCGCACGGGCCTCGAAAACGGCGCCTTCGGGGCAGAGCTCGACGTGCGGCAGGACGACGATCTGGGTCACACGGCTTCTCCGGTCTTCTCGGCAGTCAGCTGGCTGTCGAGTTCGCCGATCTTGCGCCCGGCAAACGCGCGGCGGATCGACTTGTCCATCCGTCGGGAGGCGAAGGCTTTGGTCTCGGCCTCGAGGTCGTCCATGGCCAGCACGATCTGTCGCCGGCTGTCGCTCAGCGAAAGCGCCTGCAGCCGCGTCAGCTCGTTCTGGATCCGGGAGAGTTCGTCGGCCGACAGCAGTTCGGCGTCGGCGTCGATCGCCGAGCGGACGGCTTCGATCAGCCGCTGTGCCTCGACCTGCGCTTCCTTGAGCGCACGACGCTGGGCATCGTCACGGACATGCAGTAGCGAGTCCTTGAGCATGCCGGCGATTTCGTCGTCGGAGAGACCGTACGAGGGCTTGACGACAGTGCTCGCTTCGACCCCCGAGGTCTGCTCGCGGGCGGTGACCGAGAGCAGACCGTCGGCGTCAACCTGGAAGGTCACGCGGATTCGCGCGGCTCCGGCGACCATCGGCGGAATCCCGCGGAGTTCGAAGCGCGCCAGCGAGCGGCAGTCGCTGACCAGTTCGCGCTCGCCCTGCACGACATGAATCGCCAGTGCCGTCTGCCCGTCGCGGAAGGTCGTGAATTCCTGTGCGCGGGCTGCCGGGATCGTCGAGTTGCGCGGGATGATCTTTTCGACGAGGCCGCCCATCGTCTCGATACCCAGCGAGAGCGGGATGACGTCGAGCAGCAGCCAGTCGTCACCGCTGACGCGATTGCCGGCGAGCAGGTTGGCCTGGGTCGCCGCGCCGATCGCCACGACCTTCTCCGGGTCGAGGTTGTTCAGCGGCTGCTGTCGGAAGAACTCGCCGACCGCTCGCTGGATTTGCGGCATTCGCGTGGCGCCGCCGACCATCACCACCCCCTTGACATCGGCGACCGACAACCCGGCGTCGCGCAGCGCCTTCTTGACCGGCTGTATCGTCTTGGCGACCAGGGTCCGGGTGATTTCGGTGAACACTTCGGTGCTCAGCGTCAGGTCCACGGCTTCACCGCTGTCGAGGCGCGCGCAGATCGGCGCCGAGCCATGGAAGGTCAGATACTCCTTGGCCTCGCGAGCCCGGGTGAGCAACATCCGCGCGTCTTCGACCGACAGCGGTTTGAGCCGCGCGGCCTCGATGATCCAGCAGAAGATCCGCTGGTCGAAATCGTCGCCGCCGAGTGCCGAGTCGCCTCCGGTGGCGAGAACCTCGAAGATGCCGCGGGAGAGCCGCAGGATCGAAATGTCGAAAGTGCCGCCGCCGAGGTCGTAAACCGCGTAGACGCCTTCGGCGGCGTTATCGAGCCCATAGGCAATCGCCGCCGCAGTCGGCTCGTTGAGCAGGCGCAGGACCGGCAGCCCGGCGAGACGGGCGGCGTCCTTGGTCGCCTGCCGCTGCGCATCGTCGAAATACGCCGGGACGGTGATCACCGCCCCGAGCAGTGGCCCTGCCAGCGCAGCTTCGGCGCGCAGGCGAAGCACGCGGAGGATTTCGGCGGACACTTCGACCGGGCTCTTCCTGCCCGCGGCGGTCAGCAGACGGACCATTCCCGGAGCGTCGTCGAAATGGTAGGGGAGGCTTTCGCGATGGGCGATGTCTCCGAGGCCCCGGCCCATGAAGCGCTTGACCGAGACGATCGTGTTGCGCGGGTCGAGCGCTTGCCTGGCCTGCGCTTCGTAGCCGACCTCCGCAGACCCGTCGGTCAGATAGCGGACCACCGAGGGAAGCAGCGGACGCCCGAGTTCGTCACTGAGCACGACGGCCAGACCGCTGCGCACCGTGGCGACCAGCGAGTTGGTCGTCCCGAGATCGATGCCGACGGCGAGACGGTGCTCGTGCGGGGCTGATGACTCGCCGGGCTCGGCGATCTGGAGCAGGGCCATGGAGAACGCGTTCGTCGATCTTGCTGTGGTTGATGGGGACCCGTCGCCGGCTGCTTCATCCGCTCGCCTGCTCTTCGCTGACGACGATCGCCTCGTCGATCTCGAAGAGCAGCTTTTCGAGGAACATCAGTCGCCGGACACGGTCGGCTGCCTCTGCGAAGTCGTGCCGGTCGTCGAGCAGCGCTGCGACTTCGCCGTAACGCTCCTGCAGGTCGTGGTGCAACCGGTGATGCAGATGTTCGAGACCATGATGATCCGCCGCCGCACGCGCCTCGGCAATGGCCTCGCGCCACTCCATCTGTTCGACGAGGAAGTCCGTGGGCATGGCCAGGTTGCTCTCGCTGGCGATGTCGTGCTGCGCGAGTTGCAGCAGGTACTTCGCCCGGGACAGGGGTCTGCGCAGTGTCTGATAGGCTTCGTTGATCCTCGTTGCCCACTGCAGAGAAAGACGGCGCTCCGTGTCGCCAGCACTCGCGAAACGGTCCGGGTGGACCTGAGCCTGCCGCTCGTGGTAGCGACGCTCGAGTTCGGACGGATCGATCCGGAAGGCTCGGGGCATCTCGAACAGCGCGAAGAAGTCGTCCGTCAGTTGCATGGTCTCGCCCAGGATCCGTCGGGATGGCTCAGGGGACATCGCGGTAGACATCGTCGCTCGCTCGCCAAGCTTGCGTCACGGCCTCAGACGCTGAAGCTTTCGCCGCAGCCGCAGGCGTCCTTGACGTTCGGATTATTGAAACGAAACCCTTCGTTGAGACCCTCGCGCGCGTAGTCGAGTTCGGTTCCGTCGAGATACGGCAGGCTCTTCGCGTCGATCAGCACCTTCACGCCGTGCGACTCGAACTCGACGTCGTCCGGGTGTGCGACGTCGGCGAATTCGAGGCGGTAGGCCATTCCCGAGCAGCCGCTCGTGCGCACGCCGAGCCGCAACCCGATCCCTTTGCCGCGCTTGACCATGTAGCTGGCGACGTGTTTCGCCGCACGTTCGGAAAGCGTTACTGCCATTTCCAGAATCCCTTTGCCGTAACCGTTCTCTGTGAAGTGGTTGTAGATGGATGGCCGTGGCGACCTGTCGCCGTGGTCGTCCCTTCGCTGCCGCCTTTCTTCGCGACAGATTCGCCGTCTGGCGGCACTCGGACAGCCTGACCGGCCGTGCGTTCCCGGACGCGTCAGCCGGGGTCGCCGTGCTTCTTCCGGTAGTCGGCAACCGCGGCTTTGATCGCGTCCTCGGCGAGGATCGAGCAGTGGATCTTGACGGGCGGCAGGGCCAGCTCCTCGGCGATCTGCGTATTGCGAATCTCCAGCGCCTGATCGACCGTCTTGCCCTTGACCCACTCGGTGACCAGCGACGAGGAAGCGATCGCCGATCCGCAGCCGTAAGTCTTGAACTTGGCGTCTTCGATGATCCCCCCCTTGCCGACCTTGATCTGCAGCTTCATCACGTCGCCGCAGGCCGGGGCACCGACCATCCCGGTGGCCACCCCTTCTTCGTCCTTGGCGAACGAACCGACGTTGCGCGGGTGTTCATAATGATCGAGAACCTTCACACTGTATGTCATCGTCTTTCTCCCGGGGCTCTTGCCGCTTGTCGGTCAGTGGGCCGCCCACTGGACCGTGTTGAGATCAATCCCTTCCTGGACCATTTCCCAGAGAGGCGACAGTTCGCGCAGCCTGCCGATCTTTTCGTGGAGCAGCCGGATCGCGAAATCGATTTCCTCTTCGGTCGTGAAGCGGCCGAGCGTGAAGCGGATCGAACTGTGCGCCAGTTCATCGTCGCGCCCCAGCGCGCGCAGCACGTACGACGGCTCGAGCGACGCCGACGTGCAGGCC
This sequence comes from Accumulibacter sp., assembly GCF_023806625.1. Lineage (GTDB taxonomy): Bacteria > Pseudomonadota > Gammaproteobacteria > Burkholderiales > Rhodocyclaceae > Accumulibacter. The sequence continues at coordinate 44,481 of NZ_JAMTDX010000027.1, forward strand.
GAACCCGACGACACGGCAAGGTCCTTGACGGCCATCAGCAGCGATTCGCCTTCGATGTACGCAAAACTCACGTTCAGGTTGTGCGGCACGCGGTGTTCGAGGTCACCATTGACGTACAGGTGTTCGATGTCCGACAGCCCTTTCAGCAGGCGGTCGCGGAGCATCCGGATGCGCTCGTTGTCCGAACCCATCTCCATGCGCGCCAGACGGAAGGCTTCACCCATGCCGACGATCTGATGGGTCGCCAGCGTGCCCGAGCGAAAGCCGCGCTCGTGCCCGCCGCCGTGCATCTGCGCGTTGAGGCGGACCCGTGGCTTGCGCCGGACGTACAGCGCGCCAATACCCTTGGGGCCGTAGGTCTTGTGCGCCGAAAAGCTCATCAGATCGACCTTCAGTGTCGCCAGATCGATGGCCACCTTGCCCGTTGCCTGGGCCGCATCGACGTGGAAGATGATTCCCTTTTCGCGGCAGATCTCGCCGAGCTCGGCGATCGGCTGGATCACGCCGATTTCATTGTTGACCATCATCACCGAGACGAGGATCGTCTCCGGGCGTAGCGCCGCCCTGAAGCTGTCGATATCGAGCAGCCCGTTGGGCAGCACGTCGAGATAGGTCACCGCAAAGCCCTGCCGTTCGAGCTCGCGGCAGGTGTCCAGGACCGCCTTGTGCTCGGTCTTCACGGTGACGACGTGCTTGCCCTTGCTGGCGTAGAACTGGGCGGCCCCCTTGAGCGCCAGGTTGTTCGACTCGGTGGCTCCCGAGGTCCAGACGATTTCCTTCGCGTCGGCGTTGACCAGTCGGGCGACCTCCTCACGAGCCTCCTCGCAGGCTGCTTCCGCCTCCCAGCCAAAGGAGTGCGAGCGCGACGCCGGATTGCCGAATTTCTCGACCAGGAAGGGGATCATCTTCTCGGCGACACGCGGATCGACCGGGGTCGTCGCCGAATAGTCGAGGTAGATGGGCAGCTTCAGCATCCTTGTGGCTCCGGGTTGTTGAACAGTTTCAGTTGCATCCTGCGCTCTCTTCTGGCGCGTGACTCAGACGGCGACCGCAGCCAGCCCCTTGAGCCTGGCTACCGTTCGCCATACGGCAGCGAGCAGGCCATCGACGTCTCCGGGCCGGCTCTCGGGACCGAGGCTCGCGCGCACCGCTCCCCGTGCCAGCTCGGCCGGGACGCCCATCGCCCTGAGGACATGCGAAGGCTCGGGGTTGGCGCTCGAGCAGGCCGCTCCGCTGGCAACCGCGTAACCGGCACGGTCGAGTTGTCCGACCAGCGTCTCGCCGTCGATCTCCGGGAAAGCGAAGAAGACCGTGTTCGGCAGGCGCTCGGCACCCTGACCGAAGAGCACGGCGCCGAGGCTCCGCAGACCGGTCTCGATCCTCGAACGCAATTCGAGAAGCTTTCGAGACGCTTCGACACGCCGCTGCACGGCAAGTTCGCAGGCGACACCGAAGCCGACGATCGCGGCGACGTTCTCGGTTCCCGAGCGCAGACCGCGCTCATGACCACCTCCCGCGATCAGCGGCTCGAGGTCGACGCGTTTGTCGAGGATCAGCGCTGCCGCACCCTTGGGTCCGCCGATCTTGTGGGCTGAAAGCGTCATCGCATGCACGCCTGCGGCATTCAGACGGCGAAAGTCGACGGCGATCTTGCCGACCGCCTGGACCGCATCGGTGTGGAACCACGCGCCCGACCTGCGCGCGGCTCCGGCGAGCCATTCGACGTCCTGGACGACCCCGGTCTCGTTGTTGGCCATCATCACCGAGACGATTTTCGGCTTGCGGGCGATGATCTCCTGAAAAGCGCCGACCTCGACGCGCCCGAGCGCGTCGACGGCGATTTGCTCGACGGTCCAGCCTCTTCTGGCGAGCTGCTCGGCCGGCCTGAGCACGCACGGATGCTCGATCGCGCTGATCGCGATCAGGCCGGGTCTGAGGCACGCAGCAGCGCCCTTGATCAGCAGGTTGTTGGCTTCCGAACCACCACTGGTGAACACGACCTCGGTCGGGTGCGCGCCCAGCGCAGCGGCGACCTGGCGGCGTGCTTCATCGATCGCCTGGCGCGCTGTGCGCCCGTACTCGTGGCGGCTCGACGGATTTCCGAACCGGGCAGTGAGGTAAGGCAGCATCGCCTCGACGACGAGCGGATCTGCCGGTGTCGTCGCGTTGTGGTCGAGATAGACGGGCGAGTGCATGGCCGTCGAGTCTCCTCCGAGGCCGTTCACCGGTCCGCTGCTCGGCCCGTCGGTGGTCCTGCTAACCAGCTCGGTTCCCCCCTCTCTCTCGTCTATCTGTCGCGTCGCGATTCTGCCCGCAGCGCACATCCCGGGCTGGCGGGAACCGCTTCATACCGGCCGGTCGCTCAGCCTCCGAGCGCAGCCGCCTTGCTGCGCTGCCGAGCGCGGCTGCGCCGCGTATCGTGGAGGATGGCAACCTGTCCACCGCTGCGCCGAATCTGCTGGTCGACGAGTTGGGCGAGGGTGACCGAACTCAGGTACTCGTACATCTTGTCGTTGAGCGTGGCCCAGAGCTCGTGGGTCATGCAGCGCTCGTCGTCGCGGCAGTTCTCGAGGCCGCCGCACTGCGTTGCGTCGAGCGGTTCGTCGACCGCCCGGATGATGTCGGTGACCGTCATCTCGCCCGTCGGACGCGCGAGGCAGTAGCCCCCACCAGGACCGCGCACGCTGTCGACGAGGCCGTAGCGGCGCAGCTTGCCGAAAAGTTGCTCGAGGTAGGAAAGGGAAATCCTCTGGCGCTCGCTGATGCCGGCCAGTGATACCGGGCCCTCGCTGCAGCGCAGGGCGAGGTCGATCATCGCGGTGACCGCAAAGCGGCCCTTGGTCGTGAGTCTCATGCGTCCTCCTTCTTCTTGATGGGTGAAAAACCTGATAAAGGATAAGCCGTCGCTGGCTATTAGTCAACAATTTTACTCAAGTATTGCGGATCGAAGCAATCGGCGGCCTGCAGGTCCGCATCGACCTCGACGCCGGCCGACTGGAGCTTGCCGAGCAGGCGGGAAAGACGCCGGTCGACCTCGACCGCGTGGTCGAGCAGGCCATGGATCGCCTTGGCCAGCGGATCATCGTGATCGCTACCCAGCGCATAGGCCGAAAAGCCGAGTTGCCCGGCTTTCTCCTCGCGTTTCTGGGCCTGCTCGCCGTCGATGATCCGCGCGGGATTGCCCACCGCAGTCGCTCCGCGGGGCACGTCCTTGACGACCACGGCGTTCGATCCGACCTTCGCAGACGCGCCGACGGTGATCGGCCCGAGCACCTTGGCTCCCGCCCCGATGACCACTCCATTCTCGACGGTCGGATGGCGTCTGCCCTTGTTCCACGAGGTGCCGCCGAGGGTCACGCCGTGGTACAGGGTCACGTCATCGCCGATGACCGCTGTCTCACCGATGACCACCCCCATGCCGTGGTCGATGAACAGACGTCGCCCGATGCACGCTCCGGGATGAATCTCGATGCCCGTGAAGAATCGCCCGAGGTGCGAGACGAGGCGTCCCAGCCAGCGCAGGCGATGCGTCCACAGCCAGTGGGCGAGGCGATGCGAGACCATCGCATGGACTCCCGGGTAGCAGGTCAGCACTTCCCAGAAGGTGCGGGCAGCAGGGTCACGATCGAATACCGACTGGATGTCTTCGCGCAGGCGAGCGAACATGAATCGAGCGTTCCTTGGAACAGGGGCGGCAATTATACGATGCGCGGTCGCTCTGCCTGGCTGTCGACCGGTTGCCGGTCACTCTCGTCGTCGGTCGCCGGCGACGGTGTTGTCCGTCGCTCGACCGCGTCGAATACACCGCGCAGGATGTTGACCTCGTCTCGTTCGAGACCGGCCCGCGCGAACAGGCGGCGCAGCTTGGGCAGCAACTGTCCGGGGCGCCGCGGATCGAGGAAACCGCTGCCGATCATCACGCGCTCGAGATGCTCATGGAAACCCTCGACTTCCTGGGCGGTCGCCCGCGGCGAAGCGAACGGAACGGTGCGCTCGGCCCGTGGCGGGTGACCGGCGAAGGCGGCCAGGCGTAGCTCGTAGCACAGCAACTGCACCGCCGACGCCAGGTTCAGCGAGCTGTATTCGGGGTTGGCCGGAATGAATGCCATCCTGGCGCAACGCTGCACTTCGACGTTCGACAGCCCGGAGGTCTCGTTGCCGAAGAGCAGGGCAACTTCCCCGTCGCCGGTCATCTCCAGGATCTCGCTGGCTGCGGCACGGGCATCGATCGCTGGCGGCCCGAGATGGCGGATCCTCGCCGAGACGGCGCAGGCGAATACGGTGTTTGCAAGGGCGTCGTCGAGGGTCTGGCAGACCCGGGCGCTGGCCAGGATATCGTCGGCTCCTGCTGCGCGGGCGGTCGCTTCGTCGTCGGGGAAGCTTCGCGGGTCGACCAGCACGAGGCGTGAAAGCCCCATCGTCTTCATCGCCCGTGCCGCTGCCCCGATGTTTCCCGGGTGGCTCGTCCGCGAGAGAACGATGCGCACCCGGGAGTGCAGAAGGTCTGCGCCGTCGGCCGCCAATCGGCGCTTCATATTAGAATGGCGAATCCAGCCAACGACGCGGGTGGCGATTGCTGCCCGGCCAATTTCCCGAGGCCATGCATCCAGCTCTCAACATCATCGTCAAGGCGGCGCGGCGCGCCAGCCAGATCATCAACCGCGCTTCGCTGGATCTCGAACACCTGCAGATCACCACCAAGCGGCAGAGCGATTTCGTGACCGAAGTCGACAAGGCAGCCGAGGCGGCGATCATCGAAGTGCTGCGCGAGGCCTACCCGGAGTACGGGATTCTAGCAGAGGAGTCGGGGCAAAGGGCCGGTCGCGCGGGCGGCAGCGATTACCAGTGGATCATCGACCCGCTCGACGGGACGACCAACTTCATCCACGGTTTTCCGCAGTACGCGATCTCGATCGCCCTGGCCTGTCGCGGCCAGATCACTCAGGCAGTGGTCTACGACACCGTGCGCAACGAGATGTTCACCGCCAGCAAGGGCGGCGGAGCGTTCCTCAACGAGCGGCGGATTCGCGTCAGTCGCTGCCTGAGGCTCGAGGACGCGCTGATCGGCACCGGTTTTCCCTATCGTGTGTATGAGCACATCGACGCGTATCTGGCGATTTTCAGGGAACTGGCGCGCAAGACTGCCGGCATCCGCCGGCCGGGCGCCGCGTCGCTCGATCTGGCGTACGTGGCTTGCGGGCGTTTCGACGGCTTCTGGGAGTTGGGATTGTCGCCCTGGGACATCGCCGGTGGCGCGCTGCTGATCTCGGAAGCCGGTGGGTTGATCGGCGATCTGGCCGGCAACGACGGCTATCTGCAGAGCGGGAACGTCGTCGCCGGTACGCCGAAGGTCTTCGCGCAGTTGCTGCAGGTGATCGACAGCCACCGTACTCCCGGCCTGCAGAGCTGAGCGGCCGTGTTGCAGGACTCGGCTGCAGCGGCCCGACGCCCCCCGCGCTGGCGCGTACAGCGATTGTCGTCGCACCCCTGCCGCACTTATAATGAAAAGCTTTTTCCACCTTGCTCCACCGTTCGCATGGCGGGGGGCTCAACCCACAAGGAGTGTTCATGCGTCATTACGAAATCGTGCTCATCGTCCATCCGGACCAGAGCGAGCAGGTTCCGGCGATGGTCGAACGATACCGTTCGCTGATCGCCTCGCGCGCCGGCCAGGTTCACCGCCTCGAAGACTGGGGACGTCGGCAGCTGGCCTATCCGATCCAGAAGCTGCACAAGGCGCACTATCTGTTGATGAACATCGAGTGCGACGGCGCGACGCTCGCCGAACTCGAACACGGCTTCAAGTTCAACGATGCGATCCTTCGTCACCTGACGATCCGGGCCAAACGCGCGGTGACGACGCCGTCGCCAATGATGAAGGACGAGAAATCGAAGTCCCTACTCGAGGCTCGTGAGCAGCCACCGGCGCAGGCGGTCGCGCCGCCGGCAGCCTGACTGCCGGCGCACTGCTGAACCGGGTCGAACTCCATGGGGTGCTGGTCGAGCGCAAGGCCCTGCGGTTCACGCCGGCCGGCCTGCCGGTGACCGAATGCGTGATCCGGCACGAATCGGAGCAGATCGAAGCCGATCGTCCGAGGCGCGTCGAGTTCGAGATCCAGGCGATTGCCCTCGGCCCGCTGGCGCAGTGGCTTCAGGCTGCTGCTCCGGGCGCGGAACTCCAGCTTGCCGGCTTTCTCGCCGCGCGCAGCCGGAACGGCAGGCAGCCCAGATTGCATCTCACCATGATCGAATTTGTCGAAGGAAACCAGGATGGCACGATTTTTCAAGAAGAAGGATGACAAGGGCGTCAAGAAGCGCGGCAGCGGGCTGTTCAAGCGGCGGAAGTTCTGTCGCTTCACTGCCGAGAAGATGGAGGAGATCGACTACAAGGACGTCGATCTCTTCAAGGAGTACATTGCCGAGAACGCGAAGATCATGCCGGCTCGTCTGACCGGGACGAAGGCAGGCTACCAGCGGATGCTCTCGGTGGCCATCAAGCGCGCGCGTTTTCTGGCTTTGCTGCCATACACCGACAACCATCGCTGAACGGGGACAGGACGATGCAGATCATTCTGATGGAAAAGGTTGCCCATCTCGGGAATCTCGGCGACCTCCTCAAGGTGAAGGATGGCTACGCCCGTAACTATCTGATCCCGAAAGGCAAGGCCAAGCGGGCGACGCCGGCTGCGCTGCAGGAGTTCGAGGCCAGGCGGGCGGATCTCGAGCGCGCCGCGGCCGACAGGCTGACGGCCGCCCAGGAGTACGCCGAGAAACTCGGTGGCGTGGTGGTCACCATTGCCCGGAAGGCGGGGGTCGATGGCCGGCTGTTCGGATCGGTGACCAACCAGGACATCGCCGAAGGGCTCCGCGCTCAGGGTTTCGAGGTCGAGAAGGCGGCCGTGCGCATGCCGGGCGGTCCGCTGAAGACGATCGGCGAGGCGCAGGTCGACGTCTCGCTGCACAGCGACGTCGTCGCGACGATCACCGTCAGCGTGGTTGTCGAGCAGCCGAAACTGTAGCCAGACCGCCTCGGCGCAGTGATCCTGCGCCGGCTGGAGGAGCGCGGCCTGCCGGGCCGGGCTCCTGCCTCCAGGGCGGGGGCGACTCGCGTCGGCGCGACGCACCAGGGGGCGTGTTGGCCAGATCTTTCGAACCACCCGATTCCGGGAAGACCTTGCGTCCGGCGGGCGGCTCGGTCCGCCAGGAGAGGGGCCGGGCAGCCGATCCCGCGCTCGCGGCGTTGCGCGTCCCGCCGCATTCAATCGAGGCCGAGCAGTCGCTGCTCGGCGGTCTGCTGCTCGACAACGCGGCTTTCGACCGGATCGCCGATCTGATTGCCGAGGCCGACTTCTATCGCGACGAGCACAAGCGCATCTATCGCCAGATCTCGCGGCTCCTCGAACGGGGCAAGCCTGCCGACGCCGTGACCGTTGCCGAAAGTCTTGACGTCGCCGGCGAAAGCCAGGCAACCGGTGGACTCGCGTATCTCGGCGAGTTGGCTGCGAATACGCCTTCGGCGGCCAATATCCGGCGCTACGCCGAGATCGTCCGCGAGCGCGCGATTCTGCGGCAACTGGTCGCTGCCGGTGACCAGATCGCCGACAGCGCACTGAATCCTCTCGGTCGCGACGCCAAGGCGCTGCTCGACGAGGCCGAGGCGAGGGTTTTCGCGATTGCCGAAGGGGGACTTCGCCACCAGACGGGCTTCGTGCACATCAACCCCTTGCTCACCCAGGTGGTCGAGAGAATCCAGGAACTGCACGACCGTGACAATCCATCGGACATCACCGGTGTGCCGAGCGGCTATCACGATCTCGACGCGAAGACTTCGGGTCTGCAGGGCGGCGACCTGGTGATCGTCGCCGGCCGCCCATCGATGGGCAAGACCTCGTTTGCGCTGAACATCGCCGAGCACGTGGCGATCGACGTCGGTCTGCCGGTGGCGATCTTCTCGATGGAAATGGGCGGCAGTCAGCTGGCCATGCGCATGCTCTCCTCGGTCGGCCGGCTCGACGCGCATCGCGTGCGCACCGGCCGGCTGACCGACGACGAGTGGTCGCGCCTGTCCTACGCCCTGGGCAAGATGCACGAAGCGCCGATCTACATCGACGAGACGCCGGCGCTCAACCCGATCGACCTGCGCGCCCGGGCGCGCCGCCTGCATCGCCAGTGCGGGCGTCTCGGGCTGGTGGTCATCGACTACATTCAGCTGATGAGCGCGACTTCCCAGGGCGAGAACCGGGCCACCGAGATCTCCGAGATCTCGCGCTCGCTGAAGGGTCTGGCCAAGGAACTCGGGGTGCCGCTGATGGCTCTCTCGCAGCTCAACCGGTCGCTCGAACAGCGGCCGAACAAGCGCCCGGTGATGTCGGATCTGCGCGAATCGGGAGCCATCGAGCAGGACGCGGATGTGATCATGTTCATCTATCGCGACGAGGTTTACAACCCGGACACGCCGGACAAGGGGATCGCCGAAATCATCATCGGAAAGCAGCGCAACGGGCCGATCGGCACGGTCAGGCTGACCTTTCTCGGCGAATTCACGCGTTTCGAGAGCTTCGCCAGCGCTGGACCGTACTGAGCGCAGTTCGTCCGGGAAGGCCGCATTCCTTGGGCGCAGCGGGGAAGCGCAAGGGTCGCTGGCCGATCGGCGACGGTGCTGCTCCGGGTCAGATCTCGACGCGGCTCGCGGAAACCGTGTAGCTGAAGCGCTGCACGTCGGAGCTGTCGAAGCGTTGTCCTCCCGCCTCGGCCTGCGGCTGGACGAAGAAGGGCAGGGTGCCACCCGTTGCCCCGAAGAGGCGGACGTCCTGGGCGCTGTTGTAGGCGATCCAGTTCATCTCCCAGAAGCCGAAGAGCAGCTTGCGCAGGACGACCAGCTTGGGGTCGCCGGGGCTCAGGCGCTCGTCATGGATCGCCTTGCGCACGTCTCCGGGGTCGACTGGAATCCAGCCGTAGCCTGGCGTGTAGAATTCCGCGCGACAATGCTGCACGGCGCGCAGGTTGCCGGTCGCGCCGAGTCCGGCAAAAAGACGCGAAGAATCGATGCGCAGCCCGAAGACCGGACGTGCCGGGATACCGATCGAGCGGCAGAGGGCGACGAAGAGCAGGGCGATGTCGGCGCTCTTCCCGCTCAACTGGCCGCTGTCGAGCATCGCCTCGATGTCGCCCCGACCGATGCCGCTCTGTGTCGGATCATAGGTCGTGTTGTCCACCACCCAGTCGTAGATCGCCTTGCCCTGGGCAACCGGATCCTTGATCCGGCCGATCGCCCGTTCGGCGGTCCGCCGGACGAGCCCGTCGGTCGGCACGAGGTTGCTCGACTGCAGGCAGCGCCGCAAAACCTCGCCCTTCTCGGCGGCTGCGTTGCGGCGGGTGATGTCGAAATGCCGGTCGTGCTTGGCCACCTGGCTGAGCAACTGCAGTCGCGGAGTCTGCGAGCCGTCCTTCCAGTCCGCATAGAACACTTCGAGGTCGGCGGTCGGGTCGCGGTAGATGCCGGCGCTGTCGAAATTTCCCTGCCAGCTGTGGCCCAGCGAGCGCTGCCCGACGGCATCCCTCGGCTGGGCGAGAGGCAGCCAGAGACGCACCTTGCCGCGGACGTCGTGCAGCGTGATCAGCGAACTGACATCGTAGTTGCGCCATTGCGGCAACGGCTCGTCGGGCAGGCTGATGGCGTTGCGCTGCTCGACCGAGGGGGTGATCGCTTCGGCGGGAGCCCCGCTCGCCGGCGCCTGGACGGGCCTGTAGCTGCGTGCCCCGCGGCCCTTCCGGGTACCTGATGAGGAACTACCTCCTCGAGAGCCGGATCGGCCACCGCTCCTCTCGCCGCTGCGGCCGCCCGACCGGGCGTCTCCCCTGCCGCTCGTCGCGCCAGCTTTCTTTCTGTTTGCGGCCAGCGTTGCCGAGGATGGCGCGAGCAGCGAGAGCAGTGCAGAAACGGCAAGAAAATCACGTCGTTTCAATCGATTCTCCGGAAGGCACCGGGTCCGTTGCGGGTCCGGCGCAGAGCACGAATCGGGGGCCCAAAAAAACTGAGCCGTGTCAGCAGACACGGCCCCCTCATGGAGCTGGATTATAGCACTGCGGCGGCATGCTCGGCGAGGCGGGAGCGCTCGCCGCGCTGCAGCGTGACATGGCCGGCATGCGGCCAGCCCTTGAAGCGGTCGACGACGTAGGTCAGGCCGGAACTGCCTTCGGTGAGGTACGGCGTGTCGATCTGGGCGATGTTGCCGAGGCAGACGACCTTCGTACCTGGTCCGGCGCGCGTGATCAGCGTCCTCATCTGCTTGGGCGTCAGGTTCTGGGCCTCGTCGATGATCAGGAACTTGTTGAGGAAGGTGCGGCCGCGCATGAAATTGAGCGACTTGATCCGGATCCGGTTGCGCACCAGGTCACGCGTCGCTGCCCGACCCCAGTCTCCAGCATCGTCGTCGCCTCTCGTCAGCACCTCGAGATTGTCCTCGAGGGCGCCCATCCACGGGCTCATCTTTTCCTCTTCGGTTCCCGGCAGGAAGCCGATGTCCTCGCCGACCGGGACGGTCACCCGGGTGACGATGATCTCGCCGTAGCGCTTGCTGTCGAGCACCTGAGTCAGGCCGGACGCCAGGGTCAGCAGCGTCTTGCCCGTGCCGGCCTGGCCGAGCAGGGTGACGAAATCGACGTCCGGATTCATCAGCAGGTTGAGCGCGAAGTTCTGCTCGCGGTTGCGTGCAGTGATGCCCCAGACCCCGTTCTTGGGATGTGTGTAATCGACCAGCGTCTCGATCTCTGCCGTTCTGCCGGTCGTCTGCCGGACGATCGCCTGCAGCGCACCTTCTTCCTGCTGGAAGACGAACTGATTGACCAGCAGGTCGGCGCAGAACGGTCCGCTGATCCGGTAGAGCGTGCGTCCGTCCTTTTTCCTCGCCTCGACGTCCTGACCACAACGGTCCCAGAAGTCGCTCGGCAGTTCGCGCATGCCGGTATACAGCAGGTCGCTGTCCTCGAGAACCTTGTCGTTGTAGTAATCCTGTGCCAGGAGCCCGAGTGCGCGTGCCTTGATGCGCATGTTGATGTCCTTGGACACGAGGATCACCGGGCGCTCCGGATGGCGTCGCTGGAGGTGGATGATCACCGCCAGGATCTGGTTGTCGGCCCTCGCCGTCGGCAGGCCGGCCGGGAGGTCGCCGGGGATGGCCTCGGTCTGCAGGAAGAGGCGACCGCTGGCCAGCCCGTGCGACGGGCCGTGGAGAGGGATTCCCGGGTCGATGGGTCCGGGGACGCTGCTGACGATTTCGTCGAGCGTGCGCGTCACCTGGCGCGCGTTGCGAGCGATCTCCGACAGGCCCTTCTTGTGGTTGTCGAGTTCCTCGAGGGTCATGATCGGCAGAAAGACGTCGTGTTCCTCGAAGCGGTAGACGCTGGTCGGATCGTGCATCAGCACGTTGGTGTCGAGGACGAAGAGCTTGCCAGGCCGCTCGTCGGCCTGCTCGGTTTCGCTCCGGATGGGTGGGGTGTGCGGCATGTGGGGAAGCTGCAGAAGGGATCGGTCCGGGACGATCAGAGGCTGGTCACGAAGTCGAGAAAGAACTTCCTGCGCGTGGCCGGAGACCTTCACGCCGCGCCATTCGCGGCGCAGGACGCCGTTGCCGTCGATGACGAAAGTGCTGCGTTCGATGCCCCGGACCTGTTTGCCGTACATCGACTTCATCCGGATGACCGAGAATCGCGTACACAGCGATTCGTCGCTGTCCGAGAGCAGCACGAACGGCAGCGCTTCCTTGGTCCGGAAGTTCTCGTGAGCCCGGAGGCTGTCGCGCGAGACGCCAGCGATGATCGCGCCGGCCTCGACGAACTGCGGATGAAGGTCGCGGAATTCTTTAGCCTCGCTGGTGCAACCGGGCGTACTGTCCTTGGGGTAAAAATAGAGGACGACGATGCTGCCCCGGCAGGCCGAGAGGCTGAAGGTCTGACCGCCGGTTGCGGGAAGGCTGAAATCATCTACGGGCTGATCGATCATGGCGGGCTTTCGCACGGGAGAGGGAAGATTGTTGTAACAAACGCCGGTGCTGGTCAAGCCGGTCGAGCCCGGATTCCGCTCGCGGGATCCGGGTGGGGTGCGCTCTCCCGTTCGCCCGGGACACTTGCTTTTTTCCGGTGACTGTACAAAAATACAGTATCTGAAAAAGGGAACCGGCCGATGCTCAGGATCACGCCGCGACAACAGGAAATACTCGACTTCATCCGCAACGCGCTGGAAACGTTTGGCGCACCGCCGACGCGGGCCGAGATTGCCAGTGCCTTCGGTTTCGCCTCGCACAATGCCGCAGAAGAGCACCTCAAGGCGCTGGCCAGGAAGGGCTTCATCATTCTCGAACCGGGCTCGGCGCGCGGCATCAGGCTGGCCGAACAGATCGGCCTGCCGTTGATCGGCAGCGTCGCTGCCGGCAGCCCCATCCTGGCGACGGAGAACATTCTGCGGCGCTACGCGCTCGATGCAAACCTGTTCACTCCGCGCGCCGATTTCCTGTTGCGCGTGCGCGGCCTGTCGATGATCGATGCCGGCATTCTCGACGGCGACCTGCTCGCCGTCCACCGGAGCAGCGATGCGCGCAATGGCCAGATCGTCGTCGCCCGCCTCGACGACGAAGTGACGGTCAAGCGTTTCCGTCAGCGGGGCGGTGTGGTCGAACTGATCGCCGAGAATCCCGATTTCCAGCCGATCGTCGTCGATACGCGCAGGCGCGCCCTGTTCATCGAGGGGCTTGCCGTCGGGCTGATTCGCGGCAGCGAGGCGATGTGAACGCGTCCGGTTCCGTCAGATGTCCTTGCCACCGACCTTGGCGAAGATTCTCGAGCGTTCCGATGTCTGGCGTGGGAACACGCTGGCCAGCGCACTGTTGCCGGGGGTACCAACGGGGTTCTCCGGACTCGACCGGGAGTTGCCCGGTGGCGGCTGGCCGCGTGGTGCACTGACCGAACTGCTGCCGGCGCGGCGTGGCGTGGGTGAATTGAGCCTGCTCCTGCCGGCTCTGGTGCGTCTTTCGAAGGATGAACTGGCCTGGATCGTCTGCGTTGCTCCCCCCTATCCGCTCTACGCTCCCGCACTCGACGAGAGCGGGGTCGATCTGTCCCGTCTGCTGATCGCCAGCGCTCCCGGTCGTGATGCGGCCTGGGCCTGTGAGCGTTCGCTGCGCGCCGAGGGTGTCGGGGCGGTGATTGCCTGGTTGCCCGAAGTTTCAGCAGACTCGCTCCGCCGTCTGCAGCTGGCCGCTGAAGCGAGTGCTTCGCTGCTCTTCGTCTTCCGCCCGCCGACTTGTGCGCTCCAGCCCTCACCGGCGCCGCTGCGCCTGGCGCTTGAAGGAGGGGGCGGGGGGCTGATCGTCCATCTGCTCAAACGCCGTGGTGGCACGCAGCCGCTGCCTTTGCCGATTGTCATCCCGCGTCCGGCAGTGCTGAAGTCCTCTGCGGAGACGGTCGCCAACAGGGCAGCATTTCCGGCCTGACCGCGTAGCGAGCAGGCCGAGATTCCGGTCGCCCTCGGCTCCGGCGAGCCGACCTCCTTCACGGAGGGCGCTGCGAACTGGTGGCGGCCCCGTGCTTTGCCTGACAGTCATGCTCTGGCTCGTTCTCTATCTGCCACGTCTGCCACTCGAAGTCTTCCCCCGCCTGTCTTCGCCTGGAGCGATCATCAGCCGCGAGCGGGTCGTGGTTGCCGATGAGGCCGCGACATCGGCTGGTGTCGTGCCGGGTTTGCGGTTGGCCGAGGCGTGGGCCTTTGTGCCGCACCTGGCCGTTCAGGAACGCGATCCGGTACGCGAGCAACTGGCTCTCGATCGGCTCGCCTGCTGGGCTGGCAGCTTCACTTCCGAAGTCTGCTGTCGGCCGCCAGCAACGCTGCTCCTCGAGGTGGCCGGATCGCTGAACCTCTTTGGCGGTGCCGAAGCCCTGTTCAGGCGCGTCGTTTTCGGCTGTTCCGGACAGGGTTTCACACCGCAGGCAGCGCTGGCGCCTACTCCTCTCGCCGCCCAGTGGCTGGCCCTTGCCGGAGACGATCGGCCATGTCTCGACAAAGGTGAACTGGCGGGTCGCCTCGGCTGCCTGCCATTGACCGTGCTGGGTCTGTCGGTTCAGGATCACCTGCGTCTCGGCCGTTTCGGGGTGCGTTCGCTGGCCGGTCTGTTCGAGTTGCCACGAGCCGGACTGGCACGCCGGCTCGGTTCCGTTCTGGCCGCCGATCTGGGGCGGGCACTGGGCGACCTGCCTGACCCACGGCCACGTTTTGCTTTCCCGGAGCGTTTCGTCGAGCGGCTCGAACTGCCTGCACGGGTGGACAGCGCGCCCGCTCTCGGCTTCACCGGCCGTCGCCTGGTGGCGAGCCTGTGCGGCTGGCTGGCTGCGCGTGGGGCGGCAATCCGCGAATGCTCTTTTGTCCTCGACCACCCGCGAGGAGCAGGGCAGTGGCCAGTAACGACGCTGAAGCTCGGTTTCTCGGGTGCGACCCGCGATGCCGAGCGGATCGGTCGCGTGTTCATCGAGCGACTGCAGCGCCTCGAACTGGTGGCTCCTGTCGAGCAGATCGGTTTGCAGGCCGGAGAGATCGAAGCTCTTTCGGGTCATACGGCAGGACTGTTTGGCGACCGGGGCGAGGAGGCGGGTGGCGAGTCGCTGGCCGTACTCGTCGAGCGCCTGCAGGCGCGGCTTGGGCAGGACAGAGTGCATGCGTTATCGGTGGCCACCGAGCACCGCCCCGAGAATGCCTCGAGGCAGGTTGCGCCGCAGATCGTCGCCGGCCGAGCGAGCGGATTGCGCGCGTCAGGCATGCGGCGGACTCCTTGCGGCCCGCGTCCGTTATGGCTCTTGGCCAGGCCGCAGCCCTTGTCCGAAGCGGCTGGAAGACCTGTGTGCGGCGGCCCGTTGCAGCTCCTGGCCGGGCCGGAACGGATCGAGAGCGGCTGGTGGGACGCTGCCGAGCCGGCAGCCATCGGCGACGTGCGTCGCGACTATTTTGTGGCTGTCTCGGTACGTTCGGAATGGCTATGGATCTTTCGCAGTCGTGCCGGATGGTTCCTGCACGGCGTATTCGCCTGAGCGACCGTCGGCAGTCGCCGTGACCGGGTGACGACGTCGGGCGTCAGCGAACGACAAGGGAACCACGTGCGACACTGGAGAAAGACGCGGCCGACTGCGCACGCGCCCCTCGAGGCCACCCAGGCCGTTGTCTTCCCTGATTTTGCTGGAATTATCCGGGTCCTGTTCCTATACTGTGACCGTGTCAACCAGAAAAGTCAGCCGTTTCGTGGAGAGTCGCGCAATGGAGATCAACCTGCTCGGTGTGTTGCCGGAGGCCCTGCTGATCGATCTGCCGGAGATCGATGTGCAGCACGAAGAGATCTTCCGACGCATCGAGCAGCTCAAGGCCGACTGTTACGGCAGTGGTCCGGTCTCCTTCGACGAGTTCGACGGCCTGCTCGATTACCTGAAGTATCACTTCTCGACCGAAGAGAGCGTCGCTGCCGAGGCCGGCGCCAGTTTTGGCGAGCACGCCAAGATTCACCGCCAGAATTTGCGCAAGCTGAGAAAGGCTTTCGATGAAGTCCGCCAGGGCACACGCGACGTGCATTCCTTCCTGCGCTACGTGGAGTACTGGTTCGAGCGTCACATCAACGAGGAAGACAAGCCTTTCGCCAGCAGTGTCCGGGAATGTCGGCTGAAGTCGCCGGTCGCGATCTTGCCTGAAAGCGGTCCCTGAACGCGCGCGCAAGGAGACCCGCCATCCCGTGAATTCACTCGTGCCGACCGCCGGCACGTCGCGCGGCCGAATCGCTTCCGTTTGCCTCCCTTGTCGATCGAAGACCTTCCTGTTCAGCGCCCGGATCCGGCCCCCCACCTGGCTGCCGCCGATTCTTTTTTTGCGTTCTTTCGAGCATTCTGGCAAGCTGACAGGCACAGCTGCCAGAGGTCCCGCACTCGCCAGTACACCCCTCCTCAGGAGCCGTCAGCCGACGGTTCGACCATCCATCCATGAGCATCGACCGAACATGAACATCACCGCCTCCGCTCCCTGGAAGGCTGTTGAAGCGCACCGGCAGTCGCTCTCGTCCGTGCACCTCCGACAGCTTTTTTCTCGCGATCCCGATCGTGCTGCTGCCCTCTCGCTTGCTTTCGACGGCATCCTCTTCGACTTCTCGAAGCAGCGCGTCGATCCCTCGACGATCTCGCTGCTTTCCGCGCTCGCCCGCGAGGCGCGCCTCGACGAGTGGACCGAACGGATGTTCAGCGGCGAGCCGATCAACGCCAGCGAGGACCGTTCGGTACTCCACGTCGCCTTGCGCCGATCGGCCGGTCCGTTCCCCAGTGCCGAGTTCGACGTCATGGGTGACGTTCTGGCGACGCGGCGCCGGATGATCGCCTTTGCCGACAGTCTTCGTTCGGGTACGGCGCTCGGTTTCACCGGGATGCCGATCCGCAACGTCGTGAACATCGGCATTGGGGGCTCCGACCTCGGTCCGAAGATGCTCGGCTGTGCGTTGCGCTCGATCGCCCATCCGGCGCTCGCCGTGCACTATGTGTCCAATCTCGATGGCGCCCAGCTGGCGCCGTTGCTGCAGACGCTCGACCCGCGCACCACGCTGTTCCTGCTCGCCAGCAAGACCTTCACCACGCAGGAAACGATGCTCAATGCGCAGACGGCGCGCGAGTGGCTGGTCGCCAACCTCGGTGATGCGCATGCCGTTTCGCGGCACTTCGCCGCCCTGACCGCGAAACCCGAAAGGGCGATCCAGTTCGGCATCCGCGAAGAAGCGATTTTCCCGCTTTGGGACTGGGTTGGCGGTCGCTTCTCGCTGTGGTCGGCCGTCGGACTGGCGCTGATGATCGCCATCGGGCCCCAGGCCTTCGCCGAGCTTCTCGAAGGCGCCGAGCGGATGGACGAGCATTTCCGCAGCGCGCCCTACGAGCAGAACCTGCCGGTGGTCATGGCGCTGATCGGGATCTGGAACACGAATTTCCTCGGCGCAACCAGCTATGCGGTGCTGCCGTACAACGAGTCGCTGAAGTACTTCCCTTCATTCCTGCAGCAACTCGAGATGGAGAGCAACGGCAAGTCGGTGGGTATCGATGGCAAGCCGCTGGCCTGTGTCGCGAACCCGATCGTCTGGGGCGAACTCGGCAACAACGGGCAGCACGCCTTCTTCCAGCTGCTGCATCAGGGGGGCCGGCTCGTGCCCTGCGATTTCATCGCTGCCGTGCGTTCGGATTACCCGCTGCCCGGCCACCAGGAGGCGCTGCTGGCCAACTGCTTCGCGCAGAGCGCCGCGCTGGCCTTCGGCAAGACCGTCGATGAGGCACTCCTCGAACTCCAGGGCACGATGCCCGAAGAGCAGATCGAGGCGCTGCTTCCGCACAAGGTCTTCCCCGGGAATCAGCCGTCGTCGACGCTGTTGCTCTCGAGGCTCGACCCCCGGACGCTGGGGTCGCTGGTCGCGCTCTATGAGCACAAGGTGTTCGTCCAGGGAATCATCTGGGGCCTCAATTCGTTCGACCAGTGGGGAGTGGAACTGGGCAAGGCCGTGGCCAGCAGCATCCTGCCGGCAATCGGCGATCCGCGGCTGGCCGGCAAGTTCGATCCCTCGACACGCGGCCTGCTGGCGTTCACCAGGCAGTATCTGGCGTAAGTCCGTATTCCCCCTGGCGGGACGGCTCAGGGGCGTTGAATTCGTAGCGTAACGAGGCCGAACATGAGCATGCAAGTGATCCGCGTTCCAACCGAACCCTTTGCCGGCCAGAAGCCTGGTACATCCGGGCTGCGCAAGAAGGTCAGGGTGTTTCGCCAGGAGCGCTATCTCGAGAATTTCGTCCAGGCGATTTTCGACACCGTTTCCGGGCAGCAGGGGCAGACGCTCGTCCTTGGCGGTGACGGTCGGTACTACAACGACGTGGCCATCCAGACGATCCTGCGCATGGCCGCTGCGGCGGGATTTGCTCGCGTACTCGTCGGGCGGGACGGCATCCTGTCCACCCCGGCGGCCAGCGCCGTGATTCGCAAATGGCGGGCCTTCGGAGGAATCATCCTGTCCGCAAGCCACAACGAAGGCGGGCCCGAAGGCGACTTCGGGATCAAGTACAATCTGGCCAACGGCGGTCCGGCCACCGAGACCTTCACCGACGCCGTGTACCGGCGCACGCAGGAAATCAGCGAGTACTGCCTCGTCGATGCGCCGGACGTCGATCTCGCTCGTGACGGCGAGACGGTGATCGGCGACATGGTCGTCCAGGTCATCGATCCGGTTGCCGACTATGCCGGCCTTCTCGAATCGCTGTTCGACTTCGATCGCATCGCCAGCCTGCTCGCCCGTCCTGATTTCCGCATGCGTTTCGATGCCATGCACGCGGTGACCGGGCCCTATGCGCGAGCCATCCTCGAGCATCGTCTCGGCGCCCCGGTGGGAACGGTGATCCATGGCATCCCGCTTCCCGACTTCAACGGCGGCCACCCGGATCCGAACCCGGTGCATGCGGCGGGTCTCGTCCAGGCGCTCGCCGATCCGGGTTCGGGCCTGTCTTTCGGCGCGGCTTCCGACGGTGACGGTGACCGCAACATGATCGTCGGCCCCAATTTCGTCGTCAGCCCGAGCGACAGCCTGGCGGTCCTGGCCGCCAACCACGCGCTGATCCCGGCGTACGCGGGTGGCCTGGCCGGCGTCGCCCGCTCGATGCCGACGAGTTGCGCCGTCGACCGCGTCGCGGCAGCGCTTGGTATCCCCTGCTATGAAACGCCGACCGGCTGGAAGTATTTCGGTTCACTGCTCGATGCGGGGATGGCCACGCTCTGCGGCGAAGAGAGTTCCGGGACCGGGTCGAATCACGTGCGCGAGAAGGACGGCCTCTGGGCGGTGTTGTACTGGCTGAACATCCTGGCCGTCCGCAATACGCCTGCGGACGAGATCGTCCGCGAGCACTGGCAACGTTTCGGGCGAAACGTTTACTCTCGCCATGACTACGAAGGGATCGACAGCGCGCTGGCCGACCGTCTGATCGAGGGACTGCGCACTCGTCTGGCCGGGTTGCCCGGGTCGGAGGTTTGCGGCCAGCGAATCGCCGGCGCCGACGATTTTGCATACACCGATCCGGTCGATGGATCGCGCTCGGAGCGCCAGGGAATCCGTATCCTCCTCGACGACGGCTCGCGGGTCGTCTTTCGCCTGTCCGGAACCGGTACCGAAGGGGCCACGCTGCGCGTGTACCTCGAGCGCTTCGTGGCCGATCCGGGCCGGCACGCCGTCCCCACTCAGGAGGCACTCGCGCCGCTGATCGGCTTGGCCGACGCGGTTGCCGGCATCGGTTCGATTACCGGCAGACTGCGTCCGGACGTGATCACCTAGCCGGAGCGGGCAGAAGCAGCCGGCGCTGGCCGAGGCGATGAATCAGACTCACTAGGGGGTACGAAGATGGTTGATAGAAAGACATTCCAGTTGCCGCGCCGGGCGATTGCCCTGGTGCTGGCCGGGGGCCGGGGCAGTCGGCTTCATGAACTGACCGATCGTCGCGCCAAGCCGGCGGTGCATTTCGGCGGCAAGTTCCGGATCATCGATTTCGCCCTGTCCAACTGCGTCAATTCGCAGCTCCGGCGGATCGGCGTGGTCACCCAGTACAAGTCGCACAGCCTGCTCCGCCACCTGCAGCGCGGCTGGAACTTCCTTCACGGCGAGGTCAACGAATTCGTCGATCTGCTGCCGGCCCAGCAGAGGGTCGATGAGGAATCCTGGTATCGAGGGACGGCCGACGCCGTCTATCAGAACATCGACATTCTAGAGACCTATCGTCCAGCGCCCGAGTTCGTCGTGATCCTCGCCGGCGACCATGTCTACAAGATGAACTACGCCATGATGCTCGTCGACCACGTCGAGAGCAACGCCGAATGCACCGTGGCGTGCATCGAGGTGCCGCGCCGGGACGCCACCGGTTTCGGAGTCATGGCCGTCGACGAGAACTCGAGGATCACCGACTTCGTCGAAAAGCCCGCTGACCCGCCGGCCATGCCGGGTAACCCGGATGCCTCGCTGTGCAGCATGGGGGTCTATGTCTTCAACGCCAGGTATCTCTATTCCGAACTCGAGCGCGACATCGAGGATCCAGCGTCGAACCACGACTTCGGCAAGGACATCATCCCTCGCGCCGTGGCCAACGGCGTCGCCGTGGCGCACCCCTTTTCGCGTAGCTGCATCGTTGCCCCCGACGAGCATTTTCGCGGCCACTACTGGCGGGATGTCGGGACGATCGACGCCTACTGGGATGCAAACATCGACCTGACCGCGACGGTGCCCGCGCTGAACCTCTACGACCGCAACTGGCCGGTGTGGACCTATCAGCAGCAGTTGCCGCCGGCGAAGTTCGTGCATAACCACATGGACCGTCGCGGCACGGCCATCGAGTCGATGGTCTCGAGCGGCTCGATCGTCTCGGGCGAGGTCAACCGCTCGGTGCTGTTTACGGGTTGCCGGGTTCACTCGTACGCGAGGGTCAACCTGTCGGTGCTGCTCCCGGAAACCAGCGTCGGTCCGCGGGCCCGTCTGAGCAATTGCGTGGTTGACGCCGGCTGCCAGATTCCTGCGGAAATGGTCATCGGCGAGGATCCGGTCGAGGACGCGCGGCGCTTCCGCCGTACGGATAACGGGGTGACCCTGGTGACCCGCAAGATGCTCGAACGGCTTGGCTGAGCGGTGCCTGGGCAACGCTTCCGGGGGCGGCGAATTGGCGCCGGCTCGGGGTCATTCAATCCGCTCCGGCTCGTTTCCGGCATGGCAGAGGTGACCGCCCTCACCGATCGACACGGGGAAAGATGAGCTTGCGTATCCTCCACGTCGCGGCCGAGATCTACCCGCTGGTCAAGACCGGCGGCCTCGCCGATGTCGTTGCCGCCCTTCCCCCAGCACTCGCCGCGCGCGGGCTGGACGTTCGCGTCCTGCTTCCCGGGATGCCGGGCATCCTCAGCGGGGTCATCGAGCAGAAGCGGATCATCCGTTTCGGTCCGGTGTTCGGCGCGGCGATCGTCACCCTGCGTCTGGGTCGCCTTCCCGACAGTGGCCTCCCGGCGTACGTGATCGACGCGCCGTTTCTCTATCGTCGTGACGGGAATCCGTATCTCGGTCCCGATGGCCGAGACTGGCGGGACAACCACCGCCGTTTCGCGTTGCTCGGCTGGATTGCCACGCACCTTGCAGGTGGTGAACTCGACCGCAGCTGGTCGCCCGAAGTCGTCCACGCACACGACTGGCACGCTGGTCTCGCTCCCGCGTATATCGCCCAGAATCCGGCGCTGAATACGGCGACGGTGTTCACGATACACAACCTCGCCTTCCGTGGTCTGTTCCCGCTCGACCACCACGGTGATCTGGGCTTGCTGATTTCGGGACCCGACCAGAGCGCGCTCGAGTTTCACGGGCAGCTGTCGTTCATGAAGGCGGCGCTGGTCCATTCGAAGCGCATCAATGCGGTCAGCCCGACCTATGCACGCGAAATCTGCACCCCGGAGTTCGGCTGGGGCCTGGACGGGCTGCTGCGCGATCGCGGTGGACATCTGTCGGGCATTCTCAACGGTGTAGACTATTCGGTGTGGAACCCGGCGACCGATCCGGCATTGCCGAGGAACTACTCGGCGAGCAACCTGCGCGCGAAGAAGGTCTGCAAGCTCAGGCTGCAGGCCGACCTGGGATTTGCCGGGCGGAGCAAGGCGCCGCTGTTTGCCGTCGTCAGCCGCCTGACTTCGCAGAAAGGCATGGATCTGATCCTCGCCGCGCTACCCGAACTGCTCGCCGAAGGCGGCCAGCTGGTGGTCATCGGGAGCGGCGACGCGGACATCGAGGCCGGATTCAGGGTCGCCGCGGCGGCTCATCCCGAATCGATCTCGGTTCATCTCGGCTACGACGACGCGCTGGCTCACCGGATGATCGCCGCCGCGGACATTCTCTTCGTCCCCTCGCGCTTCGAGCCCTGCGGACTGACCCAGCTCTACGCGCTGCGCTATGGCACCCTGCCGCTGGTGCGCCGTGTCGGCGGGCTCGCCGACACGGTGATCGACGCGACCCCCGACAACCTCAGGGCGGGAACGGCCAACGGTTTCGTCTTCGATGACGCCAGCAGTCGCGCGTTGGCCGCGCGGATGGCCGACGCCTGCGCGCTCTTCCGTGACGGTCCGGCGTGGCGGCAGCTGCAACGGCGGGGAATGGCCCAGGATTTCTCCTGGGCCGATTCCGCCGTACGCTACGAGGCGCTCTACCGGAGCATCTGAAGCGTTGTCGAACGACCATCCTCCACTGATCAGGGCGTTCGCCGGTCTGCGCCCGCGAGGCGAGCACGCGGCTGCCGTCGCCGCTCCCCCGTATGACGTGCTGTCCAGCGAAGAAGCCCGACAGTCGGTCGCCGGCAGGCCACTGTCTTTCTTGCATGTGTCAAAAGCCGAGATAGACCTCCCCCGCGGTATCGACCCGTTTTCGCCCGAAGTCTATGCCCGGTCGGCCGAGAACTTCCAGCGAATGCTCGACGGGGGAGTCCTCGTCCGTGATCCCTGCCCATGCTACTACGCTTACCGTCTGGTGATCGACGGGCACGTGCAGACCGGACTCGTCGCGGCTGCTTCTGTCGCCGCGTACGACAGCAACCGCATTCGCAAGCACGAGTTCACGCGGCCCGACAAGGAGGACGACCGCGTGCGTCAGATCGAGGCGCTGAACGCCCAGACCGGTCCCGTTCTGCTTGCGCACCCCGATAGTCCGGAAGTCGAGGCGCTGCTCGCTGAAGCGACGAAGGCTTCCCCGGTCGCTGACCTGATCGCCGAGACCGGCGTTCGCCACAGTGTCTGGCTCATCGACGAGCCGGCGGCGATCGCGCGTCTGGGCAGCCTCTTCGACGCCATGCCGGCGCTGTACATCGCCGATGGCCATCATCGATCAGCCGCCGCATCGCGTGTCGCCGCCAGCCGACGTCAGCGGCAAGGCGGTGCGGACAGCGCGGAGTTCTTCCTGGCGGTGATCTTTCCCGCGTCGCAGATGCGCATTCTCCCTTACAACCGCGTGCTGCGTGACCTCAACGGCCTCAGCGAGGCGGCCTTTGTCGCGGCACTCGCCGATTGTTGCCAGGTGGATCGGGTGCGTTCACCCGTCGAGCCCGAACGCAGTGGCGTCTGCGGGATGTATCTCGCCGGCTCCTGGTATCGGCTGGAAATCCGCCCGGAGTCGATCCCGTCGTCCGACCCGGTGCGCAGACTCGACGTTTCGCTGCTGGCCGAACGGATCCTCGCCCCGTTGCTGGGGATCAGCGATCTTCGTCGCGACCCCCGGATCGACTTCGTTGGCGGCATCCGCGGCTTTGGCGAACTCGAGCGTCGTGTGGACAGCGGCGAAATGGCCGTCGCCTTCGCCATGTATCCGACGCAGATGAATGACCTGATGGCTGTCGCCGACGCTGGACAGGTCATGCCGCCGAAGTCGACCTGGTTCGAGCCGAAGCTTGCCGACGGTCTCGTTTCGCACGTTCTCGACTGACCGGCGGCGAAGCCTGCGAATTGCCACCGGCGTGCCCTTCCGGAGGCCACCGACGCTCGCGAGGCGCAGCAGTCGGCTCTTCCGGATCAGCGCGGGCGAGGCGCTGATGCCGCTTGCCGGCGCACGGATTCAGTGGCTGCGCACGACGGTCACTTCGGGCTTGCCTTCGCCCACTTCGCCGATCACCGTCGCATGGTCGAAACCGTCCTGAAGGAAGGTCGCGAGGACCTCGGTGACCACCTCGGGTGCGCACGAAATCAGCAGTCCGCCGCTCGTCTGCGGGTCGGTCAACAGTGCCCGATCGAGTTCACCGAAGTGTTTGTTCGGGAGGTTCACGCTCTCCCCGTAGCTCGTCCAGTTGCGTGCGGAGGCGCCGGTCACGCAGCCCTTCGCGCCGTAGTCGAGCGCGCCAGGCAGGATCGGCAGCGCTGCGTAGTCGATCACTGCCGACACTCGCGACGCCTTGCAGATCTCGACGAGGTGGCCGAGCAGACCGAAGCCGGTGACGTCGGTCATCGCGTGCACGCCGGCGAGGCAGGCGAGTGCGCGCCCCGGCGTGTTGAGTTGCGTCGTCGAGGAGACGAGCACTTCGTAGGCGTGCGTCGATAGCATCCCCTTCTTCAGTGCCGCGCTCAGGAAGCCGACACCAAGCCCCTTGCCGAGGACGAGCTTGTCACCGGGTCGGGCGCCGGAATTGCGTTTCAGGTGATCGGGATGAACGACGCCGATCGCGACGAGACCGTAGATCGGCTCGAGCGAATCGATGCTGTGCCCGCCGGCGATCGGGATGCCGGCTCGCCGACAGACGGACTCGCCGCCTTCGAGAATCCGCCGGATCGTCTCCAGAGGCAGCTTGTCGATCGGCATCCCGACCACCGCCAGCGCGAGCAGCGGCACGCCGCCCATCGCATAGACGTCGGACAGGGCGTTGGTCGCGGCGATCGCTCCGAAATCGAAGGCGTCGTCGACGATCGGCATGAAAAAGTCGGTGGTGGCCACCAGCGCCTGGTCGCCGTTGAGCTGGTAGACGGCGGCATCGTCACTGGTTTCGGTACCGACCAGGAGCTGCCTCGGCACCAGCGCCGCGGGAGTGCTGGTGAGGATCTGCTGGAGCATCGCCGGAGCGATCTTGCACCCGCATCCACCCCCGTGGGAGAACTGGGTCAACTTGACCGGTCCGCCTGATGTGGCCGCGGAGGCAGGCGGTTCGGTTCGGGTCTTTCTTCTGGGCATCTGTTCGTCTTCTTTGCCTCGGGCAGCGCGCCATGGGTCAGCAGACGGCACGCCGGGATGTCTTCAGCGGCTGTCGAATCCGGCTTCGGCGATGGCCTGGCGGAGGTCGTCGCTGGATGCCCGGGTCGGGTCGAATGTCACGCTGGCCCGTCCTTCGGCCAGCGATACGGTGACGGTCTCGACGCCGGGGAGCGCGGTCAGCGCTGCGGTCACGCTGCGCACGCAGCCCTGGCAACTCATTCCTTCCACTTCCAGCACGATCGTGTCCATCAGCGTCATTCCAGTGGTTGGCGCCGGCCCGGCCCTGCCGGACGCTTCCCGGCCGAATCCGGATGTTGCGCTCACCGCTTGTCGTGCGGGCGCCAGCGCCGCAGAAGCAACGAGTTCGAGACCACGGAAAGCGAACTCATCGCCATGGCTGCCCCGGCGATGACCGGGTTGAGCATTCCCAGAGCCGCCAGAGGAATGCCGAGCACATTGTAGACGAACGCACAGAACAGATTCTGCCTGATTTTGCGCAGTGTCGCACGCGACAGGACGATCGCCTCGGGGATTCCGTTGAGGTCGCTGCGCACGAGCGTGATGTCGGCAACCTCGATCGCGACGTCGGTACCCGCGCCGATGGCGAAACTGACGTCGGCGGCAGCCAGCGCCGGTGCATCGTTGATGCCGTCGCCAGCCATCGCGACGACCGTCGCGCCACTCTTCAGTTCGTTGATGGCCGCCGCCTTCTCGCCCGGCAGGATGCGAGCGCGGAACTCGGCAATCCCCGCTGCACGGGCAACTGCTGCTGCAGTGGCGGGGTGATCGCCGGTCAGCATGACGACGCGGATGCCGAGTCCGCGGAGCCGGTCGAGCGCGGCAGGGGAACTTTCGCGCAGCGGATCGGCGACGGCGAACAGGCCGAGGGGCACGACTTTGGGGCGATCGGTCACAGCGTCATCGCTGGCGAGGAACTCGGCGAGCGCGACGACCGTCCTGCCCGAGCGCCGCCACTCGTCGACGATATCGATCGGCCAGTTGGCTCCGGGCAGTGCGTCGGGCGCGGCGAGACGCAGCGATCGTCCAGCGATACAGCCCTCGACGCCCCAACCAGGGAGCGCGCGAAAGTGCTCGACTTCGGGCACGGCGAGGTCTGCTGCTCGCATCTGATCGAGGATCGCGCGGGCCAGCGGATGCTCCGAAGCCTGTTCGAGTCCTGCCGCCAGAGCCAGCGCTTCGTCCACCTGCGCAGCCAGCGGCAGCCGGTCGGTGAGCACGGCTTCCCCGCGGGTCAGCGTGCCGGTCTTGTCGATCGCCAGGATGCCGACCCGGGCCGCGCGTTCGAGCGCCTCAGCGTTGCGGATGAGGATCCCGGCGCGCGCCGCCTGTCCCGTGGCGACCATGATCGCCGTCGGTGTGGCGAGCCCGAGCGCGCACGGACAGGCGATGACCAGCACCGCCACGGCGTTGATCAGTGCCGTGCTGAATACGCCCGAGAAGGCCCACCACCCGGCGAAGGTGAGCAACGCGATGGCGCAGACGATGGGTACGAAGATCGCCGAGAGGCGATCGGCGAGGCGCTGGACCGGCGCTTTCGAAGCCTGGGCCTCGGCGACGAGGCGAACGATCGCGGCGAGCAGGGTGTGTTCGCCGACTCCGGTGGCTCGGCAACGCAGCATGCCGCGCTCATTGATCGTGGCCGCGAAGACACGGTCGCCGCGCTGCTTGACCAGCGGCAGGCTCTCGCCGGTGAGCATCGCCTCGTTCACGCTCGACGTGCCGTCGATGACCTCGCCGTCGACGGGTACGCTTTCGCCGGGGCGGACGATGAAGACATCCCCCGGAATCAGCGCGGCAGCGTCGAGTTCGATCAACGCACCGTCGCGTTCGACGCGCGCCGTGCGCGGCTGCAGGCGGATCAGCGCTTCGATCGCCTCGCCGGTTCGCGCACGCGCGCGGGCCTCGAGAAGCTTGCCGAGCAGAACCAGGGTGATCACCGCAGCCGACGCCTCGAAGTAAACGTGCAGGTGGTCGGCGCCACTGAGCGTCACGACGACGCTGAACGCGTACGCCATGGTCGTGCCGAGTGTGATCAGCACATCCATGTTCGCACCGCCTGCGCGCAGGGCCTTCCAGGCGCCCCGATGGAAAGCCAACCCGATCCACCACTGCACCGGGGTGGCCAGCAGAAGCTGGATCCACCGCGGGATCAGGTCGTGCTCGCCCGGGCCGGTGCCGGGCATGGCCAGCATCTGGCCGATCAACGGCAGCGTCAGCGCAGCGGCGATCCAGAAGCGGCGTGTTTCGGTGCGCTGATCGGCGAGCCTTCTGGCCGCCTCCTGTTCACGCGAGCCGACGTCCGAGGGCCGGGCGGTGAAACCGGCGCGCTCGATCGTCTCGACGAGTTCGCCGGGGGTCGTCAGTCCCGGCACGTAGCGCACCGTTGCCCGGCCGTTTGCCAGGTTGACCGAAGCTTCGACGCCTGGCAGACGCCTGAGCACTTTCTCGATGCGCGCCGAGCAGGCGGCACAGCTCATCCCCTCGATGGCCAGTTCGAGCGAGCGGGGAGGAACCGCGAAGCCGGCCCGTTCGATCGCCGCGACGACCTCGGCCGGTGTGCTGGCCTCCGGCGAGTAGCGGACCTGCGCGCGCCCGCTCGCCAGATTGACGTTCGCGCTGACTCCAGGCAGTTGTCCGAGCACCTTCTCGATGCGCGTCGCGCAGGCGGCACAACTCATCCCGCTGATCGGCAGGTCGAGGACGCGCACTCGGTCGGCTTTGCCAGTCATCGCCGGACTGTCGCCTGAACGACTGGCCAGCCGACGGGCGCGCGTCCGGTCGTCTTCCGGCTCATGCGGGAAGCGGGCTCAAGCCGACTACGCCGATCAGGCCCCAGACGCCGAATCCGAGAATGACCAGACCGCAACCAAGGCGAACGACTGGGTCGCTCAGCCGCGCCTGGAGGCGGGTGGCGAGCAAGCCCGCGAGCAGCAGATTGGGCAGGGTGCCGACCCCGAACGCGAGCATGAGTCCGGCGCCGTGCCACGCCGAGCCGCTGGTCAGCGCCGTGGCCAGCGCGCTATACACCAGGCCGCAGGGCAGCCAGCCCCACAGCACGCCGAGCCTGAATGCCTGAGACAGGCTGCGCGCCGGCAGATAACGGCGGGTCAGCGGCTGTAGATGGTGCCAGAGCCTCGCCCCGGCGCGCTCGATCAGGACGATTGCCTGGCTTCGTCCCATCAGATGGAGGCCAAGGGCGATGAGCATCAGGTTCGCCGCCAGGTAGAGCAGCGTACGCACCGGCCACTGGCCGGCCATGGCCATGCTCGCTTCGCCGAGCCCGCCGGCGAGCGCCCCTGCACAGGCGTAACTGAGCAACCGCCCGGCGCTGTAAGCCAGATGGATGGCGATCGAGGCAGGCGCGCCCATCGACAGGGCACCGACGATGCCTCCGCACATGCCGATGCAGTGCACTCCACCGAGAAAGCCGACGAGCAGCAGTGCGGAATAGGCGGGCAGCGGCATCGGTGGGGAGCAGAGAGCGACGGGGCTCCGATTCTACCTCTTACGGTTCTCCGCGGCCTCGGAGGTCGTGAGCGAATCTGCTGCGCGACCGATCTTCACGATCTCTCAGATGACTTTCGAGTAGCGGCTGCGCTGCCGGTCGGCGCGCAGGTAGCGGTCGAAAACCATCGAGATTGCCCGGACGAGCATCCTGCCTTTAGGCAGAACGGTGATCCATCCGTCGTCCACGCGGACGAGGCCGGCGGCGACCATTTCACGAAGGTCGTCGAGCTCGGTCGCGAAATAGTTGCGGAAGTCAATCAGGTGGGCGATCTCGATCGATTCGATCGACAGCTCGAAATGGCACATCAGCGACTGGATGATCGAACGGCGCAGGATGTCGTCGGCGTTGAGCTCGATCCCCCGGTACACCGGCAGCGTTCCCGAGTCGAGCAGGTCGTAGTACTCGTCGAGAGTCTTGACGTTCTGGCTGTAGGTCGGGCCGACCTTGCTGATCGCAGAAATCCCGAAGCCGAGCAGGTCGCAGTCGGAATGCGTCGAGTATCCCTGGAAGTTCCGGTGCAGGCGGCCCTGGCGCTGGGCGACGGCCAACTCGTCGTCGGGCTTGGCGAAGTGATCCATGCCGATGTAGATGTATCCGGCTTCACTCATCCGCCGGATGGCCAGCGCGAGAATCTGCAGGCGCTGTTCCGCCGACGGCATGTCCGACTCGAGGATCCGCCGCTGCGGCTTGAACAGGCTCGGCAGGTGCGCATAGTTGTAAATCGACAGGCGATCCGGGCTGGCCTCGATGACCCGGTCGAGCGTGCGGTTGAAGCCGATCACCGTCTGCCTCGGAAGGCCGTAGATGAGGTCCACGCTCACCGAGCGGAAGCCCGTCGCCCTCGCCGCGTCGATCACTGCACGCGTTTCCTCCTCACTCTGAATCCGGTTTACCGCGCGCTGGACCTGCTCGTCGAAATCCTGTACGCCGACGCTCATCCGGTTGAAACCCAGCTCGGCGAGGAGTTCGACGGTCGCCCGGTCGACCTTTCGCGGATCGACCTCGATCGAGTACTCTCCGCCGTCGATCAGCGTGAAGTGCCGGCGTGTCGCAGCCATCAGCTGGCGCATCTCGTCGTGCGAGAGGAAGGTCGGCGTTCCACCTCCCCAGTGCAACTGAGCCACTTCCTGGTCGCCACCTTCGAGGTAGCTGCTCTGCAGGGCGAGTTCCCGGGCCAGGTACCTGAGGTACTTCGCCGATCGCCCGTGATCCTTGGTGATGATCTTGTTGCAGGCGCAGTAGTAGCAGATGGTGTTGCAGAAGGGAATGTGGAAGTACAATGACAGCTGCCGGCTGATCCCGCCGATGTTCCGTTTGCCCAGCCAGAGCCGGGCGGCGTCCGAGCCGAACGCTTCGACGAAGCGGTCCGCCGTCGGGTACGAGGTGTAGCGGGGTCCGTTTATGTCGAAGCGGCGGATGATTTGCGGGTCGAAAACCAGGTTGCTCGTGACGGAATCCATTTTCCCAGCGCTCTTGTCGCAGCCATTATCGGATGGCACGGTTGCCGGCGGGTTGACGTGGATCAAACGCAAGGTCCGGTGAACCGGCTGGTGTTGACCAGTGCGCGTGCCACCAAAGTGATGCCTGCGCTCGAGGTCGTGAAAGCCGCTTGCTCCAACTGCAGCCTCCGCGAACTGTGTCTGCCGATCGGTCTTCAGCCCGAAGAGCTGAAGAGGCTCGATGAACTCGTCTCGACACGCAGGCGTCTGCGCCGCGGGGACCACCTGTATCGGGCGGGGCAGCCTTTCGAATTCATCTACGCGATCCGCAGCGGTTTCTTCAAGACCGACGTGCTGATCGAGGACGGCCGCGACCAGGTCACCGGTTTCCAGATGACTGGCGAACTGCTCGGTCTCGACGGGATCAGCAGCGAAGTGCACAGCTGCAACGCGATCGCCCTCGAAGACAGCGAAGTCTGCGCGATCCCGTTCTCGCACCTCGAGGGACTGTCGAGGCAGATCCATACCCTGCAGCATCATTTCCACAAGGTGATGAGCCGCGAGATCGTTCGCGATCATGGGGTGATGATGCTGCTCGGCACGATGCGCGCCGAGGAACGCCTGGCCGCCTTCCTGCTCAACCTGTCGCAACGCTTCAAGGCGCGCGGCTACTCACCTGCCGAGTTCAACCTGCGCATGTCGAGGGACGAGATCGGCAGCTATCTCGGCCTCAAGCTCGAGACCGTCAGTCGTGCGTTCTCGCGTTTCCAGGAAGATGGCCTGCTGGCCGTCCATCAGCGCAAGATCCGGATCCTGAACACGACTGGCCTGAAGAAGCTGATGACCCACCAGCGCGGTTAGGCGCCGGAGCTGTGCGGGGTCGCTGCCGGTGACCGGTGGTGACCGGTAGCCGCTGCGCAGCGCGGAACCAGCCGGATCTCGCCGGCGATCCTTCATCCACGCCGTCGGCTGGTCAGCGCAGCCAGACGACCAGACCCCACGGGTTGCGCAGGACGGCGACCGAGACGATGTAGGCAAAGGCGAGCAGCGCCCCGACGAAGTAGCCGAGGCGCTGCTCGCGGGTCCGGCCCCGTTTCAGGGCCATCGTGCCGAGCCCGATGTAGATCAGCAGGCCGACGAGCTTGGCGGTCAGCCAGCCGTCGACCAGCGGATATTGCCCGCTGAGCACGACCATCGCGATCGCGCTGCCGAGAAGCACGGTGTCGACGAGGTGCGGGATGACCCTGACCGGGCGCTCGTGCAGCCATGGGGACCCGGTCAGCATCCACAGGCCGCGCAGCGCAAAGCCACAACCGCTGAGCACGACGCAGGCGATGTGCAACTGGCGCAACAGGACATAGCTCATCACTGGCCCACTGGCCGCTCTACGCAGCGGAGTTCGCGACGAGCGCCTGAATCCGCCGGACGTGCTGCCGGTGGAAGCCCGTCGCGCGCAGCAGGGTGAGCATCAGCCAGCCGCTGGCGACGAGTACGGCGAGCCCGGCCGGGCGGGCGAGCCACTCGGGCGACACGCTGGCGGCAAGCAGGAGGGCGAGGGCCGCGAAATGGGCGATCGTCTGCTGGTTTACCGACTTCGCGGTGATTACCCTGTTCATGGTCGGCGCCAGGATCCGGCCCTGACCGAGGTTCTGCAGATTGAGCCAGATGAGGAATGGGACGATCTTGTAAAGCATGCCGGTCATCACCGCGACGAAGCCGCCGAAGAGGACCAGCGTTCCGCAGATCAGCGGCCATTCGCGACGTTCACCGATCGTCGGCACGACGTTCGCCGCCAGGACGAGCGCACTGGCTGCGAGTGCGCAGATCATCGCCCACCGCCAGTAATGCTGTGTCGCATCCATCCTGGCGCGCTGGCTGCGTTGCTGGAGATCGAGGGTCAGTGCGGCGAAGACGGCGACTCCGCCGACCGGAAAAGCAGAAAGCGCGGTGGCCAGCGCGCCGCCCGACAAGCTTTCGGCCAGGCTCCAGACGGCGAGCATGCCGAGCAGTGCCAGCGGGAAAAAGCGGGCGAAGGACTCGGGGTAGGGCGGGGTCATCTGGAACATCGGCACGACGACCAAAGCGACCACGGCGAGCAGAACGACGCCCCAACCGATCAGACCCCAGGCGACGTGCAGCGGAGTGGCCTGCGGCAGCGGCAGCGAACCGGCCCGTGCGCCGGCGAGCAGCACCCCGAGTGCGACGCTGATCGCGAGCCCGGGCAGGGCGAGCCGGAGACCTCTGCTCGTCGGACTGGTCGTCGGTACGGCATACAGCGCGCAGCCTGCGGCCAGCAGGAACACGCCGACACCGGCCGCAAGCAGCAGCGCGGCCACTTCGAAGGTCAGCCGATCGGAGAGAAGGAATGCCGCACAAAGGAGCAGCGCGCCGGGGGTGATCGTCCCATGAACGAGCGAAGCGACGAGCAGCGGGTGTTTCAGGTTGGCACCGGCGACGACCGGCAGGATCTGGATCAGCGCGCCGAGCATCACCTGGAGCATGAAGCCGGCGGTGATCAGGTGCGTCAGCGCCAGCGCTCCGGGCGTCCAGCGCGAGACCAGGACTTGGGGACCCGCGAGCAGCAGGAGCAGTCCGGCGAGTGCCGAAAAAAGCGGAGCGGTCAGAAAGAAGCGGAGTGGTGCGGCGAGAGGAGGCGCC
Organism: Accumulibacter sp.; assembly: GCF_023806625.1. Classification (GTDB taxonomy): domain Bacteria; phylum Pseudomonadota; class Gammaproteobacteria; order Burkholderiales; family Rhodocyclaceae; genus Accumulibacter. The sequence continues at coordinate 76,883 of NZ_JAMTDX010000027.1, forward strand.
TGGTCGAACGACAGCAGCGCCCGCATCAGGGCTCTCGGTGGCCGATCAGTACGGCGACCGTGCCATCGGACCTGCATTCGGTCTGCCAGGAAAAACCGTTGAGCTCGAGCGTGCGATACAGCGGATAGGGTTCCCGCGGGAGCAGCACGAGGAGCTTCTCATGCGCGCCGAGCCGCTCCAGGGCCTCAAGCGTGCGGACCAGTGGCTCGGGCGGTTCCAGTTCTCGCGCATCGAGCAGAACGTCGGGGTCGCCGAGGCTCATCGAAGATCTTTCTGTCCGCCACCGGTCCGCCTCTGCAGTTCGGGCAGCAGCGATCCGGTCTCGTCGCCGAGACGGTCGTCGCACATCGGATAAAGGATGTGTTCTTCCTTGATATTGTGCTGCTGCATCATGATCAGCAGCGTCTCGGCGTGGCCCGCGTAGTCTTCGGCGTCCTGCGCGGCGAGAGCGGATTCGGCAGCAGCGAGCAGTTGCCGCATCTGCCCGTGCTCGCCGCGCATCACTTGCGTCGGTCCACGGTAGATTCCCGTTCGTTGCTCGAAGAGCGGGAACAGGGCGTCCTCTTCGGCGGCGAAGTGACGCGCCATCGCTTCCGCGAAGCGGCGGAAATCGTTCGTTGCGCAGTGCCAGTCGCCGCGCGCGACGGCTCGCTCGACCGCGGCGAACAGGCCGTCGCAGGCGCGATGGTCGCCAGCCATTAAATCAGTGATCGGATGCATCGGCAATCCCACGGAAGAACACGGCCATTGTCGGGCGGCCCGTCGCCGGGTACGTTGATCAGCATCAAACAAATGGCGCGACCGAGCGCTGCCGGTCCGTTCCAGTGTGCCGACGGGTGAGCAACAGTTTGACGCCGATCAAGATTGGTCCACGTGTCCGGGCCTATAGTTGGTTGATCAAACCACGGAGGAAGCGCCATGTTCAAGCATATCCTTGTCCCCACCGACGGTTCGGAGCTGTCGAAGGAAACCGCACGCCGGGCAGTGTCGTTCGCACGGGAGACCGGCGCGCGGATCACCGCGTTCTATGCCAAGCCGGAGTATCCGGTGAGCTATTACGGTGAAGGTGCACTGATCGACCCGACGACGCCGGAAAAGTTTGCCAAGCTCGCCGAGCAGCAGGCCCGGCAGACTCTCGATTTCGTGGTCGACCTGTGCCGCGAAGCGGGAGTCGAGGGTAGCAGCCTGTCTCTGACCAGTGATGTTCCCTATCAGGCGATCATCGACGCTGCCAGCCAGGCCGGCTGTGACCTGATCTTCATGGCTTCGCATGGGCGTCGTGGCTTCAGCGCGCTGCTGCTCGGCAGCGAAACCAGCAAGGTGCTCACGCACTCGAAGATTCCGGTGCTCGTCTATCGCTGAGCTCGGGTGGCAACGTCTCCCGGGAGGCGTTGCCCGGCGTCGGCTCAGGTCCGGGCGCCCCAATGTGGCAAAATGCCTTGTCGCTTTGTGCAGGCAATGGCTCAATGCGCATGCCGGAAGGAGGTGGCGGAATGATCGTGGCGATGGATGCTCGGGCTGACCGGGGCGCGCGAAGAGGAAGGGTCTGCCGCCTCGCGGCGCTCTGCCTGCTGGGCGTCGGCGGTTTGCCAGTGTGGGCAGTCGATGTCGGTCTGGCGGGCGTGTTTCCCGGCAAGGCCTTGCTGGTCATCGACGGCGGTTCGCCGAGAACCGTCGCTGTCGGAACGACGACTCGCGAAGGAGTCACCGTCGTGTCGATCGATGGCGAGACGGCGACGATCGACGTGGATGGCAAGAGGCGGGCGCTGCGTGTCGGTCAGAACGTTGCTTCGCCGGCGACGCCAGCCGGGGGCGCGACGGCGACGCTGACCGCCGACGGCAGCGGTCATTTCCTGACCACCGGCAGCATCAACGGGACGACCGTACGCTTTCTCGTCGATACCGGTGCGACGTTCGTCGCCCTCGGTGCGAACGAGGCGCGGCGGCTCGGGATAGACCCGGGGAGGGGCGAGACGATCGTGGTCAACACGGCCAATGGCCAGGCGATGGCCGCGCGCCTCAAGCTCGATACCGTGAGGGTCGGCGAGATCGTCGTGAACAACGTCGATGCCGTGCTTCATCAGCAGGACATGCCGTTCGTCCTGCTCGGGATGAGCTTCCTGAACCGGATGGAAATGAAGCGCGACGGCGAGTCGATGACCCTGAGGAAACGTTACTAGGAGCAGTCGGGAATGCTGCAGCGCAAGAAAAGACGGGCCCTGCTCGGCCACGAGATCGAACTGCTGATCGGCGAGCGGCAGACGCTGCTCCAGGTCGTCGGCGCGTCGGCTGCGCTGATCGCCTGCCTCGACTGCCGGCTTCTGCCGCCGGGAGCGATCAAGCCTGCCGATCTCGTGGCCAGCACGATCAATGCACTGCCCGACGAGACGCTCTGCGACGCACTGGTTGCCGTCTCTGCCGGGATCGACGAGGAGGCAAGTGGCGTCGGCGAATGAGTCATCGCCCGTTGGTGCAGCGCAGCGGGAAGGCGTGGATCTCGATCTGATCCGGAGAGTTCTCCACCCCGAGCCCGGGCCAACGCCCTTCGTACTCGAGGACGGCGCCGGCGACGAGGAACTCCTGCCGGCGGCGGTGCTTTTCCCGATCGTTCGCCGGGCCGGGGCGCTGACCGTTCTGTTCACGCAGCGCACGGCCCACCTCAAGGATCATCCCGGGCAGATCAGTTTTCCCGGTGGACGCCGCGAAGCGACCGACCCGACTCCGGCACACACGGCACTGCGTGAGGCGGCGGAAGAAATCGGCCTTTCGCCGGCGATCGTCGAGGTGGTCGGGTATCTGCCGGAGTACCGGACGAGCACCGGCTTCCGTGTGACACCGGTCGTCGGCGTGGTCGAGCCGCCGCTCGACCTGCAACTCGACAGCTTCGAGGTCGCCGAGGCCTTCGAGGTGCCCCTGGCTTTCCTGCTCGATCCGGCCAATCATCAGCGGCACTCGCTCCATTACCGGGGCAAGCTGCGCCACTACTACGCGATGCCCTACGGGCGCTACTTCATCTGGGGCGCGACGGCGGGGATGATCATGTCCCTCTACCAGGCGTTGAGGCGTACCGCGGTCTAGTCCAGCGCGAGGGTCAGCTTCTCGAGGAACTGTCTGACCTTGTGCTGATCGGGTGCATGGCGCAATGCGGCGCGGATCCGGCCGACGTGCTGGCGCAGGTCCTGTGAAGTCCTGGCCTTCTCGAGGTCGGCGACCAGGCCACCCGCGTGGGCGCCGAGCAGTTCCCAGAGCGTGTGCACCGCATAGCTTCTGGCCAGGCTGATGTCTTCATCAGGAAGATCGCGAGGTTCTTCGGCAAGCCCCGGCGCCGGACCTTCGTGGTGCCCGGGTACGATTTCCACGAAGCCTCCGTCGAGCAAGGTGGCCAGCTGCCGCCGGCCCTCTTCGGCGGAATGGCTCAGAGCCAGCAGTTCGTTGCCGTTGCGGTGGCCATCGACCAGGATGAGCATTGCCCGTACCCGCGAGGGCAGGCGATGCGCGCGAGTCGAGATCTCCTCGACGCCCTTTCGCGTCTTGTTGAATACTGAGGACAGTTCCATGCGTCAAGACTTCTCGGGAAGAGCAGGGCAGGCGCATCGCGTCGAGGTCCTGGCCTCCTGCTGGTCGCGATGCCGGCAGGCATGCCGGGTGATTCCGGGAATCCGCCTGCCGCCTGCCCGTCGCGCTCGGCGGTGATGACCAACGGAAACTCGGTCATCGTCGCCAGAGGGGCGATTATACCGGTAAACGGGCCGCTCTTCGCGCGGCGAACCTTTGCTATCATGCACCGACCTGCCGTCGACCGGTCTGAGCGGGGCGGGTGCTTCAGTTTCTGCTGTTGATGGGGCTTGCCAATGCGGTAGGCGGTTGATCGATTTGTGAGAGGAGTTTCTTGATGAGCAGAGAAGTCGTCGTACTGAGCGCCGTCCGTTCGGCCATAGGCACCTTTGGTGGGGCGCTGTCCGGCATGGAGCCGCACGAGCTTGCCGGACTGGTGATGAAGGAATCGATCGCCCGTTCCGGCGTCGACCCCCAACAGATCACTTACGTGACCGTCGGTAACTGCATTCCGACCGACGCCCGCTTCGCCTATGTCGCTCGTGTGGCCTCGATTCAGGCAGGGCTGGCGATGGAGTCGGTGGCCATGGCCGTCAACCGCCTGTGCGCATCGGGTCTGCAAGGGGTCGTGACGACGGCGCAGAACATCATGCTCGGTGACGCGGATTACGGCGTCGGCGGTGGTGTGGAGGTGATGTCGCGCGGCTCGTACATGCTTCCGGCGATGCGCTCGGGTGCGCGGATGGGCGATACGCAGGCACTCGACATGATGGTCTCGACGCTGACCGATCCGTTCGGCGTCGGTCACATGGGGGTGACCGCCGAGAACCTCGCCAGGAAGTGGAACATCAGCCGCGAAGAGCAGGACGCCTTCGCCGTCGAGTCGCAACGACGTGCTGCGGCGGCGATTGCCGAGGGGCGTTTCAAGTCCCAGATCGTGCCGATCGTCATGAAGACGCGCAAGGGGGAAGTCGTCTTCGACACCGACGAGCACGTCAAGCCCGGAACGACGATCGAAACCCTCGCCAAGATGAAGCCGGCCTTCCAGCGTGACGGCACGGTGACCGCCGGCAATGCCTCGGGAATCAACGACGGCGCGGCATTCCTGGTGCTCGCCGCGGCCGACGTGGCGCAGAGCGCGGGTCAGAACCCGGTCGCCCGGCTGGTGTCGTACGCGGTGGCGGGTGTGCCGAACGACGTGATGGGTGAAGGTCCGATTCCGGCAACCCGGCTGGCGTTGCGCAAGGCCGGCCTGTCGCTCGATCAGATGGATGTCATCGAAGCCAACGAGGCGTTTGCCGCGCAGGCGATCGCGGTCAACAAGGGGCTCGGGCTCGACCCGGTGAAGACCAACCCGAACGGCGGGGCGATCGCTCTCGGACACCCGGTCGGCTGCTCGGGTGCGTTCATCGCCACCAAGGCCATCCACGAGCTGCAGCGCATCGCTGGTCGGTACGCGTTGGTGACCATGTGCATCGGCGGTGGCCAGGGAATCGCGGTGATCTTCGAACGCGCCTGATCGGCGGGCGCATCGTTCCAGCCGCGGTCGGGCGGGCGGGAGCCCGTTTCCGGCCGTCGCGGGGTTTGCCGCGGCCGCCACAGGCCGCGCAAGCGCTGCGCCCGAGGAGCCTTCCGGGTTCTCAGGCCCGCGCGTGGCCGGCGGGATCGGGAACGCGCAGTCCTCGAGCAGCCCGTTCGGGCGTCGTGCCGTATTCGACGACGCCGAGCAGCGGCGCGGCGAGTCGCGTTTCGAGTGCGCGCAGATTTTCGCTGAACCGTGACATCGCCGGATCGATCCGGTTGGCCACCCAGCCGGCGAGCTGGAGCCGTCTCGCGGCGATTGCCTGGCGGGTGAGCAGCGCATGGTTGATGCAGCCGAGGCGCATGCCGACGACGAGGATCACCGGCAGCGCGAGTAGTTCGGCGAGGTCGGCCGTGTCGCTCGTCGGGCCGAGCGGTACGCAGAAGCCACCGACTCCTTCGACGAGGACCGCGTCGGCCATCGCCGCCAACGCATCGAACGCGCCGACGATCCGCGGCAGTTCGATGATCGTGCCAGCTTCCTCGGCGGCGATGTGCGGCGCGATCGCTGGCCGGAAGACGTAGGGGTTGACGAGTTCGTGCGCGGGCTCGAGCGATGACGCGCCGAGCAGGCGTTCGACGTCTTCGTTTCGGCCGTCCTCGTCGCAGCCCGCGGCAACGGGTTTCATCGCCACGGCACTCAGGCCGGTGCTGCGCAACGCATGGAGCAGCGCGCAGGCGACAAAGGTCTTGCCGATCTCGGTGTCGGTGCCGGTGATGAACCAGCCGTGGCCTTCTTTCATGTTCGGGCGTAAGCGAGGATCACGTCGTAACGGGCCGGTAGTCCCTCAGGCGTGCGGTGTCGTTCGTAGGCGACCTGCACGCGCTGCCACGCACTCCGACCGAGCAGGCCGACGCGCGCATCGTCGCCGACCGTGTGGGCGCCGATGTCCTTGACCGCGCGGAGCAGTGCCTTGAGGTCCGGGTAGTGCAGCCTGATCGTCTGGCGATGCAGGCGGATCGTCGAAAAGCCGGCGTTGCCGAGCGCCGTGGCGATGACCTCGGGTTCGCTGAACGACAGCGTGTGCCGGTGGCGGTCGATGCCGCTGAAAGCCTCGCGCAACTCCGCGAAGGTCTCCGGGCCGAGCGTACTCAGCGCCAGGCTTCCGCCGGCGCGCAGCACACGCCTGGCCTCGCCGAACGCGTGCGGCGCGGAGCACCACTGCACGGTCAGGTTGGACCACCAGGTCGTAAAACTCGCCTGGGCGAACGGCAGCGCTTCGATGTCTGCAGCGACGCAGCTTGCCGGCTCGCGGCGAGCAAAGGCGAGCATCGCTGGAGCGAAATCGACGGCGGTGATTCGCGCAGCGGGCCAGCGCTCGCTCAGCAGACGGATCCCGTGGCCGGTGCCGCAACCGGCATCGAGGATTTCCGTCGGGGGCGCTGGCGGGGTGAACCCGGCGAGAAGCCGTTCGCAGACCTGTCGCTGAACGACGGCGGCCTGGTCGTACGACACTGCGGCGCGCTCGAACGACTCGCGGACGCGCTGTTTCGCGGAGTCAGCGTTCATCGCGGAAGGCGCCGACAAGCCGGACGAAGCGTGCGGGGTCGGCGAGGAACGGCGCATGTCCGGCGCCGCTGAAGACCTCGAGCCTTGCCCGGGGGATCCTCGCCAGGACATGCCTCGCCGCTGCCAGCGGAGTCAGGCGATCGTTCTGGCCATGGATCAGCAGCGTGGGTGCGGTGACCCGGGTCAGCAGCGAGCGCAGATCGACGTCGCGCAGCCAGTCGAGTCCCCGGTGCAGACATGCGCTCGCCGGCAACGGCGCGGCGCGCAGGGCGGCGAGCAGCTGGCGCCCGACTGGCCGCGCCTGCGCGTCGTCCTCGCAGATGAGGCTGACGAATCTCTGCAGCGTCCTCGCCGGATGACCTTCGACGGTCTCAGCGAAAGCGTCCACGACTGCACGCGGTTGGGCTGCCGACCAGTCAGCGCGCTGGGTGAAGCTCGGCGTCGTCGCGACGAGGAGCAGAGCGGCGACCCGCTCGGGCGCGAGCACCGCGGCGCGCAGGGCGAGCATTCCTCCGAGCGACCAGCCACAGAGACTGGCTCGAGTGGGGATCGAGTCGAGGAGCATTTTCACCGCCGTGTCGAAGTCGACCGGAGCGCTCGCTTCCGACCCAGGGTAGCCCGGGAGATCGACGAGCTGCAACCGGCCGCCTTCCGCCAGCGGTCCGACGAGCGACTGCCATACCGCGTTGCCCAGACCCCAGCCGTGGACCAGTACGAGCTCGGGCCGTGCTTCGCGAGGATCGCTCATGCCAGATCCCGGAGTGCGTCGACGAGCCGGGCGACGTGCTCGGCCTGGTGCGCCGCGCTCAGCGAGACCCGCAGGCGCGCAGTCCCGCGCGGCACGGTCGGCGGACGGATCGCCGGGACCCATAACCCACGCTCGAAGAGCGCGTCGGCGATGCGAAGCGTCTCGTGGTTGTCGCCGATGATCACCGGCTGGATGGCCGTCGGTGAGGGTTGCAGCCGCCAGCGGGTGTCGCCGAGCCCTTCGCGCAGCTCGCTGACGAGCCGCTGCAGATGCTCGCGGCGCGCGTCTGCCCCGGCGATCAGATCGAGGCTCGCGGTCAGCGCGCAGGCGAGGATCGGGCTGCTGGCGGTGGTGAAGATATACGTCCGTGCGTGCTGGACGAGCCATTCGATGACCGTCGCGTCGCCGGCGACGAAGGCCCCGGCGACGCCCGCGGCCTTGCCCAGCGTGCCCATGTACACCAGGCGCCGGGTCGCCGGCAGAGCGAAGTGCGCGACGCTGCCGCGTCCTTGCGGGCCGAGCACGCCAAAACCGTGGGCGTCATCGACGACCAGCCAGGCGTCGAAGCGCTCGGCGAGTTCGAGCAGTTCGGGCAGCGGAGCGAGATCCCCGTCCATGCTGAAAACCGCGTCGGTGAGGATCAGCTTGCGCCGCGCGCGGCTCGCCGCGAGCAGCCCCTCGAGAGCGGCAAGGTCGGCGTGCGGGTAGCGCTGGTTCTCGGCGCGCGCGAGCAGGACCGAGTCGATCAGCGAAGCATGATTCAATCGATCGGAGAACACCGCATCGTTGCGCCCGACGAGAGACGGGACGACCCCGAGGTTGGCCATGTAACCCGTCGAGAAGAGCAGGGCGCGCGCAAACCCGGTAAAGGTGGCGAGCTTCGCTTCGAGTTCGGCGTGTGCGCCAAGGTGCCCGCTGACCAGGTGCGACGCACCACTGCCGACGCCCCAGGCGCGCGCGCCGGCGCAGGCAGCTTCGATCAGGCGCGGATCGCTGGCCAGGCCGAGATAGTCGTTGCTGCAGAAGCTGATCAGCCGACGGCCACCGCTCTGCGCTTCAGGGCCGCAGGGTCGCTCGAGCGTGCGCCGAGTCCGCCGGAGACCGGCGTGCTCGAGTGCTCCGAGCTCGCTGTCCAGCTCGTCCCAGATCATCAGGCGAGCGCTTCGTCGAGCGCGATGCCGGCCCGGTCGACGAGGAATGCGCACTCGTCTTCGCTGATCACGTACGGGGGCATGAAATAGATGGTGTTGCCGATCGGCCGGAGCAGGACTTCGTGGGCCAGCGCGCTGCGGTAGAAGCGCCGCGAGAAGTGCGGGTCGTCGCCGAGGACGTCGAAAGCCGCGATCATCCCGCGCTGGCGCAGGTGACGGACTCGCGGATGCCGGCCCAGCGGCCTGAGGCACTCGGCGAGCCACCCGGCGAGCCGGCGGTTCGTCTCGATGACCGCATCGTTGACGAAGATGTCGAGGGTCGCGAGCGCGGCTCGGCAGGCCAGCGCATTGCCGGTGTACGAGTGCGAGTGAAGGAATCCGCGGGCCGTCGCGTCGTCGTAGAAGGCCGAATACACCGCATCGGTGGTCATGACGATCGACAGCGGCAGATAACCTCCCGAGATGCCCTTCGACAGGCACAGGAAATCCGGAGCGATCCCGGCCTGCTGGTGGGCGAAGAAGGTTCCGGTACGGCCACAGCCGACGGCAATCTCGTCGCAGATCAGATGGACGTCGAAGCGGTCGCAGATCTGCCGGGCCAGACGCAGGTATTCGGGGTCGTACATCGCCATGCCGCTGGCGCACTGGATCAGCGGTTCGACGATCAGCGCGGCGGTCGTGCGATGGCATTGCTCGAGATGGGCTTCGAGTTCTCCGGCGGCACGGCGAGCGACATCGACTGCCGTCTCGCCGTCTCTCGCCTGTCGCGCATCGGGCGAAGCGACGATCGCTGCCGGGCGAATCAGCGGCGCGTAGGCGTCCCTGAACAGCGCGACGTCGGTGACCGCCAGAGCTCCGACGGTCTCGCCGTGATAGCTGTTGGCCAGGCAGACGAAGTCCTGCTTGTCGGACAGGCCACGGTTCTGCCACGAGTGGAAGGACATCTTGAGCGCGATCTCGGTTGCCGACGCGCCGTCGGAGGCATAGAAGCAGTGGCCCAGGCGGTCCCCGGTGAGCGCCGCAAGACGCTCGGACAACTCGACCACCGGCCGATGCGTGAAACCGGCGAGGATGACGTGCTCGAGCTCGTCGAGCTGCTCGCGGAGCGCCGCGTTGATGCGCGGATTGGCGTGGCCGAAGAGATTCACCCACCACGAGCTGATCCCGTCCAGATAGCGACGGCCATCGAAATCGTATAGCCAGACACCTTTGCCGCTGGCCACCGGAACGAGCGGTAGCGATTCGGTCGCTGTGGCGTGCTGCTTCATCTGCGTGCACGGGTGCCAGACGGCGGCGAGACTGCGCCGCAGCAGGTCGTCGTTGCGGGTCATCGGCTGGATCGCTGATCAGTGGAGCGTCGGCGACGAACTGCTGTTTTCCTCCGGCATCTCGGCGTGGACGGTTTCGCCTTCGACGTTCGGATAGAGCGGCGCACCGCAGTCGTCGCAGAACTCGTACGGGAAGCGCTGGTCGAGGACGACGATCTCCTTGACGCCGGCCTTGCGCAGCGCCGTCTCGATCTCGCCGCTGATCTCGCTGTTTTCGTCCTCCGCTCCGAGCAACGGCCAGACGACCCCGTGATGAATCGCCTCGCCGTCGCGAGGGCCGAAGCCGATCCGGTATTCCTCGAGGCGCTGATCATGGAAACCGCCGACCACCGCGCGCAGCTTCTCGGGTGTCAGGCCGAGTGCGTCCTGCAGGAAAGCGACCGAGGCACTGACCGAATAGGGCCTCGACGCGCTGTCGGCCGATCGGCAGGCAGCATGATAGGCGTCGGCGAGCAGCGGCTGGTACGAGCAGCCGGTGAGCAGCGATTCGAGAGCCGGACCGCCCTGACGCACCCACTCCCTGAGCACGCTTTCGCGCGTGCAACGGTCGGCCTCGTTCCAGCGGAACAGCGCCTTGCCGCGCGGAACCACCAGTGCTCCCAGCAGATAGCGGGTGTCGGAAAGGAAGCGGTTGGTCTCGGGCATCGTCGACGCGTCGGTCACCAGGTCGGTGCCCGAGAGCGCGGCGCTCCCGAGCCGGCGCATCAGCTGCCAGGTCTCGACGAAGCTGTGCGGCAGCTGGTCCGGGCTGTACAGGTAGTCGGCGAGCGACAGACGCGCGCCGGCCGAGCAGACATGCGCCCCCAGATGTACCTTCAGCGTGTGCAGCGTGCTCTTCGGGATCGTCGCCGCCGGAATCGAGAAGCGCGACCAGGCGAGTACCGGCGTGGCGATCAGCAACACATCGAACTCCTGGCCATTGCTGGCCACGACCCCGGATTCGGCATGCGCCTCGATCAGGTCGGCGAGCCCGTCGTGCGCTGCCGGATTGGCGTCGAACAGGCGGTCCAGCGAGCCCGTGAAGTCCTCTTCGGTTCCGTCCTGAAAGACCCGGTCGATCAATTCGCCGAGGCGTTCCTGCCAGAACAGGTCCTCGAGCCTGCTGCCCGAGTCGGCGAGACCGATGGCCAGACGGCTCAGCTCGGTCGCGTCAGCCGAAATGCGCTTGCGGGAAGAGAGGCGGTTGCGTTTCATGGTCACGGGTCTGCAGGATGGTCAATCTGTCATTGTACCAAGGCGGCGCCTGTGACGCTGGCACCAGATTCCCCGCTTGCCGTCGCGCTACCGCTCTTGCCGCCTCGCTGGCCGGGGTGTCCCGCCCCCGGGTCGCGATCAGCGTTTCCCGGGGTGCACGTTGCCGAGGATCAGAACACGAAAAGGTCGACAGTGCACAGCTCGGCAAGCGACTTTGCGGCCGGCCCCAACGGCTGTCCAGGCCCAGTGTCACCAGTCGGGGTGGAGGCAGCGGAATCATCGGTCTCGCGCGGTACGCCGGCCGTCGGGGGGATGCCCGGGAAGCCATGCGAACGGCCTTCGGAGAGAAGTGGCTCGACGCAGCCGCCAGCTTCGCCCTGCATGGTGGTCAGCGACATCGGGTCGCTTCCCGACGGATCGTTGCTCCAGATCAGGGCAAGCAGTCCGTCGACCGAAACGATCTCCCGCTCACTCACCGTGGCCGACGGCGCGCTCGATGCCTCGCGGACGCTTTGGGCAGGGACCGTCGCCGCTGTGTCGTCCCGGCCGGAGATTCCGTTGCCTGCTGGCTCAGCGTACACGGTTTCGCAGGTCGCCAAGGGCAGTGGCTGACGGGCGCACTCGCCGACCGAGTCGGTGAGTTCACTGATCTCTACCCCGGCCGGCATGCGGTCGCCGATGTCCAGCACACGCGGGGCGGCCAGAGCGGTGACCTGGGTCACGACCAACTCCACGTCGTTGCCGTCGCCCGCGGCGTACGAGATCGAGAAGCGGTAGGTGTTGTCGCCGAAGGTCTCCTCGAAACTGCTGACTTCAACGAAGGCAGAGAAGGTGCCCGTCACGGCGTCGCTGCCGTCGTTGTCGATTATCAGGAAACGGTCGTCGATCGCCGGGGAAAAGTCGAGGTCGACGTCGAGTTCGCCACCGCTCTGGCCCCCTGCCGCGAGATCGACCTGGCCATTGACGACCAACCGGTCGTGGGAGCCGGCGAGCACGATTCCGGCAAGCGTGATTTCGAGCCTGCCGGGGTTCGCCAGCCGGTAGTCGCCGTCGATCGTCGTGGTGCCGACGGCCGTGTCACCCGGCGAAAGCGTTCCCCCAGCCTCTTCGAGCGTGCCGCTGAAGCTCTCCACGTCGAGCCGACCTCCCGTGAAGCGGAAGTCGCTACCGGCATTCACGATTATGGCGTCGCCGGCCAGTAGGCCTCCGGAGAGGCTGAACGTCTGCACTTCGATCGGGCCGCCGCCACCGATGTTCAGGGTATTGGCTCCGAAAGCGAACAGGCCGGAGGCGAGGTTGACCGTCAGTGCGGCGAAAAAGAGCCGCTGAACTGGTCTGTGAAGTACAGGGTGGGTGCCGCTGGCACCCGATCCGAGGCCGACGTTGAGGGTGGCCGGTGTGCTGGTCGAGCCGAGGTCGATCGAGCTTCCCGTGCCGAGGATTACGGGTCCATCGGCGGTGGCCTGCCAGCCGACGTTGGCGACGCGGCCGACCGAGAGCTCGTCGGTGACGCGGGCCGTGAACAGGTCGTCGGTCAGGTCGCTTCCCCCCGGTGCGCTTGCTGGTCGCCTCGAACACGCAGCCGGGGACCAGACCGACGGGGCGAACGGGCCCGTCGGAGCGCCGCGCGGCAGGGACGACAGACGCTGCGTCGGGATGCGATTTCAGCGAGGGGGCACGCGTCCGGGTGGCGTGCGGCGCCGGCGGGCAGGACCGCCGCGGTGACGGCGGCGGCAAGGCAGGAACGTCGCCGGAGTCGGCGCTTCAGCCAAACTGGCTTTTCAGGCGACGCGCAGCTGGGCGAGCGAAGCGACTGCCCCGCCACCCGCGATATCGGGGGTGATGATCAGTTCGAGGACGTCGACGGCTGCGAGGTCGAGGCGATGTGTCTCGGTTTCGCTGGTCGATCCCTGCGGGTTGAAGTTCCACTGCTGGCGAACGATCTCGCGGTACGAGCGCCCGCCGTCGGACGACCAGCGGAGGAGGTACTCCTGGGTTCGCGCGACGCCCGTTTCGACGAAAACGAGGCGCACGCGCTCGAGTCTGCGTGCCGGCTCGAAACGCAGGCGGATCGTCTGCCTTCCCGAGCTGGCGGCTCTCCAGCCGGGGCCCTGGTCGTCGACCAGCGCCGATTCGATCGGCTGCGCCGGATCCTCGGAGCTGACTTCCACTTCGGCCACGTGCTCCGGCCCGAGCCAATCAGTGGCTTCACTGACGCCCGCTGGAGGGGTCTCGCCGATCACTCGCTTGCGCATCACCTGACCTCGTAGTCCATTGCCGGCCCTCGCACGGGCCGCAGAAACGAAACCCGGTTCAGGCTTCGGCTTCGCCGAGCTGGATGGCGATCTGCTGCTCGGCGAGGCTCCAGTAGTGCGTGGCACAACCCTGGAAGCCATCCTTTTCGGCGATGAAATAGGCGGCCGACTCGATCATCCGGTAGCGTTCTTCAGCGCCCGGTGCGGCCGACGCTGAGTGGGCGGGAGCCTCTGAAGCGGTCAGCGCAGGTTCTTCGATGGCCTCAGCCACCGGTGCCGCGGCGGCAACGACCGGCTCCTGCGCTACGGGCGCCTCGATGGCCGGTTCGGCCGGACGGCGCCTTGCCCTGCTGACCGGGAGTGGCACCTCGCCTTCCGGGGTCGCGGCGACAGCCGTCTTTTTCGCAGCGGGCTTCTTCTCTGCGCTCGTCGGCGCTGCCTTGGTCGTCGCAGCGGTCTTGGCCGGCGCGTCGACCGCCGAGACGGCGTCGGCTGGGGCCGCGCTGGTCCTCGTCTTCCTGGCGGCCGGGGCTTTCTTGGTGGTAGTCTTCTCTTCGGTCATCATCATTCCTTTGCCTGGGGTGTCCGCGGGGTGTTCGCCAGCAGGCACTGCGCGCGACGCGTCCTTTTCTGCCTACGGGTGGAGCATAGGAAAATCATCTGTTCCGGTCAAGGTTAATCGACGGTTCGCCGGGCGGCCGACTCTTCGCGGTGCTCTGCTGGCAGTTCCGAACCAGGGAATCATGAGGCCCGGGTCTCTTCGGGCCCAGGCGGAGGCGGCGTCGCCGGTGTGCGGCGTGGCGGCAGCAGGAAATCCCTGGGGTGCCGTTGCAGATGCCCGAGCACCGCTCGCGCCAGCGGCTTCCACTGGGAGTCGGCGACCTGGCGTGAGCGCAGCGCGACGTCGAGCGCGAGCGCGAAGCTGACGCTCAGGTTCATCACGCCGATCGCTGTGTCGCCGAGCACTGCCCAGACGAACAGCCAGGGGTCGGGGGCAAAATCGAGGCCAACACCCGCCACCCCGACGAAGGCCGACGAGAAGGCGACGTGGCGGATGTCGATTGGCAGGCCGGTGAGCAGCCCGAAGAACGTCGTGCCCCCGAGCAGGAAACCGAAGAGCAGGTTGCCGGCGAGCGCGCCGAGGTTGTCACCGACGTAGGCCGCGACTCGTCGCATTCGCGCATCCCCGAGCAGACGTCTTGGCCAGCGGAGCTGGAGAATGCGCTCGGGTATGCGGTTGTACGCCGCGTAATTGTCGTAGTAGCCGCTGATCAGGCCGGCGATGAACAGGCAGACCCCGGCAATCGCTGCGTAGAAGACCGCTCCGCTATGCACGAGGCTCTGTTCGTCGAGCAGATGCTGCGACTTGTCGGCGCTGGTGAAGTGCTCGCCAGTGATCCCGTACACGGCCAGCGCGATCAGCGCCGCCACCGGTATGGCGACACAGACGTTGCCGAGAATCGCCACGATCTGGCTGCGGCAGGTCCGCGCGATCAGGTCGGCGAGCCGTTCGAGTTCGCGAAGTTTGCCGCCGCCTTCGCTGACACTCGCGGCGATCGCGTTGGCGGTCATTGCCGGCTGCTTGGTGGCCACGGTTCCGCCAAGGATGTGGATCAGGCAGAAGCCGATTCCGTAGTTCAGGCAGAAGGCGATCGCTCCGGTCAGCGGCGGCATGTTGGCCTTGGCGAGCAGGATCTTGAAGCAGGCCATGAAGGCGATCACCAGACCGCCGACCATCGCCGAGCGGGCCATCGCCCAGTATTCTTCGCGAGTTTCCGTGATGTAGTGCTCGCCGTGGCGGCTGGCGTTGTCGGTCACGCGCAGCGCGATCAGCTCGGTATTCTGCCGCCAGTGGCGCCAGAGGTTGTCGCGCAGGCATTCGTCGCGGACGAGCTGGGTGAACAGGCTGACGATCGGCGGATACACCGATCCGCCCTGTGCGTCGTTCTGCAGTGCGGCAAGAATGTCGAGCAGCTGTTCGCTGCGCCTGAGCAGTTGGCGCAGGCGCAGCAGCTCGTAGGTCAGGCGGATGCTCGTCCCGTTGCGCGCGGCGTTGCGACGTACGCGTTCGATGACCGCCGCGCACTGCGCAAGGAGCACACGCAGTTGGCGGTCGTCGCTCTCGGGCGGCGCCGGCTGGCCCCAGTTCTTCAGGTAGGCGTCGACGTAGGCGAGGATTTCCCGGTTTTGCGCGACGAACGGCGACTCGTAGGTCTCCAGCGCCGGCTCGAGGCGCAGCAGCTCGGGCTCCATGCCGCAGGCGGCGATCCAGTAGGAGAGCATGCGCAGCGCGCGCAGCAGGTCGGCCAGTGCCTGCGGCGGCGTTTCGCTCGGCGGCGTTTCGGCGAAGCGCAGGGCGTCGATGAACTGAATCCAGACGTCCTCGCCGACACCGAGAACCCAGTGACGGTCGCTGGATCGGTTGAAGGCCTTGCGCAGGACGCTGCGCAGCAATCCGGGATCGAGGACTTCGGGAAGCAGCGCATGACCGATACGCCGCAGACTCTCCGAGACGAATCCGGTACTCGGCAGGATACCGGTCGAGGTATAGAGATCGGCGTGCCGGTAGTTCTGCGCGAGGCTGCCGAACGCGGCGCGCACGGCCGCGCGCAGTGCCGGCTGGTTGCCCAGGATGTAGCAGACTGCCTGCAGGTTTCGTCGCGCCGACGCGAAGTCGCCGGCTTTGGCCGGCCGGATTTCTGCGACCAGCCGGATCAGCAGGTCTTCCGGGTCGGCCTTCGGATCGGCGAAACGGCGGAGGAGTTCTTCCATGGTCTCTCGAGTCACTGGCGTACCCGCCGGATGCGGCGGGAGCGCTGGCTGCACGCCGGGCGCGCGGCGTCGATTACAATCGGGCATGTTAGCAAACAATCCCAGGCGAGCCGTTCTCGCCGCCTCGCCGACCGATGATCATCGTCCTTTCCCCGGCCAAGACCCTCGACTACCTGACGCCGCCGACGATCGCCGACTGCACAGAGCCGGTGTTCCTCGATGACGCCGAGGAACTGATCGGCATCCTGCGCAGGCTGTCACCGGCCGAAGTGGCCAGCCTGATGCAGATCAGTGACCCGCTCGCCACGCTCAACGCGGCGCGCTACGCCGACTGGCGCCGGCCTTTCACTCCGGAGAACGCGAAACAGGCGGTACTGGCGTTCAACGGCGACGTCTACGAGGGCCTCGACGCCGTTTCGCTGCCGCCGGCTGATCTGCGCTTTGCCCAGGACCGCCTGCGCATCCTTTCCGGCCTCTACGGGCTGCTGCGGCCGCTCGACCTGATCCAGCCCTACCGGCTCGAGATGGGCACGCGTCTGGCCAACGCGCGCGGTCGGGACCTCTACGCGTTCTGGGGCCGGCGGATCGGCGATGCGCTGGCTTCTGCGTTGCGCGATGGTGGTGGGCGAGTGCTCATCAACCTCGCGTCGGAGGAGTACTTCCGGGCGATCAGACCACAGGATCTGCCGACGCCGCTGATCCAGCCGGTTTTCGAAGACTGGAGCGGCGGCAGGTTCCGGGTGGTCAGCTTTCACGCCAAGCGGGCACGCGGTCTGATGGCCCGCTTCGCTGTGCTCAGCCGCCTCGCCGACGAGCATGGACTCAAGGACTTCGCGGGTGGCGGCTATGCGTACAGCAGCGAGTCGTCGACGCCTCTGCGCTGGGTCTTCCGCCGGCGCCAGAAGACCTGAGCGGGCCGCACCGGGAGCGGCGCCAGGTTTGGCGCGGGCCGGCGAATCGCTTAGAATCGCAGCCCTGCTTCGGGAGGATTGCCCATGTACGGAGGACTCGTCGACTGGCCCTGGTGGGGTTATGTTGTGGCGACGCTGGTGATGACCCACCTGACCATTGCCTCGGTGACGATCTTTCTCCACCGGCATCAGGCACATCGCGCGCTCGATCTGCACCCGCTGATGGCCCATCTCTTCCGCCTCTGGCTGTGGCTGAGTACCGGCATGGTCACCCGCGAGTGGGCAGCCGTGCACCGCAAACACCACGCGCGCTGCGAGACTCGCGAGGATCCGCACAGCCCGCAGATCTACGGCATCCACCGGGTGCTCTGGCTGGGCGTCTTTCTCTACGTTCGGGAAGCCTTGAACCCGGAGACGATCGAACGCTACGGCCGCGGCACTCCCGACGACTGGATCGAGAGGCACCTGTATACGCCCTGGCACAAGCTGGGAATCGTCATCATGCTGGCCATCGACGTGCTCGTCTTCGGTGTCGTCGCCGGGCCGACGATCTGGGTCGTGCAGATCGCCTGGATCCCGTTCTGGGCGGCCGGGGTGATCAACGGTCTTGGCCATTACTGGGGCTACCGGAACTTCAATTCGCCCGACGCGAGCACGAACCTCTGCCCCTGGGGCATCCTGATCGGCGGCGAGGAACTGCACAACAATCACCACAGTTTCGCCACTTCGGCGCGTCTGTCGAACCGCTGGTACGAGTTCGACATCGGCTGGCTGTACATCCGTCTCCTCGCCGGAGTCGGGTTGGCGCGGGTCAAGAAGGTCGCGCCTCGCCCCCGCGTAGGGCAGCCGAGACCGGTCGTCGATTTCGATACCGTGCAGGCGGTGATCATCAACCGCTACGATGTGCTCGCCCGTTACGCCCGTTCGTTGCGCCAGATGTATCGTGACGAAGTCGGCCGGCTGCAGGACGGAAAGCGTTTCCGGGGGCTCAAGCGGTGGCTCGCTGCCGATGCGGCGTCTGTGCCGCAGGAACTGCGCGAGCGGCTGCAGGGCCTGCTCGGCGAGAGCCGTGCGCTGGCCACGGCCTACGCGATGCGCCAGGAACTGGTCGCCGTCTGGGAGCGGTCGACGGCTTCACGCGAGCAGGTGCTTCACGCACTGCAGGACTGGTGTGAGCGCGCCGAGAGTTCGGGCGTCCGGCAGTTGCAGGATCTCTCGCGGCGCCTGCGCAGCTACGTCCTGGCCTGAGCGGCGGTGCTGACGCAGTCCCTGGCGCGCGCCGCCTTTGCCCTGCTCGCGGTGATCACGCTCGCGCTGAACGCGGCCGGGTTGCTGATCGGCGAGTGGTTCCGCGTGCAGCCGTGCCCGTTGTGCATCTTCCAGCGCCTGCTCTACCTGCTGATTACCGTGCTCGCGCTGGCCGGCGCGCTGCTTCCCGGATGGCGACGGCTGTGGGCTCTGCTGCTCGGCCTCGTCGCGGCCGGTGGTCTGGCGACCGCCGCCTACCAGAGCTGGCTGCAGTTCTTCCCCGATCCGGCGCTCGACTGTGGATTCGGCGAACCGACACGGATCGAGCAGATCGTCGACTGGTTCGGCGTCCGCTGGCCGGCGCTGTTCATGGCCACGGGATTCTGTTCGAGCCAGGACTGGGTGTTCCTCGGCCTGACCATCGCCAACTGGTCATTCTTCAGTTTCCTTTTCCTGCTTGCCACGGCCGTGTGGCTACTGGCCGCACGCCCGGTGCCGCGCCGTCCAGCCTGACGGCTTCGCCAGCGCGGCAGGAGCGCCCGGGCTCAGCCGTGGCCGGTGCTGCCGAAGCCCGAGTCGCCGCGCGAGGTAGCGGCGAATTCCTCGACGACGTTGAACGAAACCTGGAGGACGGGGACGACGACCAGCTGCGCGAGGCGGTCGAGCGGCTGGAGAACGAACGCTTCGCTGCCGCGGTTCCAGGTCGAGACGATGATCTCGCCCTGATAGTCCGAGTCGATCAGACCGACGAGGTTGCCGAGGACGATCCCGTGCCGGTGGCCAAGCCCGGAGCGCGGCAGGATCAGCGCGGCTAGTCCGGGGTCGGACAGGTGGATGGCGATGCCGGTCGGGACCAGTCGCGTGTCGCCAGGCTCGAGGCGCAGCGGCCCGTCGATGCACGCGCGCAGGTCGAGGCCCGCCGAGCCCGGCGTGGCGTACTGCGGCGGGTTGTCGCGCAGACGCGGGTCGAGCAGACGGACGTCGATTCGGCGACGCATCGCGTTCATCGGCGCCGCTCGAGCAGCTGGCCGATCCGTTCGACGAGCTGCCGGGCGAGCTGCAGTTTCGATGCGGGTGGCAGCGGATGCTGGCCTTCGTCGTCGAAGAGGATCAGCCGGTTGCTGTCCCCGGCGAAGCCGTCCTGGATCAGGTTGCCGGCGATCAGCGGGATCTTCTTGCTGCGCCGCTTGCTCTCGGCGTACTCGGCGAGCCGTTCGCTCTCCGCGGCGAAACCGACGCAGAGCGGCGGGTCGGGCAGTGCCGCGACCTCGGCGAGGATGTCCGGATTGAGCACGAGGTCGATCGTCGGCGCCTGCGCTTGCCCACCCTTCTTGATCTTTTCGGTGAGCGGCCGGGCTGGCCGGTAATCGGCGACCGCGGCCACGGCGACGAAGACGTCGGCGTCGCGGACATGGCGATGAACCGCTGCGTGCATCTCGAGCGCGCTGGTCACCGGGACACGCGTGACTCCGGGCGGGCAGGCGAGGCTGACCGGTCCGGAGACGAGAGTGACCTCGGCGCCGGCTTCGCGCGCCGCGCGGGCGATCGCGTAGCCCATCCTGCCGGACGACAGGTTGGTGATCCCGCGCACCGGGTCGATCGCCTCGAAAGTCGGCCCCGCGGTGAGCAGCACGCGCCTGCCGGCGAGCCGCTTCGGCTGGAAGTGGGCGACGAGTTCGGCGACGATCTCCGCGGGTTCGAGCATTCGTCCCGGTCCCGATTCGCCACAGGCCTGGTCGCCCGACGCCGGTCCGAGGATCACGACGCCGTCGCCACGCAGCGTCGCGACGTTGCGGCGGGTCGCCGGGTTTTCCCACATCTGGCGGTTCATCGCCGGCGCGACGAGCAGCGGACAGTCGCGGGCCAGCGCGAGCGTGCTGAGCAGGTCGTCGGCGAGTCCGTGGGCCAGTTTGGCGAGGAAGTCCGCCGAGGCGGGGGCGACGAGCAGCGTGTGCGCCTCGCGCGAGAGATCGATGTGGGCCATGTTGCTGGCCACCCGCGGATCCCACTGATCGCTGAACACGGGCTTTCCCGAGAGCGCCTGGAAGGTGACCGGGGTCACGAAATGCGTCGCCGCATCGCTCATCACCACCTGCACCGACGCCCCTTCTGCGCGCAACAGGCGGACGAGCTCGGCAGCCTTGTAGGCGGCGATGCCTCCGGTCACGCCGAGGACGATTCGTTTGCCAGCGAGTTCCATCTTCAGGCTCCGTGCGCCCGATCCGCGAATGCCAGAGCGCATTCTACCCGACCGCGCACGGGCAGCGGGTGGTGCCCAGTCTCGACGGCGCGCTGCGCAGACCGCCGCTCCGCGCTGTCGGGGCGGGACGATTTCGGTGGTCATCGGCGACGCGGTGTGGCGGCACACTCTGCCTGTACGGACGCGAGCGTGCAAGTTCGCTAGAATGGCCGGCCTGGGGTGTGGGGTATCGATCGGGAGGAATTGCCGATGGCGATCAGCGACTGGCCGGAGGACGAGCGACCGCGCGAAAGACTGCTCGCTCACGGGTCGGCGGCCCTGTCGGACGCCGAGTTGCTGGCCATCTTCCTGCGTGTCGGCAGCAAGGGCAGGACGGCCGTCGACCTGGGCCGCGAGCTCATCACCCGCTTTGGCGGCGTGAGCCGCCTGCTCTCGGCGAGCGCGAGCGAACTCGCCGCGGTGCACGGAATCGGTCCGGCCAAGTACGCGCAGTTGCAGGCGGTCCTCGAGATGGCGCGGCGTGCCCTCGGCGAAGAGATGCGTCGCGGGATCGCCTTCGCCTCGCCGGGGTCGGTGCGCGACTACCTGCGTCTCCACCTCGCGGGGCTGGAGCACGAAGTGTTCTTCGCGCTCTGGCTCGACGCCCAGAACAGGCTGATCGTCGCCGAGGAACTCTTCCGTGGCAGTCTCACGCAGACCAGCGTCTATCCGCGCGAGGTGGTCAAGAGGGCGCTGCATCACAACGCCGCGGCGGTCGTCCTCGCGCACAACCATCCCTCGGGGGTCGCCGAACCCTCCCGGGCCGACGAACTGCTGACCAGCGAACTCAAGCAGGTGCTCGCGCTCGTCGAAGTCCGCGTACTCGACCACTTCATCGTCGCAGCGCAGTCGCCGCCCCTGTCATTCGCCGAGCGCGGGCTGCTCTGACTGGCGAAGGCACCGCACGGCTCGGGTAAAGCGCTGTCGGCAGCCGGTGCGGTAGCGATCGGACGACCGAAAGCGCTTGAAACGACCCGCTTCGATCGGCTAGAATCGCGCGCTTCACATCGCCGCAACAGGAGTAGCCGTCATGGCGCGTGTTTGTCAGGTCACGGGCAAGGGCCCGATGGTGGGGAAGAACGTTTCCCACGCCAACAACAGAACGAAGCGCCGCTTCCTTC
Source organism: Accumulibacter sp. (assembly GCF_023806625.1). Taxonomy (GTDB): domain Bacteria; phylum Pseudomonadota; class Gammaproteobacteria; order Burkholderiales; family Rhodocyclaceae; genus Accumulibacter. Next base: position 98,496 of record NZ_JAMTDX010000027.1, read on the forward strand.
CGAACCTCCAGTCGCGCCGCTTCTGGGTCGAAAGCGAGAAGCGCTGGGTGCGGCTGCGCGTTTCCAGCGCTGCGCTGCGCACGATCGACCGCAACGGAATCGATGTGGTGCTCGCCGAACTGCGCGCACGCGGCGAGATCTGAGAGGAGGGTCAGCCATGCGTGACAAGATCAAGCTCGAGTCGACCGCCGGTACCGGCCACTTCTACACGACGACCAAGAACAAGAAGACGATGCCCGGCAAGATGGAGATCAAGAAGTACGATCCCAAAGCTCGCAAGCACGTCATCTACAAGGAAATCAAGCTCCGCTGACGGTCTTCGTCAGCGTCACTCCACGCGGGTCGCCGAGGCGCAGCTTCCGACGCACGTGCATGCCCTCTGCGTCTTGGCTTCCTCTCCCACGAGGTGAGGCTACTGCGCAGCCTCGACCAGACGACGGGCCCTGACGCCCCTGGCGAGGGTGTCCAGGACAGCCACTGAATCCTCCCAGCCGAGGCAGGCGTCGGTGATGCTCTTGCCGTACTCGAGCGGCTGGCCCGGCACGAGATCCTGCCGTCCTTCGGCGAGGTGCGACTCGATCATCATCCCGATGACCCGTTTCTCTCCCGCGGCGAGCTGATCCGCCGTGTCCTCGACGACCGCGATCTGTTGCTTGAAACGCTTGTTGCTGTTGGCGTGCGAGGCATCGATCATCAGGCGGGCGGCCAGACCGGCGCTGGCAATCTCCCGGCATGCCGATTCGACGTGCGCCGCGTCGAAATTCGGTTCCCGGCCGCCGCGAAGAATCACGTGACAGTCCTCGTTGCCGCCTGTTGACACGATCGCCGAATGTCCGGCCTTGGTCACCGAGAGGAAGTGGTGCGGCGATTGCGCCGCACGGATCGCGTCGATGGCGATGCGGATGTTGCCGTCAGTCCCGTTCTTGAAGCCGACCGGGCAGGACAGGCCCGAAGCGAGTTCGCGGTGCACCTGCGATTCGGTCGTCCGGGCGCCGATCGCTCCCCAGGCGATCAGGTCGGCGGTGTACTGGGGCGTGATCGTGTCGAGGAATTCGGTCGCGCAGGGCAGGCCCATGTCGTTGATTTCGAGCAGCAGACCCCTGGCGAGGCGCAGACCTTCGTTGATCCGGAAGCTGTTGTCGAGGCGGGGATCGTTGATCAGGCCTTTCCAGCCGACTGTCGTGCGGGGTTTTTCGAAATAGACGCGCATCACGACCAGCAGGTCCTGCTCGAGGCGCCGGGCTTCCTTGTGCAGCCTGGTCGCGTATTCGACGGCCGAATCCACGTCGTGAATCGAACAGGGCCCGATGACCACCAGCAGGCGGTCGTCGGCACCGTGGAGGATTCGGTGAATGGCTTGCCGCGTGTTGTAGGTCGTCAGTGCCGCACGGACGCCGACCGGGAACTCACGGAACACGTGCGCCGGCGGGACGAGTTCCTTGATCTCCCTGATCCGTACGTCGTCGGTGTTCGGTTTGCTCTGCAAGGACATGCTCCGCTCTCCGGAGTTGCGGCCCGATTCGGCCAGAGGCGAGATTCTAATGGAAATGCCGGCCGGCAGCGCGGCGCCGGCAGTGGCCGCAGCCTGCGTGTACCCTTGTCCGACGGTCTTGCTTCAGACGACAGGGAATGCGCTCGAACGATCTCCGTCATGCTGGCAGGATGCCCAGCAGATCTCTTGCTGTGAGCGGCGGAAAGTCCGCGACATGAACCTCGTCAGCTGTGCTGACACACCGCTTCGCCTTCTGGCTGGCTTCCCGCCGTCGTGCCTGCCTGACAAGGCTGCTCTGGAGATCCTCACGCGGCGGAAATCGGGCCGGGCAAAAGTCGATCGCGGAATATGGGCCTTGACCGAGTATTGACGAAGAGCCGTGGAATTACTAAACTGCGCAGCCTCGCGTTCCTCGATAGCTCAGTCGGTAGAGCGACGGACTGTTAATCCGCAGGTCCCTGGTTCGAGCCCAGGTCGGGGAGCCAAAGAATCAGATACTTAGCCTCCGTCACAGGCCGGGCTTTTTTTCTGGGCTAGCACCGGGCTAGCACGCCGAGGAAAAAACAGCCCTCGTGGTCTGGCAGAACGCCCGCCAGGTAGGAGCGCTGACGCCATCCTTTCGGCCATCGGAATCATCAGGACGAGCACGGCCTTTCCATCCTGAGCGCTGGCCACAATCGCCGCCGGTCACCATCACCGTGTTGGCGTAGGTCTCGCCGCCGTTGGCCGCGAGCGCCACTGCGGTCCGGTCGCTGTCAGACTCAGGCGCCAAGGCCCGGCAGTACCACGCGGTCAAGGAGGCGCACTTGGCGCACCTCATCAAGATCGACCTCGAGAGCGAGCTTTTCAGCTTCAGCATCGACGAGCAGCGCCAACGTCACCTGGAGCGGCTGGACGGCAAGCTGCTGCTGGTAACCAACACCGACGCGCCGGCTGCCGAGGTGATCAGCCGCTACAAGAGCCTGGCTGACATCGAGCGCGGGTTCAGGACGCTCAACAGCGATATCGAGATCGGGCCGATGTACCACCGGCTGCCGCGGCGCATCCGAGCGCACGCGCTGATCAGCTTCATGGCGCTGATCCTGCACCGGGTGCTGCGCATGCGGCTGAAGAACCCCCAACCGCGAGGAGTCCCCCGCACGGCTGCTGGAAGCCCTCAAGCGCGTCCAGCAGCAGGCCGCCACCACCGCCGACGGCCAAGTGGTGCGCGGTGTGACCAAACTCGCCCAGCAGCAAAAGGGACTGCCTATCCCTCGTTGCGCGCCACCGGCCGGAACACGTTGCCAGGCAAGCTCTTCATCACGTCGTCCAACGCGCTCTTGTTGCCGAGTTTGGAAGGCAGCATCGACGCCTTCAGCGCCAGCGCGTCCAGTTCCGTGCCGCAGTAGGTCACACCGTTCTCGGTTCGCGGCCTCTCGGTCGGCTTCATCGGCACCAGCAGGATGAGGAAGTCACCGCGCGCTTTCGCTTCGTCAACCTGCCGCCGGTATTCCGCCCATTCCTCTGCCGGGGCAGCGCTCGCCGGCTCACGTAGCATGCAGATGGGTTGCCGTGACTTGGGCAGCAGCACGTCTTCCAGTCGTGCCAGGCGACGTTGGAGGGCGGCACTCACTTGCTGGCCTCCAGGGCAGAGATGCGTTGCTCCAGTTCCTGCGTCTCCAGCGCCTTGCGCCGCGCCTCGACGATCCCCGACAGCGTCGCCGCCTCTCCGGGCAGAAGGTCGCCGGCAGCAACGGCCTGCAGGATGGCAGCCTGAGCCTGAGCGACGCCTTCCGCAGACCCCGTGTCGGGCAGACACAGGAAGATCGGGCGCTCCTTCGCCACCGGAACCAGACGCTCGATGACCAGCCGTGCGGCGCTGATGTCACCTTCTTTCGCGAGATCCACCACCTTTCTGGCGATCGCATCGGCGCCTTCCTCCATCGCCGCCAGAGCGACCAGTGTCACCCGATTCCGGCTTCCTCTGGGTCGGCCCTTGGGATTACCGGACTGGCCCGGCTTCCAGCCGGGACGCAGGTTTGCAGTTGGCGTCGTCTCGCTCATTCCTTGTACCTCGACGGTGTTTCTTCAATGCTCGGTTCTTCCGTGACGCTCACGAAACCGTACCTCCGTCCAATCTCAGACCAGGCACGTTGCGCCGCATGCCGGGCGGGCTCGGACGCTTCGACGCGCCCCAGTATCGTCAGCAGTGCCCGCAGCGGCGCGTTCTCCTCATCGCCGATGGCGTCGATCGCGGCGCAGCTGTCCCGTTGGCGCTGCGCGCGCTTACGCTCGGCGGCGGTCATCGGATGGTCACCTTTGAGCGGTCGGCCTCTCTGCTTCGTGATAGTCACCATTTGCTCCGATTTTACTCTTTTTCGTGACCATCACTTTATAGTCAAGTGAAGCCCCATCCAGAACGTGTGTCCTCGCTCGGCAGTCCTTACACCAAGGGCGATCCTCGCCTCAAAATCGAGCCCGCAGGGCAACGAACTGGTCGCCCGAACCTTCCGCTCGAACCTCCAGTGTCGGGCTGATGGACATCAGATAGGCGAGCGGCTGACCGAGCAGAAACGGATAGAGCACGGCCGTCGATTGCAGCGTGGCAAGCGCCATGGCCTTGCCCTGGTAACGCAACGCCGCCTCGATGAGCCACGCGACGCTCCGCTGATCAGTCAGCTCCCTGGCCGCCAATCGCACCAGCCGCTTGCCCTTCTCGACGCGCGCAACGGCGCCCCAGTTCGCCTGAGTCTGGAGCACAGCCTGCGTGGCTCGCTTCGTGACTTCACGGTCGCCATAGACCTCACTCATGCGGCGGTGAACTTCGGCAACCGAGCAATCGCCCTGGATCGATGTGAGTCGGCCGGTGAACTCGGCGACCCTACCGAAGTAGGGATAGGCGGCAAGCGCCGCGCCCCAAGCAAATGGGGCGACGTCGGCGGGGGCTTTGGCGCCGGCGAAAAGCCTCACGCCGCGGCCGATGAAGTCAACGAGGTCAGCCCTGGGTTCCAGCACGAGCGCATTCAGCTTCGTTTGGGTCTTGGCCAGCGCTTCCTTGCCCAGACCTGCGGCCTTCAGCTGCGCACTGAGCTCTTCCAGGCTGCCCTTCTCCGCGCGCACCCCGACTGCGGCCGCCACCCAGTCGATCCGGATGAACCGGTCGAAGCCAATCTGAGGGGCTTTCGCGATCATGCGATTCAGCTCACATTGCTCACTTTGACGAACGGCACCATCAGCTCTTCGATCGAGATGCCGCCATGCACGACCGCCTGCTCGCCATGCGGCATGAAGGCAGTTCGTTGGCCGGCGAACAGGGTCAAGAAGTTCGCGGGCAGCCCAGCGATTTCCAGGCGGTAGCTATTGGGGTTCGACGCGGCCGACTCCGCCGCCAGCGCTTCGCTGCGGTACGTCCGCACGCGCTCGCCACGCATCTCTGCAGCCACGCCCTGCTTGGGGCGCCCCTGTCCTACTGCCTCGACGTTGCCGTGGTCGGCAGTCAGGTAGACGTGAAAGCCTTTGCTGGTTAGCCGGTCAAGCAGGCGCTCGACGAAGCCCGTCTCACACCAGCTCTCGATCTGAGCAGCGATTCCGCGCTTCCCAAGCGCCGCGCCGTGCACGATCTCGTCGACCGTATCGACCACGATCCCCGCCACCTTCAGCACGGAGTTGCTCAACGCAGCGTCCAGATCATCCAACTGGTCATTGCGCTTGATGCCCTTGCGGTACAGGACCTCGTTCGCCCGCAGCCCCTGGTCTTGCCAGAACCGCGCCCACTGATTCGGCTCGGGTGCGGTCGACTCGATCGTGTCCGCAAATTCCCGCGGCTTGAGCCCCGAGAAAATCGCTTGTCGAGAAACCGATGTCAGCGTCGGCAACCAGGCAAAGCACGCCGCTTCATCGAAAGCGATCTTCGGCGCACGCTTGGCCAGGGCCTCTCGAATCTGCACCCACTGATCGATCGCCAACCCATCGAACACGAGCAATGCGATCTTGTCTTCACCGGCGCCGCGCCGCATGGAGAGGAAGCGCGGGATGTGGTGGACCATGATCGGTCCTTTCGCCACGGGCAGCGACGGCAGATCGGCGTAGTGCTTGCCAGTCCACTGCCGTAGGCTTTCATCGGCCGAGGTCTGCAGGTCGACGATGGCGGCCCGCAGGCCCTCGGCACGGACCGAATCCAGCGCATGGAAGCGGGCCAGCACCTCGCCAAATTTCCGCGCCGTGCTGGTCCAGTCGCGGAACGACGACGTGACGGTGGGCAGCGTCTGATGGAGACTCTTGATGCCATCCTCCACCAAGTTCCGCAGTGCCAGCGGATCTTGAATGATGCCGACTTTGGCCCATTCCGGAATCGTCGGCAGCGCGCCCCGGACGGCCAACGGATGCAGCAGACCATCCAGGAACATGGAATCGACGATCACACGCACGTCCGGGTGCTCGAAGGGCAGCTCCACCTTCCCGGCAAACTCAGGAGCCGGCGGTTCCCCGGCGCGCGTGCCATCAACGCCCCGATCCGACAGATACCGGTACCAGGCATCCTGAACTACCCGCAACAGCGTCGCCTTTGAGCAGAACAGCTCGCTCAGGGGCAAGGCTTTGAATGCCGGGATGTCGCCAAGCACCTGTGCAACGTGATCGCCCAGCATTGACGGGAGCGCCTCCTCCCGGTAATGCAAACGCAGCAGCTCTCGCCAGAGATCCTCGGGGCGCGAGATCAGGTGGGGACTGATCCTGAAGATGTGGGTCAGGATGAACTCTTTGGTCGCCGACTCCCCAAGGGACTGCGCTGCGTGCCGAGCCTGCGCGGCATAGAGCGCCTCGTGATGCTCCGGCCCGATCTGCCGAACGACCGTGTAGCTGAGCTTCGGAAACAGATTGGCCAGACTCACGCTGACCCGCCGCGCCCGACTCAGGTAGTCCCACGGCAGATCGCTGACGCTGGTGCCGCGCAGATGCAGGATCAGCGCCTTTGACGGTCCGTCTTGACCGAGATCCCACGCGGCTCTGTAACGCTCCTCGTACTCAGCGCGGAACACGACCGAGTCTTCGAAGGGCAGCAGTTCAAAGCCGCGCTCGCGCAGCCCCGACAGGACGCGCTCGTCCAGCAGCACGTTGTCCGGGTCAGCGGCGATCCACAGTCGGGCGAGGTCCGCCGTGAACTCCTTCAGGATGCGGTCGATCCACGCACTCATGCGCGATGGCCCTCGGCTGCGAAGCCATTGGCCAGCCCCGCCTTGCCCGCCTCCGGCCCGATCCTGAGCATCAGCACCGCGTTGAGGTCCGGCACGCTGGCCTCGGCATCGTCCAACGCGGCCATTCGCGCCTGATGTTCGGCATCCAGGCGCTTGCGCCGATGCTCGCGCACCTGCGGCAACCCGATCCGGCCGATCGCCTGGTATCGCGCGTCGTACGCGTAGCGGGCACGCTCGCGCTCGTCCTTCAGCCGAGCACGATGTTCCTCCAGCAGACTGGAGAACAGGCGCTCTCCCTGGGCCCTGGCCGCCGTTGTCGAGGTGTCGAACCACGCGGCCGATTCCGTGGTGGTGCTCTTGCCGTGGATGTCGATGGCCTCGGTGAGCAGCAGATCCCAGATGCGCTTGGCGGTCGGCACAAAGGTGCGCCCGTCGTCCGTGGCGAACACCGGCAGAAAGCGCTTGCGGCTGAACCCCGGCGCCGACAGGCTGATCTCCCACAAGGACCACACGCCCGCAATTCCGTCCGGTAGCCCACTCACCTTGACGCACGGCAGCGGTTGCCCGGCCACCCATCGGGGCAGTTCACTGATGACAGCCCGCGCGCGGGGATCTTCCAGCGTCACCCATTCCAACTCCGGGTTCTGCTCGGCCGTGCGCGCGTCGAAGCACACCCTGGGCGACTCGCTGCCATCCGCCCACCGCACGCGCCAAGCCTCACCGCTCTTGACTGCCGCGCCACCCCGGGCCGGCAAACCGGTCGTGATCGCGCGCTCCAGCCAGAACTGCGCCGGGTGGTCGCGCCACTTGCGGGCGTCGTCCGGCTCCAGGGCGTGAGTGTCGGCGAGCAAGCCGCTGTTCTTGCGCGCTTCCGCTAGCTTGTCGCGCACCTGGTTGATCGCCGCGTCGCACTCCTTCTCGATGGATGCCGGGTCCTGAAGTCCGTGCACGAACAGCTCGTCGAAGATCGGCTCCGCTTCCACCGAGTCCATCACGTCGGAGGCCTTGTCGACCCCGAACTCCTCGGCGATGACCGCGAGCTTCTCTTCGAGCACCTGGCGGACGCGGTGCTCGACGGTGTCTTCGAGCACGAAGTTGATGGCCCGGACCACGTGCTGCTGGCCGATCCGGTCCACGCGCCCGATGCGCTGCTCCAGCCGCATCGGGTTCCACGGCATGTCGAAGTTGACGATGACGTGACAGAACTGCAGGTTCAGGCCCTCGCCCCCGGCGTCGGTGGAGATCAGTACCCGCTTGTCGCCAGCGAACGCCTGCTGCGCCTTGGCGCGGGCATCGAGATCCATGCCGCCATTGAGCAGCGCAATCGAGAAACCCCGGCTTTCGAGGAAGCCCGCCAGCATCGCCTGTGTCGGCACGAACTCGGTGAAGACCAGCACCTTGAGCGCCGGGTCGTTCTCCTCCTGCTGCAGCTTGTAGATCAGCTCCAGCAGGGCCTCGGCCTTGGCATCGGTGCCTTGTGCTTCGGTTTCGCGCGCCAGGTTCAGCAGCAGGTCGACTTCCGCCTTCTCCTGTGCCCACCCGGCTGCCTGAACAGCGATGTCCACCTGACTCTGCCCATCCAACTCGGCCCATTCGTCTATCTCCGCGGCATCAAAAAGGTTGGCCTGCGGCTGCGGGGAGTCGAGCAGTGCCTGCCGCTTCTCCAGCGTCGTGCGGATCGCCGCCGTGCTCGAGGTCACCAGTCGCTGCATCAGGATCATCAAGAACCCGATGTGGCGCTGCTTGGCCGCGAGCGCCTGGTTGTACCCGTGGCGCACGTAGTCGGTGACGGCCTCGTACAGGCGCTGTTGCGCTCCATGGCGGTCCTGCCAGGCGACCGCGTGCAGCCGTGTCACACGAGGCTTGAAGAGCGGCCGGCCCTCCGCGTCAATCGCGACGCGCTTCTCGGTGCGGATGACAAAGGGCCGCACCCGGTCCTGCGTGACGCTGCCTTCGTCGGGGAACGAGTCCCGGTCGACCAGCTGCATCAGACGCAGGAACTGGTCCGTTTTCCCCTGGTGCGGCGTCGCAGACAGCAGCAACAGGTACGGTGCCGCTTCTGCCAGTGCAGCCCCCAGCTTGTACCGGGCCACCTGATCGGTGCTGCCGCCCATGCGGTGAGACTCGTCAATGATGACCAGGTCCCACGACGCCGAGACCAGGTCTTCGAAGCGCTCGCGGTTGTAGTTGTTGAGTTGCTCCAGGCTCCATCCCCGCCGCCCCTCGATCGGCTTGACCGAGTCCAGCGAGCAAATCACCTGATCGTGCAGCCGCCAGAGGTTTTCCTCGTCATTGCGCCACTGCCGGAAGGCGGCCAACTCGGCCGGGTCGATGTGCTGCAGCTTCTCGCCGAAGTGCAAGCGCATCTCGGCCTGCCACTGACGTACCAGGCCCTTAGGCGCCACCACCAGGATGCGACGTGCCATTCCGCGCAGCTTCAGTTCGCGCAGGATCAGCCCGGCCTCGATCGTCTTGCCCAGACCCACTTCGTCGGCCAGCAGGTAGCGGATCCGGTGCTGGCTCATCGCGCGGTTGAGCGCGTAGAGCTGGTGCGGCAGGGGAACGACCGAAGACTGAATCGGCGCGAGGAGCAGGTTGTCCTCCAGCGCGTCGAGCAGCTTGGCCGCGGCCGCGGTATGAAGGATGTGATTGACCGATGGCTGGACGCTCTCCAGCGCGCTCAGTTCGTTCGAGCGGGCTCGCACGACCGCATCCTTGGCCGGCAGCCAGACGCGGTAGATCTCCTCGCCCCATACGTCCTGACGATCGACTATCCGGCAGGGTGATGCCAGTCGTGTGTGCCAGCACCACGCACCAATGACCAAATAACTCATGCGCTGAGTCGGTTGACGGGATACTGGGGCAACGCCTTGTTCCACGCCTCGATATTCATGACTGCACAGCCCGCTACAAACGGCCTTTTCCATGGTTTGTCACCAGGACCCAGAACAGGGATTTGCCGCCTTAGTGCGTCCGTCCTGGCCAATAACTCCGCTTCCGTCAAAACACCCGCACCAATCAGTACGAGGTAGTAGATCGGCTTGGAAACACGACCGGATCCAAACTCATAGAGAAACGAGTCGCGATACTTTGCTTTGAGCTTGTTATCCAAGACGCCACTGCGATATTCCTCCATGAAGAGCTGCTGTCTCTCAGGTGCGGCAGCCGGATCATCGGGATCTTTGAATTCGATGAACAGAATCCGGTCATCCAATTCAACAATGAAATCCACAGCCTTCATGCAATGGCTCAGGCCGTGGGTCGATCCGTCATCGAACTTGCGGCCTGTTACGCCTGCGGGCAGCGTAATCTGCAAATCTCTCTCAGAGAGCACATTCATTCGACCAACCCTCCGAGGCTACGCTTCAGTTCACGGTCGTACAGATCACTGAATGTCCCGGCGATTGCATTGGGATCAATGCCGGTGTAGCTGTCGCTGGCGTTGGCCACGACCGCCTTCTGTTCATCCCGATAGAGCGAGATGTAGCGGATGGCGTCGCCCTTTCTCTGGCGCAGATCGAACTCCTTGAGCAGCACGTAATTGTGGGTGGTCAGGAAAACCTGCACCCCAAGCCGATGCAGGGCCAGAATGATTTCGACTACCTCGCCCATGAGCGAAGGGTTCAGGTTGGCCTCCGGCTCGTCCCAAAAGAGGACTGAGCCAGACAGCAGCGTTCCGTTCTGGATCAGCAACCAGACCAGGGCCAGCTTGCGCATCCCCTCGGCGAGCAGGGTGAACTCCAATTCGCCCTGGCTGTTTCGCAGAAAGAAGTACTCGCCTTTGGCCACCACCTTGCCCTCTATGGCCTTTTGAATGGTCGTCAGCAGCTGTTGACGGTTTGCTGCGATTGGGCCTTTTAGAGTAGGAAGGAATGCCTTCTTGATGATGTCGACATAGACATCTTCGAAAGCAATCTCCCGTTTCGATGCCGTAGCCAGAAAACCGGGAGCGTGGGCAAGCATCTCCTTGACCGGAATGTAGGCGGATTCAAGCCCGGCTCCCTGCCATTTCGTTTCTCCCGTGACGCGCACATCCTTGACGTCTGCTTTCTGGTTATCAATGACCGCCTTGAGCTTGGCGCCATCATCTCGCGTGACCGTAATCTCGGCAGCGGGCAAACCCTGTTGACGGCGTATCAAACGCGTCATACGTGCCTGATAGGGGTTAAAGACGCCTAGCAACTTGCGGGCAAAACCCTTTTCTTGATCCTCGCCGGTGGTTATCGCCGTTGCAGCATAGAGGACCTTGAGCAGATGGGTCTTGCCCGTACCGTTGGCACCAATGACGACATTGACGCCTGGCGATAGCGCCTGGTCCAGCTTGGCGAATGCCGTGAAGTTCTCCAGCTTGATATGATTGATTTTGCTCATGTTCCGCTCTCCGCTCTTGTCAGCGCCTGGTCGTACCACAGAAGCAGTTTCTCGTCTTCCTGCAACGCGTCTTCGGGAATCTTCTGGGCTACCTTGATGATGGTCGTGTAGTCCTTGCGGCCCCACGCGACCTTGAACCCCGCACGCAGCACCTCCAGCCGGAACTCCTTGAGCTTGCGACCTGTCGCACCGACGTAGACATCGAACTCCTTCAGCAGCGCCTTCTCGCGCTTCTTCTCCAAGTCCTGCGCCTTGTTCGGGTCGGGCACATACCAGCGGTCTTGCGCTTTGGCGACGAGGCGCGGGTCGTTTTTCTCCAGCCCGCGCAGGTCGTGGTAGTTGGTGGAGAGGTAGCGGTGAATCTGGCTGGGCACTTCCCCGGCGCCCTCGAAGCGCAGGAAGTTGGCTTCCAGCAGCGCCGAGAGTTCCGGGCGGGTTTCGTGCTTCTTCCAGCCCGCGCCCAGTTGCTTGATGAACTCCGGGTGGATGTCCTGATAGGTGGAAGGCCGCGCCTTCAGGTAGTCCGCCGCCCAGTCGATGGCGCTGCGCTCGTCGGAGACGAACAATTCCATCTGCGGCGCTTGCGCGGTCTGCGCGCGCTTCTTGTCGTATTCGGTGACTTGCTCCGGAAGGAAGACCATGCCGTCGCGGTCGGGGAAGCGGCTGCGGATGCTGATCTGGAACTCGTCGTTCGAGAGCGGCACGGGCGAATCATGACGCACGAACCACGCGACCATGCGGTCATAGATGCGGCGCGGGTCGCGCTCGATGATGAACTCCAGTTCGCCGTTCTTGACCTTGGTGACGGACAGTTGCCGCAAGTGCGTCTGCACGAAGTCCCACGCCGATTCGACCGTCGCACCACTCTTTGTAAAACGTTCTTCCAGCCCGCCGTTGGGCTTGTAAACGGAGATGACCAAATCCTGCTTGACGGTGTTGGGCGACATCACCTGCTGGAAGCTGCCTTGCACCTTGTCCAGCGCCGTGACTTCGGCAACCACGAAGCCGGTCTGCTGCAAGGCCACTTGAATGGCGTTCCACACCGCCGCCTTGCTGTTGGAGAACACCACCGTCATCCAACGACCCGGCTTGAGCACGCGGAAATACTCCGCGAAGCAGCTATACATCAGGTGCTGATACTCAGGGACTCCCTTTTGTCGAACACGATCAATGATTGCTTCAGGTTTTGGATCGGTCTTGACGCCATGCCACGACTCAACCAAGAAGTTCAGGTCTGCGTAATAGATATTTTCACCGAATGGCGGATCGGTGAAGATGTAATCAACCGACTCATCTGGTGACGGGAGTCGCGCTGCCGTTCCGCAAGTAATGACGCTGAAGTTATTGGTTGTTTTGTATGTCGCGAAGACTTTAGCCAAGCGTCCAAGTCTGTTTGAAAGGTTGTACCAAGGAGAAACCTCAGACGTATGCGACGGAACATAGTAAACGCCGGACAGATACTGGTTCACATTGGAACTCTCAGTTCGCCCGTGCATTAGGGTCTTATACCGATTTAGGACAGACATCCCCCATATCGCCTGCTCTACGAGAAATAAGAGCATGTTCCTTGTCCGAGGCTCTGGGTGGGACTTTGCCTTTCTCCAAAGCAACGCCATCGCCTGCGCCGCGCGCGGGAGAAATAGATAATGGATGGCCGCGGTATTGGTCGTTTTCATGCGACCAACCCTAGACATCTGGCTGTCTGGAAAGCGATCCGTGGGCACGTCTGGCGGCAGTGGTAGTGCTGCGATCTTAGCCACTCTATCCAGATCAGCCTTATCCGGCTTTTTGGTATATGCCGTCTTGCCAACCTTGTAAGAAATCAAAGCAGGCACGCGCTTCGGACGCTTATCGGGCTGCCCGGTCGCCGGATCAATGAACGTCTCGAATTGCAGATCCATCTGCTCTTTCTTGGCCTGCGCACCGCAATGGGGGCACGTCAGCACATCTGCGATTTCCTTCGTTTCCTCATCCAGCGCCGCATCGGTGAACACGATTTCGCCCGCACACGACGGGCACGCCAGAACTTCGCTCCATACCGTGTAGTCAATTCGAGCAATCGTCTTGCCATCGCTGTGCAGCGTTTCGTACATCCAGCCGATGTCCTGCTCCACGGCCTTGAGCAGTTGTTTGCCCGCCTGGGCGAAGGCATCCACATCGAAGGGAATGTTGTAGTTCGCGCCGATGAAGGTGGCGGCGGGCGACAGGTCGTTCAGCACCGCGCGGCGTGCGCCCCACTGGGGCGCGGCGCGGCCTTCTTTCTTCCACGCCTGTTCCAGCTCGAACCGGTAGCTGTTTGGTGCCGTGCCGCACCACTGCGCCGCCACGCCGGTCATGCCCGAACCGGCAAAGCCGTCCAGCACCACGTCGCCCGGCTGGGTGTAGTGCAGGATGGACGGCACGATGGCCAGGTGCGGCACCTTGGTGTGGTAGCTGTGCGCCTTGTAGATGGCATCGGTCTTGCCCACGCTGACATCAATCGCCAGCGGCTCGCGGCTGTATTTCACCGCCGGGTCGTAGGGCTTGCCGTAGTGCGCCACAAACTCCGCCAGCCACGGGTTCGGGCAGGCGGTGTAGTACGGTGGATCGGACATGGCGAGGATGGCCTCAATCGTGCCTTGCGGAAAACCTTCCTGCTGGCGGAAGGCCGGGTCTTGTAGCTTCTCGGCCAGCAGCGCGAGGAAATGCGCACGCCGTGCGTCGTCGCTGGCGAAGGTCTGGCCGAGGCATTCGACGGGGCCGGTGGTGGACGAGGCTGCGCTCGCGGAAAACATGTCAGACATCGAGAGCTTCCTCTTCTGTTTCTTCATCATCCGCTCGGGGTTCGGCGGGCTTCTTCGGTTTGATGGCAATGGCGACTGCCTTGCCCGTTTCCAAGGTTGCCCGGATGACATCCTGAAGCACCTGCGACTGGTTGGGCGTCGTACCAACCCAAGCCTTGGACACCACGGTGGTAAATGAGGTGTTGTCGAAATGACGCTTTGCGTTTTCGTAGGTGATCCGCAGGCCACCTCTCGGCCCTTTGATGCCGGGGTCGTTCTCCAGCAACTTCCAGTAATCCAGCGGCAGGTACATACCGGGCACCAGACTCACGTCGTCCGGGTTGAACACGAGCCGGGGGCAGAGCTTGAGGAAGAACGGGTTTTCAGTCAGCCGGTAGCCACCAATGTCGGTGTTGGGCGCGCATGCCTTCAACACGCCAAGCACGGCATCCATGCGGTCGATTTCTTTCTTCAACTGCGCATCGGGCAACCGATAGACGGCTTCGGCTGGCTCATCACGTCTGTCTTCACGCTCCATTGCCTTGTACTGAACCATGACAAAGCTCTGGTAGGTTTCGTTGAAGTAGATGAGATCGGTGCCGGTTTGCTCTTCGAGCGGAAGGCGGTTGGCAAGGATGACGGTGAGGCGTTCCGACGTTTCCTCGGACTCGAATACCGCCGCGCCATAGGGGTAGGTCTTGATGACATCAAAGCCCGGCAGGTTTTGCAGGTCGTTGACCACCATCGGGTCTTCACGCAGACGAACGCTGGGCAAGCCATCCAGAAAGGACACCGGCGTTTCGTTCGATGGTGCCCATTGCTGAACAGGGTCGCGACTGAGTCCGGCAATCGACAGTGCTGTCAGCACCGCTTCTTTCTGCTGTGCCAGGTTCTCCCTTGCCTTGTCGGGCCATCGCCGGATGCGGTCGGTTCTGGTTTCACTGAACCGATCCAGCAGGGAGCTGGCTTGGGGCGCAAGCTGGCGGATGGTTTCGACGACGGCGAAAAAACCTTTCTCGGTCAACAAACCGCCCGACCGGAACCGCTTGCGGATGGATGCTGCGCTACGCTTCGGCAAGCGGTTGAGCAGCTTCCTCACTGATATTGGCTCCGACAGTTCTTCCGCTTTGTCGATGTTCAGCCGGCTCAGGCCCGTGCCAGCACGCACGCCGCGACGCCCCAGCCCAATGTGCGTCAACTTTCCCGCGCCGATGACAAAACAGACCAAAGGTGCTGTTCGGCTGTGTTGAAAGTCGGCGACAGGTTCGGCAAATGCACGCTCCTCAGCGACACACCCCAGGAATGCGTCCATCCGATCTTTCGTGAGGAGTACGACGAAGCCGCTTGCTCTTGCCATCGAATCAGCTCACTCCACCACGAACCGCAGCTTGCTGGCGTCCTTGCCCTTGCAGCGCTCGTTCAAGAAGGCTTCGAAGCGCTTGCGGATGTCATCCGGCGTCGCGGGTGAGCCGCCTTGCAGCAGCGCCTTCTTGATGTCTTCGCTCGTGACGCCGATCTTCTCCAGGCCAGAGAGTGCTTCCTGCACGGCGCTGACGAAGTCGGGCGGCACGGGGTCCGGCAGCTTCTTCGACGCGACGAACTTCTTGATCAGTTCGTGCGCCGAGGCTTTGAGCAGGTCGAAGTTGGCCTGGATGATCGGGTCGTCCAGGTTGTCCAGCAGCGTCTGCTGCCATCCTTCGAGAAGACGATCCAGCTCATCATCGAGCTGCTTGAGCACGTTCGCCGCCGGCAGGAAGTCGCCCTGTTCGTTGGCCGGACGGAAGTTGCAGTGCGGGCAGTACGGGCTGGCGGCCAGCTCGGACTCCACCAGCGACGCGCAGCTCTTGAGCTTGTCGAGCTTGTCGTCGAAGGCGGTGAGCTGGCTGGTGGGCATCAGTGAGATGCCCGCGAGCGCTCGCATCGCGACCAACCTGGGGTCCTTGCGCAGTGCCGACTTGGTCTTGTCTTCGGCAACGCCCAGGCGCGCTTTGCTGTGCTGGGCGATGTAGGCCGTCAGGTAATCCCTCTTCAACTTCGCCAAAGTCTGCCGGTAGTCGGCGGCATGCTTCGCGCTGCGGTCTGTCGCCAGCTTGTCGAGAATGTCCTTCCGCGCCGCCTGCGCTTGCTTGACCCACGGGTGGTCGCTGGCCAGCACCAGCTCGGCCTGCGACAGGTAGCCCGCCGTGGCCCCGAGCTCACCGACGAGTTCCAGCAGCTTCTCGACCGATGCCAGGACTTCGAGGTTCTTCTTCTGCGCATCGATGTCGTCCGAGCCGACGCGCAGATTCTTCAGCTTGCCGACCGTGTTGTACGGCGTCAGGCCTTCCGTGAAGGTCTTCAGCGCTTCCAGCCGAAGCCGCCAGTCACGAATCTCGTCGTCGGTCAGCAGCGGCTTGCCCCAGAAGCTGAGCTTGCCGTGAAGATCCGTACCAGCGATGAGCACACGGCCGACGAGTTTGGAGACGGCTTCGAGCAGTTGCTTGACCGGTTCTTCCGACCCCTGCGTGGC
The DNA here is from genome assembly GCF_023806625.1 of Accumulibacter sp. GTDB lineage: Bacteria > Pseudomonadota > Gammaproteobacteria > Burkholderiales > Rhodocyclaceae > Accumulibacter. Next base: position 114,801 of record NZ_JAMTDX010000027.1, read on the forward strand.
GAGCTGGGCCAGCCCGGGTGACAGGCCCAGCAGCTCGAACAGGGAGCGCAGCACCGCGACGTTGATCTCCTTCGGGGCTTCGACGTGCTTGAACTGCTTGAGCTCGTCGAGACTGCGCTCGGCCAGCTGGGTGATCTTCCCGGAGTCGATCTTGTCGCCCGTGATGGCCAGGACGATGTCGCCGGCGTAGACGAGCCCGCCCAGTACCGTCACCAGCAGATCGGGTTCCAACCGGAACTTCACCGGGTGGAAGTACTCGACGTCGCTCGGCCCACTTAGCAGCTCGCCACGGTTCAGCACCTGGCCATGGCCCTTGGCCTTGAGACGGCTCAGGACCTCCTGCGCGTAGCGCGAGCGGCCTGGGTCGATGCGGTCGCCGTCGAGCATCTCCAGCGCATCCAGGATGGCATTGGCGTCCTTGGTACGCGTGCCACCCGCCAGCGCCTTGAGCGCGCTGCCGACCAGCTGCTTGCGGTTGGTCTCAGTGACCAGCATCGAGAAGACTGGGTAATCGGGCGCGATGTCGGCGAAGTGCTGCTTGAGTGCCAGCCCGGAGATCACGTTGACAATGTCGCGGAAGTTGGCGCGCTCATCGGCGCCCAGGCGCAGCTTGTCGCGGATCGAGACGCCCTTGGTCCACTCCTGCAGGGTCTTGGTCTTGCCCTGGTAGGTGACCTCGTAGGCGGTCATCTGCTTCTCCTGCAGCCACTTGCTCATGTCGCGCAGGGCGTCCTTCGCCTTGTCCAGGTAGATGGCCTTGGCGCCGCCGCTGGCAGTGGACGCGAGGTCGTGCGCCGCGGCGTAGAAGGACAGGTGCCGCTTGATGGCGTCGTCCAGACCCTTCAGGCGGAAGAACACTTCGTCGGCCTTGCTCTCGTCGCGGAACCGGGGTGGCTCGAAGGGCTGGATGAAGTAAACGTAGAAATCGCGCTCGGGTTGCGCGGTGGGGCGGTCGTTCGGGGCGCCGAAGAACAGGTAGCCATTGCGGTCGACGCGGTGCTCCTGCCACTCGATCTGGTATTGCCAGATCTGGTGGCCCGTGACGTAGGTGCTCTCGTCGGTCCGCTCCATTAATTGCTTGATGGCGCCGTAGTAGGCACGGTCCAGCGCGTCGTCCGACAACGCTTCGGCGCGCTTTTCGATCTGCGCGTCGTAGTCGACGTCCTTCTTCAGGTCGAGGTAGTACTGCTCGGTGTCGGCCGCCTTGGAAATGAACTGTCCGTTGACCGTCTTGACGATCTCGCGCAGCGTGGTCTGCACGGCGGTAAGCAGGTCGTCGGCGGGATCGCCGCCCATGTCCTCGATGCCTGGCTGGTACAGGCACAGGGTGTCGCGCAATTCCGCCGCCGTGGGCCCGACCGGCACGTAGATGTCGCCCCCCGTCGTGAGTCGGTGCACCGAGAGCCCGCTGATGACACGCAGCGCCATCGCCTTGTAGGTCGGCCGGGAGAAGGCCTTCTGCACTCGCTCGGTCAGCACCTCGGACACCTTCAGCACAGGCCCGATGCTCGGGTCGGACCGCAACACCGAGTTGGAGGTCACCGTCTCCCAGAACTTGTCGTAGCCGATCAACCCCGGGCGATCGTCCGGTACGTCGTTGTTGAGGATGGCCTGGATCTGGTCGCGCAACGTGACCAGCGCGCCGCGCTTCTCGGTGAACACCAGACGCTCGAAGGTGCCGATGTACTCCGGATGAACGGGGAACAGGCGCACGTACTCGTCCATGCGCTCGTTCATGGTGCTGTAGAACTTGGCGAACTTGGTCAGGTAGGTGCGAATCCTGTTCTGCTGGTCTGCGGTCTTCTTCAGCAGACGTTCGGCCACGACGAAGCTGACGTCCTGGCGGGCGAGCAGCACCTGCGTGAAGCGGTCCTTCACGCGGCGCAGGCTGTCCGCCACGTGCTGGAACCGGGTGCTGTCGAAGATGGCTTCCTGCACGCCGGCTACGAAGCGGAACCGCAGGTGCTTGGTGACCTCGCCGATCTCCCGCAGGAACGACAAGTCCAGCACCAGGTCGTGGTCCTTGCGGGAGCGCAGGAACTCCAGGAACTCATCGACGACCAGCAGCACGCCGTGGTTGGGGTGAACCTCGGCGAAGGCGGCCATCATTTCCTCGAAGGCTGCCTTGTTGTTGACCACCTTGTCGGCGGGTGGGAACGAGTAGCTGACGCCGTTCTTCTCCAGGAACAACTCGAGCTGCTGCGTGACGATGTCCCGCAGCGACATCTGGCTGGAGATCTCGATGCGGTGCACCTTGAACTTGCCCGCGATGGCCGCCGCTGCCTCCGCGACTCTGGGGTGGCGGATCATCGACTGGTAAGCCGCGTCCTCCGCCACGAGCGAGATGACCGACATCAGGTGCGACTTGCCCGTGCCGTAGTTGCCAACGACCAGCACACCCTTGTGGTCGACCGATTCGTCGAACGAGAGCTGCGGGATCATGTGCTTGGCGATCCGCTCCGCCATGTCGTCCGAGATGACGTAGGTCGCGACGAGTTTCTTCGCCTCGTTCGGACGATTGGCATCGAGCAGCTGGATGACCGATTCGATCGGTTCGAACTGGATGAGATCGCTGTAGCGCATGTGTTCCCCTATTCCCCCTACTGAATCGCGAACGGGACCAGAGCTTCAATGCCATAGTCCTGGTGTTCCGGATGACCCATCTCGGTGTAGATCAGCCGCCCATCCCGCAACTCGCCCGGCCAGACAGCGACAACCCGTCGTGCATGAGCGTGCCGCTTCAGCAAGTCGAGCGGATCAAGCTGGAGCGTGCGGTCGAACAGAAGCTCGATGTTGTCGAGCAGCAGCAAGTCACCCACGGCGTGCTGATCGGCCAATTCACGCAGGATGGTGTTGGTCTGCAGGTGACGCTGCCGCTGGGGGATCGCCGCCAGCCGGCGACCCAGCTCCGCGCCGACGTTGATCGGTTCCGCCGCGACACGCTTGCCAAACGCGATCAGAAGCGCGGTCTTGCCAGCACCCGGAGCGCCCACCAGAAGGATCAGCTTGCAGTGGAGGGCCCCGACGTCGGTGGCCAACCGGTCAAGTTGCTCGAGCACTGCTGGCCTTTTTCTCCGGCCGCGCCGGTGGATTGCGTATCGTTATTCGGCTGCCGTGTCGCCATCAGGACCTCGATGGGACGGCGGTCGAATCTTATGCTTCCAAGGCTCCCTCGACAAGCGAGGCGAAACTCTCGTACCAACTCGCCGCGACTGGTTCGGCGGCCAGCGCCAGCGGCCACCCAGCCAGTACTCCGGCATGGCCAACGAATGGAGCTTTCGGGTGTGCCGAGAAGCGCAGCGCTTTGGCTGAAGCCCTGGGCAAACTGGCAGCTGTGCGGAAGAACGGATTCTTTGCGTCGCGGCCGTCGAACCCTGCCGACGAGACATTCCTGCGGCGTGCGACGCACGGCGATACGGACGACCTCGTCTCGGAGGCTTCCCTGCTGGCAACCGCTCCAGCTGCGCCAAGACGGTCATCGGCAACAGCAAGCGGTTGTGCAGGCAATTGGTGGCGTTGAGCGGGAGCGCAAGACCCCGCTATGGGCTGCGATCGGTTGCGATCGGCACGGGCATTGCGAGAAGCCCCCCGACGACTGGCGTCGGGGTACGGCATGAGCAGGGAACGGATGGTTTCGAGGTCGTCGGACGCGACCCTGCGAACGGCTTTTCTGACACGGCCAGAAGCCCTGACTGACGGTCATAGGCCAGGAGTTTGACGCGACCGTGCGCTGGCGGTCGCGAAAGACGAACAGGGCGCCGTCGAACGGATCCTTGGCCAGTTTCTGAAGCGCTCTCCCCGGCGAGACCGTCAATGCCGCAGCGAAAGTCTCCCGGTTCGGCAGCAACGCAGACTCGTGATCAACACGATTACGCCTGCATCTGCCAGAGGCTGCGGGCAATCCCGGCGATGTTGCTGCTGGCCGCTTGCGGAAGTTCGATCCGCAGCGCGTGCCCGTGTCGGTCAGAAAAGGATGGAGACGCAAGCCGGTGGGGCGAGCGGCAGACCGAAGTCTAGTTCGACGAAATCCGCTGGCTGGGAAGTGCTCCACGCGCTCTCGGCCGGACTGCTGGTCGTGGCGTTCAGCCGGCGCATCAGGCGGGTGTAGTCGAGCTTCAACGCGACCGCCACCCTGCCGATTCCGTATCGCCCGGCGAGGACGCTTGCTTGCACCCACGGGTCGTCCGGAATGCGGACGCTGCTCGGGCGCTTGCTCCGCCACGCGGGAAGAGCGGCGGCCGTTTTGGCCAGCTGCCGGTCGACAAGGGGAAGGGATGAGGGCATCGACGGGGATCCGGACCACGATGACCGAGCCCGACAATCTACCAGACGCCACCTGGAATTCCACGCAGGGTTGCCGAAAGCATACCAGTGGGCGAATCAACGGGACTCGACCGAGCATGATGAACGAGGGGTTGGCGTAAAATGGACGTCGTCCGGCTTGAAGTCTGGCGGCACACCGGTTGACGAGCGAGCTGGCAACGCTCTCGCCCCAGCTGCCTGCTACGCTCGCACGAATCGTGTGAAAGTCGGACCTGAATTGCTTCGGCGAACTTGGGAGCGTGCCTGGTTGAGCATTGGTGCGCCCGGCAGTTTCCCTGAGGACAGCGGGTCAGCAAACCGCGGGAGGATCCTATTTCATGCATCTGGAAGGTGATGCAAGGGCCATGCATTCACCGGTGGACTAGCCGCACAACATGCGTCGTCGAGTTCTGATCTCCTGGATAGCCGTAAACAACGATCCCTACGAGCGTGATCGGGCAGGTGGCGACTTTCGCCTGGTTGATGGTTGCCGGGTTCCTGGTCCATCTCTGACCCTGTTGTTCGACCCTGAGTCCGTTTATGCGGGCAGCATTTCTGACTTCGTTCTGTTTCATGGACGAGCGCGAGACGGGAAGGAAACACGCGAATCTCGATCGGTCAGCCAGACATTGGAGGAACTGAGAGCCAGGGATCCGGATCTGCGCATTCATCAGGAGCCCTGGGACGGCGACGATCCAACGGATCACGGGCAGATATACGAGTTCCTCAGGGAGAGGCTCCCGGCAGTACGGAAGAGGTTTGCCGACCGAGAACTGGTGATCCACGTCAGTCCGGGCACGCCTTCCATGCAAACGGTCCTGATACTGATGGGCGAAACAGGGTTCATCGACTCGCCATTCTCCCTCGTCAAGTCCTATCGCAAGGAGGAGCGGAACGGCCGCCCTGCCGTGGTGCCCGTTCGGCTCGGCATCGACAGCTACTACAAGGCATACCGTGCGGCGCGGCCTACGGAAATTTCCTCGGAAGATGCGGCGATCGTCTGGGATCCTGCGCGGTTTCAGTCGGAGCGCATGCGGCAGATTTTCGACGAGGCCCGCAGATTTGCGCAGTTGAATGTACCCGTTCTCTTGCTCGGTGAGCGAGGCACGGGCAAGACAACTCTGGCTGGCTGGATTCGATCCCACAGTCCGTACCGTGTAGAGGCACGGGATGCTCATTGGCCGGCGGTCGCCTGCGGCCAGTACAACCCCGAAACGATGCGTGCTGAGTTGTTCGGCTATAAGCGCGGTTCCTTCACCGGCGCTCTCAGGGATCATGAGGGCCTGCTCGCAGTGGCCCATAAGGACACGTTGTTTCTCGACGAAGTGGGGGATGTAGGCCGAGACCTCCAGCGCCTCCTGATCAAGGCCGTCGAGGAGAAGAGCTACATGCGCTTGGGGGACGATCGACAACTGACGAGCGACTTCAGACTGATATCGGCGACAAATCTTTCGGACGAAGAGCTGCGCGAGCGACTGGACCCGGACTTTTTCGATCGCATCAGCATGCTCACTCTGCGCCTGCCGCCGTTGCGCGAGGTTCCAGAAGAGATTCCCTGGCTCTGGGAAATGGTCTTCGCTCAGGCCTCGCGTCGAGCCGGCACTGCTCGGATACGGCTCCCGGACAGCGCCCACCGGGCCATCGTGAACGAGCTGTCGCGTCATCCACTTCCCGGGAATCTGAGGGACTTGTTTCGGGTGGCGTACCGCACGATCGCTGCCCGGGCGGATCGGCACTCGCCCCTGTCGGCCGCCGAGGCGTCCCAGTACGGTCTGGCGGGCGTGGACGGATCCCGGACTGACGCCGGAGCGGACTCGCTACCGCAGTCCGTGGCGCGGGCGTTTGCCGAGTCATCGAGCCTGGATGCCCTGATCCCACCCGGCAAGACCATCGAAACGAAAGTCGTCGAGCGAGCGCTCAAGGGGTACCTGGCGGCTGAACTTCGCAGGGTCGCGAAGAAGCGGGGCGTTTCGCCTGACACCCTCTGCGATGTGACGGACCGCGCCTTGAGAGAATGGTCGGCAGCCAGGGAGCGGAAATATTGATCCGGTCTCTGGAAAGTTGCTTCCGAATAGCCACGATTTCCGGTCTCCGCGCGAGTCTGGCGATAACCGCTCAAATGCTATGCAACAGGTTGATATATAGGACGTTGCGTTCCTCTTGGCGCGTCGCTTTGGAGCCGTTGGCACGCTTTTCGCTGGTATGTCTGGTGTGGGGCCCGGGATCGGTCCGGGCCCGTCCAACCCGGGAGAGCCAGCCAGATGAACAAGCAGAGCATCGCACCCAGCAACGCTCCGGCCATCACTCAACACGCGTGGACTCGCATGAGCGGCCGTGGATTGAACTGCCAGACCATCGATACCGTGCTGAGCTTCGGGCGTGTGATTCACGTGCGCGGGGCGGCGATTCACGTCATCGGCCGGAAGGAAGTAGAGAAGCTGGCTCGTTTCGGCGTGGATGTGGGCCACTGCGAAGGGGTCCAGGTCGTCTGCACCCCCGACGGATCCGCAATCCTGACGGTGTACAGGAACAGCGACTTCCGAGGACTGAAGACGGGTGGCGGACGGCGTTGGCACTGATGGCTTGCAGCTCGCTCGGCCAGAACTAAACGGGGCAGACCATGGGATGGGGCAAGTACCACGAAGATAACGTCAGCCGTTATTGGCGGGACGCCAATACAAAGGTGAGGATGGGACACGAACCTCAGGATTGTCCGCCAGGCAAGGCCGGCGGCGGCGATGAACTCGGAGAGCTCAGGCTGCTTCGGCGCCGACTGGCGGAGAACCCGGGCGACCGGCACGCGCAGCTGGCGTTTCACGCGGAGAAGGCGCGTCTCGAAAAGCTTGGTGTTGGCGCTCGCGAAATCTTGGACGTCATTCACGGTAGCGACGAGCGCAAACATGGACCACTGGACATCGCTGATCGTAGTGACGGAACGTCGGCCGTTTACAGGCGACTGCCGAACGAAGTCGAGAGTAGAGCTCGATCGAACGGCAGCAAGGCGCCAGCGGAGGTCCCGTCGAATATGAGAGGAGAAAAACGCATGTCCAAGCTCAAAGATTTCACCGTCTCTACGGCGCGCCCCCTGCCCGTCATCGTCCTCGCCGACGTCAGCGGCAGCATGAGCGCGAACGGCAAGATCGATGCGCTCAACGATGCGGTTCAGTCGATGATCGAGAGCTTCGCGGCCGAGGACCACAGCCGAGCCGAGATCCACGTCGCTGTCGTCGCCTTTGGCAAGGGCGGCGCCAGGCTCCACCAGCCTCTGTTGCCAGCGACGCAAATCAAGTGGGAGCGAGTCGGCGCAGCGGGGAATACGCCCATGGGCGCGGCGTTCGATCTGGTCGTGAAGATGGTCGAGGACCACGCACAGATCCCGAGCCGGGCATACAGACCGACCGTTGTGCTCGTCTCCGACGGCCAGCCCACCGACGAGTGGCGCGAACCCCTGCAGCGCATGCTCGCTTCGGACCGCGCGTCGAAGGCATCACGGTTCGTGCTCGGGATCGGTGATGACGCAGATCCCGCAATGCTGGCCGAGTTCCTGGCCGATCCGGCCGCACGAGTGTACTCGGCGCACGAAGCCCGACAGATCAAGAATTTCTTTCGGTGGGTGACGATGAGTGTGACGCAGCGCACACGCAGCCTGAACCCCAACAGCGTCGTCGTGGTCGACCCGATGGCTTTGGACGACTATGACTTCTAAGGGTTACATGGTACGCAGGAGCCGTGTGGATTGCTTCGGTGCGAGTGTTGCCGGCCCTGCTCACCGGGCGCTACGAAGGCCCAACGAGGACCAATGGCTCGGTGCCTCTGGCGCCTTCGGCAGCCTGGTCGTGGTGAGCGACGGTTTGGGTTCGAAGGACCGTGCCAGGCATGGCGCAACGAAGGCCTGCATCGCAACCTTGCGTGCGGCCAGGGGGTGGCACAAGGACGGGACGGGATCTCTCGACGATCTCGTCGGCCGAATCGAGCCGCTCTGGCTCGAGGAAATCGCCCCGTTCGACCGCTCGGATTGCGCCGCCACGTGCCTGCTGGCGCTCGCGTACCAAGATGGTCGAACCTACGTGGCTGCGCTGGGCGACGGGATGGCAGCCGTGCGCAGGCGCGGTGCCGTCGAGCGGGTCGAGCATCCGCGGGCATCGGACTTTTCTAACGAGACCCAGTCGCTCGGGAGCGGTGGTGTCTGGGCGAAGCGTTGCTTCGACTGCGCGGAGATCGACATCGCCGTGCTGGCATCGGATGGCGTTTCGGACGACCTTCGTCCCGATCGCCTCGCCGACTTCGTCACTTGGCTGAAGGACGAAATCGGGACGTTGCAGCCGGTGCCTCGGTGGCGTTCGCTGCGGCGTGAGCTGAACGAATGGCCCACTCCAAGGCATATCGACGACAAGACCATTGCAGTTCTGGCGTGGCCGAACAGGGGGACGGAATGACATCCGTTATCCGGCAAGTCACCGACCTCAACGGGGCTCGTCATGTGCTGACGCGTCAACTCGGCCGAGGGGGCCAGGGGGCCGTCTTCGAAGTCAAGGGTGGGCGACTGGCCGCGAAGATCATCTTCGACTCATCGCCGTCCCGACGTGAGCAACTCCGGAACCAGCTGACGGCGGTCAAGCGACTGCCGCTGGCGGACCTCGAGATCGCTCGCCCATTGGAAATGCTGCGCGAGCCCGTGCTGGGTTACCTGATGGAACTGCTGACCGGGATGCAGCCGCTGAGTGCGCTCTGCAAGCCGCCGAAGGCGACGACCTCGGTTGCGTCCTGGTACTTTCAGACGGGTGGTCTTCGGAGACGCCTGGCACTGCTGGCACGCACGGCCGATGTCCTGTCCGCTCTTCACGGCAAAGGGCTCGTGTACTCCGATCCATCTCCGCACAACATCTTTGTCTCCGAAGCCAGCGATGCCACAGAAGTCCGCTTCATCGACAGCGACAACATCCGCTACGTGTCCAGCGCGGGGCTGCCCACGGTGTTCACTCCTGGCTATGGTGCACCTGAACTCATCCGCGGCGCTTCCGGAGTGAACTCGCTCACCGATGCGCATGCATTTGCAGTCCTCTGCTTCCAGACCCTATCCCTTGTCCATCCGCTCATCGGAGATGCCGTCTCGAGCGGACCGCCGGAGCGCGAAGAAGAGGCCTTTGGGGGATCGATGCCCTGGGTCGATGATCCGGGCGACAGTTCGAACCGTTGCTCGATCGGGATACCACGGAGCGTCACGCTCTCCGCGAGATTGGCTGAGATCTCGCAACGAGCTTTCCGCGCAGGTCTCAAGCACCCACTTCAGCGGCCCGGCGTCTCGGAGTGGGCGGAGAGACTGCACGCCGCTGCCGACGCGACAGTCCTGTGCCAGGAGTGCCACGGAACGTACTACATGAACGCCGAGCAATGCCCTTGGTGTGACGCGCCGCGCTTGGGTTTCGTCGTCGCGGAATTCCAGCTCTGGGACCCCGCGCTGGGTGAGGGCTCGGAGCTCGTGTCGCGACCCTCCGGCGATCGTCGAAGGCCTGTCATCGTCGCCGCCTTGGCACTGACCGATGGAGAGTCGAGAGTCATCACGCGTCGTCTTGCCACCGGGCAGGCTGGTCGGGACGGGCAGCGTCCGGTGATCGACCTGAAGTTCGAGGGCACGCGCGTCACGCTCCAGTCACTCGACGGGGCAAGCTACCGGCTCACATCGCCCACCGGAGCCAGATCTGCCTCGGTCGGACCGAAACCCTCGTCGATCCTACTGAAGCACGACGAGGCCTCGTGGCGCTTACACCTCGGATCTCCCGACGCACTCCATAGGGTCGTGTCCTTCACCGCGCGTAAGGGGGGCACGAAATGAAGGCGCACGAAGCTGCATTCGGAACGTGCTCGCTGATTGAGCTCGTGCCTGCCGATGCCACGACGTTCGACATGACGGTGGTCGTGAGAAGCGAAGCCGCCCTGCTGTTCTCGGAAGCCACCGGCCAATCGCTGCTTCGTGTCGGCACCGTGGCGGTTAGCGTGCGCGGGCGCGACAAGCAGGGGGAAACCGTTCTCGCGCGATTGCGCGACCGCAATCTGCCTCGACTGGGATGGGTCGTTGCGGTGACGCCAAAGAGCGGCGCCACGGAATGGCTACAGGTCCAGATGCACGAGTTTCCAGTGCAGTACTCCTGGCCGGGCAACATCGACATCGGGGTCGACGAGAAGATCGTCGACGTCATCCGTCAGAAGCTCGGGAAGAGCATCTCTGCAACGGAAGTCATTCAGTGGCTCACGGAGCGCTTCGTCCTGGTCGACCAGGAGTCGGGTTCCAAGGTCTTCATCTCTGGCAGCCCCGCGCCGGAGAGCGATCACCGTCGTCCGTTTCGCATGCACGGCAAGGGGTATGCAATCGATGTCCAGAAGACGCCCGACGACCGGCTTCTCGTGACGCGCCTCGTCGAAGCGCGTCGTGGATCGTCTGCGGAAGAGAGGCGCCCGATCGTTCCTGTTCAAGGCACCGTGCGCTTCTGCGATTCGACCATTGCAGGCGCATTTCGAGGTACGGCCCGCTCCCAGTTGGATCAGCTGGTGGAACAGGCCGGGAGCTACCTGAACGTCTGGCGCGAGTACAACAAGCTGGAGCGGGACAGTGTCTTTCGCCGAGCGCGGACGCTGGGGTGGCTGAGCTACTCGGACGCGAAACGGCAGGCAGACGGACGATGGCGCTTTCGGATCCAGGATGCGAAGCAGATCGACACAGCCCTGAATCTGCTTCGAGGTGCGGAGGATGTCGAACTGGAGGCCGCGTCGCACCCTCCACGCGAATTGCAGGAGTCCTCGGATACTTCGGCAAACGGCTCGTCGACCGAAGGGGACCTCGCCAGGAGTCCGAAGGCATTCGTCGGGTCGTTCGTTGGCGGTACGGCTGCCGGGCGGTACCTGGATGTCCTGCCGACAGGCGATCTGGACGACCGCGAGCCTCCTGTTCCCGGCGTCCTCTTCATGAGCATGAGCGGCGACAGAAAGCGGCTCGAGCGCAGGGAGCGGGCGCAAGCCAGCATCGCTCTGGCCGAATGTCCCATGCCTCAACTGGGGCTGCTGCTCGAAGGAAGCGTGGTACCGGAGAGAAGGCGGAAGGCGGAGGCGCCGCTTTCGGCGGCCGTGAAGGAGATCTTCGGCGACGATCCCACGCCCAGACAGATCGAAGCCATTCGAGTCGCCTTGAACACGCCGGACATCGCCCTGATTCAAGGGCCGCCCGGCACCGGCAAGACAAAGACGATCGCGGCCCTTCAGGCGCGATTGGCCGAGCTGGGCGAAGACGGCGACCTCGCCGGTCAGACGCTGCTCACGAGCTACCAGCACGATGCCGTGGAGAACGCGGCGGCCAAGACGCTGGTCTTCGGTCTGCCGGCCATCAAGGTCGGCAGGAAACACGGACGAAGCGATGACGGGGACGGATTCGACCGATGGCGGCGCGAGCGTGTCGACGCCATCCGAGCCGACCTCGCGAGCTTGCCGGAGAGGGCGGTTAGCGAAGTCCTGAGGAAAGTGCGGGCCATGTCTGCGGCCTACCAAGCTTCGCGGCTCGGCCCCGCGGAGTCCGCGAAGATGGTCCGCGAGATCGAAGACATCGCGCGACCGTATCTGTCGCCGTCGGTACTGGACCGCCTCCTTGCGATTCGACAGGAGCTGTCGGCGCAACACGGATTCATGCCGGACTTCGAGTCAGACGATCGGGAGTTGTTGCTAAAGGCCGTCCGGGCGCTCCGCATCGATCCGGTCAGCTTTGGCGACGACGGTGCTCGAAATGCCGCGCGGGTCATGCAGCGGCTCGAACGTCTCGGGTCCCTGGACGACAACAGTCGGCGGCTGCTCTCCGCTGCGGCCGACTGGGATGCGGATGAGCCCCCCGGATTCCTGGGCGAACTCAAGGCGCTTCAGGAAGTCCTCATCGACCGCTTTGCGGAGCCCGCTGCGGTCGGCGGACCGCGCGGACATGCCGACCTGGAGGAACTGCTCCCTGAGATCGTCAACGAGCTTTTTTCGCGGGCGAGGGAGTCGTCCGGCGGCGAGGACGCGGTCCTGTACGAATACCTGTTCGACCTCGAGAACGACCTCGATGGCGTGAGGTCTGCCGTGCGCGACTACACCGTCGTGCTGGCAGCCACTTGTCAGCAGGCGGTCGGCTTTCAGATGAGCCTCCAGAAGGGGGAGCAGAGCGTCTTCGCGAACGTCATCGTCGACGAGGCGGCGCGGGCCAATCCCCTCGATCTGTTCATTCCGATGGCACTGGCGGAGCGCCGGATCATTCTCGTCGGGGATCACCGCCAGCTCCCACACATCCTGGAGCCGAACGTCGAGGGGCAACTGGAACTCTCGGTCTCCGACGAGACGCGAAAGGCGCTGCGGCGGAGTCTTTTTCAACGCCTCTTCGAATCGATGCGTGAGCGCGAGGCTGCCGACGGCATCAAGAGAACCGTCACGCTCGACGTGCAGTACCGAATGCATCCCGTTCTGGGTACCTTCGTCAGCGATACGTTCTATGCGCCCTACGGGGAAGCCTTTCGATCCGAGAAGCCTGCCGAACAGTTCGAGCATGGCCTGCCTGGCTACCAACCTCACGTCGCCGCTTGGGTCGACGTTCCGCTATCGGCCGGAAAGGAGCAGGGCGGACAGAGCAAGCGCAGACCCGCCGAGGCACGCTGGATCGCGAAGGAGCTCAAGAATCTGGCCACGGCCCGGCCGGATCTGAGCTTCGGGGTGATTTCGTTCTACGCGGGCCAGGTCGACGGAATCCTCGCCGAGTTGGAGGCGCTCGGCATTGCGGAACAACTCCAGGACGGGTCGTTCCGCGTCGCCGACGCATGGCGAGAGACGCGGGGGCTGGACGGACACCTCAAGGAGCGGATCCGGGTCGGCACGGTCGACGCCTTCCAGGGCAAGGAGTTCGATGTCGTCTTCCTGTCGATGACTCGATCGAACGATCTTCCGATTTCCGACGAGCGCTCCCTGAGACGGAAGTTCGGGCACCTGATGCTCGAGAACCGGTTGTGCGTCGCGATGAGCCGCCAGCAGAGGCTACTGATCGTCGTTGGCGATTCGGGAATGCTTCGCGGCGAAGTCGCCGAACGAAGCCTTGCCGGCCTGGTGGCATTCCGAAAACTGTGCGAGGGGCGGCATGGCTGTGTTATTTCAGCTTGATTCGCCTGTTCTGCACTTCGGTCCCCGCCTTCCTGCGGGAGTCCGGTACAGCCAGCGCAAGTTCCTGTTGTGGCCGGCGCTGATGTATCGGGTCGTCGCACCGGAAGTGCGGCCTCGACAGGTCAACATACTGCAGAAGGCAGTGCTCGGAATGTGTCGCGCGGGCATCACGTTCCCCCCGCGAATCGGCGAGAAGCTGAGAATCCATGCGGACCTGGCCACGCTCATCCTGTCCGAGCTTCTGCAGAGGGGGCTCATCAAGCAGGACGGACTGCCAACGCCTGCAGGCAACGAGGTGTTCGAGGCCGAAGCGCTCGACATGAGACCTGCGGTAACCGGGCACGTGTTCCAGGACCCGTGGTCCGGCGATCTCTGGCCACGCTTCGTCCAGCGCCTCGACTACGCGGAACTGGACCGTCGCGAGAACGGCTTTCCGGATCTGATTCTGGGCACCAAAGGTAAGCCGCGACGAGAGCGGGCCTTCATGTGCCGACCGCTCGACCCCTCGGTTCCGCCGGCGCCAGATGTGCGGCAAATACTGCGGGCGACCCGGCGGCACAAGTCGGCCCTGCGCAATTCCGAGTCCTTCGAGTCGGCCGATGAGGACGAGCATCTCGACCTGGACGCAGGTCCGGTGCTCGAGCGAATCTCGCTGGTAGACGACTCACCGACTCCGGTCTTCCTGTCCACCTTCATCTATCTGGTCGAGAACGATCACACCGGAGACTGGCACGCGTGCGATCCCTTCGGGCTGGGCGAGAGCCCGGCCCTCAGACGCGCCGTCGAGCGCGAACTCGCTCACTTTCCAAGGCTTCGCGAAACGGTCGAGGCCCTCTTTGGTTCGTCGTTGAACGAGCAGGCGGAAAAGCAGCGAGGCTGGATTGCCGAAGTGAGGGCGCTGGCCACTTCGAACCTTGAGGGAACGCTCACGGTCGACGTGCGCGACCTGCCAGAGTTCGAACAGCTCGTTGAACTCGAAATGGCGCACGTCGAGGCGGGGCTGCTCGGCGATGCTTGTCCTGAGCAACGTCTGAGGGATCTCCTGGGTGCAGCGAGACGAGTACTCGAATCGTCATTCCGTTCGATAGGCGCGCGCTTTCCGCCGGGCGACGTGTGGCGCAAGGTCTACTTCAAGGACAAGAACGGCATGGATCGCCCGGTCCAGGACCAGGTCTACGTCTCGGCCGTCTATCGGGCACACGCCGCCGAGCTTGGCTTCAAGACTCCGTTGCCTGACGCTATGGCCGGAACTAGGCCAAACCACTTGAAAGCAGCATGCTTTGAATCCGGTTGGCGGCTTCGCGGTGCAATCGTCGCCGCGATGATGACGGCAACCAATCAGCCCCGTCACCCGCTTGTGCGCGCAGCGGAGCGTCGGCCAGAACTCATCGAGGATCTGGACCGGGTCGCAACGATGGCGGGTGATGCCATACACGCTGGTGACAGCATTCTGGAGCTTGCAGCGATGTCTCCAATCATTGAATCGGTGTACAGATCCGTGGCGATCCTCGGCGGAATCGACGTTGGCGCGACACAACTGGTAGGGGGCTAAACGATGTCGAGGAACAGGAACAAGCCTAGGTCATTTCCACAGCAGAACCCGAAGCTGGTGCCGTCAACCGAAGGCGCCGCCGGTAAGTCACCCACCAGCAGGCCGGTGAGCGCTGCGGATATCACGACCCCGGGAACGGCGATCGAGGCGATCAGCAAGGTTCATTCGCAAGCGCTGGAGACGGCCACAGAAGGAGACATCGAGGCCGCGACGAAGACTGCTCCGCCTGGCACCGACGACCTGGATATCGTGAAGGCCGCGCGCGAGCTCTGGGAAGCAAATGAACTCTGCGGGGCGCGATCGGCGCGGATGTTGCGTCTCGAAGAAGGCGAACGGGCTCTCGAGGAAACGCAAGACCTGTTGGCCCAGGAGCAGGCGCAGCTTGCCGCTGACCGGAAAGCGCTCGAAGAGAGGGAATCGTCGCTCAAGATCAACGAGGAGGAGGTTCGGGATAGGGAGGACAAGCTTCGGGTCCGCGAGCTGAACGCTGAGGCCGGGTTTGCAGCGGAGCGCCGCGTCTCCCTTCAACTCCTCGATCAGGAAGCGGCCGTCGTCCGGGAAGAACTGTCTCGGGCGCGCGGTTTGATCTCGGCGGAGCGTGCTGATTGGGACTCGCGCTGGCGGCAGGACGACCAGAGGGTCCGGACGGAACTTGAGCAACTGAGGCGCGAGCAGGCTGAGCAACATGCGGCGTCGGTACGTGGATTGGATGAGCAGAGGCGGCAGTTCGAAACTGAAGCCTCGCAGGCGCGTGCAACCCTGAAGAAGCAACAGGCTCAGCTCGATGTTCGCGAAGACGTGCTGCGGGAGGATCGTGAGGCATTCGATCTTCGAGTAAAGCAGCGTGCAGGTGCCGCGCTCGAAGAGGCCGAGGCGAAGTACCGGGACTTGGAAGCTCGTCTCGCGGCAGCGCGAAAGGAGCGCGACGGTTTGTACGAGAGGTTGCGAGAGCGCGAAGAGGCGGAACGCGCCCTTGGCAACCGACCGCTCGACCAGGTCAAACGGGAGCTCGACGCCCTGATCAAGGAGAACAAGTCCCTGTCCGATCGTCTCGCCAAGCGCCCAAGCGAGGACATGGTGGCAAACCACGAAAAGCTGGAGCGCGAGAAGGAAGAGTGGGAAGCGGACCGTGCGCGACTCTCCCAGGAACTGATGGCCAGCCGCGCCTCGGTCGCCCGATCGGCGATTGCCGTCACCGAGATCGAGTCGCTCAGGGATCAAAAGGCTGCACTGGAGACCGGGAGGGACTTGCTGCAGGCCGCCCTGGAGGAACTCCGGAAGGACGTCGACGAACGCATTCGGCGGTCTGACGGGGTCAGCCCGTTCCCGTCTTGCAGTCAGATGGATGGCGACGACGTCCTTCAGGGCCGCGTGCCGATGTTCGACGAGATTCCGGATCTGGCTGCGTTCTGCAGCGACCTGCAGAACCGAGTCGCCTTCGATCCGACGTCGGGTAAGGAGCTGTACTACTCCCTGTCCGACATTCGCTGCTTTCTCGCCGGCATGGCGATGAGCAGGCTCCATCTGCTTCAGGGCATCAGCGGGACCGGGAAGACGAGCCTGCCTCTGGCCTTTGCTCGCGCACTGGGTGCCGGAGCCGCCCTCATCGAGGTGCAGGCCGGGTGGAGGGATCGCCAGGATCTCATTGGTCACTTCAACGCGTTCGAGCGGCGTTTCTACGAGTCCGAGTTTCTGCAGGCGCTCTACAAAGCGCAGTGCCCGCGCTACGCGGATGGAGTGTTCATCGTCGTTCTGGACGAGATGAATCTCTCGCACCCGGAGCAGTACTTCGCCGACTTGCTGTCCGCGCTGGAGCAAGACCCGCAGTATCAGAAGCTGGATCTCATGACTGCCGCTGTGGAGCCGGCACCAGCCCTGCTTCAGAACGGTCGGACCCTTCCGCTGCCGCAAAACGTCTGGTTCGTTGGCACGGCGAACCACGACGAGACGACCAAAGACTTCGCGGACAAGACCTACGATCGCGCTCACGTGATGGAGCTGCCGCGCCATCGGGAATCCTTCAAGCCCAAGCGAACGAGGGCGCGTGCTCCGGTATCGCTCACGACTTTGCAGGGTGCGTTCGCAGCAGTGCAGGCCACACACCAGAAGCAAGCGGCGGATGCGTATCGATTCGTGGACGCCCAGTTCGCCGAGATCTTGGGGCGCCGATTCCGGGTTGGCTGGGGCAATCGCCTGGAACGACAGATGCTCAACTTCGTTCCCGTCGTGTTGGCCGCTGGCGGCACCATGACCGAGGCCGTTGACCACATCCTGGCCACGAAACTCCTACGCAAGATTCGCGATCGGCACGATACGCGACCGGACGACCTCGAGGCTCTGCGCCTGGCGGTCGAAGAGGCATGGCCCCGTCTCGGCTCGCAGGGCGAGCCGGTGAAGTCGACCAGCATCGTTCGGGCGGAGCTGCGGCGTTTGGGCGCCGATGAAGCTGAATGACGTATAGGTTCATCGACAGGTTGCTCGGACATGCCAGTGATGTCCATGCGGGGGATCTCGTCCTCGGCAGATTTATGGTCGAGCCGCTGGGCGATGACTCCACCTTCTTGAACTCCGTTGCCATAGCCGAGCCCAGCTTCTGCGTCCCCGATCTCCGAGGGCACTGGCAGTTGATGGAACCGGGTCGCGAGCGAGTCGAAGGAGCGATGTCGCGAGCGCAGGTTCTGGACCGGCTGGATGTAACGAGCATTCTGGATGTCGGAAGCAGCGTCAGAGAGGTTCTCTCGTCGGGCGGAACTTGGCTGGATGCGCTCGACGTGTCTCCCCTGGTTCCGGGAATGTCTGAGCGAGCGGAGCTGCAGGAGTTCGAGAAGTTGCTCGCGGACCGTCTCGGCCATCTCGTCGAAGTCTGTCAGCGACCCCGGACCCACCTCAGGGTGGAGGTCGAGAGAACAGCGGTGGCTTGGGCCCGGCGGCTTGCAACGCAGGCCCCCAGCTATCTCGCAGCGCATACCGAGGATTGGGACCGCCCGACTTTGCGTGCCGTCATACCCAAGCGCATCCTCTCGTTGGTCCGCGAGGACCAGTTCGATATCTATGAGAACAGGGTCGCTGTTCGTCTCGTCGATCATCTGGACGCGTACCTGTCGCGCCGCGTGACCGAGGTCTCCAGGCTGCTGCGCCTGTTCAACGAGGTCGGGGACCACAGCTCTACGGCAGGACAGGGGTCCCACTGGCGGCAGAAGCGGGTCTACCAACTCTGGGGCGACTCGCTCGATGCCGGAGAGGCGCGCCGCAAGGCCGAGCGCACTCTCGAGCAACTGAAGTTTCTGAAGTACTCGGTTTCCGGCCTGATGGACTCAGTGCTGTATCGCGAGGTGCCGCGGCGGGCATTAGTGAGCACGACGCTCACGATGACGAACATTCTCGCGAACGACGTCCATTACCGCAGGGTGGCGGAAGTCTGGTTGGCTTGGGCACGCCTTGGGCTCGAGCAATCGCCTAGACCGGATAAGCACTTCGAAGAGATGCAGGAGCTGTGCCGCTGCTTCGGGTCGTTTGCGCTCCTGCTCGTCATCAGAGGGCTGGACCAGCTTGGCATCGAACCCGTGGACCTGTCGCGGGCTCTCGATGGTGACGCGATCGACCTTGAAGGGCGGGGCACACGAGGTCGACTCTCCTGGTCATTGATCGACGGCACATTGCGCCTATCGATCGATGGCGCGAGGCCCTTGCGAATCGTTCCGATCCCCGGGTCGCTCGCGATGTTCGGAGACGAAGACCTGGCCAGATTGATTCGCGATGCCGATGATGCCGCGACCCAAGAGGAGATCACGCTGGTGCTCTATCCGAGCCCTCCGTCTGAAGCGGCTCTTCGACGCTTAGCCCCGGTCTACGCACATCGGTTGAATGCTCTTTCGCACGAGGTCGCTGAGCGGGGGCGAGGACGTGCGGGATTCCTGCCCGTCTCTCCATGGGACTTGTCCAGCGTCGAGCGCGTCGCCCGCGAGCTTCGATGGGTCATCACAGCGCCGCGGTTCCTTGCTTATCCGCCGTTTATAGCCAATCGCCCGATACCCAACATCGCGGACAGCGCAGCATGGCTCGAGGCTACTGGCACCGGCGTGTTCGTCACCCGAGCGCCTGAAGTGCATGAGGATCTCCGGCTTGCAGAGCGGCTTGCCACTCAGCGGAAGAGACTCGAGGCTCTGGAGGACGAGCACGAGGGCGTATCCCAGCAGCTACGACTGGCGGTGCGAGATGGCGGTGCGAGCGGGCCGCTGAACGCTCGCAAGAAGGCGTTGAACGCCTCGATCACCGACCTTCGATCGCAGATCGATTCCCTGGCCGACTTCTCGAAAGCGCTGGAAGCCGCCATCGGGCTCGTGAAATCGCTGCTATCCTGCCCAACGTGCCCGACCATCGCTGACCCGAGGCAGCACTTCACCGGCGGCCGTGGGCACCGGTTTTCCTGCGTGTGCCCCAGTTGCTTCACCAAGTGGGGGACGGAGGCGTGCCCAACCTGCAAGGCATGGATTCCGACCTTGATGCCTAAAGTGGATTCTTGGGCGGCGAACGACTCGGAAGTGGGGTGGCTGGATCGTTTCCTTGGAGCCGATGTCCTCGCAGTGCCTTACCAGATGGAAGACGGCTCGGTTGGCTTCGTGTGCCCATCATGCGGGCGTCGACGCGAGACAGCCATCGTCTTCCCGGAGACTGAGTACCCAGGATGGAATCGCAAGCGATAGAAATTTACAGAAAGCGGACCGCAGAAATCGCGATCAAGTTCGCAAACTGCTCTAAGTCGCGTGGCTGGGCAGTTACCGGTTCGCTTCGGCAAAGCGTTGATCGGCCAAAGGAGGGAGACGCAGGCTTGGTATGAGCTTGGCGTAAGCAAGAATCTGTGGCTTGGGCTGTTGGGTGCCCAGCGCGGACGCCTCGGGGGGAGTCTGGAGGAGATCAAGGCCGGCGTGCGCTCTGCCACGCTCACAACCCAGCTCTTATAGCCGTGGCGTGCAACATCTTGCCGTCGGCTACCGGGGGTTGAAAAGGGAGCAGCTATGCCCTTGGTCATCTGGCAAGCGCCGCAGCGGATGCCCTTCCGTGTACGCCGGCAGTAGATCGCTTCGCCTGCTGGCGCAGTAGCGGACCACATTGCCAGGTCGGCGCATGTACTGGCAGTCGGCGCAGGTCGTCGTTCCGCCCCCCGGACTGTACCCTGAGCGCTGTAAAAAGTAGTCCCGCGCCTTCTCGGCTCGCCGGCAAGCGGTCAGCACTTCGGCAATCGTCGCCGGGTCCGTCTCGCCGATCTGCGCCAGCCAGGCCGAGACAGCCGCTTCCTGATTCCCGGCCAACAGTGTGTCGGGTTGCCGCCGGCCCGCCTCGATCGGTTCCGCCGCTGCCGCGTCCGGGTACGCGTCGAGCACCTCGGCATGGGTCGCCGCTGGCGAGAAGGCCACTTCCAGCGGATCGCGGTCGGAGAAGTGCAGCAGCCACCATCCCGCGTAGAACGGTTGGCCATCCTTATCTTCCGGGGGTACAGGGGATACAGGGGGCACACCCAGCAATGGCAAGGCTTCCGCTGTAACCCCTAGCGCAATCGAAGGGGTTACAGGGGTTACAGCTTCTCGTTGCAGCTTGGCCAGCAGAGCATCAAGCCCCATTCTCGCCCCCCGTCAGCTTGTGGGGGTTGATCGGGTACAGCTTCATGGGCGCGCGCCCTCCAATGCGCATTGACTTCGCGTGCTTACCGCCCGCGCCCGGTTTGGGAAGCGCCCCGCAACTTTCCAATTCGGCAAGCGCCCGGTTGAAGTCGAAGCCCTTCAGGGCGTCGCGCATGCCTTCCGACGTGAAGAGATACAGCCGCCCGTCTTGGCCATCGCGCCACCAGCCCGCCCGGTCGCGCACTTGGCTTTCCCCGGCAGCGTCCGCGCCGGAGAACCGTCCGTCACCGTGCCGTTCAATGAAGCCGGAAACCCGCTCCAGGATTTGCCGCCGCTCGTCGTTGCCGCGCCCGCGCAGGGATCGCCAGGCGTTGAACCCGATCACCGCCGCCTTGACCGCTTCGCCTTCCGGCCAGCCTGTCAGCCCGTACTCGGTCGCCAGCTCGCCGGCCAGCGCGAGCAGCGCAAATCGCCCCGCCGCACGCTTGTCCTGCCCTTCAAAGTCTTGGCGGTTGAAGTCTGGCAGGCCCTTCAGACGTTCGAGCCGTTCCGCGAAATCTCGGTGATCGTGCGTCAGCCGTTCCAGGAATGCCCGGCCTGGTCGCCCGTAGTGTGTAACCGCCGCGCGCTTGATGGCATCCGACAGCGCCGCCCCGCTCGCATGATCGTGCAGCACATCGAAACAACCGTGCAGGCGATCCGTCGGAATGTCGAGTAGGCGAACCGATTGCCCGGCCTTCGATCGGTGCCCGCCTTCGGCCATCGTCGTGGCAATGGTGCGCTCGCCGGTCGAAATGATGAAAGCCTGCCAGCGTGTGACCACCCGCGCCGCGCCGGTTCGCCCCGCCCGTTGCTTGCCGCGCCCGTTGCCCAGCGAATAGACGATGTTGCCGACTTCGTGCGGATCGCACTCGCTAATTTCATCCAGCGCCAGCAGACAATCGTTGAACATGACCGCCGCGCCCTCCATCCCGTTGGCGGTCGCTCGCCAGCTTCGCCGATAGTTCGCTCCACCCCAAACGGATGCAGCCGCTTCAAGAATGGTCGTCTTGCCGGTGCTGGAATCGCCCACGAAGTGCAGCCCGCCGCCCTCGGCGTTGCAGCGCGCGAGCATCGGCCCAGCGAATGCTGCCGACAAGCCCAGGACGAACAGCGGATTGCCGACCGCACGCGCCGCGATTTCGCTACGCCAGCCGTCGAGTGTTCCGCCTTGCCCGTGTTCCTCGTGCCCGCGCTCGCCACTCTGGAATATCACGCCCGCCGCATCTGGCCCGATCACAGCATCCGGCAGGACGAACACCCGGCCGCACCAGCCAACTTGCAGCGCACAACGAACCTTCTTCTTTGGCGGTCGCTCCTGAAGGTAAAGCCCCAGGGTCGCGCGCTCCCTGACGCTGATCTCCAGCCCCATGGCGAGCAGCTCGCCACGCAGTTCCTCGCCCGATCCGCGCAGCAACTCCATGGGCATCGCCCAGGTTCGCCAGCGTCCGGCCGTGTTCTTGAAGCGCAGCAGCCGCCCAAAGTTGTTTGCTGCATCGTCGATAGTCTGCGCCTCGATGTGCAGCGGCCCGCAGATCCAGGTATCCACCGGCACCGGGTCGCGGTCGCCTTTCGGTGCGCTCATGGTGTGATACCACACGCCAGGCCGCAAGCTGCGCCCGGTATCGGTTCCGGTCCAGCCGTCATAGACGCGAAAGCAGGGGCGTTCCTCGACTTCTGGAAGGGAGACAACCTGGCCTTGCTGCGCCTCAACTTCCTCCGGTTCCATCGCTCTCGCGAGCAGATCGGCCACCGTTGTAACCCCTGTATCCCCAGGTTCTACGGTCGGGGTTACGCCAGAACCCCCGCCATTGCTGGGTGTGCCCCCTGTATCCCCTGTATCCTCGGAAATTGGCAAAACGCAAAGTTCATCGCTCATCGCGCCATCCTCTGTAGGTTCGCCAGGTCGTTGAAGTCGGTGCCGCTCACGCCTTCAGGAAACTGCGGTACCGCCAGCCGAGCTCCTACCGCCTTCGCCGCAACGGTCGCCGCCGTCAAACCAGGGTTACCGGGGGTCTTGCGGTCATTGTCCGCGCAGATCATCAGATCAGCCGCAGGCCAGGCCGCGCGCGCCGCCTTCGCTACCGGCAGCAAGTTGCCGGCGTTCATGGCGCACAGGACCGGGTGCCGAAATTCTTCGTACAGCGTCGCGCCGGTTGCCCAGCCTTCGCAGATCAGCAACAGTGTCGGGTTTGTCAGGTCGCCGATTGGCGAATACAGCTCGCGAGCGCGGCCAGGCTCGAACCGCTTGCCGCCATCGGGCATGATCTTCTGGAAGTTCCACAATTGCCCGTGAATGTCGAACAAGGGAACCATCAACCGGTCACCCGATTGGCGCAGACCATGCGCGTGCACGCCCTTGGCACGCAAGTAGGGGTGCTCGGGGTTTGCCGCGCCGGCCCACTCCCAAAGAATGGCGGCCGTGCGTGCATTGCTCTCGTGTTTGGCCCGCTGCTCAGCTTGCGCCTTGATCCGCCCGGCCTGTATCAGGTTGGCGAAGGCTTCGCGTTCAGCATCGTTCAGGCGCTTGCCGTTCGCCACCCAGGTGGAACGAAGTCCAGTTTTCCAGCTTCCGAAGACGCCCGCCGGGCGGCCGTCGGTGTGCAGTACATACCAACCGTTGAGAGTCCCGCTCCGGTCGCCTTCGACGTGGAAACGGTGCAGCAGCCCGTCTGCCTCGATGCGCTCGGGTGCCGGGAGCCCGGCCGAGGTCATTGCCTCGCGGAAGGCTTCGACGGGGTAAAATGGCGGCTCTTGAAGGCCTTCAGTGCCGCGCCCGGCACGCCAGCCCGGTGCGGCTTTCTTTCCTTGCGCGGGCGTCATGGCTCAGGCCGTCGCGCCGGTTTCGCGGGTGCGCTTTTCCAGCCAGGCTTCAAGGTCCGCGCGGCGGTAGCGCACGTTGCGCCCGACCTTGATAAATGGCAGGTTATAACGCCCGGTTGAACGCCAGACTCCAAGCGTTCCCGGGGCAACGGTCAAGAATTTTGCCGCGGTTTGCTCGTCCAGCAGGTCAGCGCCTGCGGCAATCAGCTTACAGAGGGCTTTAGTCGTCATGAGTTCGTTTCCTAAATCCCGGCTCGCCTCAGTGGCTTGCCGTAGGGAAACGAACGGTAGAGAAATTCAAGACAGGCTTGTCCGCGTGCGGATTCGGGAAAACCGCATGCGGTTTTGCTGCGTTATTTCATGCGGGATTCCAGCGCATCGGGAATCTGCGCCAACACGCGCCGCAAGGTGTCCTCTGAAACAGGTGCGCCAAGTTCGTCAGTCAACGCTGCGATCCGACCCGCAGCCCCTCGGTCTCTAGTGTTGATTGAAGCACTGCGACAAAGCGCCGCTATGATGACTAACAAGGTGGTCCTTTCTGTCCCCCCTATCGGCGCTCCTACCTTGTCACGCTTTTTTGTGTGATCCTGAACCCACTTGGCCATCACAAAGGCGTCAATGCAATCGAAATCTGCGCTTTCCTCAAGGAACACTTGCAACTCCGACAGGGTGCATGGGAAGCGCAAAGCAGGCTCCGACAGGTTGCCAGTGGGATGCGCCGACAATGCCGCGGCCTCTGATGCTAACAAGCCCGCAGGCGGTACTTTGACATATACCCCGTCGCCACGCACGGACATCCACGGAACCCATTCCTCTGCGTCATCAACCCCGCACAGAAGCCGAAAATCCGCATACCCAATATTCATGGCGCCCCTTTCACGTCCCCTTGAATGGGTGCCGCGCCAGCCGGGCAAGGGAACCCGCTTTTCTCTCCGTCGAGATAGGCGCGGCAAAACTCAGACTTGCTCAGTTGCCTTCAGGCAGGTAGTCATTCGCCATCGTCTGTTCGACGGTGTACGGCGATTGCTCGGGAAAGGTCGCTTCTTCCATGCCGCTTTCTCTTGCCGCCAGCAGTCGTGCCTTGCGATATGCCTTCTCGAACGCTTGGGGAATCTCCCGAGTCAAGCCCGGCTCGTCGTTGAGCAAGTCGGCAATGTCCATGCGTTGCACGCGGATGGTCAGCGCCCAAGACGCGCCTTGCCCCGATGGTTGAAACTGCCACTTGAGCAGGTGCGTCAGAAGAACCGTCAACCTGTTCGCCAGTTCCCGCCGTTCGCGCGCCCCCATCGCCTCTAATTCCTCGATCAAGTGTTCCGGGTCAAGGGCATCAAAGCGGCGTTCGCGCAGCGCGTCGGCTTGCTCGCGCGCCCAGGTGTAGTAATCAGACTGGTATAGCGTCGGTTGCATCGTTCGCTCCTCATGTCAGATCGCTGTTTTCTTGATTCTCACGTTCTCATGCAGCCCGGTCGCCTTGCTGCGCGCGCATCAGGTCCAGGAGGAAATCGGGCGCGAGGTCCGCGCCGTTTGCCCATGCCGCCGTGTGCATGACCGGATGCTGTCTGGCCGTAGCGAACAGCGCAGGGTCGCGCAGCGGCTCGAACACTTCGCCATCAAGCTCGTTCGCCAGATTCACCTCTCCCGCCGCGCCGGTGTTGAAGCGCAGCAGCAGCCGATAGCCGGCCAAGGGAGAAACTTGTGTGGTGTGCAGGATCACGCCGCCACCGCAAAGCGCCGCACGTCGATTTCCACGCCCGCCGCCGCCGCCTGTTCAGCTTGCTTGAGCAAGGCCGCGGTCACGGTTTCTTCATGGAAGGCTTCGCCGCAGTTCTCGCAGACCAGCGCCGGAACTTCCCGGAAAACAATCGTCATGCCGTCGCGTTCAAGAGGAACGGTCACTGCTCCGGGGCGCGTTTCGCCGTGTCGGCAAATAGGGCATTTCATGGGTTTCTCCTCGTTGCCAAGTCCGCCAGCCACAGGGCGGGATCGGGTTCGTAGACAGTTATGATGATGCGTTCGCCGTCGCTGTGGTTGTCGGCGAAGACCAGATGCAGTGGGCGGTTGCCAGCAAAGCCCAGCCATAGACAGCTTGGGTAAGGCGTATCGGCCGGGTATTCCTCGATCACGCGTCCCGACGCCATCGCCGCATCAATGTCGGCGATGGATATGCTCCGCTCGAACATCCGTCGCACCGCGTGCTGCCGATAGATGAGCTTCACGCCTTACCCTGCTTGGGTAACTGCACCACGTCAGCGCCGGACTTCAGTCCGCCAGCCTCCAGCATGGCAGCCGTCGCGGTATTCACTGCGGCCCGCACCGGGTCAAGGTCCAGCCGGGCATAGATCGCCGTCGCCTGCTGGCTCTTGTGGTTCAGGCTCTTGCCAATGATCGCCAACGATGCGCCGGTCCTTGCCTGCCAGCTTCCCAGGGTACGCCGCAGGTCGTGCAGGGTCACGCCGTCCGCCTCGTTGCGTCCGTAGGGAATGCCGGCCCGCTCCATGATCCGGACAACGCCCTTCTTCGGTTCCACCATGTGCCCCGTTGCGCCGATTCCGGGGAATACGAAGCCGCCAGCAGTCGCTTCTTGGCGCGCCTTCAGGATCTCCATCGCTTCCGGGCTGAGGGTCACTGTCTGCGGGGTGCCGTTCTTCGTCACCGGCAACCGCCAGTTGCCCGCCGCGAGGTCGATTTCCCGCCAGTGCATGGCACAGACGTTCGCGCGCCGCGCACCGGTCAGCAACGCCAGCAGGATGAAGTCGCGCATGGTGTCGTTCGGTTCTTCGGCCAGCGCCGCAAAAAATCGGGGCAGTTCGTCGGGTTGCAGGAATCGGTCACGAGTCACGACTCGCCCGGTCACCTTGACGCCGTGCGCCGGGTTGCTGTCCAGATAACCCCACTCGATCGCCTTGGCGAACAGGCCCGATGCCAGCGCCCGGATCTGCCGCACCGTCGCCGCCGCCTTGCCTGCCTTCTCGGCGTCAGAAACGACTCTGGCAACATCGGCCCGCGTGATCGTCGTCAGTTTCTTGTCGCCCAGTGACTTCTGGAGGTAGTCCCGGAAGCGTTGCTGATCGTCACGCCATGACAGCTTCTTCGCGCCGTGCCGGGTGCCGTACTCGGCGAAGAATTCGGTCAACGTCGGCTCCGCCTTGAAGGCCCGCCGCGCTTCGGCAGGGTTCGCGCCGCTGGCAAACTCGCCCAGGATTCGCTCCGCTTCGGCTTGCGCCTTCTCCACCGTCATTTCAGGGAAGGTGCCCAGTTTCACCCAGGCCATTTCAGTCCCAGCCCGCTTCACGACATAGAAGGTTTTCGATCCCGTCGAAGTCACGCGCAGCGCCAGCTTTGAAACCTTGGTGTCGTAGATCGTCAGCCGCTTGCCGGCAGGGGGGAGCGCAAGCCCTTGAAGGGCGACCTTTCCGAATCTGATAGCCGTCATACTTCCCTCGCACAAATCGGGCTAGCACCGGGCTAGCACGGGCTAGCAAACAACGTCATATTTGGTGCTAGCCCGTTAAGGTCAGTATAGCACTAACAGATTGCTTCGTATGCCTTTGTTAAGGTCGGTAAATCCGTATGTCTCATGGGAAACACGGACTGTTAATCCGCAGGTCCCTGGTTCGAGCCCAGGTCGGGGAGCCAAAGAATCAAGCCCTTAGCCCAGCTCAAAAGGTTGGGCTTTTTGCTTTCCGGGCTTCATGTAGCGACCATGTAGCCAGATCCCGCCAGTCTCGATCAACGCCGCCGAGCCACAACCCATCGCGGTGCCCAACGCCCGACGACTCGTCATCGGCGAATGCTGGGTCCTCGCGTAGTGTAAATTGGCGCGCTATTTGGCACAATTTTGTGCGTTATTTGGCACACCCCATTTACATAAATACGCGCTGGGCATAGCGTGCCGGGCGGTTTAGCGGCACGCGGCCTTGCCCGTTACAGCTACCACGTTACGGAGAGAACGGCGGCCACGGTCGACGCCGCCAGGACGGCCGCCTTCTGCGTCTGCAGGTGCTGAAAGGCGCTCCATCCTTGCGCGCCAAGCGCGGCAGCCAGACCGAGCAGATCGGCGAACGAGAACGGGACTTGCGAGTTGTCCGCCGCTACCCAGTAGAACCCGGTCGGGGTGGCTTTGGCGGAGGTAAACGCGGCAATCATGGCCTGCAGATTGGCGACAGTCTGCGGATCGGACTGGTAGCTCTTGGCCACGCCAGCCTGACTCGTGAAGGTCACCGGTTGCAGGATCGCCGACTGATAGCTGGCAGCCAGCACGCCGATCTGTTGCGCTTTCGCTTCCGCCAGCGTGAGCAGGTCCTGCGGGGAGCAGGCGACCAGCTGCCCGCTCTGCATCCGTAACGCGAACCGGTTTTCCCACTGCGAGTCACTCAGCGCAACGGCGCCAGCAGGGAGCTCGCCGATGGTGTCATCATCGTGGGCGGAGTCGATCCGTCCGCCAGAAAAAAAAGCATATCTCATCAGGCCTCCTTGAAGATCTCGACCACCGAATAAACCTCCGTGCCCTGCGATACGCACGCGCCGAGTCCGGTGTTGCTGTAAACGGAGTCCGTATACATGCGCAGCTCGAAAACCTTGGTCGCGGATAGGGTGAACCTCCCCTCGACCCACGACCTTACCGAGCACGGATCACTACCGCCGCCCTGGCTGCCGTTTTCCGAAGTCCCGCGCACCGTAGCGGTGGAGTCGGTGACGTTCCAGAGCCAGGCTTGCACGAGATTGCAGCCGGACGACGGAGAGTGAGCACGCACCCGGTACGTGCCGGCCGGGAGGGTGATCTGGTTGGAGGACAGCGAGGCGCCGGAAATCGTGTTCGCCGAGACGGTATTCAGGGTACGCGTCTGCACGCCCGCTACCGACGAGCCGCCGTTGGTTCCCGACGACTTCTCGTCGCGGGCCAGGAAGTACGCAGCGGCGATGCCCGTCGCCGGGTTGGCCAGCACCCACTTGTCGAGCGTCTGGTCGTATTGCAGGACGAGCCAGTGACCCGCTCCGGAGACGTCGCCGGCGGTGAGCACGGCGCCCGCGCCTTTGACGATCGCCTTGGCGGCGACCGTGCCGCTGTTCGGGGTGAAGGTCGGCGCGGTGGTGGTGTTGGCCGAGCCCGCCCGGACGTACAGAATCATCCCGTTGGTCAGGGCGGTGATCGCCGGCGTGAACGTCGCGGTGATCGCATCGGCCGTTCCACCGGCGGTGGCGCGGTTGAAATACGCGCCCTGCAGACCGGCCTTGATCAGCGCCTGGACGAGCTGCGTCGGGTCGTTGTCGGCGAGCGTGAGGCCGGCGGCCAGGACCAGGCCGACGAGCTCTTCCTGGACGTTGTTGAACCACTCGTAACCCGGCACCGTGGCCGGGATTCCGCCGCCGGGGTTGGGTTGGGCGAAGTAGCCGGCCGTACCGCCGACCGGCGGACTGGGCAGGACGGCGACGGCGGTGCTGCGTTTGACTCGTTGCATCGGGCCTCCTTACGTATACGCGAACAGGACGAGGGTGTGGGCGGGCTTGTAGCGGGTCAGGAAGGATTCGAGCAGGGCGTTACCCCAGACCGCGGTGGCCATCTCGGTGTCGTCCTCGGTGACCAGGTCGCGCACCGTGTACAGGGCCGCATTGACGATCCAGACGAAGCGGTATTGCTCGTCGCGAACGGGGTATTCGGTGTCGTCCTCGGTGGTCTCCGGGTGACACTCGGTGATGGTGATCGTGTAGCCGAGCGTCGCGGCGAGCGCGAGGTAGAAGGCCACCGACTGACCGCCCTGGAACGTCACTTTGGCGACCAGCGCCGATCGCCGTTCCTGGAAGCTCTGGGAGATTCCCGCGGCGACGAGGACCGGATCGGGCAGGCCGTAGACCCGTTCCCAGTCCGCCAGCAACGCGGCGGTCGTGCGCGGGTCGGATTCCTCGAGCGCCTGCTCGGCGTAGCCCAGCGCGCGGTCGAGGGCGGCGCCGTCGGCGACCAGTTCGGCGCCGATCGACGGGCCGTTCGGATCGACGCTGGCCGGCGGCAGCAGCAGCTTCAGCAGATCGGCGTGGATCATGACCAGGTCGTCGTCCCCAGGGTGGCCAGCTGGGTATGCGTCGAATCGACCAGGGCAGCGGTGTTGCCGGTCGGCGCGGTCATGGTGAAGTCCACCACCCCGGAAGTGTCCGAGACGATCGCCCGAATCCTGCTCAGGTAGGCCGTGTCGCCCGGGCTCAGAGACGCGAAGTAGGCGGTCAGGGCGGCGTCGATCGAAGCCCGGACGGTCGCCGTGACGGCGCCCGCGGCGAGCGTCAGCGACGCGGCGACAGCCACCGGTACGGCCGTCGGAGCGAGCACCAGGAAATCCGCCTGCACCGGGCGCACGAGGTCGATCGCCGCCTGCACCGTGGCGATCAGGCCGGCGCCGGGGATTCCCCCGGAGGTCATGATGACGACGTCGGTGGTTCCCAGGCCGCGCCGGTTGGGGTAGACGTACGCCGCGGTGACCCCGTCACAGGCCATCGCCCAGGTGTAATAATCGTGCGCGGCGCCGCCGCAGGGCGGGTTGCGCAGGACGAACAGCAGGCGGGCGAGCAGCTCGGCATCCGTCTCCAGGTCGGTGCCCCCGCTCATCGTCGCGATCGACGCCGAAGACAGCACGCCTGGTGGCGCGGAGGTCAGCGTCAGGGCGGTGGCCGCCGTCTGGTTGCCGGCGGTTCCGGTCTGCTCGGCCTGGGCGGCGACGGTCACCGTGCCGCCGCCGCCGATCACGTCGGCGGCGGTGGTCACGTAGGCGACCAGCCCCGCCGTCTTCGCCTCGGTGCCGATCGGCACCGCGCTGCCGGCCACGCCGCTGAAGGTGATCGTTCCGCTCGCCGCCGTCGCCGCCTTGCGGGACAGCCCGCGCAGACTCGCGTGACGCTCGAGAAAGTCGGTATCCGCGGTGTCCGGTAGAATTTGCCGGACGATCCATTGCTGGTGCTGGTAGAGGCCCTCGACGGCCGACGCATGCGCGGATGCACGCAGTGCATAATCCGAATCGACGCCGATCGCCGCGGAGGGCAGCTGATTGGCGATGTCGCGCAGGATCGCGTCGCGGATCGCCGGGTAATCTGGCGTTAAAAAGCTCATCGATTGACGGCCCTCAAAGGACTTTGACAGGGTGCCGGAAGGTCAGCCGCTCGCCACTCGCGGCGGTCGCCTCGATCAGCAGATGCATGCGCCCGGTGCCCGGTTGCTCGGTCGTGATCACGATCGACGTCGCCCGGCCGTCCTCGACGATCGGCGCCAGCGCCTGCTCGGCGTACTGACGGGCGAGCTTCGCCACGCGGGACACGTCCTTTTGCCGCTGCAGCAGGTGCAGCTTGCTGCCCAGTGTCGGGTCCGCCCAGTAGCCGCCGAGCGGGGTCATCAGGCGCAGATAGACGGAGTTCGCCAGGCCGCCGGCCGGATCGCGCAGCGCGCCTCCCGATTCGCTCCGGTAGTCGCCGGTCGCCGGATCGATCCATGCCGCGCTCACGGCCCCTCCGGCGGATGGATCGGCAGCGTCACCGAAGACACGCTCGCCCCGGTCTGCCAGGTCTTGTGCTCCCAGGAGCTGCCGCCGTTCGCTGTCCAGCGCTCGCCGAAGCCGGCGACGTCCCAGGACCAGCTATGCGTCGCGTGCATCTCGATGTCCTGCGCCTCCAGCCGCAGCTTCTTGGCCGTCTTCACCGTGACCCCGTTGCGATGGAGGAGCACCTGCTGCCCCTGATCGTCGTAGAGCGCCACCTCGCCGCCGGCCAGCGCGCGCAGCCGGTAGCTCGCGTGCTCGGTGGCGACGATGATGCCGTGCGATGTCCTGCCGCCGATCGGCAGAACGACCGCCATCGTTCCCGCCGGCGGACGGCTGGTGAAGCCGTAGTGCTGGAAGAGCTCGGCGTCTTGGAGCGCTTCGCCAGCCAAACCCTCCGCCTGCGCCAGCTGCACGCCGCCGGCCGGATTCACCGTCGACAGCACCGAGCGGAACGCCTGCCGGATCCCGCCGAGCGCGCGCCGGATCCGCCGGTCGACCAGATCGATCACGGCGCCTGCTCCTTGAAATCGTCCGGCAGCCCGTTCTTGCCCAGGCGATGGCGGCGTTTCGACGGATGCGCGTCGAGCACCCAGGCCCCGTCTTCCTTCAACGTCAGCTCGGTCACCCCGCCGTAGTGCATGCCCAGCGAGAAGCGCCGGCCGATCAGGAAGAAGGTCGCGTCGATCCCGTGCGGCTCGGAAAGCAGCGTCAGCCGCTGGCCGGGCGTCCACAGCAGCCCATCGCCGGGCTTCCCAGGCGCGACGATGCGATGCCCGAGCACCCGCGCGCGGATCGTCCGGCCCTTCAGCCGGCTGTCCGACAAGAGCTTGCGCGCCCGGTCGCGGGCCAGCGCCTGCGTCTCGCACTCGTGGTCGGTGACGATCTTCGGACGGTACTGGATCGCCGCCATCTCCTCGTCGGTCCATGACGCCTTCTCGGCGTTCTTGCCGCTTTCGGTGATCGTCCCGTGCGCCTGGCCGAGCACCGTGACCACCGAATAGCGCTCGGCGATCGAGCGCGTCTCCTCGACGCTGAGCACGTTGTTCTCGGCCCCGTCGAAGCGCAGGATCAGCTCCGCCACCGGCGGCTTCGAGTAGTCCGGTCCGCCGATCACCAGCGTCCCGTCGGGCTCGAACCACGGCCACAGCCCGTTGGCCTCGGACACCCGCGCGAGCACGTCCCAGGCCGAATCGCCGGGCTCCACATTCACCTTCTCGCGTGTGCGCGTCGCGTCCGCGTCGATGCGGATCTTCGTCAGTCCCAGCGGGCGAACCACCTTCGCGACGATC
The DNA here is from genome assembly GCF_023806625.1 of Accumulibacter sp. GTDB lineage: Bacteria > Pseudomonadota > Gammaproteobacteria > Burkholderiales > Rhodocyclaceae > Accumulibacter. The sequence goes on from NZ_JAMTDX010000027.1 coordinate 147,103, forward strand.
TGTTCGAGCGTCGCCAGCTTGGCCACGAACACCGGCGCCGAACAATCGACCAGCACCGCCGCTCCGTCGCGCCCCGAGAGGGTGAGCGCGTGCTCGCCGCGCGCCACGCGCAGCGACACTTCGTCAATCCGCCCCGAGAGCACCGTATCGTCGCCGATGGCGAGCTCGATCGTCGCCCCGGCGGAGAGCTCCGCAGGAACCGGTCCGCCGAGCGGCAAGCCGACCGACAGCTGCCAGCCGTCGGCCGGGACCAGCAAATCCGAATCGAGTTCGTACGATTCCCAGTCCTCGTGGACCTGGCCGCCGATCAGCAGCCGCACCCGCTCAGCGGGCGAAAGCATGGATCGCCTCCCCGGCCTGCAGCGCATTGGGCAGACGCAGGGTGGGATTCAGCCGCGCCAGCTCGGGCGCGCGCGCGTGGTCCGCGTACCAGTGGTGCGCCTGCAGCCGCAAATTGCCGGTCACCTCCACCGTGCGCAGCAGCAGCGGCGGGCGCGCCTCGATGATCGCCTGCGCCGCCGACTGAACCGCCAGGGCCTGAGTCCGCAACGGCTCGGCGATCGCCCGCGCCGTTTCCAGCGCGAACGTCCGCCGGCAGTCCTCGATGGCCACGTCGAGTGCCGTGCGCGCCGCGTTGGCCACTTCCTCGATCTCCGGCGGCGAGAGCGTCGGCGTTACCGCCTCGGCCTGCAGCAGATCGGATGCGGCCAGCGCCACATGCGTCGCCCCGGTCACCGACCCCGTCGCCGCCACCGCGGCGATTGCCTGCGGCTCGCTCGGCGCAGACCCCGGTAGCCACGTCGTCACCCCCGTCGCCACCTCGGCGGACTCCGCAAATGCATCCCGGAACGTCGTCCACTGACTCTCGATCGACCGCCATCCGGTCATCAGGCTCGAACCGCTCGCCGACAGATCGAAGAAGGCATCGGCGATCGTCGACAGATCCGCCGCCCAGGCGCGCGGCACCGCCAGCACGTCGAGGCCCGAGGTCACCACCCCGCTCACCTGCGAGGCCAGCGAGACCAGGGGCCCGAGCATCGCCTGGCGCAAATCGTCGAGCGGTTTCAACGGATTGAGCGAGCGCAGCGTGTCGACCACCTTGCCCAGCGCCTCGCTCACCGCCGATCGTCCGAGCTCGCCCGGTGCGCCGATCGCTTGCGCCTGCAGGCTCGCCAGCCCGCGCGAGAAGAATGGCTGTCCGGGGATCGCCTCGACGAACTCCACGCGCACCCGCGCCGCGTCGACGTCGTCGGCGTGGTGCTCGATGCTATAGCGCTTGAGTTGCGCGCGCTCGATCGACCCGAAGACCGGGTGGATCAGTTCCCCGGCGCCGGCCTCGTCGAGCACCGCGAGAAAGCCCTGCAGCTGCTCCTCGTAGTCGTCGCCGAAGAAGATCGCCTCGAGCGAGACCGTCCGCGCCCCGGCGCCCAGGTCCTCGACATCCGCCCCGTCGAGGTACGGGTACGCGTGCTCCACCGTCGAGCGCTCGCGCGCGTCGGTCGTCGCCAGCACGTCGAAAACGACGCCCCGGAAGGACGCCTCGAGCAGAGATTGTTCCCAGGCCATGGGAGCATCTTACGCGCGCGCGAAGCCGGCCGGCGAGGCGAAGCCCTTCAGCGCGCGCACCGTATCAATTGCGTTGCGCATCGCGCGCATTCACCCGGTTGACCGAAGCCGCAACGACCGCACCGTCGAGCACCAGCTTGTTCTCGACGACGATCGGCTTGTTCAGCTCGGCCTGCTCCTTGCGGTGCAAGGCGTCGTAGATCCACTCGCCCAGGGTCTGATCCTTGCGGGTGAGCGCCGCGGTCAACGCGTTGATCGCCGAGTTGACCGCCGGCCCCACCATCTCGTAGCCGATCTGCCAACCCGAAGCGGCCGCCCCGATCGCGCCGAGTCCCGTACCGACCGCGCCCGCCGCCCTGGCGAGCTTGCCCTGCGGTCGTTGCGGGCCGTCGTTCGGCCCCATCCCGCCCGGGGGCCCCGGCATCCCTGCCGTCCCCGCCTGGCCACCCATCGCCACCGGCCAGTTGGTGACGAAGACCTGCTGCACCCCGCCGAGGCCTCCCGCTCCGGGCAATCCGCCGGCCGTTCCCTGCTGGGCTATCCGCGCCTGGCGGTTCCTGGCGTAGCGTCCGGCCAGCCACAGCCCGGCCACGCCGGCGCCGGCGGCCATCACCTGGCCGGGATGGTCGGCGAAGGTTTCGGCCATCCGGCCGGCAAAGTCCGCCCCCTGCGTCACCCCCTCGCCGAGCGCGCCCTTCTCGACCTGAATCCGGCCCTTCAGGACGCGCCCGAAATTGCTGCGCCGGATCTCCTCCACGTCCCTGTTCAGCGTCTGGCTCCCTGCCGCTCCGCGAGCCGCGCGCATCTGCTCCTCGATCTCGTCGATCGAGCGCATCATCTGCAGCCAGAAATCCCGCGTGTATTGGTCGCGAAAGCCCGCCTGAGACATCTTGAACGGGTTGTCCAGGCCCTTCGCCTTGAGCGCCTTGGCCAGGTCGAGCATGCCCTGCACGCCGCCTTCGCCGTAGAACCGCCCTTCGGGCATGAACTGCTCGACATCGATGCCGGTCGCCGCCTTGATGTGCTGGACGTACATCTTGTCGGTGATGTGCCCGAGGCCGTGCTTGATCAGCGTCGACACCTCGCCCGGCTGGGTCGCCGGCTTGATCTTCTGCATCACCTGGGTCAGCGCGCCGGCGAAGTTCAGCGCGGTCTCGCCGCCCATGCCGACCCGGGCCATCTCGTTGAGGTACTCCGGGGCGTAGGTCGACAGGCTCTTGGCCTCGAAGCGGCCCTGCTTCGAGTGGTAGTAGAGCATGTCGTGCATCGCCGCCATGCGCGACGGATCGACCTGGAACTTCTGTTGAATGTCGAAGTCCATGTTGGCGATGTCGGAAATCGTCGAGCGGAAGGCCAGCGCCGCGCGCGCCGCCTCCTCGATCGTCCCGGCGATCGCCTCGTACTTCATGCCCGCGTTGGCCAGCGTGCGCATGCCCTCGGCGATATCCGACGGCGTCGCCAGCAGGTCCGTGGCCCGCTCGACCGCCGCCTTGCGCATGGCCATCGCCTGATCCTGCGTCATCTCGGCGAGCTGCTTCATCTCGAGGAGCTTCTTCTCGAATTCCAGATTCGCCTCGATCGCCCGCTTGACCAGCCCGAGCCCGCCGGCCATGGCGAGCAGCCGCGTCGCGGTGGAGAAGCCGTTGAGGTCGCGCCACGCCTGCTTCACGCTGTCGGAGACCTGGCCGAAGCCCTTGCGCGCGCTGTCGGTGAAACGGCGCAGACCGGCGGCCGCCGCGTCGTTGCCGTGCAGCCTCAGCCAGAGCGCGACTTGCAGACTGGCATTCATCGGCTACACTGGAACCATGGAGAGACACTGCGAAACGCTGGCGGAGCTCATTGGCGATCTCTTTTTCGTCTGGCTGCTGTACTGGGTGCTGGCCGGCGTCGGGGTGGTTCTTTGGGCCGTCGCCTCGGCGCTCATCTGGCTGGCCATCTTCGGCGCCCACCTCGCCGCAGCCGTGGCAGTCGGCCTGTGGCGTCTCGGCCGGCGTTACTTCTGCGGCCGGCGCGCCGAAACATAACGCCGCGTCTGGCCGCCGTCAGGTTCCTGCTGCTCGGCCTCGGCGGCGGCCATGCCGAGCATCCACAGCCATTGCCCGTCGGTCAGCTGGCAGGCGGGGAGGCCAAAGCAGTGATGAGCCTTTTCAGCGTATCGGTACTTGAAACGCTCGAAAGCGTCGTCCCGGGACTTTTTTTTACCTCCTCGAGCAGCGCGAGAAACGCCGCTTCGTCGAGCGTGCGCGGCGAGGGCGAATACTGCTGCTCGTGCTCGACGTACGCCTCGATCAGGAAGGTCTGCTCGGCGCGCGTCAGAGCCGCACGCAGCTTGGCCGCCGAGGTAGCCACCGGGTTGCCGGTGTCCGGATCGACCAGCGCGCGGGTCAGCAGCTGGCTGGCCTTTTCCGCTTCGTAAGCCTCCGACGACCCGACCGACAGGTCCAGCCCGATCGCCTGCATCGTCTGCAGCGTGGCGATCTGGGCTTCCAGATAATCCTGCTCGGTGAGAATGCGCAGGCCCAGGTCGACCTCGCCGAGGCGTACCCGGGCAATCGCCTCGCGCCCCGCCTTGAGCCTGGCCAGCAAGTTGCCGCCGGCCAACGGCGCGCCCATCACTCGACCACCTCGCGCAGCGCGACCATCGACAGATCCTGCTTCGCCTCGTTATCGACCGAGTATTTCTTGCCCACATCGACGGTGAAGCAGTCCAGGTACGAGGTGCGCTTGCCCCCCGACTGCATGGGGTAGATGGTGATCTTCGCCCCCTGGATGTCCGACCACTTGACGTCGCCGGTCACCGGGATGACCGCCGTGACCTTGAGGTCGTACTCGCCGACGCCTTTTGCGAAGCCCTTCGCGCGGCCCGTCCGGTTCATCGTCTTGACCAGCTTGCGCCCGGTCTTGAAGGTCACGTCGAGGCTCTCGATTTCCACCTCCTGGCCGTCGATCTCCATCACGATCGCGCCCAGGTATTCAGTCAGTGCCATGATGTTCTCCGGTCAGGGTTCAGAGGAGCAGATCGATCCGCCCGGCGAACACGTGCAGCCCGTTCACCACGTCGCAGGGGATTTTCGCGTCGAGCCGGTTCGGATCCTGCAAATCGCGTTCGACGAGCACCCCGGCCGCGTTGTCGGCCACCGCCTCGACGATCTCCAGTTCCTCGAGCTTGTAAAGCACGTCGAGGATCTCCGAGCGCACCTTGTCGGCCGTCCGGCTGGAGAGCTTCTCGCGCGGGAAGCGCAGGGTGATCCGCTCGCGCACCGCCTTGCGCACGTAGTCGAGCGTGCGGATGGTCGTCAGATCGAGCAGCGAGATGTCCGGCACGCTGTTCGCGTCGAGCGTGTAGGTGGTCACCGCGCGGACGATCTGCACCTTGTCTCCGGGACCGATCTCGCTCGGCGTCACCCCGTTGTACAGCGCGCTCTCCTGCTCCGTCCGGGAAAGCCGGTTGGCCAGCGGGTTGGCCAGGATCCCGGTCAGCGCCAGCGTGTTCAGCGGCCGCGCCGGGTCTTCCTCGCTGGCGATCACCGCGCCGTACGCGGCGGCCACCTCGTAGACCGATTCGTAGGCCGTGGGCAGCAGGATGCCGGTGATCCGCCCACTATTGACGCCAGACGCCACCGTCGTCGCATTGGCCAGCGTGCCGACGTGCGCATAGACGCCGATCGCGCCGCGCTGTTCGAGCGGCCCGCTGACGGCGTCCAGATGGGTGCGCAGCGCGGTGAGGTTCGTGGTGTCGTTCCACGGCACGATCACGATGTGATGCCCGGAGGCGAAGACGACGGCCAGCGCCGTGGCCAGCGTCGGATCGGTCGCCCCGGAAGCCGGGTTGGTGTTGGCCACCGTCACCCCGGCCGCGGTCGTGCTGCTCGAGACGCGCAGCCCGTTGCCCAGCGTGCCCTTGTTCTTGGCGGTCATGGTCACCACGTTGGTCGCCACCGACGCGGTCACCGGCAGGTCCGGCTGCTTGTCGAACTGCGCCTTGAGTGCGGTGGCGATGGCGTTCTGCGCGTCGGTGGCGGCGATCGCGATGGTCACCGTCTGGTCGCCGACGTTGACCGTCAGCACGCCGGAGGCGGTCGCCGTACCGGTCACCGTCACCGTGTTCGTCGCCGCGACGCCGGCGGCGTCGTCCATCGCGATCACCGAGAGCGTCAGGTAGGGATTCGCCTGCAGCGCCGCGCGGACCATCAGATGGGCGATCGAACCGCGCCCGAAGTAGGTCGCCGCGTCGGCATCCGAGAAGACGTCGACGACGGTATTGGCAGCGACCGTGCCGGTCGACAGGCGCTGCCCGACGATCAGCGTCTTCTGCAGATTGTTGGGCAGCGTGCGCACCGCCAAGGCGGTGTTGAACTCGAAGTAACGCCCCGGCTTGCGGATGCTCGCCGGGATGTTCGAGAAAGAGATGTTCGGCGAGGCCATCAGCGACTCCTACGCGGCTTGTGGTCGGGCGACTGCCCGGTTTGCAGGGACCCTTCGCCAGGGTCCTTGCCTTCTTCCGGCGACGGCTCGGCAGCGGCGACCTCGAACAGATCGCCGTCGCTGATCCGCCGACGGGTGTACGCCGTATCCGGGACCTCGAAACCGAGGGATCCCGCGGGCGGCGTGTCGAGAACGTAGTCCCGCGGGCTGTTCTCGCGGGGGACCTTGAGTCCCGGTGCGGCAAGGACGAGCATCTTCACCCCTTCGACGGCGGTGGCCGGACTCCCCCGGCCAGGGTTTTCGTGATCGGCACGGGTCACTGGACGGCGCGCCTGGCCGGCAGCCATTGCGTTCCGTCCCACTGGCGCAGCAGCTTCCCGTCGGCCGTGCTGATGCCCTGGCCGACCAGCGCCTTGACGATTGCGCGCAGTTCCCGGTTGCGCTCGGCGAGCTTGAAGGCCGAGTCCAGCGCCAGCTGACTGCGCGGCTGCCTCGCCCACCCGAGAGGGTCAGACGGCCCGGCCATCAGCTCAGGGTCACCAGGTCGGATGCATCGGCGAGCGCATCGCCCGGCAGCAGGTAGTAGTTCAGGCCGACGCGCAGCCAGTCCACCTCGCTCGCCTCGTCCGGCAGCGTGAATACGTACTCGGTCAGGAACTCGATCGAGAAGACGCTCAGCGCCTCGGCCCCGATCCGCGTGTTGTAGAGCGTCTTCACCGGGCCCGGCGACAGCGGCTTGATCGGCAGATCGAAATCCATCCCTGAGAGCAGCAGGCGCACGTCGTCGAGGATCTGATAGCTGCCCGGGCTGCTCACCGTGCCGTGCCGCGTTTGCCGCTCGCTGCGCACATTGCGCGTGCCGACGAGCACCATCAGCGTCGGCGAGCACAGATACTTTCGCTCGGTCAGCCGTTTCACCTTCTCGCCGGCCACCGTCACCCACGCCGCCGGAAAGCGGCGCACCTGCGTCCAGAACGTCTCGTCGTCGAATTCGCCGCCGTAGCTGGCCACCTCGGCCAGCGCGTAGCCCAGCGCGCCACTCGTCGCCGACGCGGTCAGGCGGTCGATCACCGCATCTTCGAGCTGGGCGTAGATGAGCATCGGCTCAGCCGATGAAATCGGCCAGCGTGTCGGCGGTGAACACCCGATCGGAGCCGGTGGCCACGATGCGCGCGCCCTCGCCGGCCGCCGTGTGCGCCGTCGCCTCGGCGCCGAGTACCGTCTTGCCGTCGCGCACCGATTCGAGGTAGCGGATGGCGTCCTTGTAACGCGCACGCACGACTTCGACTTCCGCGACGCCGGCTCCGGAGAGCAGGTAGCGGGCCAGGTCGCCGGCGATCATCCGCAGCACGGGATAGACTCCGCTGAGCGGCAGGCTGTAGCGGGCGACGAGGTAGGAATCGATCAGCGCGTCGGCGTCGGCGAGCGCCCGGGCGAGCACCGCCGGATCGATCACCCCGACCGAGTCGCGATCGGTGAGCGCGATCAGCTCGCGTTCGCCGAACTGATCGACCAGATTCTGCTGCGTCGCGTAGGGCATTGCCTATCGAGTCTTCCGCTTGCCGGCGGATATCGGCACCACCGCCGCGCCGTCCGGATCGAGACCGTCGACCGGGCCTTCGACGGCGCCGGCGACGAGCAGCACCGCGCCGACCTCCGCATCGACGGCGATTTCGCTGCCGACCGCGTGAGGCACCCCGTCGTGCTCGACGGGGCTGAGCGCCCGATACGTCGGCATCAGGCTACCGCGTTCTGGTAGAAGTACGCCGCGTCGTTGGCCGAGATCACCTCGAGCACCGACTCGCCGACGCGCACCACTTGCCCGCCGCGCAGCCCCTTGTTGGGCATCGGGATCGATCCGGCGATCCGCTGCCCGAACTGGGCGGTGAAGCCGAAGGTCGGCTGATCGGCGTTGGCCATGTCTTCCGACACGTAGAGCAGCGCGCAGTGCTTGCCCCAGACGCGCGAGAAGGTCGGCGTCTGGCCGCGCGTCGCGGTGTTCACGAACCCGGCGCCGATCAGCACGTTCGGCACCTCGAGGAGGTCGGCGAGCTGCTGCCGGGTGATCGCGCCGCCCGTCTGGGCGCTGGCGTTCGCCGCCTGGATCATCCGCGGATGCTGGCGGAGCTGCGTCCACACCGCCTGCCCCATGACGATCGTGTTGGGCCGGAAGATCGGCACGTCGAGAGCGGTGAGCAGCGCATTGAGCGGGTTGGAGTTGGTGAAGTCGCTCCACTGCGAGGTGCCGGAGAGCGTCGCGCGGTTCGCCGACGGGTAGGTGCCGAGCGTGGTCACCAGGTTGGCGACGCGAATCTCGCGGTCGAGCAGCACCAGGCCGGTGAGCACGGAGACCGATTTGGCCAGCGGGTTCGGCAGGGATGCCGGTTTGGGCATCGCGTCGAACGCTTCGACCTCGTCGTTCGGCACCAGGTCGTCGAGACCCCAGTCGACGCATTCGGCGTTGATCAGCGTGCCGCCGAAATCAACCATCGTCGGGTCGCTCTTGCGGCCGACGCGCGTCGGCGGGACGGTGTAGGCGTCACCCTGCGTGTACTTGGTGTACGCGAACTTCTTGGCCGTCTGCACCCTCGGCAGGACCTGATCGGCGATCAGGTCGATGTCGCGGTTCTTGTAGCCGATGGCGATCGCCGACAGTTCGGGATTGACCGGGAAGGAAGTGGTGGACATGCAGTGCTCCTGAAAAGGTTACCGGGAATCAGCCCTGGTACGAACCGACGTCAACCAGCACGCGGATCTGGTCTCCGGAAGCGCCCGCGGCATCGAGGGCCACGCCGAGGATCCGGTTGTTGGTGCCCGCCGACGGCGCCGAAGCCACGCCGCGGCCGTTGGCGTCGGCAGTGACGAACGCGCCCAGGCTGATCGCCGCGCCGGCTTCGACCCAGGCGATGCCCTGCATCACCACGTCCTGGCGCTCGCCCGAGGCCGCGCCCACGTCGTTGGCCACGCCGATGATCGAATCGGTGGCCGCAGTCGCCTGGATCACCGTCTCGGCCGCGGAAAACTTGACCAGGCGATACGCGCTGATCGCCGCGCCGGCCGAGAAACTCTTGAGGAGGGTATGACTCATCGCGCTTCCTTACTGGTGGAGAACATGGGCCACCGCTTGCGCGATGGAGACGTTGCGGCCGCTGGCTCTTTCCGACTCCTGGAAGTCCTGCGCCGCGCGGGCGATCGCTTGCGGATCGTCGAGCTCCGGGGAAGCGCGCCGCCCGGCCACCCGGCCGAACTCGACTTGCTTCGGCAGGCTCGACAGGAGGGTGCGGACCGCGGTCGCCAGCGGCTGCTTCTCGTCGCCCTCGCCGAACTCGACCGGCGAATCCTGCAGCGCCAGGTGATCGAGCGCCGCGACGACCACGGCGGATTGCGCCGGCAACAGCTTGCCGGAACCGATCAGCGTCTCGGCGAATGCCGCGTTCGCTTCATGGACGCGCTGCGTGCGCAGTTCGCGGAGCGCCTGGTCGGCTTGCTCCAGGCGGGTTTTCAGCTGGGCGTTCTCGGCCTCCAGTGCGGCCTTCTCTGCTTCGGTCACCTTCGATTCGTCCTCTTCGGGTGGGTCGGAAATGGGGAGAGCCTGCGGGTCTGCCGCGGCGCCCGTCTCGGCGAACGACGGCAAAGGGCTCGCCGCCTCGTCGGCGGCTTCCTGCCGGGCTTCGTCGTCGAGGGTGGTCAGGACCTGTTCGGGGATCGTCTGCTCGGCTTCGTCGATTCCGAAGCGGGCGATGATCCATTCGCGCAGGCGGCGCCACAATCCGGCGCTGGCCAGGTCGGACCAGTCGGCGAATTCGACGACAAGCCCCGGCTCGGAATCGGCGAACGCGGCCGGGCGCAGGCCCTTGATGGCCGGCGGCTGCGCGCCGAGAAAGCCGACGTGGCGCAGGTAGAACACCCCGGGCACCGGGTTGCCGGGCGCCTCGGGCAGGTAGAACGACGCGGAGATTTTCTTGAAGCGGCCGGCCTCGACGAGTTCGGCGAACGCCGGGTCGATCTGGCGGGGCAGCGCTTCGAGACTGCCGCCGGCGAAGTCCAGCCGTTCGATCCAGCCGAAAGCCGGGTCGTCGGTCTGCGGATGGCCAACGACGATCGGCGCTTCGTGCTTCGCCGGGTCGTAGGCCGCGGCGCAGGCGCGCAGGTCGGCATCGGAAAACGACAGCACGGCGCCGCTCATCGCGGTATGCCGGCCGGCCTTGAAGATCTGCAAGGATGGCTTCTGGGAAGGGGAGGTCGTCATTTCGGCGAGGATACGGAGAGCGGGCCGGCCGACGATCAGGAAGCGCTTCAGCAATGGGGGAACGGGGGCCGACTCGCGCGCGCGGGGACAGTGGGGTATGCCGCCGAGTCTCGAACGCCGCAACCACGGCCGACTCGCGCGCGCGGGGACAGTGGTCAACTCCGGGTTGATGACTGCCGCTCGGGGGTCCGTTTCGCGCGCGGGGACAGCAGCTATTTCCATTTTGGAAACAGGTGCCTCCCGACGGCCCGAGTGGCGCTCGATGACTGCGGCGAACCGTTAAGCAATCCTTATCAGTTGCCCGGATGTTCTGTGCGCTGGGCCGATCAGAGCAGCTTCAGCTGCTTCGCTGCCGATCGGTGATCGAGGTCGCCGACTCTCGCTGCTCTCTCCTCTTCCCTATCTCCCAGATTTCCGCCCGTCATGGCGAGGCTGATCTATGATCGAAGGGCCGGCACGCGGGAATGATCGAGATCCCGGCGACGAGCCACAGGAGGACCGCGTGGAACATTTGAAAAATCTGTTGGCGGGGGCGCGTCAGGTACTGGTCCTCAACCCGGCGGACGCCTACATCCGGCCGCGCGGCGGGTTTGCGCAGGACGCAGAGGCGCTTCGCGGCGACTCGCGGCGTGTCGCCGCGGATTTGAACCGGGCGACGAAGACGCATGGCCAGCCGGTCGACCACCGCAAGGCTTAGCCGCCGCGATGGCGGCGAGGTGACGGTTGCGCAGCACGATACCGACAGCCCGATCATCCCTGTCGCGCAGCTCGAGCGGCTGCACCGGTTCAAGCCCGAGGCGGTGGATTGGGTCATCCAGCAGACACAGATCGAAGCCGAGCATCGGCGCCGTGAGGATCGGCGAATCAACTCGTTCATTTTTGTCGAGCGCTTCGTCGGACAGTTCTTTGCCTTTGTGATTGGCATCGGGGGCGTCGGAGCCGGCTCGTGGGTGGCGCTCCACGAGCAGCCCTGGGCTGGGGCGAGCATCGCGAGCGTGGCGCTGACGGGCCTGGCCGTCGTCTTCTTGACTGGTCGATCCAGAAGGCCGCCGCCGGCGCCTTAGCGGCGCCGCCACGCGGTCGGCGCACGTTCCTGCAGCCCCCGCCGTGCGCATCGCCGCTCAACGGGATCCACGGCACACCCGCCAATGCCTCCAGGACGAAATTTAACGCCGGTCTAACGCGGGTGTTTTTCGCGCCGAATACCTTGACCTACCCGGAAGAGTTCAACGCCTTGTAGCGCGATTCTGGGGCTCGTCCATTCGGGCAGGAGAGAGGAAAGAGAAAAGAGAAAAGAGGAAGGCTGCCGAAGCGGAGGCGGTGCTCTCATTTCTCACTTCTCGTTTCTCACTTCTCATTTCTCACTTCTCGTTTCTCTTTTCTCCCCCTCGGTCCGTCATGCCTGGCTCCCGCCCACCGCCCGGGCGAGGTAGTCGGAGATCTTGCTGACGATCTTCTGCTCGTCGGCGTCGGTGAGGCTCAGGAAGGGGCGGGCCGGGATCAGCGATCCCGGGTGATTGACCGAGCGCACCGGATGGCGGATGCCCGGCCAGGCCAGCGCCTTCTTGTTCCGCGGCTTGATGACGTGGGGCGCGGTCCGGCCGCCGAACTGGTGGATCGCCGCATAGACGACGTCCGTCCCGACCACCGCCGAGTTCTGATCGGATCGGGAAGTGATCGACGAATAGAGGCTCTGCCCGCCGCCACGCCGGATCAGCGGCTTGTCGCCGTAGCCGAGCTTCCTCTTCTGGGCCAGGGTGGCGGGCTTCAGGGGAACCCAGGCCGGGCGCCCGCCCTGGTCGAAGTTCTCCATCACCGCATCGTGCATCACGCCGGCGATGGCGCGCATGACCGGCGAGGTGTCGGCTGCGGACCTGGCCAGGCGCTCGAGCGCCTGCGTCACCGCGGTAGTGTCTGCCTTGATTTCGATCATCGCTCGTCTATACTGGACAGAGATGGGGAACGAACGGAAATTCGGCGTCCGTTCAACCGTATGGCTTAGGCCACACGGGGATGGCGGGACTGCCGGCCGCCTCCCCATCATTCCTCGATGGGTTCATAGCGCGTCCTGTCCTCGAGTGCCTGTACGTTGATCTTGTAGCCGGCGCGCGCGACGTTCAGCGCCCTCTTCGGGTGACCAGTCAAGAAATCTACCTGCACCGCGATCTTGACCGAGCGGTCGGCATCCAGCGATGGCAGCACATAGATCATCTTCTTTTCCAGCTTGTCGAAATAGCTCCGGCGTTCATTGATGAAGTCCGTAAACTGCTGTAAATCGGGTGGCTTGGCAGCCACCGCTTCGGT
>NZ_JAMTDX010000028.1 GCF_023806625.1 Accumulibacter sp.
GAAGATGCTCAAGAAGCACGGCTTTATCCCGGCCGCCGCCTGACCTCTCTCCCTTCCAGCTCCCCTTGATGGCATCAGGCGCCAGAAATTTGCTTGCCTTCACTTGGGCGTTCTTTCACGGTAAGCGTCCCAGCCTCCTTCAGAAGTGGCTGCTTCTCAAGTCCTCTCCGTACGCGGGATGCACGAACGCCTCAGCCCTCTGGGAGAGGAAGACGTAACAGCCGATGCCGCGTGGAACCCCCCGCCCCGCAACTGAGGGCAGCCGATACCGATGCATTGGCAAGGCGCCCCGCCCCCGGGCGGGGTGCCTTGTTTCTTCGGGCGCTTCACAAGGCCAGTTCGAGCAGCAGGGCGGTGGTGGCCGCGAGGCCGATGAGGGCGCGCCCAGATGGCGCGATCGAGGGAAGCGATGATCCGGCGATCGTGCAGGCGGCCTTCGCGGATCAGCGCATCCTGGGTGGGTGCTTCGTGCGCAGGGTTGGCCGGGGCCGCCATCGCGAAGAAACTCATCCGTCCGCGAGAAAGACTCGAGCGATGGCGAACAGGGCTACCAAGGCGACGATGGCGGCGAGTTGCCCGAATTGCTGGCGCCGGTCGGGCGACGGCGGGGGGCGCGTCGCGAAGTCGTGGATCAGTTCGGGGTCGGCCATCTCGGTCGGGAAGGGGTTGCCGATGGTTCACGATAAGCCGTCGCCCGGCAGCACCCAACGACGATCTGCGCATATCCATATTCGCCACGGGGAGCGGCATGTTGCAATGCATTGGCGGTGAATAACCTGATCCGAAATGGCGGAATAGCTTATCGGCAATGAATCGTTGCCGCAGGCGCACAGGGGCCTAGACTGACCCTGCAGTCCCCTACCCAACAACCCGTTTCAAGGAGGTCATCCATGAGTGCATTTCCGCAAGATCGTCTGGAGCGCTACGGCGCCTTCGTCCTTCGCATCACCCTCGGCGGCATCCTGCTCGCCCACGGTTTGCTGAAGGTTCTCGTGTTTACGCTGCCGGGAACGGCGGAATACTTCGCTTCGCTCGGCCTGCCCGGGGTGCTTGCCTACGCGGTGGCGGCGGCCGAAGTCGGTGGCGGCCTGCTGCTGCTCCTCGGCGTCGCCTCGCGCTGGGTCGCGCTGGCGGTACAGCCCGTCCTGCTCGGCGCCCTCTGGGTGCATTCGGGCAACGGCTGGTTGTTCTCGGCGAGCGGTGGCGGCTGGGAGTTCCCGCTGGTGCTGGTCCTGCTCGCGCTGAGCGTTTCCCTCCTCGGCAACGGCGCCTTCGTGCTACGCCTGCCGGCCCGCCTGGCATGGCGGCGCGGCAAACGGGAGGTCGCTCCTGCGTGATCCGCAGCACCCCGGCGGCAGGCATATGCTTCGACGCGATTCTTCGTTCGGGGCGCCGCCGGGGGTGCCGATAATCCGGCGATCCCGCAATTTTCCCAGGACCACCATGAGTATCCAGTCAGTCAACGCACGCAACCAGTTCCGCGGCCGCATCAAGGAAATCATCGAAGGCCCGGTCGTCTCCGAGATCGACGTCGATACGCCGTTCGGCATCGTCACCTCGGTCATCACCACCCGCTCGGTCAAGGAGCTCCACCTGCAGGTCGGCACCGAGGTCCTCGCGCTGGTCAAGGCGACCGAAGTGTCGATCGCCAAGCTCTAGGGGTGGTGATGGCAGATACAGCTTTCCCGATCGCCGGGGCGGTGCCGGGCGGGCGCCTCGCGGCGCTGTTCAGGCACCTCGGCCGTCGCCTGGTTCCCTGGCTGGTCCCGCTCGCCATCCTCGTCGTCTGGGAGGTCGCTGCCCGGGTCGGCTGGCTGTCCAGCCGGGTATTGCCCGAACCGCTTGCGGTGGTCAAGGCCGGGGTCGCCCTGGCTGCGAGCGGCGAGCTGCTCCAACACGTCCGCGTCAGCGCCGGCCGCGCGTTTACCGGCTTCGCCATCGGCGGCGGGCTCGGCCTGCTGCTCGGCCTGCTCACCGGGTCCTTCCGCAAGGTCGAGATCGCCCTCGACACCACGCTGCAGATGATCCGCAACATCCCGCCGCTGGCACTGATTCCGCTGGTCATCCTGTGGTTCGGCATCGACGAGACGGCCAAGCTGTTCCTGATCGCCTTGGGGGTGTTCTTCTCGGTCTACATCAATACCTTCCACGGCATCCGCTCGGTCGACCCGGCGCTGATCGAGATGGGGCGCAGCTACGGCCTCAAGGGCTGGTCGCTCTACCGCGAAATCATCCTGCCCGGCGCCCTCTCGTCGATCCTGGTCGGCGTTCGTTACGGGCTCGGCTTCATGTGGGTGATCCTGATCGTTGCCGAAACCATCTCGGCGCAGGCCGGTATCGGCTACATGACGATGAACGCCCGCGAATTCCTGCAAACCGACGTGGTCCTGCTCGGGATCGTGCTCTACGCGCTGCTCGGCAAGCTCGCCGACGTCGCCGCCCGCCAGCTTGAGCGCCGCTGGCTCAAGTGGAATGCCGCCTACACGGCGGCCTGAGGAGGCATGGATGAATATCGACAACATCGAACTCGACCAGGTCCGCCAGGCGCGCAGCGAGATCCAAGGGCTGGACATCGACGTATACGGGTTGATCAAGCGCTTCGGTGACCGTCAGGTCCTCCATGGGCTCGACCTCGCGATCGCGCCGGGAGAATTCGTCGCCATCGTCGGGCGCAGCGGTTGCGGCAAGAGCACGCTGCTGCGCCTCCTTGCCGGCCTCGACGGCGAGAGCGCCGGCGAGATCCGGCTCGATGGCCGCCCCGCTGCGGCGCACAAGGAAGACGTCCGCATGATGTTCCAGGATGCACGTCTGCTGCCCTGGCGCACGGTCATCCAGAACATCGCTATCGGTCTTACGGGATCGCGCCAGGAGGTTCGTGAACGCGCCCTCGAGGTCCTCGCCCGGGTCGGGCTCGCCGACCGCGCTGACGAGTGGCCGGCACGTCTTTCCGGCGGCCAGCGCCAGCGCGTGGCGCTGGCTCGCGCGCTGATCCACAAGCCGCGCCTACTGCTCCTCGACGAGCCGCTCGGGGCGCTCGACGCGCTGACCCGGATCGAGATGCAGCGGCTGATCGAGAGCATCTGGAAGCAGCAGCAGTTCACCGCGCTGCTGGTGACGCACGACGTGTCCGAGGCGGTCGCGCTCGGCGACCGCATTGTCCTCGTCGAGGAGGGGCGCATCACGCTCGACGAGTCGGTGGCGCTTGTACGGCCGCGCGAGCACGGCGAACCCGCATTCGCCCGCCTGGAAAGCCGGGTACTCAAGCGGCTGATGACCATCGAGGCGGTCACCAGCCGCAACCAGATTCGCGGCCGCGTTGCCGACATCGTCCTCGACGACGTGCTGTCGGAGGTCAGGATCGAGACCCCGGCCGGCGTCGTGACGTCGACGGTGCTCACCCGCTCCCTCAGCGAGCAGCCTTTGGAAATCGGTGCCGAGGTGCTGGCGACCTTCAAGTCGAACGAGGTCGTGCTCGCCGCGGCCTGATGCAACCTGGCCATGTGGAACGGGCAGCGCCTGGTTCAGGTCGATGTCCTCGACCCCGATGCGGAGCGCCGACGGTAGCGGCTTGACCGATCCGTGACTGCACTCCGGACGTGCCTGGTGTTCCGCTGTTCGAGAGTCGGCTTGCGGTTGTGGTCGTGCGGAAATCCGGCCCTTCTGCATCACGATAATGACTCAGGATCGATTCGGGTGGCTGGTGGAAGTCCCGGATTTGATTCGTCGATCGGGGCAGCCAGCTTCGGGGAGCAGCCTCGGAATGGACTTCCCGGCAACTGATGGCTGTCTCAGCGGTGCATACCCCAACGCCGGATGGTGGTTCTCTCGATGAAAGCGAATATCAGGTTTTCGACGAGCAGCCCGATGACTATCACCATGGCCAGGCCCGCAAAGACCTTTTCGGTCAGCAATTCGTTGCGACTCTGGAAGATGTACCAGCCCAGCCCGCCTTGGCCCGAGGAAGCGCCGAACACCAGTTCGGCAGCGATCAGCGTTCGCCACGCGAAGGCCGAGCCGATCTTGAGACCCGACAGGATCGATGGAAGGGCGGCCGGTATCAGTATCTGGACGACATAGCGAAGGCCGCGCAGGCCGTAGTTGCGGCCGGCCATGCGCAGGGTTTCCGGAACGCCCTGGAAGCCCGCATAGGTGTTGAGCGCAAGCGGCCAGAGTACCGAATGTACCAGCACGAAGATCAGACTGGCCTGGCCCAGGCCGAACCACAGCAGCGACAGCGGCAACAGGGCGATTGCCGGAAGCGGGTTGAACATGGCGGTCAGTGTGGACAGGAGGTCGCGCCCGAGTCGCGTCGAAACCGCCAGCGTCGTGATCAGGAAGGCGATCAGGATGCCGAGCAGGTAGCCCTGCAACAGGACGCTCAGCGAGGCGGCGACCTTGGCCGGCATTTCGCCGTTGGCCAGATCGGTCAGCAGGCTTTCAGCCGTTGCCGAAAAGCTGGGCAAGAGCAGGTTGTTGTCCTGGTACGCGGCGACAACTTCCCATAGTCCGGCCAGCACTACCAGAATCAGCAGTTTGCGCAGCCAGGATTGTAGCCAGAGGCGCCTCTGCCACGACAAGCGTCGGGCCACCAGCGATTCCTTCGAAA
>NZ_JAMTDX010000029.1 GCF_023806625.1 Accumulibacter sp.
CTCATGTCGGCCTGCGGCTCATGCGTTCACGCTGGCACGACGCGGCGCTGGGCGCCTGGCTGACGCGCGACCCCGCCGGCTACGCCGATGGGATGTGCCTGTACCGGTACGTCAAGGGCAATCCGCTCGTCTACTTCGATCCGTTCGGACTCGGGGCGCTGTCGAACTGGGAGTTCATCAAGATGGCCGTCGGGCTCGGGCCCGACGGCGGAGCTGCGGCCGTCTGGAGCGGGGCCAAAGAGGGCGCCGCCGGTGGTCTGAGTCACACGGTCAACTCGGCGACGTTCGGCGCGACGGATGCCGTGGGCGTCACCAACAGCACGGCACATCAAGGGCAGGAGTATGCAGTCTCCGACGCTGCCGGAAAAGTCGCCAGCGCGGCCCTCATCGCAGCCGGCGGTGTTGTCGCTGGCGAGGCTCTGGCGGCGCTGACGACCAGTTCCTCGACAACTCTTGCCGCGGTGGGCGAGGCTGGCACCACACTGCTTAACGGCGTCGAGGCCGCGCAGAGCATCGAGAGCGTGGCGGAAGGCGCGGCACGCATCGCACAGGGCGATCTAGCGGGTGGTACACTCGAAGCGGCTGGCGGGCTGCTCGGGCTGAAAGGAGGCGGGAAGACTGCAACCGCGGCAGCGAAGGGGGAGCAGGCGGCGAAGGAAGCGGCGGGACAAGGAGCCAAGGGCGGCACCTACAAGCTGGTCGACCCCGAAACCGGCGAGGTCATGCGCACGGGGAGGACGAAAGACCTCGCACGGCGGAAAATGGAGCACGAGCGGCATCCAGATACAAAGGATCTAAAATTCGAGAAAGATATGGCAACGGATGATTACAACATCCAACGCGGCCGGGAGCAGAAGCTGCACGATCATCACAAGCCGCCGATGAACAAGATCAACCCGATCGACCCGAAGAACCCCAACCGTCAGAAGTACATGGACTCCGCCCCCGATGTGTGCCCGAATAAGTAAACGCCAGGCCCGGGCTCTCGCCCCCGAAGGCTCGATCATCGCCCTGCCGCTGCGGGATCGCGGCTACGGCGTCGGCGTGGTCGCGCGGAACAGCGGCGATGGCGCGCTCCTGGTGTATTACTACGGTGTCCGTCTGGATTCGATCGACTCACCGTTGGATCATTCGGTGCTGAAACCGGAGAATGCGATCAGGGTTGGCCAGGTTGGGGATCTGGGAGTTCTCAACGGCGCGTGGAAGGTGATCGGCGCGATCAGCCCGTGGAGCCGCTCGGCGTGGCCCCTGCCCCCGTTCGCGCGATATGTCCAGGGTGTCGCGTTTTACAAATCTTATTATGACGAGGACACGCTTAGGAAAATCCGGGAAGTGCGTATTGAGAAGTCCGAGGCGGACGAGCTCTGGGAAGACGGAATGGACGGCTACGTGGCCGCCGAGATCGTGCTGACGAAACGCCTTAGGGAGCTCGGTATCTGATCGCCGCACCGCCTGACCTCGCCATTCCGGGTCGCTGACGGACCGGAACCACACGGTCGTCGGGCTGATCGACAACGCGACGGTGGCCGCCGCGTGCAGCGATGGAGGAGGAGAGGGCGGGGGCGGAGGGTCCGGGGGCGGGGGTTCCGGGGGCGGGGGGTCGGCGGCGAATCCGCTCGCTACGCCGATCGGCGTCGAGCGCGGCAGCCTGTGGCGCTCCCGCTGCCTCGTCGGCTTCGCCGGCGCCTTACATGATTCTCATGTCGGCCTCCGGCTCATGCGCTCACGCTGGTACGACCCGGCGCTGGGCGCGTGGCTGACGCGCGACCCCGCCGGCTACGCCGACGGCATGTGCCTGTACCGCTACGTCAAGGGCAACCCGCTCGTCTACTTCGATCCGTTCGGGATGCAGGCGTGGTACGACCAGGCGCTCTTCGCCGCCTCAGACTTCTTCGCCGGCGCGGCGGATTCGCTGAGTTTCGGGATCACCGACGCGATCCGCGAGGCAATCGGCGTCAACGACGCGGTCGACAAGAGCTCGGTCGCGTACGCGGCGGGCGAGTACACCGAGATGGCGGTGGAACTGGCGGTGGGAGCGGGCGCGCTCAAGACCCTGGGCAAGGAGGCGGCGGAGCAGGGTGCTAAACTACTGGCAAAGGAGGGGGCCGAAGCGTCGTCGAAACAGGCCGCCAAAGCCGCGGAGAAGGAGGCAATCAAGGAGGGCGGCGAGGCCGCGGCGAAGCAGGCGGTCGAAGGCGCAGGCAAGGAAGGCGAAGGGATCATCTACAAGAGGACCCACCCGGAAACTGGTGAGCCGTACATCGGGCGAGCCGACAATGCAAAGAACTACGAGGCGCGACAGAAGTTCCATGATCGCAAAGAAGGGGTCAAGCATGACTATGAGGTCGTCGATCGCGGCGAGCCCGGCCGGAACCTGCGCATGAAGGAGGAGACGCACATCCGCCAGAACGGCGGTCCCAAGACGCAGGGCGGCAACCTGGCCAACAAGCGGTACGAGATCAACGAGGAAGCGTATCGAGATGCGGGTGGAACGGCGGACAAGCCGACCTGCGGCAGGCCGTAAGAGCATGGGAAAGCGAAAGCGGCAATCCTGGAAAGCGGGCGACCTGTTCGCTGTTCCGCTGTCCGATGGGCGCCATGTCCTCGGCCAGATTCTGAATGATGCCGATGAGTTTGCGGGGGATCGCCCTTGTGTCTATTTCGACAAGATCGTCGATCCACACGCGCCGTACTCATCGGCGGCACTCTCGGAATCAGACATCATCCTGGCGACCTCGACAGCGATTTTCTATGTCGAGAACGGACGGTGGCCGGTTGTCGGGCACCAGGAGGTCTGGTTGCCGCCGGATAAGTGGCCCAACGCCAAGTATCGGTTTCCCGGATCGAGTTGGATCGGGGCGAAGTTTCATGATGCGGGCATTATTGAGGATTTCCTAGAAGCCTACTATGGACTCTGCCCTTGGGATCGCTACTTCGATCCCGAGTATTTCGACAAGCTCCTCTATGATCCCTCTAAGAAGCCGAAGAACCTGATCTACTCGAAGACCAGGCCCCGCGGCCCCATTGTCGCGTGGCGACTCAACCCGGGCGGCGACGAGTTCCGGTGGATGAAGCCGGTTAATGATGCGGGGATAGCCGAGCTAGCCAGGCTCGGTCAAGGCCAGCGAGTGAGCCGCTGGGTTCCCCTTCGGGTCCGCGAGTTCGATCCGCGGCTGCCCGGCAAGCTGCCGCGCCGCTCGATCAGTGATACCGACTTCGCGCGTCTTGCGCCCGGCGTTCCGGCTTTCAGCGCCAAGGCGTGGAAGCAACTGACGCCGCTCATCAGCGGCTGCGCCCAGGCGATGCCTCTTCAGTGCGAAGAAGAAGAAGGAGAGTTTGTCGCCGTCAACGTGCTCTCGGTTCTGCCCGAGGGCTTGAAGCCCGGCGCGCTGCGCCCCCCCATGTTCAAGCTGGCCCCGGGCGCCGACGAACCCGTTTACGTCACCGACATGTTCAAGGAAGCCGTTGAGCACGCCGCAGCGGAGCACAACGCCATCGTCGGCATCGGCTTCACGCCGATCACGACCTCTTGAGTCATCGTTCAATTTGCGCTGACGGACCGGAACCACACGGTGGTCGTGCTGATTGATGATGTGGCAGTGCGGGCGACGGTCGAGACGCCGCCGGGCAGCGGACAGTTCGAGCCGCTGGCGGTGTTGCCATCACAACTGCAGCCCCTGCGGTATTCGCCTTTCGGCAAGGCGAAGCGCGAGTGGCTGCTCCACGGCGGCGGAGGAGGCTCCGGAGGCGGGAGTTCCGGCGGCGCTCCGGGAGCGGGGACGGGGGTTCCGGGGGCGGGGGGTCGGCGGCGAATCCGCTCGCTACGCCGATCGGCGTCGAGCGCGGCAGCCTGTGGCGCTCCCGCTGCCTCGTCGGCTTCGCCGGCGCCTTACATGATTCTCATGTCGGCCTCCGGCTCATGCGCTCACGCTGGCACGACCCGGCGCTGGGGACGTGGCTGACGCGCGACCCCGCCGGCTACGCCGACGGCATGTGCCTGTACCGGTATGTCCGCGGCAACCCGCTCGTCTACTTCGATCCGTTCGGGATGCAGGCGTCCTGGGCGAGCAGCATCGGCGAGATCGCGGGCGGTCTGCTGGATGCGGCGATGGAACTGCTCGGACTCGGTCCTCCGGAGGCGCCGGCGACCGATGCGAACGGTGAGCCGGCGCCGCCCGCGAATGCGCCTCCATCCGGTGAAAAGCACGCCGCGGAGGCGATCGCGGAGGTCGCGCCGGCAGTCGGGGAGTTGATGCTGGCGACCGGCGCCGCGGCGGCGGGGTTCATCCCCGGCGTCGGCGAGGTGATGGATGCCGGGGTGCTGGCCGCGCCGGACTCGACGATGCTCGAGCGGGGGATCGCGGCCGGGAGCCTCGGCATGAACGCGGCGACTGCAGGGGTAGCGCCAAACGTCGGCCTGCCGGCTAGAATATTCGGCAGAGCAGGCGCGAAAGCCGCAGAAGCGTCGCTGGATGCGGCCAGAGCCGGAACACGCGGTGGCGAAGCCGCGGCCAAGCAGGCGGCGAAGGAAGCGGCGGGACAAGGAGCCAAGGGCGGCACCTACAAGCT
>NZ_JAMTDX010000030.1 GCF_023806625.1 Accumulibacter sp.
CCAGTTTGCCCTTGCTGTGCTGGTTGTCGATGCGTTTCTGGCCACCACCCAGACACGCCGCCGCGCGCTTTTCCGCAAGCTGGCGAATGATGTCATGCATAGGTTCAACTCCCTGTCGGTCGGGTCAATCAGAACTGCTTGAAAAAGTCGGAGCCTTGGCTGCGTTACCCCGAAGTCAGTGCTTGAGAAAGGCCAGCAGCCGTGCGGCTGCCGCGCCCGGCGTGGTGCGGCCTTCGGCGACGTCACGTGAGAGGTCGGGCAGCGTTGAACGCACCAGAGCGTGCGAGCGAAACTGCTGGCGCAGTCCCGAGTCGATCAGATTCCACATCCAGTCGACGGCCTGGCGGCGGCGCTTTTCCGCGAACTCGCCGCTCGCCGTCATCGTTGCCCGATAGCGTTCGATCTCTGTCCAGAATTCGCCGATGCCGCGCTTGGTCAGTGCGCTGATCGTCAGCACGGGTGGACGCCAGTTCGGGCTGCTGCTGCGCAACATGGTCAACGCGGCGCGCATCTGGTTTCGCGC
This sequence comes from Accumulibacter sp., assembly GCF_023806625.1. Classification (GTDB taxonomy): domain Bacteria; phylum Pseudomonadota; class Gammaproteobacteria; order Burkholderiales; family Rhodocyclaceae; genus Accumulibacter. The sequence goes on from NZ_JAMTDX010000030.1 coordinate 524, forward strand.
AAACGCCGCTGCGCGCTCGTCGATGTCTGCCTTGTTGAAAACGACGAGATCGGCGATCTCGACGATTCCCTTCTTGATCGCCTGGAGGTCGTCACCGGCGTTGGGCAACTGGAGGAGCACGAAGACATCGACCATCCCGGCGACCGTCGTTTCCGACTGGCCGACGCCGACGGTCTCGACGATGATTACGTCGAATCCAGCCGCCTCGCAGACGAGCATCGCCTCGCGGGTCTTGTCGGCCACCCCGCCCAGCGACCCTGCTGACGGGCTCGGGCGAATGAACGCTTCGTCGCGCTGGCAGAGATGCTCCATGCGCGTCTTGTCGCCGAGGATCGAACCTCCGGACACCGACGAAGACGGGTCGACGGCGAGAACGGCGACGTGCCTTCCGCTTTCGATCAGGTGCAGGCCGAGCGCCTCGATGAACGTCGACTTGCCGGCACCCGGAGCGCCCGAGATGCCGACGCGAATCGTCCGCCCGGTGTGCGGAAGCAGCGCGCCGAGCACCTGGCGCGCACGGTGCTGGTGGTCGCCGCGCGTCGACTCGACGAGCGTGATCGTCTTGGCCAGCGCCCTTCGCTGGCCGGCGAGAACCCCGTCGACGAGATGCTGGTCGGCACCCGACAGGCTACCCGCCGAGTCGCTGGTCATGTCCATGGCCTGCGGTCGTGGCCGGCGATCAGGCGGCAGCGTGCGCGGAGCGTGCCTTGCGAATCTCGTTGAGTACGGTCAGCGCCGAATCCTCGATCCGCGTTCCCGGACCGAATATCGCCTTCGCCCCCGCCTTGTACAGGAAGTCGTAGTCCTGCGCCGGGATGACTCCGCCGGCGAAGACGATGATGTCGTCGGCTCCTCGCGCCTTGAGCGCCTCGACCAGCGCCGGCAGCAGCGTCTTGTGCCCGGCGGCGAGCGAAGAGACGCCGATGGCATGGACATCGTTCTCGATCGCCAGACGAGCCGCTTCCTCGGGCGTCTGGAAAAGCGGGCCGACGTCGATGTCGAAACCGAGGTCGGCGAAGGCGGTGGCGACGACCTTGGCGCCACGGTCGTGTCCGTCCTGACCGAGCTTGGCGATCATGATTCGCGGCCGCCGGCCTTCCTCGTCGCTGAACCGGTTGACATCCGCCTTGAGCTGCTCCCAGCTCGACATGCCCTCGACGACCGCGGCGTAGACGCCGGACACCGTCTGCTGCGTCGCGCGGAAGCGGCCGAAGACCTTCTCGAGCGCATCCGACACTTCGCCAACCGTCGCCCGCAGGCGGATCGCCTGGACCGACAGATCGAGCAGGTTGCCTGAGCCCGTTTCGGCGCAGCGCGTCAGGTCGTCGAGTGCCGCTTTCACCTTGTCGCCGTCGCGGCTTGCGCGGACCGACCGGATGCGCGCGATCTGCGCTTCGCGAACCGCGTTGTTGTCGATGTCGAGAATGTCGATCGTGTCTTCCTTGGCCAGCTTGTACTTGTTGACGCCGACGATGACGTCCTTGCCGGAATCGATCCTCGCCTGTTTGTCGGCTGCGCAGCCCTCGATCTTCATTTTTGCCCAGCCCGATTCGACGGCATGGGTCATGCCACCCATGGCCTCGACCTCTTCGATGATCTTCCACGCTTCATCGGCGAGGTCCTGGGTCAGGCGCTCCATCATGTACGAGCCGGCCCAGGGGTCGATCACGTTGGTGATGTGGGTTTCTTCCTGGATGATCAGCTGCGTGTTGCGGGCGATTCGCGCCGAGAACTCGGTCGGCAGGGCGATGGCCTCGTCGAGTGCATTGGTGTGCAGCGACTGGGTACCACCGAAGACCGCGGCCATCGCCTCGATCGCCGTGCGCACGACGTTGTTGTACGGATCCTGTTCGGTCAGCGACCATCCGGAGGTCTGGCAGTGCGTGCGCAGCATCATCGACTTCGGGTTCTTCGGCGAGAACTCCTGCATGATCTTCCACCACAGCAGGCGGGCGGCACGCAGCTTGGCCACTTCGAGGTAGAAGTTCATGCCGATCGCGAAAAAGAACGAGAGGCGGCCGGCAAAATCGTCGACATCGAGCCCTGAAGCCAGTGCCGTCTTGACGTACTCACGGCCGTCGGCGAGCGTGAAGGCGAGTTCGAGCGCCTGCGTCGCTCCCGCTTCCTGCATGTGGTAGCCGGAGATCGAGATCGAGTTGAACTTCGGCATGTTCGCCGCCGTGTAACCGATGATGTCGGCGATGATCCGCATCGACGGCTGCGGCGGGTAGATGTAGGTGTTGCGGACCATGAACTCCTTGAGGATGTCGTTCTGGATCGTTCCGGAGAGCTTGTTCTGCGGCACGCCCTGCTCCTCGGCGGCGACGATGTAGCCGGCGAGGACCGGCAGCACTGCGCCGTTCATGGTCATCGAGACGGAAATCTTGTCGAGCGGAATGCCGTCGAAGAGGATCTTCATGTCCTCGACCGAATCGATCGCCACACCGGCCTTGCCGACGTCGCCGGTGACCCGCGGATGGTCCGAGTCGTACCCACGGTGCGTCGCCAGGTCGAAGGCGACCGAGACGCCCTGACCGCCGGCGGCCAGCGCCTTGCGGTAGAACGCGTTGGACTCCTCGGCAGTGGAGAAGCCGGCGTACTGGCGAATCGTCCACGGACGCACGGCGTACATCGTCGCCTGCGGGCCGCGCAAGAAAGGCGGCAGACCGGGCAGCGTGTCGGTGTAAGGCAGGCCCTCGACGTCCTTCCGGGTATACAGGGGTCTGACGACGATCCCCTCGGGGGTCACCCAGTTGAGTGCCTCGACGTTGCCGCCAGGCGCAGACTTGGCGGCTGCCTTTTTCCAGAGATCGAGACTTGCGGAGTCGGGTGTTGCGGGAACGTTCGCGTTTGACATGACGGAACCTTTCGAGAAATCTGTGGATTGGGCGGTGCTTCCGCCTTGTGGCGCAGTGGCTCTGCTGCGCGCGGGGCGGCTGGTCCGGACCTTGTCGATCTTCCGCTTGACACCCCGCCCAGCCAATAATACTGTATCCATAATTACGAAAGCAAGGTCCGCAGAGACCGGGAACCGAATCGCCAGAAGGACCAATGGCTCCGAGCCGCATCGCCCAGACCGCGCTCTACCAGGAAGTCGCCGAGAGACTGCGACAGCGGATCTTCGCCCACGAACTGCCGCCCGGAACGCGCATCGACGAGCAGTTGCTGACCGTCGATTACGGGATCAGCCGGACGCCGCTGCGCGAGGCGCTGAAAGTGCTCGCTGCCGAGGGCCTGGTCACCCTGCGGCCACGGCGCGGCTGTTTCGTGACCGAGATCTCCGATCGCGATCTCGACGAGATCTTCCCGCTGATGGCCATGCTCGAAGGCCGCTGCGCCTTCGAGGCGACGAAGAATGCAAGGCCGGACCAGATCGCGCGCCTCGAAACCATCCACCGTCAACTCCAGCGCTGCGCGGCGAGCAACCAGATCGAACGCTTCTTCGAGACCAACCAGGAGTTCCACCAGCGGATCCACGAGATGTCCGGCAACCGCTGGCTCAGCCAGGTGACTCAGGATTTGCGCAAGGTCCTCAAGCTGACCCGCTTGTTCTCGCTGAGCATCGACGGGCGGCTGCAGCAGTCGCTGGCCGAACATACGGCGATCCTCGATGCGATCAGGGCGGGTGACGCGGGCCGCGCGCAAATGATGATGCATGATCACATTCTCTCCGGGCGGCAGGCGCTCGGCAGAAGCCATGAACAGCCCGAAAAGGTCGCATGACTGGACGCATCCTCTGTGCTCGTGACGCAGCGGTCGCCACGGTCACTCTGGCTAACCCGGCGAAGCTCAACGCGATCGATTCCGCGATGTGGCGGAGCCTGGCCACGGTAGTCGCCGACCTCTCGGGTGACGCCACGGTACGCTGTGTGGTTCTGCGCGGCGAGGGCGCCCAGGCCTTTGCAGCCGGTGGCGACATCGAGGAGTTCCCGACCGTTCGCGATACGCTCGACCGGGCGATGGCCTATCATGTCCAGGCGGGTGCCGCGTTGCGGGCGATCTTCGATTGCCGTCACCCGACGGTCGCACTGATCGAAGGCGCGTGCATCGGCGGCGGGCTGGAGATCGCCGCCCAGTGCGACCTGCGCATCTGCGGTCAATCATCGCGTTTCGGTGTGCCGGTCGGCAGGCTGGGTTTCCCGATGTATCCTGGTGAAATGGAGGCGTTGCTGCACCTCGTCGGGCCGTCGACGGTGCTCGAGATCCTGCTCGAGGGACGGATTCTCGACGCGCAGGAAGCGCTGACCAAGGGACTGGTCACCCGGGTCGTCGAGGATCCGGCGGTGGCCGACGAAGCGTACGCTTGCGCCAAGCGCATCTGTGCCGGGGCGCCGCTCGTCGCCAGCTGGCACAAACAATGGGTTCGGCGGCTTCAGCACGATGTCCCGCTGACCGAAGACGAGTTGCGCGCTTCCTTTGCCTTCCTCGAGACCGAGGATTACCGCGAAGGTCTCCGTGCGTTCATCGAGAAGAGGAAGCCGCAGTTCGTCGGGCGCTGATCCGCGGCCTCACAGGCTGTGGATGAATCCACTGTGCGGCCAGTCTGCGCCGTTGCTCACTCGCTCTGCCAACGGCCGGCTGTGCGCAGCAGGCCGTTGGCAGAGCGCAGCATGCCGCGCGAAACCCCGCCTTCGCTCTCGCCTATCCATCTGATGGGTCTCGTGGTTCGCTTCAGCAGAGGAAGGAAGGGACACTCCCCTTCCCTGGCGCCTGGCCTATCGGCCTGCTCGCGACGATTTCCTGACAACCTCTCAGCCGCCTGAGAGACCCCAGAGCATCTTCGCCGCAAGACTGATCAGCACGGCCGCGAACAGGCGTTTGAGGGTCGCCACCGGCAAACGGTGGGCGAGACGGGCGCCGACCGGGGCCATCAGCATGCTCGACGGGACCAGCCAGAGAAATGCCGGCAGGTGGATATAGCCGAGGCTCCACTCGGGAAGCCCGGGGTGCGACCAGCCGTTGAACAGGTAACCGAGCGAGCCGCCGAGGGCGATCGGAAAGCCGATCGCTGCGGAGGTGGCGATCGCGTTGCGCACGCGGACGTTGCACCAGACGAGGAAGGGGACGCTCAACGATCCGCCACCGATGGCGACGAGTGACGACAGGGCGCCGATCAACGTTCCGACCGCGAAAACCCCGGGCGGCCCCGGCAGTTCGCGTGCGGCTCCGGGTTTCAGATCGAGCACCATCTGCACGGCAACGGCACAGACGAAACAGGTGAAGAAGACGGCCAGTGGCCGCGACGGCACGCCGGCGGCGACCAGCGTACCGAGCAGCGTGCCGATCAGGATTCCCGGGGTGATCTGGGCGACCACCTTCCACAGGACTGCGCCGTGGCGGTGATGCGCCAGCAGGCTGGCCAGCGAAGTGAACAGGATGACCGACATCGACGTGCCGAGCGCGAGATGCATGACCTCGTTTTGCGGGAAATCCGGCTGCGCGGCGAACATCATGGTCAGCGCCGGGACCATGACCAAGCCGCCGCCGATCCCGAGCATGCCGGCAAAAAAGCCGGTGAACAGTCCCAAGGCCACGTAGGCCAACCACCAGACCAAGTCGGACTCCTGACCAGATCAGCCGAAGATAGCCGCGATCATCGCATCAATCGGCGGGCGATGGTTGGCCGGCAACGCGCCTCGCGCTGCTCGCCCCTGCCGCTTTAGCGGCCGAGGATCTCGGCGAGCGTCCGGTCCACGCCGACTCGCCAGTCCGGCAGGACGAGACTGAATGACTCGCGGAGCCTCGTCGTATCCAGGCGCGAGTTCAGCGGCCGGCGGGCGGGAGTCGGGAAGGCGCTGCTCGGCACGGGCCTGATCGCGTCCGCGGTGACCCGAACCGCCTGTCCGGCCTGTCGCGCCCGCTCGATGACGTGAAGCGCGTAGGCGTGCCAGCTCGTCGCACCGCTGGCGACCAGGTGATACAGTCCCGCGAGCTCGGGCCGCTCGCGGGCGCGGCAGATGACGTGCACCGTGACGTCGGCGAGCAGTTCGGCGCCGGTCGGTGCTCCGACCTGATCGGCGACGATCCGCAACTCGTCGCGCTCGCTGGCCAGCCGGAGCATCGTGCGCACGAAATTGTTGCCGCGGGCGGCATGGACCCAGCTGGTCCGGAAGATCAGATGCCGGGCGCACTCGCCGGCGATGGCCTGTTCGCCGGCGAGCTTCGACTGGCCGTAGACCGAAAGCGGCGCTGTCGGGTCACCCTCCCGCCAGGGTCGCTCGCCGCTGCCGTCGAAAACGTAGTCCGTCGAGTAATGCACCAGCCAGGCGCCGAGTCGCCGCGCCTCCTCGGCGAGCACGCCGGGAGCCCGGGCGTTGAGCGTCATCGCCAGATCGGGCTCGTTTTCCGCTCTGTCCACCGCCGTATGCGCGGCAGCATTGACGATGACATCCGGAGAGACCTGCCGGACGCACTGCGCCAGCCCGCGCAGATCGTTGAGGTCGCCACAGAGGCACCCGTCGCCTTCCTGGTCGAGCGCGACGATCTCGCCGAGCGGCGCGAGGCTCCGCTGCAGTTCCCAGCCGACCTGGCCGCGCTTGCCGAAGAGAAGGATCCTCACCTTCCACGCTCCGCGTAGTTCTTCTCGACCCATGCGCGGTAGGCGCCGGTCTGGACGTTGCGGACCCACTGCCGATTATCGAGGTACCAGAGCACCGTCTTGCGCATGCCGCTCTCGAAAGTCTCGGCGGGTCTCCAGCCCAGTTCGCGTTCGATCTTGCGAGCGTCGATCGCGTAGCGGCGATCGTGCCCGGGCCGGTCGGCCACGTAAGTGATCTGCTCGCGGTATGGCTTGCCGTCGCTGCGCGGGCTGAGTTCGTCGAGCAGCGCGCAGACGGTCAGCACGATGTCCAGATTGGGTTTTTCGTTCCAGCCACCAATGTTGTAGGTTTCCCCCGGGCGGCCGGCGTCGAGAACCCGGCGGATAGCGCTGCAGTGATCGCTGACGTAGAGCCAGTCGCGAATCTGCTGGCCGTCGCCGTAGACCGGCAGTGGCTTGTCGGCGAGCGCATTGACGATCATCAACGGGATCAGCTTCTCGGGGAAGTGGTAGGGGCCGTAGTTGTTCGAGCAGTTGGTGGTCAGCACGGGAAGACCGTAGGTGTGATGATACGCGCGGACCAGATGGTCACTCGCTGCCTTGCTCGCCGAATACGGGCTGTTCGGCTGGTAACGATGCGCTTCACTGAATGCGGGATCCTCGCGGCCGAGCGACCCGTAAACCTCGTCGGTGGACACGTGCACGAAGCGGAAGCGCTGCCGCTCCCGCCCCGCAAGATCGCTCCAGTAGCCGCGTGTCGTTTCGAGAAGGTGGAAAGTGCCGACGATGTTCGTCTGGATGAAGTCTTCGGGTCCGTGAATCGAACGATCGACGTGCGACTCGGCTGCGAAATTGACGATCGCCCGCGGTCGGTGCTCGTCGAGCAGCCGGCTGGCCAGTGCGCGATCACCGATGTCGCCGTGGACGAAGACGTACCGGGGATCGTCGGCCAGCGCCTGCAGGTTTTCCAGATTGCCGGCGTAGGTCAGCCTGTCGAGGTTGACGAGTCCCTCGTCGCTCCGGGCAAGCCAGTCGAGAACGAAATTCGAGCCGATGAAGCCGGCGCCGCCGGTGACCAGGATCATGCCATGTGCCTTTCGATGATCGAGAGAGGAGCCGCAAGAGCCGCCCCGCGTTGGCTGGAGAACGCCGCGCGATCGGCGCTCATCGTCCGTAGCTGTCCTCGATACGAACGATGTCGTCCTCGCCGAGATAGCTCCCGGACTGGACTTCAACGATCTCGAGATCGATCTTGCCCGGATTCTCGAGGCGGTGGACGACGCCGAGCGGAATGTAGGTCGATTCGTTTTCGGAAAGGAGCAGCGACTCGTCGCCACGAACGATCCGCGCCGTCCCACGGACGACGACCCAGTGCTCGGCGCGATGGTGGTGCTTCTGCAGACTCAGCGTCGCCCCCGGTTTGACGACGATCCTCTTGACCTGGTAGCGCGGGCCATGAGCGAGGCCTTCGTAGCTGCCCCAGGGGCGGTGCACGATATGTCTGAACTCGGTCTCGCTCCGGGCGCTGCGCTTGAGCTGCTCGACGAGCGTCTTGACCTCCTGTGCCCTCGACCTTTCGGCGACCAGGACCGCGTCGGGAGTGGCGATGACGATCAGGTTGCTGACGCCGATCGTCGCCAGCAGCCGCTCTTCGGAAAAGAGCACGCAGTTGCTCGTCTCGAGCGCCAGGACGTCGCCGCGCTGCGTGTTGCAGTTTTCGTCGGACTGGCCGATGCTGGCCAGTGCGTCCCAGGCGCCGATGTCGCTCCACCCGGCGTCGAGCGGGATGACCACGCCGTGGTCGGTCTTTTCCATGACCGCGTAGTCGATCGAGTTGGCTGGACTGGCCGCGAATGCCTCCGGCTCGAGGCGGAGGAAGTCGAGGTCGCGGCTTGCCCTACTCAGCGCCATGGTCGCGCAATCGTGCATCGCTGGCGCGAAGCGCCTCAGCGTCTCGAGGTAACTGTCGGCACGGAACAGGAACATGCCGCTGTTCCAGAAGTACTCGCGGGCGTCGAGGTAGGCCTGCGCCTTGGCCAAATCGGGTTTCTCGACGAAACGGTCGAGCGCGAAGCCTCCGGCGACCGGTGCCCCGCGGCGGATGTAACCGTAGCCGGTCTCCGGTCGGTCGGGAGTCACGCCGAAGGTGACCAGGGCGCCCTGCTCGGCATGCGGAATCGCCGCTCTGACGGCTTGCTGAAACGCTTCGACGCCTCCGATCACGTGATCCGAGGGCAGGACGAGCAGCAGCGGTGCAGGCTCGGGCTGCTCGCGAATGGCCAGCGCCGCGGCCGACGCCACAGCGGGCGCCGTGTTGCGCGCCGCCGGCTCGAGCAAGATTTCGCATGGCGCGCCGATTTCGAGAAACTGCTCGGCAACCAGGAAGCGGTGGTGTTCGTTGGCCACGGCGATCGCCCTGCCCAGGCCGGCGAGCCCGTCGAGCCGTCGCAAGGTGTTCTGAAGCAGCGAGAAGTCGTCGATCAGGCGCAGGAACTGTTTGGGGTAATGCGTGCGTGAAAGCGGCCACAAGCGCGTCCCGGATCCTCCGCAAAGGATCACCGGGCGGATCGTCGGTGCGTTCATTGACAACTTCTCCAGAGTGGGTCGATTGGCCGGGCGAGACGTGTGACGGGCAACGCCAGGTCGTTCGGGGAGCCGAAGCCGGCTTCTCCTATAATGCGCGTTTCGGTTGCCCTGCCAGACCTGGTGCTTCCCATGGCCACCAACGAACATGATACCGCCGATCAGTTCGCCGGCCGGTGAAGCAGATCACGGATCACCGGTGGCCGGTGCCGACCGCTGCACTGGGCCGTGTCCGCCGTGATATCACGCCTTGTCTACTCGGTGTTCTTCTACCTGGGCATGCCCCTGGTCTGGCTTCGCCTGCTCTGGCGTTCCCGGAGTCAGCCCGGGTACCTCCGCCACTTCGGCGAGCGACACGGCTTCTACCCGTCGCGTCCGGATCGCCCTTTGCTCTGGCTGCACGCGGTTTCGGTCGGCGAGACGCGTGCCGCGACGCCGCTGATCGGAGCGCTGCTCGCCGCGTATCCGCAGCATTCGCTGCTGCTGACCCACATGACCCCGACCGGTCGCGATGCTGGGGCCGAGGTCGCCAGCCGCCATCCCGGACGGATCGTCCAGGCTTACCTGCCATACGACCTCCCGGACGCCTGCGCGCGCTTTCTCGACCACTTTCGGCCGCAGCTTGGCCTGATCATGGAGACGGAAGTCTGGCCCAACGTCGTCGCCGTCGCGCGCCAGCGGAATCTGCCTCTGGCGCTGATCAACGCACGTCTTTCGCCGCGTTCCGCGCGGGGCTATGCTCGTCTGGCGCCGCTGATCAGACCGGCGCTCGGGTCGCTCAGCGCAGTGGCCGCGCAGAGCGAGGCGGACGCCGATCGCCTGCGCCGGGTTGGAGCCGTCCGGATTCGCGTCTGTGGCAACCTCAAGTTCGACGTCCAGCCGGCCGCAGAACTGCTCGACAGGGGAGCCGCCTGGCGGCGGAGTATCGGGCCGCGGCCGGTCTGGGTCGCGGCGAGTACGCGTGAGGGCGAGGAGGCGCTGATTCTCGACGCGCTGGCCGCTAGCGATGTTCCGGGCCTGCTTCTGCTGATCGTTCCTCGCCATCCGCAGCGTTTCGATGAGGTCGCCGCGTTGGTCGCCTCGCGCGGTCTGAAAGCCTGTCGGCGCAGCGCCGGTGAACTACCGGGTCCGGCACACCAGGTCTGGATCGGCGACAGCATGGGCGAAATGGCCGCGTACTATGCGCTCGCCGATCTTGCGCTGATCGGCGGGACCCTTCTGCCGTTCGGCGGGCAGAATCTGATCGAGGCCGCAGCCTGCGGCTGTCCGGTCCTCATCGGACCGCACAGCTTCAACTTCGCTCAGGCGAGCAGTGACGCGCTAGCTTCCGGTGCCGCGCGCCGGGTCACCGATGCCGGCGAAGCCGCAGCCCTCGCCGCGGCCCTGCTTGCCGATCCAGCGCAACTCGCCGCGATGCGCGCCGCCGCAGCGACCTTCAGCGAGCTTCACCGGGGGGCGACCGAGCGCATCCTGGCGCTGGTCGGCGAGCTCATGGAGGCTCGAGCAGGGCGTTGACCCGTTCGAGATCGACCTCGCTGAGCGCCCCTACGGCGGCCTTGAGCTTCAGTTGCGCGAGCAGCGTGTTGAAGCGCGCCCGGGCGAGATCGCGCCGCGTGACGTAGACCTGGTTCTCGGCGTTGAGAACGTCGATATTGATGCGTACGCCGACTTCGTAGCCCAGCCGGTTGGATTCGAGTGAGCTGAGACTCGAGACCAGGGCGGCGTCCAACGCCTTCACTTCGGCGAGACCATTGACCACGCCGAGGTAAGACTGGCGGGCGCCGAGTGCAGCATTGCGCCGGACATTGTCCAGGCTGGCCCGCTCGGCGTCCCGCCTGGCGATTGCCTCACGCGTGCGCGAATTGACGGCACCACCCTGAAAAATCGGGATGTTGAGCTGCACCCCGATCTGTCGGGTCGTCGTGTCGATCTCGCCCAGTCCCATCTGACCAGGCCCGTTGCTCTGGTTGTAGTTGGCCACCAGATCGAGTGTCGGATAATGGCCAGCCCGGCTGATCTCCACCGCCTTGTTCGCCGCCTCCGCTGCCGCCTCCTGCGCCTGGACGACGAAACTGTCGCGTTCAGCCGCCTCGACCCAGGGGTCCATGCCCGCCGGCTGAGGAGGGTCGAGAACAGCTTTCGCTCTGAGGCGGTTGAGTTCTCCAGGATCCTTCCCGATCAGCACGCGCAGACTGTAGCGCTTGACCTCGAGTTCGTTGTCGGCGGCGATTTCCTGTGCCGTGGCGAGGTCGAAACGCGACTGCGACTCGTAGGTGTCGGTGATCGTCGCGGTTCCGACCTCGAAGTTCTTCTTCGCCTGCTCGAGCTGCTGGGCGATCGCGGTCTTGTTGGCCTGTACGGCGCGAAGGTTTTCCTCGGCGACGAGCACATCAAAGTAAGCCTGCGCGACACGCAGGATCAGATCCTGTCCGGCCTGCGCAAAATTTGCCTCGGTCTGCATGACCAGCAGTTTCGACTGGTCGTACTGGACGAAATTCTGCCAGCGGAAAAGCGGTTGCGTGAGATTGACGCCGTACGCGTTGCTGTTGTACCGGCTCTTCGTGGATACCGTGACGTTCGGAACGATGCTGCTGCTCGACCGGCTGTCGAAGCGGCTGTCGTTCCAGTAGCTGTTGCCACTTGCCGAGATTGCCGGCAACAGCCCGGCGAGTGCCTGTGGCTGCTTTTCCCGACCGGCTTCGGCCGTCGATCTTGCGGCGGCGTACTGGGCATCGTAGGTCAGCGCCTCGCGATAGACCTGCAGCAAATCGGAGCCGGAAGCCGTTTTCGCTACGAGGAGGGCGAACAGAAGAGTCGGTAGCGCGCCGGCAGAACGCTTGCGGGGCATCGAGCGCTCCCCCAGTCAATACTTCGGCATCGCCGGATCGACCTCGCGCGCCCAGGCGTCGAGCCCGCCAGTGAGGTCGCAGCTCGAAGTGAAACCGCGGAGTTCGAGAGCGCACGCGGCCTCGAAGCGGCACAGGCGGCGATCGCAGGTCACCACGATGTCATCCTGCGCAGCGACTCCGGTGACCCGTTCGGGGATACTGTGCAGCGGCCCGAGCACCGACCCCGGCAGATGCGCGATGACGAACTCCCAAGGCTCCCGGACGTCGAGCAGGAGCGGCCGGCGCCGTGCCACGACCGCGTGCTCGCCGGATTTCGTGTCGCCCCTGGTCGGCGCTTCGCCCGGCTCGACTGCCGCGATGTGCCGCATCGGCGCGCCAGTCGGCGATCAGAAGACGAAACGCTCACGCTTGCGCGTGATCAGCGGCGGAACGACGGTTTCGAAGAGGTTGATCGTGTTGAAGGCCTGGTCCTCGGAGCGGATGATCAACCGGGCCTCCATCAGTGGTGGCTGGCCGATGAAGGCGCCCAGTCTGCCGCCGGCCTTGAGCTGCCTGAGGAACGCATCGGGGAGTTCGGGCAGGGCCCCCGAAATCAGGATCACGTCATAGGGCGATGGTCCTGACCAGCCTTCCGATGCGTCACCGGTCTCGACGCTGACGTTGGCCACCCCGGCCTGGCGGAGTCGATGGCGCGCAGCGCTGGCCAGAACCGGATTGATCTCGACCGTAAACACGTACTCGGCCTTGCTGGCCAGGAGGGCGGCCATGTAGCCGGTGCCCGTTCCCACTTCGAGAACGATGTCGGTACTCCTGACGCCGAGTTCCTGAAGCATCCGCGCTTCGATCCTGGGCGCGAGCATCGTCTGACCATGACCGATCGGCAGTTCGAGGTCAGCGAAGGCAAGCGCTCTGAGCGCGTCGGGAACGAAATCCTCGCGCCGTACCGCGGCGAGAACGCTCAGGACCTCCGGATCGAGCACTTCCCAAGGACGTATCTGCTGCTCGATCATGTTGAAGCGAGCTTGCTCCATATCCAGCTGTACCGCAGTCATGAGATTCCCCGTCACAACGATGATATTAGAACGGTCTGCCAGTGCCGCGCCAGCTGCGCATTATAGCGCGCAAGCGCGGGCTTCAGAGCGAACGGCCCGGGTCGCGCTGAGCAGGTCAGGGCCGCAAAACGAAACGGCGCCCGAGGGCGCCGCAGCTTCTCTACGCCTGAACCGTGTGGCGCGGGTCAGGCGGACAGCGCCTTGATCTGTGCCGAAAGCCGGCTCTTGTGGCGGGCAGCCTTGTTCTTGTGGATGATCTGCTTGTCGGCAATGCGGTCGATGACCGAGACCGATTGCTGGTACGCGGCTTGTGCCGCAGCCTTGTCGCCCGTCCCGATCGCTTTTTGCACGCGCTTGACCGCCGTGCGCAGCGTCGAGCGCAGGCTGGCGTTGTGGGCGCGCTGCTTGACGCCTTGACGGGCACGCTTGCGAGCTTGAGCACTATTGGCCATGAATTGGTATTCCCATGAACGGATGAGCAGGTCGAAGGCGGCGGAGTATACCGGGTCGCGGAAAGGGGTGCAAGCCGTTCGGCGGGCCGTATCGCCGCCAGTCAGCGACTCGACGGCGCGGGCCTGTCGGGAAGTCCTGTGTCGGCGCGCCTGTTTGTCGCCGACGATCGTTCCCGGGGCTGTCCGGCCGCATCCGACAGCGGTAGAATGCGCGCTTTGACCGGTATCTCGACAAGGATTTGGCATGGCTCAGCAACAGTATTCCTCACGGTTGATCCTGATCATCACCATCATCGTCGCCGTCGTGCTCGTCGCGGCCATCTGGCCCTTGTCGATGATCGGCAAGGGCAGCACGCGGATGGTTGCGGCTGACGAGGCGGATGGGCGCATTCAGCCGGTGGCGAGGGTGGAACTGGCCAGGGCAGCGGCGCCCAGCGCCGACCGCAAGCCGCGCGACGGTGCTGCGGTCTATGCTGCGGTTTGTCAGGCATGTCACGCGACCGGAGCGGCAGGAGCGCCGAAGGCTGGCGACAAGGCTGCGTGGGCACCGCGGATTGCGACCGGAAGCGCAGCGCTGGTCAACAGCGCGATCAACGGCAAGAACGCGATGCCTGCGCGCGGCGGCGCGGCCGACCTCAGCGATGCCGAGGTCAAGGCGGCCGTCGAGCACCTGGTCGGTCTCGCGCGGTAGCTTCGCGGTCTCGCCGGGGCCGGTGACGGCGGCCGGGATGAAGTCGCCCCGAGAGCCGATTCTCCTGGCGAGCGTCACCGCCATCACCGCAATGCGTCGAGGAGGAGATGAGATGGGGACGATCCGGATTGGCGGGTTGATCGTCGCTGCGGTCACGGCTGCTCTGGGATGCGTCATGACGCCGCCCAAGCACGCCGTCGACTACGCTCGCTCGCCGACTCTGCCGACCGCTCCTCCTGACCCCGCCGACAATCCGACGACGTCGGAGAAGGCGGCGCTGGGCAAGCAGCTGTTCTTTGACCGGCGGCTCTCGGGCGACGGCAGCATGGCCTGTCAGGGTTGTCACTATCGCCACCTGGGCTGGACCGACGGCCTGCCGCTGTCGCGCAAGGTCGGCGGCGGGATGAACACGCGGCACACGCCGAGCGTGTATAACACCGGCTACTACACGGCCTGGTACTGGGACGGTCGCGCGAAGACGCTCGAAGGCCAGATCACCGCAGCCTGGAAGGCGCAGATCGGCGCCGATCCGGCGAAGGCCGCCGCGACCCTCGCCGAGGTGCCGGGGTATCGGGCGGAGTTCGAGAAGGTCTTCGGCGTCCCGCCGAACGCGGACAACGTCGCCAAGGCACTGGCCGCCTTCCTGCGTACGCTGAACAGTGGCGAGTCGCCATGGGATCGCTACATTGCCGGTGACCGGACGGCGGTTTCTGCCGAGGCGATCGCCGGTGGCGAACTTTTTTCGGGCAAGGCCGGCTGCGCAGCCTGTCACACTCCGCCGCTGTACAGCGACAGCACGTTCCACAACATCGGTCTCGAGGCCGGCAAGCCCAGTCCCGATCCCGGTCGCTACGCGGTCACGAAAGACCCGAAGGACATGTCCGCTTTCAAGACTCCGAGCCTGCGCTCGGTGGGAATTTCCGCGCCGTATTTTCACGACGGGAGCGTAGACAGCCTCGAGGCGGCGGTGCGCTACATGGCCTCGGGTGGAAAACCGGGGACAGCCAGGAGCGAACTTCTCGTCGACCGCCGGCTCTCGGATCGCGAGGTCGCCCAACTCGTCGCTTTCCTCAATGCGTTGACCAGTGACGAGCGCTTCGTCGCTCCGGCGCTGCCCTGAGCGGGAGAAGATCAGCGGCGGGCGGCAGGCCGGCGCGGTGACCGCCAGCCGCCAGTTCGCCGGCGTTGCCTGTGGGTTGCTCGCCTACGGGATGTGGGGTTTCTTCCCGTTGTTCTTCCGTCAGCTGGCCAACGTCCCGCCGGTCGACGTGCTGAGCAATCGCGCGCTCTGGGCGTGCCTCTGGGTCGGCCTGCTGATCACCGTCAGCAGGCATTGGTCGAGGGTTCGCGCGGTCCTCCGCAACCCGAATCAGGCCTTGACGCTGCTCGTCGCCGCCGCGCTGATCGGTACCAACTGGCTCGTCTTTCTCTGGGCCGTGGCCAGCGGGCAGGTGATGGCCTCGAGTCTTGGTTACTTCCTGACGCCGCTGGTCAACGTCGTGCTCGGCCTCGTCGTCCTCGACGAGCGGCTCGACCGCCTCGAAGGCCTCGCCGTGATCCTCGCGCTCGCCGCGATCGTCAATGAGGTCGTCGCCGTTGGCAGCCTGCCCTGGATTTCGCTGGTTCTCGCCGGAACCTTTGGCTCGTACGGACTCGTCCGCAAGCGTCTGCCGGTAGACGTCGTTTCCGGACTGTGGCTCGAGACGCTGGCGATGCTTCCGGCCTGCGCCCTCTATGCGCTGTGGCAGGCTCAGCACGGCCACGCCGTGTTCACCGGGCACGACCTGAGAACCACCGCGCTGCTCGTCGCCTCGGGAGTGCTCACCGCGCTGCCGCTGATTGCCTTCGCCGCCGCCGCGCAGAGGCTCGACCTGGCGACCGTGGGCATGCTGATGTACATCAATCCGACGACCCAGTTCATCACCGCGATCCACGTCTTCGGCGAACCGATGCGTTTCGCTCAGCTGTTCAGTTTCGCGCTGATCTGGCTCGGGCTGGTGCTGTTCAGCTGGAGCGCCTGGAGCAAGTATCGCCGCGCCCGGCAGGCGTCGTGAGCGGCTTGCCGGCGCAGTCGTCCTGGTTTGGCGCATGGCTTGTCGCTTCGCTGGTGAGCGGCAGAGGGGCCACGAAAGCGCGGCACGTCGGTGCGCTGTCGACCGAGGACGCGCAGAAGCGGTCGTCGGGTGCCCGGGAAGTTGCCGGCGCATCGACATCCCGACACTCCGCAATCATCCGGTATCCCCGCCGCGGCTGGCAAGCGGGCGCACGGAGTGCCGCGGTACGTGCCAGAGGCCGCGCCCGGGAATGATCCGGGACGAGGTCAGCGACGCGGCGGTACGGGCTCAGGACTGCCGGGTGGTGGTGGGGGAGGGCCTGCGGGTGGCGGGGGGGGTGGCGGAGCGGCGGGGCGTGGCGGTCGGTCGTAGTAGGCACCGGGCAGCACATAGCCTGCCGGAACGGGCACACGCTGGCCGCGAGCGTACATGCACTGAAGGTAGTTCTGGTCGTAGATCTGTTGCAGATCGTAGGCGGAGCGATTGCCTGCGGCGACGCCAGCCACACTGCCCGCGAGCAGGCCGACTCCGGCGCCGACTGCGGCGCCGTTCGATCCGTCGATCGCTGCACCGGCGGCTGCGCCGATGGCCGTCCCGACGACCGCACTGGTCGCGCCCGATTCGGCGGCCGCCGATGCCGGTGTTCTCGGTGCGATCGCCTGGCGGGCGTATTCCCTGCACTGCGCGTCGTCGACGCGGAACTGCTCGAAGCTCTGACCGGTACCGGGGAGTGCCATCACCGTCGGACCCTCGGGCGGTGCGGTTGCGCACGCGGCGACGATGGGCGGGATCAGCACCAGTGCATAGCGAAAGGTAGGCATGGGTTTGGTGAGTCCCTCGCAGAAGCAGGAGAGCAGGTTGATACGAACCGGTCGTGGCTGGCTGCACGTGACGCTGTTGAGTCCACCGACTGGTTGGGACAACGCATCAGCGTGCGAAAGGCTGACAGCGCCAGGAACTGAGGGCTGAGCGGACGCGTCGGGAAGCGAAGCGGCGTGTCGCCGTCGCGATGGCCGCTGCGTCGCCGGCAGTCCAGCGGCCCGTCGGTCGACGGCTGCGGCTCGCTGCGCTTCGGAGCTGCCGGCGATGTCGATCTGCTGTGCGTTCGCGCGCTTTCTGGTACGCTCATCAGCGGGTCGTAGACGGCAGGGTCGGCAGGGTCGCCACTGTCGCCGCCCCTCGGCTGTCGTGATGGCGGTGGCGCGTTCCGGCTACCGTGTGTAGCTGTCCTCGGCCGGAGCGGTGAGGCGTTGCCCACGACCTGTTGATTCTCGATGGATCCTGAAGTCGCTCACTCACCGGGATCAGACTGCTCAAATGCCACAGAATCCGGTCAGTGCAATCGGCAACCTGGCTGACCTAGAGGAAGGGCAGGTTGCCCTGTCTCGCTTCATCGTCCAGCGCGACGAAGGACTATACGTCAGTCTGCCGCGTCTCGACGCGCGCCAGGAATTCGTTGACTTCGTCGATCGCGTGGTCAGATCGGGGCTGTACTTCAGGGTTCTCGACTATCCCCGGTTTCTTGCACTGATCGATGATCCCCTGACGCTGTCCGGTCCAGGTGCGGCAGAGGAGGTGTTTCTTGCGATCGACATCACCGCGTTTCGGCCGGAGCGTCAGGCGCTATACAAGGATCTGCGGGTAGAGGAAGGCCAGGCCGCATACCTGTTCGAGCCTCTCTACGAGGACCTCGATGACGGCGCGGCATCCGACGGCGGCACGCTGGAGCCCGCTCAGCGAGGGCCGAGCGGCGCACAGCCGCACGGCGACAGGCGCGTCCGACTCGATCCGGACGAGTTCGTCGCCCACGCCTGGGCACAGGGCGTGCGCTTCGGCATCGACCTCGAAGCGGTTCGTGAGGGGATCGCGCTGGATCGGGTTGACTGGCGCGTCGTCGCCCGCGAGCGTCAGTCCAGGCCGGGCAGGGACGCACAGATCATCGAAATGGCACCCGGTCTACATCGCAACAACGCCCCTCGACGACTGCTCGGCGACCGCGTCGACCTGCGCCAGTTCGAGACGCGCTATCCACAGGTCGCGGCGGGCATCAGATTGCTCAGGAAAGTGCCTCGTGTGCTTGGGGTGGATGGTCGTGACCTGGCCGGCGAGGTCTTGGCCGCGCCGCTGCCACAGGACATTGCTCTCGAGTCGCTCGCCGGGCCCGGGACGAAGGTCAGCCGCGAGGCAGACGGCGAGTACCTGCTCGCCTCCGTATGCGGATTCCTGAGTATCGACCGGCGCAGCAACCAGTTCTCGGTTGCCGACAAGATCGTCAGCCACGAAGGCGTGAGCGTGCGCACGACCGGCGATCTGTTCTTGACCGGCGAGGTCTACGAGCAGCACGGAGAGATCCAGGAGAAGCGCGTCGTTCAGTGCCGGACGATCACTGCGTACGCCGACGTGTACGGTCACGTCGTGTCGACCGGTGGTCTCGTCCATCTGCGGCACAACCTGGTCGGCGGCAGCGCCAGCAATGACGATGGTGACATCGTCGTCGACGGCATGGCTTCGGGAGCGACACTGATCGCACGGCACGGGTCGATCAACCTTCGCAAGGCCGACAACTGTCTGATCATCGGTCGGGAAGTGGTTGTCGGCCAGGCGACCAACTGCGACATCGTCGCCGAGGCGCTCGACGCTGACGTTGCCGAGGCCTGTGCGGTGGCCGCACGGGGGGTGAGGATGCGCCTCAGTCGCGCGCGTCGGGAAACGGACTGTTCGGTACTGATCCTTTTGCCTGACCTGTCAAGGCACAGCGCGGAACTGGTGGCTCTGCTCGGGCGCTGCGAACAGGCAAGAAATGCGATCGCCGCCCACCGCGCGCGGATCGACGCGCTGCGCCGCGAGAAGGAGGTGGCCAGCTACCTGCTGCTGGTCGGCAAGCTGCGCAACCGGGAAGTGATCCTCAGTGATCAGCAGCAGGCAGGTTGGCGCAGGCTGGCCGCGCTTGCCGCCCCAGCCCTGCGGACGATTTCGCAGTTGAGCGGAGTCGTCCGGGAGATCGAGTCGGAAGTGGATCGTCTCGGACAACAGGTCAGCGAAATTCGTGCCGCAAGGGAGCAGGCGTGCAGCAGTGTAGCTTGCGAGATCGGGCGCGTGGAGGGCGAGACGCGAGTCAGCACGGTGCTCGTCCGCGCTGCCGATCCTCCCCTCGACTCTCTCCCGGCAAGAGAGCTGAGGGCCCGTCTTCGGCGAGTTGAAGGCGAATGCGTACGCCTGTTTGCCGGCAGTCACGGCAATTTCTCCTGGGCTTATCGGGCTCCTTCAGACTGAGTGGTCGTGAAGAAATCGTCGCGAGCAGCCGGAGATGTCCGGCGCGAGCGAGAGAACGACGCGACATGAGAGAACGACGAGACATGTCGGATCAGATGGCTGGGCGAGAAGTGAGCGAGTGACACCGTGAGTCGGTCGCGCAGCAGATTCATTCACGCCCTCTGATGTGTGGGCGACCCGGTGTCGTCGTGATTGGTCCGGCTTTCGGCCAGTCGCCTCCTGATGTGGTCCAGAGCTTCCTCGATCTGATCGATCAGGATCAGGCAGATGTCACCGGCCTGCAGGCTGGCCAGCGCGAAATCTATGGCCAGGAATTCGCCGCGAATCTCGGTCACTTCCACAGTCCGCCGCGCATTTCTGAGGCCCTCCTGGAGCAGGGCCAGCACTTCGCCGTCGGCTCGGCCACGCTGGCACTGGTCCTGGTAGAGGATCACGCGATCGAAGGCATCGCCAAGGATTTCCGTCTGCTGGCGAATGTCCTGGTCGCGGCGGTCACCAGCTCCGCTGATCACCACCGAGCGCTTCCCGCCAGGCCCGAGCGGCAGATTCTCGACCGCCTGGACCAGCGCCTGAATCGCGTCCGGATTGTGGCCATAGTCGGCGATCAGCGTCGCCCCGCGATAATCGAATAGATTGAATCGGCCGGGTGCCGTGGCCACGTCGCTGACGAAGCTGCTCAAGCCGCGCTCGATGGTCGGCCAGTCGATGCCGAGCGCCCAGACGGCAGCGATCGCCGCCATCGCGTTCTCGACCTGGAAGCTGATCGCACCTTGCCGGGTCAATGGAATTCCGGCGAGCGCAATGCGGTGCTCGACTCCTCCTCCGGAAGCGACGATCGAGTCGCCATCGCGGTAGACGACCCGCTTGCGCTGGGCACGATGCGTGGCCATCACCGGATGGTTGCGGTCGATGGCGAAGTAGGTCACCGTCCCGGGACAGGAAGCGGCCATTCTGGCGACCATCGGGTCGGCGGCGTTGAGTACCGCGACACCGGTACCCGGTCTGACGTTCTGGACGATGACGCGCTTGACGACCGACAGGTCCTCGACCGTGCTGATGTACGACAACCCGAGGTGATCGCCGAGGCCGATGTTGGTCACCACGGCCACGTCGCAGCGGTCGAATCCGAGTCCTTCGCGCAGCACGCCTCCGCGAGCCGTCTCGAGCACGGCAGCATCGACGTCGGGATGGAAGAGGACATTCCTCGCGCTCTTCGGACCGCTGCAGTCTCCGGTATCGATGCGCCGCCCCTGGATGTAGATCCCGTCGGTAGTCGTCATCCCCACGCGCAGGCCGCATTCACCGATGATATGCGCAATCAGCCGGACGGTGGTCGTCTTGCCGTTGGTTCCGGCGACGGCGACCAGAGGAATCCGGCCGTCTTCACCCGGGGCGAACATGCTGCTGATGATCGCTTCGCCGACCGGTCGTCCCTTGCCGAATGACGGCTGCAGGTGCATGCGCAGGCCTGGAGCCGCGTTGATCTCGACGATCCCGCCGCCTTGCGCTTCGAGGGGTCGAAGGACGCTGTCGCAGACGACGTCGACGCCGGCGATGTCGAGACCGATCGTCTGCGCTGCGGCGACTGCGGCCGCGGCAAACTCGGGATGAACGTCGTCGGTGACATCGGTTGCCGTGCCGCCGGTCGACAGGTTGGCGTTGTTGCGCAACACCACACGCTGGCCCCTGGCCGGCACCGAATCCGGTGTCAGGCCAGCGTTCGCCAGGCGGGCGAGCGCGACCTCGTCGAGACGGATCCGGGTCAGCGATGTCGCATGGCCTTCACCTCTCCGCGGGTCGCTGTTCACGCGTTCGACCAGCTGCCGGATGCTGTGCACGCCGTCGCCGACGACCAGCGGAGGATCGCGTCTCGCCGCCGCAATGAGCTTGTCGCCGACGACCAGCAGGCGGTAGTCGTGGCCAGGGAGGTAGCGCTCGACGAGCACCTCGTCGCTGACCTCGAAGGCCAGCGCATAGGCTGCTTCGATTTCTTCCCGCGTGCTCAGATTGACTGCGACGCCCTTGCCCTGGTTGCCATCCTGCGGTTTGACGACCACCGGGCAGCCGATCTCGCAAGCTGCTGCCCATGCGTCTTCCGCGCTGAGCACGGGCCGCCCGATGGGCACGGGGACGCCGGCGGCGTGCAGGAGAATCTTGCTGAGTTCCTTGTCCTGGGCGATCGACTCGGCGAGTGCGCTGGTGCGGTCGGTTTCTGCCGCCTGAATGCGTCGCTGGCGGCTTCCCCAACCAAACTGGACCATGCTTCCCTCGGTCAGTCGGCGATAGGGTATGTTGCGCGCGGCGGCCGCATAGACGATCGCTCCGGTACTCGGCCCGAGGCGCAGGTCTTCGTCGAGTTCGCGCAGGCGGCTCAGGGTGCTGGCCAGATCGAAGGGTTTGTCGTCGAGCGAGGCGGTGCACAGCTCCTGAGCGACTTCGAAGGCCAGGCGCCCGACGGCTTCCTCACTGTACTCGACGACGACCTGGTAGACGCCCGGTTCGACGGTCTGGGTCGTACGGCTGAAGGTGACCGGACAGCCTGCTTCCGCCTGTAACCCGAGCGCGGCGAACTCGAGGACCTGGGCCATCGAGACCGGCTCGTCGTGCCCGGCAGGTTCGAGCATGGCCAGTTCCGGGAAGCGTTCGCGTAGTCGGGCCTCGAACCCTGGAAGGGCGTCGATGCTGCGTTCGTCTTCGGGGCAGCAGACAATCGCCTCGATCGAGGTGTGCCGGCTCCACAGGTTCGGGCCGCGTAGGGCCCGGATGCGCGATACTTCCATGGTCTCCTCGTGCTGGGTCAGGTCGCGCGCTGCTGAGCAACGCTGATCATCGCTTCCTATCGGGTCGTTCAGGCTGTCGGGAAGGTCTCGAGGCCGGTGCGGATGATCTCCGGCCCGATCCCGAGCGCCCATGCGGCTGCGCTGGCCGCGAGGACGTTCTCGACCTGAAAGTCGACGCTGCCCCCACCGCTGATCGGGACGCTCCGCAGGCTGACGATCACCTGCTCCTCGTCGCCGGTGGCCAGGACCACCTGTCCGTCGCGGAGAATGACCGCACGTCTGCCCCGCGCGCGATGTTCGCGAAGTGCGGGCAGGCTCGCGTCACTGGCGAAGAAGATCACTTCGCCGTCGCACAGTGAGGCCATTTCGACGAGCATCGGCTGGCGCGCGTTGAGGACGGCGGCACCGGTCGGCAGCACGAGGTCGACCTGTGTACGCAGGACGGTGAACACATGCTCTGCCGTCTCGACGAAGTGACGACCGTAGTGCTGCTCGGGCTCGACGTTGGTGACCACGCCGACCTGGCAGCGGTCGTAGGCGAGTCCTTCGTCGAGAATCGTGTCGCTGCCGTTCTCGAATACGGCCGCTTCGACGGCGCGATTCATCAGGATGCGGTGCGCGGACCGCCAGTTTGCGCAGTCTCCGCTGTCGATACGGCGTCGGTCGATGAACAGGCCGTCGGTGCACGCCAGACCGCTGTGTCTGCCGGCAAGGGAAAGGAAGCTGGCGATCAGTCGGGCGACCGTCGTCTTGCCGGACGTGCCGGTCACCCCGACGATCGGGATCCGGCCGTCGTCGCCGGCCGGGAACAACTCCTCGACGATCGCACCACCGACCGGACGCGGTTGGCCAACCAGTGGCTTGGTGTGCATCAGCAGGCCCGGTCCGGCGTTCACTTCGACGATCGCACCGCGTTGTTCTTCGAGTGGGCGGGAAATGTCCTCGCAGACCAGGTCTACTCCCGCAATGTCCAGGCCGACGATGCGCACTGCGAGCGAAGCAGTCGCCGCCGTCTCCGGGTGTACCAGGTCGGTGACATCGTCGGTGTGGTTGCCGCTGCGCACGATCATCACCTCGCGGCCTTCGGGCGGTATCGAGTCGGGGGTGAAGCCCTGTCGCGAGACTTCGAGCCGGGCGACCGGATTCTCGCTGAGGATGATCACGTCGAGCGGAAATTCCTCGGCCGCGCCGCGCCGGGGGTCGGAGTTGATCTGGCTGTCGATCAGTTCGTTGATCGTCGAACGGCCATCGCCGATGACTCGTGCGATCTCGCCGCGCGCTGCCGCGACGAGCTTGCCGCCGACGACCAGCAGGCGGTGCTCGGAACCACGTACGTAGCGTTCGACCATCACGCTGCTGCCTTCCTCGATGGCCGCTGCATACGCTGAACGAACTTCGTCGTTGCTCACCAGATTGGTGAACACGCCGCGCGCATGATTGCCGTCGGATGGCTTGACGACCACCGGGTAGCCGATTTCTTCGGCCGCGACACAGGCGTCGTCGGCGTCTTCGACGATCCGCCCTTCGGGAACAGGGACGCCGCAGGCGCTGAGCAGGCTCTTGGTCAGATCCTTGTCACGCGAGATTCCCTCGGCGATCGCGCTCGTGCGATCGGTTTCGGCGGTCCAGATTCGCCGGCTGCGCGCGCCGTAGCCGAGTTGGACGAGGTTGCCGTCGGCGAGCAGGCGAATGGCCGGGATCCGGCGGTCCTTGGCCGTCGCCGCGTCGACGATGCAGCTCGTGCTCGGTCCGAGCAGCTTGCGTTCAGCCATGTCGGCCAGATGCTGGACCGTTCCGTCAACGTCGAAAGGCTTGTCCTCGATCGCCGCGAGCAGCAGATCGCGGCCGGCCTGGAGGCAGGCACGGGTAACCTCGTCGTGCCAGGCACGAACGACCACCCGGTAGACGCCGCGTCTCGAGGTCTCGCGAGCCTTGCCGAAGCCACCGGGCATCCCGGCGAGGTTCTGCAGTTCGAGCGTGACGTGCTCCAGCATGTGCGGGGCCCAGGTGCCCTCCTGAACACGCCGCAGGAAGCCGCCGCGCTCGCCGTACGAGCAGCGATGCTCGACGAGGGACGGAAGCAGTGCCGTCAGCCTCTCGTAAAAGCCGGGGATGGTGTTCGAAGGAGAGTCCTCGAGTTCACCGATGTCCACGACGGCTTCGAGTGCCGGACGATAGGTCCAGATGTTCGGACCCTGCAGGTAGCGGATCTCGATGAACCTGATATCTTTAGTTTTCATGCGTTGAGTCCAGGGAGGGCAAGGCGATGCGCAGTTGCGCGACAGGATCCGGCGTTGCGCGAGTCTTCCGGGGCCAGCGACAGCGCAGAGCACCCATCGCTGGCATAACGCCGGATTCGCCAAACGGCTGACCGGCAGCAGCAGGTGGGCATGACTTTTCCGGGCAAGCTCGACTCCGGAGCAGTCGGTTCCCGGCCGATCCCGCGTAGCCACGGCCCCGCAACGTTGCGCCCGGTTTCACAGGAAGCGGTCCAGGATGCGTCGGCTCGTCTGATCGAGCGCATGACGGTCCCGGATCAGGAAGTGGATCCCGTGACTGTCGGCGATCAGCAGCGCGGGCGACGCGAGTCGGCGGATGTCCTCCTCGCCCTTGAGAACGAAGCTCGCCGGGCCACGATCGGTCTCCACGTGCCAGGTGCTTGGTGTCGCGTAGCTGGCCACGCGGACGATGCGCCGGATCTCGGGCATGAATTCCCGGCTGGCGAGTTCCGCCTCGACCAGCCGGCGCTGGTCTTCGGGCAGGTCGGACAGCCGCTCGATCCAGGCGAGTTCGTGGCCGTAGGGGTCGACCAGCGCGATGCCCTCGTCGGGAGCGGTGATCGGAAACGGCCGAACCGGCACGACGCCCTCGTGGATTTCCCCTTCGGTGGTGGTCAGTTCGAGCCGCCCGAAGGCGTTGCGCCGCAGACCATGGCAAGCCGTACTTCCGCTCATTCGCGATCCCCCTCGTTCTTGCCGTCGAGCTCGAGTCGGTTCAGTTCGTCTTCAGTATCTACGTTGCGTGCCTGCGCCTGATAGAGCCGGTAGTAATGACCTTCGAGGGCCATCAGCTGGTCGTGGCTACCGACTTCGACGACATTTCCGCGATCGAGCACGACCAGACGACTGGCATCGCGCAGTGTCGACAGGCGGTGCGCGATGGCGATCGTCGTCCGCCCGCGGACGAGGTTGTCGAGCGCCTTCTGGATCTCCTTCTCGGTCGTCGTGTCGACCGAGGAGGTCGCTTCATCGAGAATCAGAATCCGCGGATCGATGAGCAACGCTCGGGCGATCGAGATGCGCTGACGTTCGCCGCCGGAAAGAGCCTGGCCCCTTTCGCCGACCAGCGAGTCGTAGCCGTGGGGAAGCCGGAGAATGAACTCGTGGGCGTGCGCAGCGCGGGCGGCGGCGACGATTTCGGCGCGCGTGGCGTCGGGTTTGCCGTAGGCAATGTTTTCGGCGATCGTGCCGAAGAAGAGGAATGGCTCCTGGAGAACCAGACCGATGTGCCTGCGGTACTCGGCGACCGGCAGCGAACGGATGTCTACGCCGTCGATCAGGATCGCTCCTTCGCTGACGTCGTAGAAACGGCAGATCAGGTTGACCAGCGTGCTCTTCCCGGAGCCGCTGTGTCCGACCAGCCCGACCATCTCTCCCGGTTCGATGACCAGGCTGACGTCGCGCGTGACACTGCGTGTCCCGTAGCGAAAGCCGACGCCGCGCAGTTCTATTCGCCCGGAGACCTGAGGCAGGTGCACCGGATTCGCCGGCTCGGGAACGCTCGAGACGTGGTCGAGGATGTCGAAGATGCGCTTGGCTCCGGCGGCAGCCTTCTGGGTGACCGAGACGATGCGGCTCATCGAGTCGAGGCGCAGGTAGAAGCGGCTGATGTAGGCGAGGAAAGCGGTCAGCACGCCGACGGTGATCCGGTCGTTGGCGATCTGCCAGATCCCGAAGGCCCAGACGATCAGCAGACCGATCTCGGTGAGCAGCGTCACCGTTGGCGAGAACAGCGACCAGACGCGATTGACGCGGTCGTTCACCTCGAGGTTATGCACGTTGGCCGCGCGAAAGCGGGCCGCTTCACGGGCCTCCTGGGCGAAGGCCTTGACCACCCGGATCCCGGGGATCGTGTCGGCGAGGACGTTGGTCACCTCGGCCCAGACGCGGTCGACACGCTCGAAGCCCGTCCGGAGTCTTTCCCTGACGACGTGGATCAGCCAGGCGATGATCGGCAGCGGCACGAGGGTGACCATCGCCAGCCACGGATCGATCGACACGAGGATCACCGTGGTCATGACGATCATCAGGACGTCGGTGGCGAAGTCGAGCAGGTGCAGCGAGAGGAAGATGTTGATCCGGTCGGTTTCGGAGCCGATCCGCGCCATCAGGTCGCCGGTTCGCTTGCCACCAAAGTATTCCTGCGAGAGTCTCAGCAGATGTTCGTAGGTCGCCGTGCGCAGGTCGCCACCGATCCGCTCGGAGACGAGCGCGAGGATGTACGTCCGTCCCCAGCCGAGCACCCAGGCGACGAGCGACGAGCCGAGCAGCCCGGCGAGGTACAGGCCGACCAATTCCGGATCGATCGGCTGGCCGTTCTGATAGGGGATCAGCACCTTGTCCATCAGCGGCATGGTCAGGTAGGGGGCGACCAGCGTTGCCGCGGTGGTCAGCAGCGAGAGCACGAAGCCGGTGAGCAGCTGTCCCTTGTAGGGCCGGGCAAAGCGGCCCAGACGGAGCAGCGTCCAGGTCGACGGCGGCTCGTGGATTTCGCGGCTGCACGCCGGACATTCTTCCTGACCGGCGAGCAGCGGCGTCTCGCACTTCGGACAAAGCGCCACGGCGGCCGCTGGAGGCGCATGACCGGTTGTCCGGAGAGCAAGCTGGCGGGCGAAATGATCGACCAGGCGGCCGGCGGCGATGTCGGCACCGAGCGTATAGCGCCAGCAGCCGAGTCGGCCGGCGCTGTCGCACAGCTCGAGCGCGCCGACGCCCGAGTGATCGCGCCGGCTCAGCGTCAGGCCGGGGCGGTAAGTCCAGTTCCGCCAGTCGCCGTCGTCGGGCGAGCGGACGAGCAGTCGCTCGCTGGTGACCAAGACGAGGCCGCCAGCGAAATGCAGAGCGGCGTCGAGATCGGTCTCGATCCAGGCGAGAAGCTTCTCGCCCGTGGCCAGCTGACGATCGACCGGGGCCGCCCATTGGGCTGGAAGGAGAGGCGGCGACAGCGCAGGCGGGGGTCGGTCGTCCGGACTGCAAGCGGGCTTGCCTTGGCTCATGGAATGCGCTTTCTCTAACCCGGTGGCGTTTGGCGGGGATAGGCGCAAGTATACTCGCCAGACGCGTCTCGTCGCCTAGCGGCGAAGCGCTCCTGACCGAGGGTCAGAGCTTGAGCGATCCGCCGGAGAGGCAGCCTTCGCGGTTCAGTCGAGCGACCGTCGGGAGCAGATTGAGCCCAGTCTGGCGACGCCAGCTTTCGGCACGAGCGAACAGGTCTTCGCCGGACAGATCGACCGGCTCGCCCGCGGTGGCCAGCACGATCGTGTTGCCGCTGTCGCAGGACGGGAAAACGATCACCCGCTCGTCGAAGGCGCGGCGAATCCTCTCGACGGTCGACATGAAGCCGCTCTGGCGACCGAGCAGGTTGATGGCCAGCAATCCGCGCTCGCTCAACCTTGCCCGGCACGCCTGATAGAACGGAAAGCTTTCGAGTACGCCGGCGCGCCCTTCGTGGTCGAAGCCGTCGACGAGGATGTAGTCCTGGCGGCAGCCGCCGCCGAGCATGTAATCGGCGCCATCCGCGATGACGATGCGCAGCCGCAGCGGGTCGTCGGGCAGGTGGAACTGCGCTCGCGCGACACTTTCGACCGCCGGGTCGATTTCGACTACGGTGATCGCCGTCGCCGGCAGGTGGCGGTAGATGAACTTGGCCAGCGATCCGGCGCCCAGGCCGATCAGCAATGCTTCGCAAGGCCATGGGGCTTCGCGGAGCAGTAGCCCGGCCATCATCTCGCGCGTGTAGCGAAGTTCCAGGTCGTTCGGGCGTTGAACGCGCATCGCGCCCTGGACCCAGTCCGACGAAAAGTGCAGGTAGCGTACGCCCGCACGTTCGCTGATGCTGATCGATCCCCCCGTCGCGGGCTGCGCGCAGCGCCGGGTGGCGCGGGCCAGCAGGCGGCGGACTCGCTGGGCAAGGGAATGGTCTGATCCAGGCAAGGGAGGTGGCTCGAGCACAAGGCAGCCGGCGCGAGGAGTCCGTGCCAGCGAAGCTTGCACCTCGCGGTGCACGGCTGCCGGGAGCCCCAATTGTATCGCTGCCGGCGTGTCAGGGCCGTTGCCTGCTCGGCGCCGCGCGTGTCGGCGGGTGACGGGCGGCCGCTGTCCGGTCACGGCGAGGTCCCCGTCGCCGCCGAACGTGCTTCCCGTCAATTGACCAGTCGCTGCCAAAGTGGCTATACTCGGAACGATTTGCTGGTGCGGTCGGGGTTGCCGACCACCCCGGACGCGGTCGGGCACGAGGCGACATGGAATATCTCTTTTCGGTGGTTCTGCTGGTTCACATCGCTGCGGCGGTCGGGGTGATCGGACTGGTCCTCGTCCAGCACGGGAAGGGCGCGGACATGGGCGCGGCCTTCGGGAGCGGTGCTTCGGGCAGCCTGTTCGGCGCGACGGGTTCGGCCAACTTCCTGAGTCGCGCGACTGCCGTTCTGGCGACGGTGTTTTTCGTGACCAGCCTGTCCCTCGCCTACCTCGCTTCGAGCAAGCCAAAAACGGGTGGCAGTGTCATGCAGGATGCGGTAAACTTGCCGCCTGTTCCAGCACCGCCTTCCGGCAGTACGGACAAGGGTGCGAATTCTTCGAATCCCGATTCGAAAGCGAAAGAAATTCCCAAGTGATCTGGGTTGAAGGTGGCGACGAGAAAAGCAGGAGCCCTCGGTCGACTCGTCGTCCGCATGTAGCAGTGCCGACGTGGTGAAATTGGTATACACGCTATCTTGAGGGGGTAGTGACTTCG
>NZ_JAMTDX010000031.1 GCF_023806625.1 Accumulibacter sp.
CGAGGTAGGTATACGGTGAAGGCTGAGTAGCGGCGAGGAGTGCGGGTCGGCTGCGCGGATGACGCTGTGGCAAGGCGGTCAGGTTCTAGGAATTTGGCATTTGGCATGGACGGGCGGATCAGTGATCGACGGTGCGCGGACGGAGTGCCGCCTGTGCGCGGGGATCGGTGGCCGCCGTGGGTGCGCCGACTCGCCGACTGGCCAAGGCGCACGGGCGTGGTTGTCACCGCGCGGGCCCTCGCTGCCACCCTGCCCGGCGTGCCGGGCGGTCGGTCCGACGGCCGCCATCTGAAGGCTTAACGTCTGATTCCCAATGAATGGTGCTTGACATGCATGCTCTCTCCCGTTCCTTGGCGCACGCAGCGCCGAAGGCCGCTGTCGGCGACCTGGCCGACCAGGGGTTCTGGCTGGCCAGACTGGCGGACGACGTGCCGCGTGCGGCGATTGTTCCGGATTGCAAGCGCTCGACTGCGGTGGCGCGGGTGTATGAGCGGATCGGATTCACGATCGAGCCCGAGGTGGTGCGGGTGCTCAAGAGCCTGGACCCTGGTCGCGGGGTTTCCGACCGGGAACTGTGCGCCGCCTTGCTCGGCGTTCTACTTGGCCGCCATCAACGCGAAGACAACCTGATTGTCGGTCTGCTGGCCGGCGGATCGGAGGAGGACGCACCGGCGGTTGCCCCGCTGCGAATCCCCTGTCCGCCGGAACTGACGTTTGGCGCGATGCTGGCGGATCTCGCCGAACAGATCGAAGAGATGTCGGCGCACGCCCTGCCGAGCGTCGCGGAACTGCTGCAGGTTCTGGGGGCCGAGGTCAGCAGCCACCGCTTCCCGCTGTTCGACATCGCGCTGGCCGTTGGCAGCACCGATGCGACGATCGACCTGCAGGCGTATCCGGTCGACATCGCCTTTCTCTTCCAGACAAGTGGCGGCGAAATCCGCGGCGAAGCGGTGTATGCGGCCGACCTCTATGAACGAGCAACGGTCGAACGCCTGACCCAGCACTTGCGGAT
This sequence comes from Accumulibacter sp., assembly GCF_023806625.1. GTDB lineage: Bacteria > Pseudomonadota > Gammaproteobacteria > Burkholderiales > Rhodocyclaceae > Accumulibacter. The sequence continues at coordinate 1,013 of NZ_JAMTDX010000031.1, forward strand.
CGCCGCGCAACACATCGCAGCGCGCCCGACGATGCCGCTCGGCCAGGTCGACGTAATGAGTGCGTCGGAAAGACGCCAGGTACTGGTCGATTTCAACCAAGCCTCGGGCACCTTCCCGCTCGCTTCGACGCTGCATGCGCTGTTCGAGGCGCAAGCTGGGCGCACGCCTGATGCCCCGGCAGTCATCCATCGCGACCGGCAACTGAGCTATGGCGAACTCGAGGCGAGCGCCAACCGCCTGGCCCACACACTACTCGCGCAGGGGCTGACCAAAGGCGCCTTCGTCGGCATCCTGCTCGAGCGCGGCGGCGACTTCGTCGTCGCCATGCTCGGCGTGTTCAAAGCCGGAGGCGCGTATGTACCGCTCGATCCAACGTACCCGCGCGACCGCATACGCCACATGCTCGACGACAGCGAAGCCGCTTTCGTCATTTCTGACGCGCGCACGCTTGGCGAATACGCCGAGGTTTTCAGCGGGAGCCAAACCCTGCGCTGCGTCGTATCGCTCAGCGGCAGCGAGGCGCGGCTCGATCCCACCGGACTGACCCTCGTGCAGCCCGAGCACCTGGCGGCGGCGGCAGCAAGCCAGCCTGGGTTGGCCCTCAACGGACGCGACCGCGCGTACATGATCTACACCTCGGGCTCGACCGGTCGCCCGAAAGGCGCCATCTGCCGGCACGACGGAGCGCTCAACCACCTGTTTGGCGAACTTGCCGGCCTACCCATCGAAGCACCGTTGCGCTTCCTGCAAACCGCAGCCTCATCGTCCGACATCTCGGTCTGGCAGTTCCTCGCCCCGCTCGTCGTCGGCGGAAGTACCGTCATTGCCGACTACGACGTCGTCGTTGACCCGGTCCTGCTGCTCGCAACGATGCGCCAGCATGCAGTGAACCTGGCCGAACCCGTTCCCGTAGTCCTGCGCGCGCTGCTCGACCTGGTCAGCACACTACCCGCCGAGCAGCGCGCGCTGCCGGCCCTGCGCTGCATGATGTGCACCGGCGAAGCCCTGCCGGCCGAACTGGTCGACCGCTGGCTAGCGCTCTACCCGGCGATCCCGATGGCCAATACCTATGGGCCAACCGAGACCTCGGACGACGTCACGCTCATCGTCCTGCAGCAACCGCTGGCCCAGCGCTACGCCGTCGCACCGATCGGCTATCCCTTGCCGAACGTGCGCATCTTCATCCTCGATCGCACCCTGCAAGCCCTGCCGGTCGGCGTTCCGGGCGAGATCTGCATCGCCGGAGTGGCCGTCGGCGAAGGATACTGGCGGCAGCCGGAGAAAACCGAAGCCGCATTCGTCACCTGCCCCTACCCCGAGATGGCCGCCGGACCGATGTACCGCACCGGCGATCTCGGCCGCTGGCTGCCGGATGGCAGCATCGAATTCCTTGGACGCATCGACCAGCAGGTCAAAGTACGCGGCTACCGCATCGAGCCGGGCGAAATCGAAAGCGTGCTGACCCAATACCCGGGCGTCCAGGATGCTGCGGTCGTCGCGGTCGAAGACGCCCAAGGCAACCGGCGTCTGATCGGCTACTACGTTGCCAGCCCGGGCACTGCCGTCAACCCGGGTGATCTGCGCCGCTACCTGAAGGCGGAACTGGCCGACCACATGGTCCCCGCAGTCCTCCTGTCGCTGGCGGCGCTACCCTTGACGCCGCTCGGCAAGGTCGACCGGCGAGCGCTGGCGCGCATCGAAACGCACGCCGGCGCCAGCGAAAACTACATCGCCCCGCGCAACGCACTCGAGGAAGCAGTCGCTGCCGCCTGGTCACGCAGCCTCGGTCGCGCACAAGTCGGCATCCACGACAACTTCTTCGAAATCGGAGGAGATTCGATACTCACCCTGCAGGTCGTCAGCGAACTGCGCCAGCGCGGCCATCAAGTCGCCCCGCGACAGATCTTTCGTCACCCGACAGTCGCCGAACTGGCAGCGTATCTGGCCAGCGCACCGAGCAGCAGCCATCAGCTGCCCGCGCCAAGCGGCGAGCGCGACTGGGCCGAGCCACGCTGGCGCGAACAACTCGCCGGCATGTTCCCGCAACTGCTCGACGTTTACCCGCTAAGCGCCACACAACGCGGCATCTACTTCCAATCGCTGCTCGCCCCACGCACCTCGGGCGCCTATATCGAGCAGGTCTGCTTCGATCTGCAGGGCGACCTGGACGAAGCCCTCTTCGCGCGCGCCTGGCAGTGCGTCGCCGACGACGAGGCCATGCTGCGCACCGCGGTCGTCCGCCGCGGCGCACCGTACCCGCTGCAGGTTCTCGTGCCGTCCGTCGCCTTTGCCCCGACGTTCATCGACTGGCGCGAAGTCGCCGCTGACCAGCAGGCCAACCGACTGGCCGGCCTGTTGGCTGACGAGCGGATGAAAGGCTTCGACCTGAAGCGCCCACCGCTCAGCCGCGTCGTCGTCGTTCGGCTGGCCGACCAGCGCTACCACCTCATGTGGACCTACCACCACGTCATCCTCGACGGCTGGTCCGAACCGCTGCTGCTGAACGCGGTCTTCCGGACCTACGATGCGCTCGTTGCCGGTCAACCGGTGGTCAACGGATCGCCCGCCCCGTACCGCGCTTTCGTCGCCTGGCTGGAGGGGCAGGACTACACGCAGGCCGAGCGCTACTGGCGCCAACAATTGGCGGGATTTACCGATCCGGTGTCGATCAAGGACAAATCACCGGCGCTGACGCCCCCGTCGAGCAACGAGATCTGGCACGCGTGGGAAGACCTCGAGTTCAGTCACGAAGCGGCCGCGCCGCTCGGGCAACTGACGCGGCGCAATGCGATCACCTTCAGCACGCTGATCCACGGCGCCTGGGCGTTGCTGCTGCACGGGCACACGCAGGCGGACGATGTCGTCTTCGGGAGCATCGCTTCGGGACGCCAATGTGGCCTGGCCGGGATCGAAACCACGCGCGGCCTGGTGGTCGTCACGCAGCCGTTGCGCAGCCGCCTGGTGCCAGATGCCACGGTAGCGTCCTGGCTGCGCCTGCTGCAGTTGCAGATGGCCGAGATGCGCGAGTACGAGCACACGCCGCTGACACTGATCCAGCAATGGTGCGAAGTGGCGCCGGAAAAGCGGCCGCTCTTCGACTCGATCGTCGTCGTCGGCAACTACTCGGGTAGCGACCTGCAGTCGTGCCGGCCGGTCGGCATGGAACTGAGCGACGTGCGCTACGTGACGCAACCGCTGTACGCCCTGACGCTGTTCGTGGTCACTGCGCCGCGTCTCACGCTGCGCGTGGTCTACGACCGAAAGCGCTATGCCGCGGAAACGATCCGTGCGCTGCTCAGCGATTATCGCAATCTGTTGCTGCGCATCGCCGAGAATCCCGAACAGCGCGTCACCAGCATGCTGCTCGGACAGCGCGCGTAG
>NZ_JAMTDX010000032.1:0-19255 GCF_023806625.1 Accumulibacter sp.
TTGTCGTTGTCGTTGTCGTTGTCGAAATCGTTGTCGTTGTCGTTGTCGAAATCGTTGTCGTTGTCGTTGTCGTTGTCGAAATCGTTGTCGTTGTCGTTGTCGTTGTCGAAATCGTTGTCGTTGTCGTTGTCGAAATCGTAATCGGAGAATCAATGCAATTTGGCCACGAGCAACTCGATGTCTACCAAGTTTCGATCCGGTACGTGGCTTGGGCGTACGAAACCGCCAAGCGTTTGAGCGGCATCGATCGGCACTCGCGGGATCAACTGCTTCGCGCCTCGCAATCGATCGCGTTGAACATCGCCGAAGGCAATGGCAAGGGAACCAACGCTGATCGGCGTCGCTTCTTTGAAATCGCTCGCGGCTCGGCGTTGGAATGCGCGTCGATCCAGGACTGCCTGGAAGTCTGCAAAGTACTGACCGCTGATGAAAACGCGCAAGGCAAGACGATGTTGATCCGAATCGTTGCAATGCTGACCAAGCTCGGACAACGAAGCCACGAGGTGCGAGAGGATTTGGAGGGGTACGATCGGCTTGGTTACGGCAAGGAAAACGATTTCGACGACGACGACGACAACGACAACGACAACGACAGCGAGAACGACGACGACAACGACAACGACAACGACAGCGAGAACGACAATGACAGCGAGAACGACAGCGACACCGAGAACGACAGCGACACCGAGAACGACAGCGACAACGACAACGAAGGTTCCTTGAAGTCCGCACTTGTTCGGTAGACGCCAGTGATCAACGCCCCTCGGCTGCTCGCCGACCTGACCCGCCTGCAGAAGCGCCTCGAAGACGACCTGCGCCAGCGCATCGCCGAGCTGCCCGAGCTGAAGGCCGGCCTGCACGCCGAGTGGCACGCCGCGCGCGACGCCGACCGCACGGCTGAGACCTTCGAGAGCTGGGCCGACCAGGTCATCACGCAGGCCGGCGTGCACTGGCTGCTCTCGTGCGTGTTCCTGCGCTTCATCGAAGACAACGAACTGGTCGAGCGACCGTGGCTCTCCGGAACACCGGAGTCCGGCCCTCATGGGGGTCGACTCGCGCTGGCGCGCGACCGGCACGAGGCCTACTTCCGCGAGAAGCCGCTGGAGAGCGACCGCGACTACCTGCTGGCGTGCTTCCGCGAGGCCGGCACGCTGCCCGGGCTCTCCACCTTCTTCGACGAGGCGCACAACCCGGTCTTTCGCCTGGGGCTCAGTGGCGACGCGGCGATGGCCCTGCGCCAGTTCTGGCAGCAGGTGGACCCCAACACCGGCCGGCTTGCGCACGACTTCACCGACCCCGACTGGAACACCCGCTTCCTCGGTGACCTGTACCAGGACCTGTCGGAAGCCACGCGCAAGCGCTACGCGCTGCTGCAGACGCCGGAGTTCGTCGAGGACTTCATCCTCGACCGCACGCTGACCCCGGCGATCCGCGAGTTCGGCTTCCGCGAAGTGCGGATGATCGACCCGACCTGCGGCTCCGGGCACTTCCTGCTCGGCGGCTTCCGCCGGCTGGTCGATGAGTGGCTGCGCAACGAGCCGGCGCGCAACCCGCGCGACATCGCGCAGCGGGCGCTGGACGCCGTCGCCGGCGTGGACCTCAATCCGTTCGCGGTGGCGATCTCGCGCTTCCGGCTGCTCGTCGCGGCGCTCGAGGTGGCCGGCGTCCATCGCCTTTCCGAAGCGCCCGACTTCGAGCTGTTCGTGGCCATCGGCGACAGCCTGCTGCACGGCAGGCGCTTCGGCCTGACCGCGACCGACGACATGTTCGACGGCGCCGAGCACTACGCGGGCACCGGGCTGGCGCACGCCTACGCCAGCGAGGACCTGGCCGAAGTGCAGCGCATCCTCGGGCGGCAGTACCACGCGGTGGTCGGCAACCCGCCGTACATCGTCGTCAGGGACGCGGCACTCAACGCGGCGTATCGGAAACGTTACGCGAGCTGCCACATGAAGTACTCGCTCGGCGCGCCGTTCACCGAGCGCTTCTTCGAGCTGGGGCTCACCGGTCAAAACAGCGGCGACGGCCGGCCGGCCGGCTTCGTCGGGCTGATCACCGCCAACAGCTTCATGAAGCGCGAGTTTGGAGCCAAGCTCATCGAGCAGGTGCTGCCGCGGCTCGACCTGACGCACGTGGTCGACACCTCGGGCGCCTACATCCCCGGCCACGGCACGCCGACCGTGATCCTCTTCGGCCGCCACCGCGCGCCGGTGGGCGAGGCGGTGCGCACGGTGATGGGGATCAAGGGCGAGCCGAGCACGCCGGACGACCCGGCGCAGGGACTGGTGTGGTCGGCGATCGTCGGGCAGATTGACCGTGCGGGGTCGGAGAGCGAGTTCGTCAGTGTCGGCGACACGCCGAGGGCAGCCTTCGCGAAGCATCCGTGGAGCATCGGCGGGGGCGGGGCCGTGGACGTTCGAGAGATTGTTCAGTCGGCGGCTGCGATGCGGCTGTCTGAGGTCGCAAATGTCGGCATTGGGGTGGTCACGCTCGAAGATGACGCCTTTCACCTGCCAAAGGATGTCGTGTTGCGACAGGGCTTCGACCCAGACTATGTCCGTGGTTTCGTCGTCGGTGACGCCCTCCGAGACTGGTCGTTGTTGGTCGATGAAGTCTCCCTATACCCGCATGAGCGGGAGACGTTTGCGCCGCATATGGATGACCGCCTCTCGCGCTGGTTCTGGCCCCTAAGAACGGGCTTGGCGAACCGGCAATGGTTTAAGAAGAGTCAGGTCGACCGTGGTCTCGCTTGGTATGCGTACGGGCACATCTCACATGAGAAGTTCTTCACGCCCCTTAGTATTGGCTTTGGGGAAGTCGCCACCCACAACCACTTCGTCCTCGACCGCGGCGGCAAGGTCTTCAAGCAGACGGCGCCGGTGATCAAGCTGCCGGCCGGCGCCAGCGAGGACGAGCACCTCGGGCTGCTCGGGCTCCTGAACTCGTCGGTGGCGTGCTTCTGGTTCAAGCAGGTGGGCCATTGCAAGGGCAATGGCGGCATCGGTGGCGGCATCGCCGCAGAGCAATGGGAGAAGTTCTTCGTCTTCAACTCGACGGTCGTTGCCGAGTTCCCGCTGGCCTCGCTGCGCCCCGTCGCCCTGGCCCAAACCCTCGACCGTCTCGCCCGGGAGCTCGCCGCCACCAGTCCAGCCGCGCTGCTCGCCGCAGGCGACCCCGACCCGGAGGCATGACATGCGAGCCATCGAACTCGAAACCACGATTTCCCCGCAAGGCGGCATTGTCTTGCCCGCCGACTGCAAGGCGTTCTACGGCCGCCACGCCCGGGTGATCCTGCTGCTGTCGGATGAACCCGAGGGCGCCCGCCCCGTGCGCCGTCGCCCTCCACCACAACTGGCCGGCAAGGCCCGGGAGCATGGCGATGTCCTGTCCTCGGTACCCGCCGCCGATTGGGGGCTTGCGGAATGATCGTCCTCGACACCCATATCTGGCATTGGTGGATCAACCAGATTCCGGGCCGCCTCTCGCCCGCGGTCATCCGGCTGATCGAAGAAGCGGACGAGGTTGGCGTGTCCGCCATCTCCTGCTTCGAGATGGCCTGGCTCGTGCGGCATGGCCGGATCGAACTTGACATGCCCTTCGAGGAATGGCTCGAAGCAGTCGAGCAGGCGCAAGTTGTTCGCTTCCTGCCCGTCACGCACCGGATCGGCGCGGCGGCGGTCGCTCTGCCCGAACATCACAAGGACCCGCAGGACCGGCTGATCATCGCGACGGCCGTGCATTGTCACGCCCGATTGCTCAGCTTCGACGGCCAGTTTTCCCTCTATCGCGAGCTGGATGGCTTGTTGCTGTCGGCCAATGTCTGACGCCCCATGACCCTGCCCACCCGCCCCAGCCTCGACGCCGCCCGCCAACGTGCAGGATCGCTGCGTCGGCAGATGATCGCCGCGCAGGAAGAGCTCGACTGGCAGTGCTACCGCCTCTACGGTCTGCTGCCACCCGGCACCGACGCAGCGGCAGTCGAATGCGCCGCGCCGCCTGAAGTCGGGCTCGGCGAGCGCGCCTTCGAGATCGTGCTGGCCCGCCGCGTCGCCTCCGGCGGCGAGACGACCACTTGGTTCGAGCGCCACGGCTCCACGCCGATCACCGAGATTCCGGCGCACTGGCCCGAAGACTACCGGCAGGTCGTCGCGCGGCGCATCGAGCTGATCGAGCGCGACCGCAACATCGGCCTGATCGAGCGGCCCGAGTACAAGCGCCGCTGGAACACGCCGGCCTGGGACGACCTGGAACGCGCCGCGCTGCGCGACTGGCTGCTCGACCGGCTGGAGGCGCCGCAGCTGTGGCCCGCGGACGCCGATCGCCCAGCGCAGCTCACCACCGTCAACCGGCTCGCCGACGCCGTGCGCACCGACGCGGGCTTCCTGCACATCGCCGGGCTCTACGCCGGCCACGCCGACTTCGACCTCATCCAGGTCGTCGCCGAACTCGTCGCCGGCGAGTCGGTGCCCTTCCTGCCCGTGCTCCGCTACACCGACACCGGCCTGCGCAAGCGCGCGCAGTGGGAAGACACCTGGGCGCTGCAGCGGCGCGAGGACTCTGGCGAGCAGGTCGGCAGGATCCCCGTTCCGCCGAAGTACCAGAGCAAGGACTTCCTGAAGGCCGACTTCTGGCGCCTGCGCGGCGGCCTGGACGTGCCCAAGGAGCGGTGGATCGGCTACCCGGGCTGCGAGCGCGGCGCCGACACCAGTCTGCCGATCGCCTGGGCCGGCTGGAACCCTCTGCAGCAGGCCACCGCGCTGGCCGCCTACACCCTGGAGATGAAGGAGAAAGAGGGCTGGGAGCCCGCTCGCCTGCAGCCGCTGCTCGCCGGCCTGCTCGAACTGGTGCCCTGGCTGGAACAGTGGCACAACGAGATCGACCCCGTCTACGGCGAGCGCATGGGCACCTACTACCGCGGCTTCGTCAACGAGGAAGCTCGAGCGCTGGGGTTCACGCTGGACGACCTTCGTGGCTGGAGGCCGGCGGCCGTTGCTGGCAAGCGGGGGAGGAAGGCAAGAGCATGAGTGTTGACTACGTCGCCGCGGCGCGACGCCACATCCGCGATGCGCATCTGCTGCAGCATGCCGGGCGAATGGCAAATGCGGGGCAGTTGTTTGGCATCTGCGTCGAGTGCGGGCTGAAGTCGCTTCTGGTTCGAGCCGGCGCACCTGTTGATGGCACGGGCAGTCTGCTGAAGCCGTTTCGTGAGCACATGCCGCTGTTGGGGACGCTGGTCACTGGACTGCTCACACTGCCCGACGGCCGGGCCGCGAGCATACTGCAAAGCCAGCTGCCCAACCTGACCTCGCTGGCCAACTGGAAGACCGATCATCGCTATTGGATCGAGTCGGCGATACCGCTGTCGGCTTCGCTGCAAGCCTGGGAGTGGGCGGCTTTGGAAATGGACGCGCTGCTGGACGAAGCAGCGGGCGGAGGAGTGCTGTGATGACTGGATGCACATTCAACCAGGCACTGCTACGTGCCGCAGTGGCACTGCAGGATGAGGGGCTGCCGCCGGAATGGCCGGTGGGTATCGTTCGTGACATCTACGGCCGCCTTCGCTTTGCCGTCGACGCCTGGCGTCCTCTGCCACAGGGTGAACAGCCGGAGGGGCCGCGTGCCGAAGCTCGGCCCGAAGACGTTTATCCCGCCGACGCGCTGCAACGACTGATCGAGGCCGCCGCCACGCTGGGTTCCTACGCCTCGGTTCCGGCGGTGCTGTTCAAGGATGACTTTTCGAATCCGGCATCGCTGTTCGAGCACCGCGACTGGCACCAGACGATCGTCACGGTGCCTGCGACGACTGCAGCAGACGGCAGCGAAGTGCCAGGCCGCGAGATCGCCGTACGCTTGCTGGACCGTCAAGTGGTCGGCCAGGACTGGCTGCGTACCAACCGTTTCGCCGAGCAGGGTCATCCCCCGCGCGTGGTCTTCTACGGGCTCAAGGGTGGCGTTGGCCGTTCTACGGCCCTCGCGATGTTCGCCTATCGACTGGCGCGAGACGGCAAGAAGGTGCTCCTGATCGACTTCGATCTGGAGTCGCCAGGTTTGTCCGGCTTACTGCTTCCCCCAGAGCGGGTTGCTTCCTGCGGGCTGGTGGACTGGTTCGTCGAAGATTCGGTAGGGCAAGGTGATGTGGTGCTACGTGACATGATCTCGGTCAGCCCCTTGGCTGACAACACCCAGGGCTCGATCCGGGTCGCCGCGGCGATGGGCCAAGGAGAGACTGCCTATCTGAGCAAGCTGGCGCGCGTTTACGTCGATGTTCCTTCAAGGAATGGACCGCAGACCTTCGCCGATCGGATGCTGAAGATCACGGGGCTGCTCGAGGCACAGGAGCAACCTCACATCGTGCTCATCGACAGTCGAGCAGGGTTGCACGACGTGGCGGCCGTGGCTATCGGCAGCATGGCCTCGGTCGCCCTGCTGTTTGCCACTGATTCCCCGCAGAACTGGCAAGGGTACCGGCAGTTGTTCATGCACTGGCAACAACGACCGGAAGTCTTGCGTCAGGTGCGAGATCGGATCGTGATGGTTCAAGCGCTCTTTCCTGAAAGTGATCAGGCGGATCGCGCTAGCCGTTTCGTTCAAAACGCCTGGGACGTGTTCCACGAGCTCGTCTACGACCAGCTGGAGCCTGGCGTCGAAGCTCCGGTAGACGCGTTCACGTTCGATCTTCACAGCGAGGACGCGCCGCACTTTCCGATGCGGGTGCGCTGGAACGCCCGTTTTCAAGAGTTCAACCCCCTGCTGAGCCGCAGCGCTGGCGGGGTAGACGACACCGACATCGATCTCGCATTTGGACCGTTCGTGCAGGAAGTGATCGACGCCCTTCCGGAGTTGACGAATGGCTGACCCGAACGAGTTGCGCATCGCGTTGCGCGAGTCCCTGCCTGCGGTCGACCAGGCCGGAGCTGCTGACACTCGCAGACCCGCCTTCACCTTTGTGCCACCGAGCCATGCGAAGGCGCTGGATGTCGACAGCAGCGTCGTCGAGGGTATCAGGGGTGCGGGCAAGAGCTTCTGGTGGGCACACCTCGCCTCACCCGAACATCGCCGCTACATCGCGGCGGCCTTTCCGGATATTCGCCTGGGTTCGGCAATCGAGGTGGCGCAGGCCTTTGGCGCTCAGAGCGTGTCGACTGGGGCGCCAAGCCCGGATGTGTTGGCCGCCTTGCTGAAGAGCCACCCCGCGCGCGCCATCTGGCGGACCGTACTGGCGCACAACGCCGGCTTCGGCGCGCCGTTTCCGACCTCGACCAAGTGGTCGGACCGCGTGCAGTGGGTGGGCGAGCACCCCGAGGAATTCGACGAACTGCTTCGAGCCAAGGACACCGAGCTCGACGCGAAGGGTCAGTCGCTGGTCGTGCTGTTCGATGCACTGGACCGGCTCGCTGACGACTGGGCCACCATCCGCCCCCTTTCGCGCGCACTCCTGCAACTAGCCCTCGATGTTCGATCGACGCGGCGCATCCGCTTCAAGGTATTCCTTCGACCCGACATGTTGCAGGATCGGGAGATCATCGGCTTTCCCGACGCGTCAAAGCTGCTGGCCCGCAAGGCCGACCTCCGCTGGCAGCGCGCAGATCTCTATGCGCTGATGTTCCAGTGTGCTGCCAACGCGGCGCATGGGGGCGCCGCCTTCAGGCAGCTGGCCACGGAGGCGACTGGCCAGGCCTTTTCATCGGAGCAACAGGGATGGCTTCTGCCACGCGCACTACGTTCCAACGAAGAGCTGCAGGAGCGTCTGTTCGAGCAACTTGCCGGCAAGGCCATGGCGTCTGGCCCCAGCGGCTACAAGCGCGGAAAACCGTATACCTGGCTCGTCAATCACCTGCTCGACGGGCTCGGACAGGTCAGCCCGCGAAGCTACTGCGCAGCCGTGCGACATGCAGCCGACCATACGCCCGCGGATGCCATGACGACCCTTCACTTCCGAGCCATTCAAGCCGGTGTGCAAGCGGCATCCAAGATCCGCGTGAACGAGGTGACCACCGAAGACTACCCGTGGATCGAGTTCGTGATGCAGCCGCTACGGGGCAAGGTGACGGTACCTTGCGCAGCGAGCGAATTCGAGCGGCTGTGGAAGGACGCAGAGACGATCGAGCGCCTGACGGACCAACTGGTCCAAACGACCGCCGGGGTCAAGCTTCCACCGCAAAGCTTGGGCCGCGGCGCCTCCGGATTGCTCGATGACCTGCAGTCGCTGGGTCTAATCGAGCGCCTTCGCGATCAACGCATTCAGATGCCCGACGTGTATCGCATCGGCTTCGGGTTCGGCCGCAGGGGCGGTGTGAAGCCGCTGAGGTGACTGGCCCATGTTCGATCGCGACACCCCCTTCAACGATCTCCCGCCACTGCCACCCACCACCGAGGTTGAGACACCTGCCGTCCTGAAGAAGGCGATTGCGGCCAGTCGCGCGCTTGCCGAATTGAAAGGGATGGCCGAGCGCATGCCCAACCAGGTCATGCTCATCGACAGTCTGGTGCTGCAGGAAGCGCGGGCGTCGTCGGCAATCGAGAACATCGTGACGACGAACGACGAGCTGTTCAGAGCAGCATCCGACGAAGCCCTGCCTGCCAGCCCGGAAGCCAAGGAGGTGCTGCGCTATCGCCAGGCGTTGAACCATGGCTTTAGGCAGATCAGGGAACGGCCACTGGCGACGAACCTGTTCATCGAGATCGCCCAGCTGATCAAACAGACCGGCTTCGACGTGCGTCGCACCCCTGGGACGCGTATCGCCAACGGCTTTGGCGAGACGATCTATACACCCCCTGAGAGCGAAGCGGTCATTCGCGACAAGCTGCGTGACCTCGAGACCTTCATGCACGCCGAGGATAGCCTGGACGTGCTGGTCAAGATGGCGCTGGTGCACTACCAGTTCGAAGCCATCCACCCGTTCTCCGATGGCAACGGGCGCACCGGACGCATCCTGAACATCCTGTACCTCGTGGACCAGGGGCTGCTGAACCTGCCGATCCTCTACCTGTCGCGCCACATCATCGAACACAAGGCCGCCTATTACGAAGGTCTTCGGCGGGTCACCGAGGAAGCCGCCTGGGGTGACTGGGTGCTGTACATGCTGAACGCGGTGGAGCAGACGTCGCTGCGCACACGCCAGCAGATCACCGACATCCTGGCGCTGATGGATGCCGTGCGCGAACACGTGCAGCGCGAAGCGCCAAGGCTTTACAGCAAGGATCTGATCGAGCAGATCTTCCGCCAGCCCTACTGCAAGATCCAGTTCCTGGAACGGGCAGGTATCGGCACGCGCCAGACCTGCGCCAAGTACCTGCGCGAGTTGGAGCGCCTGGGCGTTCTCCGCGGGCAGAAGGTGGGCCGCGAGGTGTACTTCATCAACCAGGCGCTTTTCGAGCTCCTGACGCGCTGAGCCACCGAATTCAGCGCGGAAGCCTACGTGTTAAAATTGCCGTTGGTTTTTAACGCGTTTCGCCGACATGTTCGTTTGGCAACCATATCTGCGCCAAGAGCCGGACCGCAGGGAGGGATCCACCCGATGCCGCTGCTGAAAAACCTGATATCGATCCCCGAGCGCGTGCCTCAGGGCGACTTCGTCCTGCAACTCACCAGGGGGGTCAGCGAGCCCGAGCAGACGCCGCGTGACTACGTGGGGACGCCGCAGAAGGTCGATGCCTTCAACAACGCCCTGGGCTTCATCCAGCAGGCTGTGCAGACGGCCAGCAGCAAGGCCGCCCACCTGTATGGCAGTTTCGGCTCCGGCGGTGGAGCAGCGCGGCCGAACACGCGTACGGTGAGCACACGGCCGCGTTCTTCGGTGGCTTCGACGCCGAGGAGGCCCGAGCGCTGGGATTCACGTCGGACGACCTTCCCGGGTGGAAGCCCGTGGCGGCGCCGGCACGGCGCGGGCGCCAGCGGGCGAGCCGAACCGGGGTTCAGTCGGGAAGAGCCGGCCTCGGTCGAAGCTTCCATGAGGAAGCGGACTGCCGGTCCTGCAAACCCGGGCATCTGGCCCTCGTCCCTGACCGGGAAGGCGAGGTAACGAAAAACAGGGTCCAGTGCCGCTTTCTATGAAGAACATGTGGCCCAGCAAGAAGAAACGGTGCCGCCGGTGATCGGATACGAGTATCTGCTGTCACGCATCCCTCTGCGCATGCCGCCGCTGGGCCGGCCGGCGCAGGTCCGGCCGGTGACGCGAATCGAGCGCATGCCCGAGCCGCTGGCCGTGCCGCGACATGTGGCACCCGCCGCGGGTGCCTTGGTGCTGGACCATGTGCTGTTCGCGCTCAAACACGAAGGCACGCGACTCGACATCCTGCATGAAGCGCTGAAGCGGGTGCCGGCTGAGGAGCTTGTGCGGGCCCTGACGGCGCAACGCCTGGGCGCCTACTTGCGCCGCGCGGCGTTCATCTGGGAGAAGGCCAACGGGCAGGCGCTGCTGCTGCCGTGGGACTCCACGGGCGGCAACTACATTGAATTCTTCGAGCCCGGCAGGTACTACACCGGGCCGCAGTGGGAGCGCAGCCGCAAGTACCGGGTCAACTTCAACGGCATCGGGCCTTACGAGTTCTGCCCGGTGGTCGCGCGCAACGCAGCGCTGGAGCAGCGCGGCCAGGCCGTGCTGGAGCGGCTGCGCACCTGGGTGAGCGATCCGCAGAACCTAGTTGTGCTCGACCGCGTGATGAACCGGGCATACCTCAGCGAGACCCGCGACTCGTTCGCCATCGAGAGCGAAACCCCGGCACCGGACAAGGAGCGCGCCTTCCTGCAGGCGATGGAGCAGTTGCGCGACCAGCGCCCACTGTCCGAGGACTACCTCGTCGATCTGCAGAACCTGGTGATCACCAGCGCGATCAAGGAGGAGTACTCCTTCCGCAACGAGCAGAACTGGCTGCAGCGCGGCGGCCACGGCGTCTTGGCGGTGCGCTACGTGCCACCGCCGCCCGCAAGGGTCGGCGAGTTGATGGACGGACTGATGCGCATGGCCAACGCACGCGCAGGCGACGTGCCACCGCTCGTGAAAGCCGCATTGGTGAGCTTCGGCTTCGTGTTCGTGCACCCCTTCATGGACGGCAACGGCCGCCTCTCGCGACTGTTGGCGCACCACAGCCTGAGCTTTCACGGGGCGCTACCGACGGTGAACGGCAATCCGGCCATCCTGCCCCTGTCGGTAGCGATGAAGCGCAACGAGGCCGGCTACCTGGCCACTCTGGAATCGTTCAGCCGGCCCGCGCGGCAGCTCTGGGACGTGACCTACATTGCCGACAATGAATTCACCTTCGACTTCCGCTCTTCACCGCTGGCTTATGCGCTCTGGAACGGCAAGACCGCCGCCGACTTCGTGACCCGCTGTGCCGAGCAGGCGCTCGAGCAGTCATTGGTCGACGAGACGGCGTTCCTGCAGGCCTACGACCAGGCCTACGAGCAGATCGACCGGGAATTCGACCTGGCGAATCGAACGATCAACCTGCTGATCCAGTGGATCCACCAGAACAGCGACCGCATGCCTGAACGGCGAAGAAACGCCCCCGAATTGCTGCTGCTGAAGACAGAGCAGATCGGGCGCATCGAGGCCATCGTCGCGAACTGCTTCTCGCGCGACGACAAGGCCAGGAACTGACGAGGACCGACATGCCACTGATCCGCGATTTGATCGCGATCCCCGAGCGCGTGCATCAGGGCGACTTCGTCCTGCAGCTCACCAAGGGGGTCAGCGAGCCGGAGCAGACGCTGCGCGACTACGTGGTGACGCCGCAGCTGGTCGATGCCTTCGGCAACGCCCTGGGCTTCATCGAGCAGGCGGTGCACACGGGCGCCAGCAAGGCGGCCTACCTGCACGGCAGTTTCGGCTCGGGCAAGAGCCATTTCATGGCGGTGCTCAACCTGCTGCTGGCCGGCAACACGCAGGCGCGCTCGATCCCCGAGCTGGCCGACGTGGTGGCGCGCCATGGCTGGACGCATGGGCGCCGGTTCCTGCTCGTGCCGTATCACATGATCGGCTCGCGGGACATGGAATCGGCGATCCTCGGCCAGTACGCCGAGCACGTGCGCAGGAAGCACCCGGATGCGCCGGTGCCCGGCTTCTACCTCGCCGAGGGGCTGTTCAGGGATGCGTGCGAGCTGCGCGAGCGCATGGGCGACGAGGCGTTCTTCGCGCAGCTGAGCAAGGACGGTGGCGGCGGTGGCGGCTGGGGCGACCTGGAAGGCGGCTGGGACGCCGCGAGCTTCGAGGCGGCGATGCTCGAGCCGCCCAACGGCGAGGAGCGCGCGCGCCTCGTCGGCGACCTGATCACGCAGTACTTCTCGGCGTACCGCAGCCTGGCCGGCAGCGGCGAATCCTTCGTCTCGCTCGACGACGGGCTGAGCATCATGAGCCGCCACGCCCAGGCGCTCGGCTACGACGCGGTCATCCTGTTCCTGGACGAGCTGGTGCTCTGGCTCGCCAGCCACGCCGCCGACCTCCACTTCGTCAGCCGCGAGGGCACCAAGCTGGTCAAGCTGGTGGAGGCCACCAACGCGGATCGGCCCGTGCCGCTGATCAGCTTCGTCGCGCGGCAGCGCGACCTGCGCGACCTGGTCGGCGAGAACCTCGCCGGCTCGGTGCAGTTGCAGTTCAGCGATGTGCTCAGGCACTGGGAAGCGCGCTTCCACCGGATCACGCTCGAAGACCGCAACCTGCCGGCGATCGCCGAGAAGCGCGTGCTGCGCCCGGTGAGCGAGGCCGCGCGGCAAACGCTGCAGGCGACGTTCGACGACCTGATGAGGATGCGCAAGGACGTGCTCGACACCTTGCTCACCACCACGGCCGACCGGGAGATGTTCCGCAAGGTCTATCCGTTCAGCCCGGCGCTGGTGCAGACGCTGATCGCCGTCTCGGCGGCGCTGCAGCGCGAGCGCACCGCGCTGAAGCTGATGCTGCAACTGCTGGTGGACCGCCGGGCGGACCTGGAACTCGGGCAGCTGATCCCGGTCGGCGACCTGTACGACGCCATCGCCGAGGGCGACGAGCCGTTCTCCGAAGGCATGCGCCTGCATTTCGACAACGCCCGGCGCCTGTACGACCAGCGGCTGCTGCCGATGCTCGAACGCCACCACGGCGTGACCTGGGAGGCGATCAGGCTCGGCCAGGCGGACCCGGCGGCGGCGAAGAGCCTGCGCAACGACGCGCGGCTGCTCAAGACGCTGCTGCTCGGCGCGCTGGTGCCCGAGGTGGAATCGCTCAAGGGCCTGACCGCGCAGCGCCTGGCGGCGCTGAACCATGGCACCTTCCGCTCGCCGATCCCCGGGCGCGAGGCGCAGGACGTGCTGCGCAAGTGCCGCGACTGGGCCAGCCAGGTCGGCGAGATCAAGATCACCGAAGACCAGAACCCGCTGATCTCGATCCAGGTCACCGGCGTCGACATCGAGCCCATCCTCCGTGCGGCCGAGGCCAACGACAACGCCGGCAACCGACGCAGGAAGATCCGCGAGATCCTTTTCGAGCAGCTGGGCATTCAGGACGCCGGCGGGTTGTTCACCACCTGCGACTTCGTCTGGCGCGGCACGCGGCGCGAAGTCGAGGTGCTCTACGAGAACGTCCGCGAGATGACCGACGACCGGCTGCGTGGCCGCTCCGGCACCTGGTCGGTGGTCATCGACTTCCCGTTCGACGAGGCGAACTTCGGGCCGGCGGACGACCTGGCGCGCCTCGGCGCGTACCGCGGCGGCGACACGCGCACGCTCGTGTGGCTGCCCTCGTTCCTCAGCAACAAGGCGCTCGCCGACCTCGGCCGCCTGGTCGTGCTCGACACCATCCTGCAGGGCGAGCGTTTCGACAATTACGCCGCGCACCTTTCGTTCGTCGATCGCGTGCAGGCCAGGGCACTGGCCCGGAATCAGCTCGACCAGTTGCGGATCAAGCTCCGGTCGCAGCTCGAAGTGGCCTACGGCGTCAGCAGCGAGCCGCGGGATGCGGTGAGCCACCCGCTCAGCGCGGACCAGCAGTTCCAGTCGCTGGATCCGACGCTGTCGCCGCGCCCTCCCGTAGGCGCCGATTTCCGCAGCGCCTTCGAGAGCCTGCTGGGTCAGTTGTTCGCCCACCAGTACCCGGCGCATCCCGAGTTCGACACCCAGGTCGAGGCCAGAGTCGTCAGGAAGGTCTGGCCCGAAGTGCAGAAGGCGATCGATTCGCCCGGCCAGCGGGGGCTGGTGCAGGACCACTCGACGCGCAAGCTGGTGCGCGCGGTGGTGAACCCCTGCCAGATCGGCCGGATGGGCGAGACGCACCTGTTGATCGAACCCCACTGGCCATCCCGGTTCGCCCAGAGCCACGCGCGCGAAGGCGGCGGGCCGATCACGGTGACCAGGCTGCGCCGCTGGATCGATACCCCGGTGCCGATGGGACTGCCGATCGAGCTGCAGAACCTGATCATCCTGACCTACGCCGCGTCCACCAACCGCCGCTTCACGCTGCGCGGCGGGCCGGTCGAACCGACCATCGACAGCCTCTCCGACGACCTGGAGTTGAAGGAGCAGGCGCTGCCCAACGCCGCCGACTGGCAGACAGCGCTGCAGCGCGCGGCCAGCCTGTTCGGGCTGACGCTCGCGCAGACGCTCAACGCGGCCAACGTCGGCCGCCTGGTCGATGACGTGAAGCAGGCGGCGAGCGGCAAGCGCGAGGCCGTGGGACGATTGCTTGCCCAGGTGCGTGACCGGTCGACCCGCTATGCGGCAGGCGTCACCGGCGCCCGCCAGCAGTCGGCGGAATCGGCGGGGGCGCTGCTGGCCACGCTGACGCAGGCCACCGAAGGCGATGTCGTGACGGCGCTGGCCACGGCGACCCTGAACACCTCGGAGGCGGCGGTGAGCCGGACCCTTGGCCAGGCCCAGGCGTGCGCGGATGCGCTCACCAACGGCAACTGGCAATTGTTCGACGTGATCCGCGATCTCGGCGACCATCGGCGCGAAGCGGCCGCCGGGATCATCAGTCGCCTCGCCGAGGTGCTGACCGCCGACGAGCATGTCGTCCCGCTCAAGTCGAGACTGGCGGAACTCGAACGCGACGCCATGAATCTGCTGGCCGTGGTGCCCCCTCCGCCGCCGCCGCCACCGCCCCCTCCGCCGACACCGCCGGGTGCGGACGTCGTCGAGGAGAGTCAGGCCGTCCATCTGAGCGGCGACGCAGCCGTCGCGCAGCTCGATGCGCTGAAGGACCGCGTCACAGGCGACCACGATCTGCAGCTGACGCTCAGCTGGCGCCTGGAGCGCAAGGGCACGAAGCGATGAGCTTGTCGACTCCGCAGATCGCGGCACAGATCGAGCGGCTGCTGGCGAGCGATCCGGCGACCGTGGCCCTGGCGATCCGGGCGAGAACCCGCCAGCCGTGGCCCGGGACGCTGAGCCAGCGTGGCCGGCAATTCGCGCTGCGCTGGTGCGAATCGTCGCTGGCCATCCGCGAGGCGCTGTGCGACCTCGAGCAGCAAGACCCGGCGACGGCGGGGCTGGTGGTCCTCACCCCGTTGGCGACGCACGAGATCGCCGAAGACATCGCCGCGCGCCTGGCGCGTGCGCGAGTTTTTCAGCCGGAAGGCTGGGACATCGTCCGTCAGCTCTTCCAGGCCAGGGAAACCGACGCGCGGCTGGGACGCTTCGCCTGGATGCCGCAGTGCCTGATCGACGCCGCGGCACAGGGCCCCTACCCGCCGGTGGCCAACGGCTTTCTCGGTCTGGAGACGGCCTGGCAGGAGGTGCTGCAACGGTTTCTGCGCATTCCGGCAGCGCGCCCGGACGCCGTCGCTCTGCTGAACTGGTCGATGACGGCCGGCGCCGAAGCCACGCTGGATCAACTGCCCGTGGCAGCCAGAGCGGACGTGATGCGCTGGCTCGGCGAAGCGGCCGGCAGCGCCGGCGAGATGGTTCTCGGGTGCGTCGAATCCGGCCGCACGGCCGACGCCCTGCCACTCGGGCTGGTCTGCGGGGTGATCTTTGCGCCGCAAGGCGAAGGGCAGGCCGCGTTGGGCCAGGCGGCCATCCGCCTGGAGCGCTACGTCGACGACAGGCACGTCGGGGTGACGGAGGGCCGCGCGTGGGCGCGCGCCGCGGAGCAGGTGGTGCGGGCGGCCGGACTGGAGGCCACGCGCGTGGCACTCGACCGCGCGGACGCCCTGCTGCGCGACTTGCGCGTCGCCCAGTTCGCCCACTTGAGCGATCTGCTGCCCGCAGCGCTCGACCAGCGATTGCAGGACTTCGCGCTCGCCCTCTCGGCGCATGTCGCCGAGCCCACCGAGGCCAACCTGGCGCAGGTCGAGTCGCAGGCCGACCGCGCGCTCGAGCACACGCTGATGGCGTCACAGCCGCCGCGCGCCGAGCGCGTGGCGATGGCACGCCGTCTGGCCCGCTGGCTGCTGACTGCGCCCAGGGCAGCGACGTCGCTGGCGGACGCCGCAGCGTGGCAGGCGGACGAGGGCGCATTCGTGGACTGGGCACGCTTCCGTCTGCTCGGCGGCGACGAGATTCCGGAGCTCTCGCAGGCCTACGGCGCGTGCCGCGAGGCTCTGATCGACCGGCGGAACAGGTTCGCCCGGCCGTTCGCCCAGGCGCTGATCGAGTGGAATGCGAACCAGCCGTCCGTAGACGGGCGCCTGGTACCGGTCGAATCCGTACTCGAGCAGGTCGTGGCGCCGATCGCTGCGACCCATCCGATCTTGCTGCTGGTGATCGACGGCTTGAGCATGAGCATCTTTCGCGAGCTGTTCGCGCGCAGCGCGAGGCACGGCTGGGCCGAGATGGTACCCGGCGACCTCGGGCAGCCACTGCTCGGCGTGGCGGCACTGCCCACCGTCACCGAGGTCAGCCGCGCCAGCCTGCTCTGCGGACGGCTCGCGCTGGGCGCCGCCGCTCAGGAGCGGGCAGGATTCGCGTCGCATCCGGCGCTGCTCGCGCACAGCCGCGTCGGCGTACCGCCCCGGCTGTTCCACAAGGGCGACCTGGCCGACGCGAGCAACCTGGCCCCCGAGGTGCGCGCGGCGATCGCGAACCCTCATCAACGCGTGCTCGGCGTGGTCTACAACGCCGTCGACGACCACCTCAGCGGCCCCGACCAGTTGCATCAGCGCTGGACGCTCGAAGACCTGCGCCTGCTGCTGCCTCTGCTGCGCGAAGCGCGGGAAGCCCGGCGCGTGGTGGTGATCACCGCCGACCACGGACACCTGCTGGAGGACGGCACCACCCAGGTCGGCAACGGCGGCGACAGCGATCGCTGGCGCCCGGGCACCGGCGGCCGCGCGCCGCACGAGCTGGCGGTGAGCGGTGGGCGCGTGGTGACCAGCGACGGCTCGAACGCCGTCGTGTGCCTTTGGGGAGAAAGCACCCGCTACGGCGGGCGCAAGAACGGCTACCACGGCGGCCTGTCGCCTCAGGAGGTGACGGTGCCGCTCGCCGTGATCGTGCCCCTGGGGCTCAACCTGCCGGGATGGACGCCCGCGCCACCCGCTCAGCCCGAGTGGTGGGAACTGCCGCCGATCCCGAAGTCGGGCGAGGCGAAGCCCGCGGTCAGCCAACCCGGACGACCCTCCGGCCACAAGCCGAGCGCGCAAGCCGGTCAGCCGCAGTTGTTCGAGGAGAGCGAATTGCCGCCTGCGCGGGTGCCGGCAGCAGCGGACTGGATCAGCGCCTTGTTGAGCGGACCCATTTACGCATCGCAAAGGCAGCTGGCTGCCCGGGTCGCGCTGCCTGACGAGCAGATGCGCGCCCTGCTCAGCGCGCTGTCCGAGCGCGGCGGCAAGCTCTCCCGCGCCGCACTCGCGCAGCGGCTCTCGCTGCCGGACATCCGCCTCGGCGGCATGCTCAGCGCGGTCAGACGCCTGTTGAACGTGGACCAGGCGCCGGTGCTGGTCATCGATGAGGCGGCTGGAACGGTGGAGTTGAACATCGCGCTGCTGCACCAGCAGTTCCGTCTCGGTGGCCAGGGGATTCGACGATGATCAGCGCCGCGCGACGGGAAGACATCGTCAGCGCTTTGCGTCGCGGCACGGTGCCGACCAGCGGCCTCGACGCGCTCGCAGTGGGCATCGAGTCGTTCGCGCCGACGCTCGACGAGGAACTGGCCGCGGTCGCCGCCGGCCGCGGCGGATTCAAGGCCGTCCGTGGCGAGTACGGGACGGGCAAGACCTTTTTTGGTCGCTGGCTGCAGGAGCGCGCGCGAGCCCGCGGCTTTGCGGCGACCGAAGTGCAGATCAACGAGACCGAGACGCCCCTGCATCGACTGGAGACGGTCTACCGCCGACTCGTCGAACATCTGGGCACGGCCGACACGGCCAGCGGCGCCTTCCGCGGGGTCATCGACGGCTGGTTCTATGCGCTGGAACAGGACGTCCTGGCCGATGCGTCGGTCGACCCCGACGACGCGGAGGACCTGCTGTTGCGCACCGACGCGCTGATGGAGGCGCGCCTGGCCACGATCAGCAGGACCGCCCCAGCCTTCTCCGCCGTGCTGCGAAGGTACCGCCGCGCTCTGGCGGCCGGGGATGGCATGTTGGCCGAGGGCCTGATCAGCTGGCTGTCGGGCCAGCCGAACGTGGCGGCCAGCGTCAGGCGCGCAGCGGGAATCAAGGGCGACCTGGACCATTTCGGCGCAACCAACTTCCTGGTCGGTCTGCTGACCATCCTGCGCGACAGCGGCTTCTCCGGACTCGTGATGATGCTCGACGAGGTGGAGACGCTGCAGCGCATGCGCACGGATACGCGTGAGAAGGGCCTGAACGCGCTCAGGCAATGGATCGACGAGATCGACGCCGGACGGTATCCGGGGCTCTATCTGGTGGTCACGGGCACGCCGGCGTTCTTCGACGGAGCGCAGGGAGTGCAGCGCCTGGCGCCACTGGCGCAACGTCTGCACGTCGACTTCGCCACCGACCGTCGCTTCGACAACCCCCGTGCGGTGCAGATCCGCCTGGCCGCGTTCGACCATGCGGCGCTGCTCGCGGTCGGCCGGCGCGTCCGGGGCATCTACGCCGAAGGCCGGCCCCACGAGCAGCGGCTGCGCAGCATCGTCGACGACGGCTATCTCGACACGCTCGCTCGTGCGGTGGCTGGCGGCCTGGGCGGCAAGGTCGGCGTGGCGCCCAGGTTGTTCCTGAAGAAGCTCGTCGCCGACATTCTCGATCGCGTCGACCTGCACGAGGGCTTCGATCCACGCCGGCATTACACCCTGACCCTGGCCGAAAGCGAGATGTCGGTCGTCGAACGTGCGGCCGCAAGCGCCCGGTCGGTGGACGACGTCGAGTTGCCGTGAGCGCT
>NZ_JAMTDX010000032.1:19355-28272 GCF_023806625.1 Accumulibacter sp.
GCACGGCCGCTCCGAAAGCGCTCACTCCCCCTCGGGGGGACGGCCCGCAGGGCCCAGGGGGCCCAATGAGCGCTGCACGGCCGCTCCGAAAGCGCTCACTCCCCCTCGGGGGGACGGCCCGCAGGGCCCGGGGGGCGGAATGAGCGAATTCGAGCAGCTGCACCCTTCCCTGCAATACCACGTCGTCAATACGCTGGGCTGGAGCACGCTGCGCTCGACCCAGCTCGCGGCCATCGCACCGATTCACGCGGGGACGCATTGCCTGCTGCTCGCGCCGACCGCCGGCGGCAAGACGGAAGCGGCAGCGATCCCGATCCTGTCGCGGATGCTCGTCGAGGCCTGGCCGGCGACGAGCGTCCTCTACGTCTGCCCGATCAAGGCGCTGCTCAACAACCTGGAGCCGAGGCTCGCGCATTACGCCGGCCTGGTGGGACGCCGCGTCGCGGTCTGGCACGGCGACATCTCCCAATCGCGCAGGAAGCGGGCGCTCAAGGATGCGCCGGACATCCTCCTGACGACGCCGGAATCCTGCGAGGCCATGCTGATCTCGGCCAGGGTCGATCGGCCTGCCTGGTTCGGCAACCTGAAGGCGGTGATCGTCGACGAGCTGCACGCCTTCGCCGACGACGACCGTGGCTGGCACCTGCGGTCCGTCCTGCACAGGCTCGACGGCTATCTGCAGCGTCCGCTGCAGCGCATCGGCCTGTCGGCAACGGTGAGCAACCCGGGGGAACTGCTCGCCTGGCTGGCCCCCACCGGAAACCGAGCAGTCGTCGGCAGCGCGAGCGTCAGCACCGACGCCGACGTGACCATCGACCACGTCGATTCGCTGGACAACGCGGCGACGGTGATCGCGCAGCTGCACCGCGGTGAGAAGCGGCTGGTCTTCTGCGACTCGCGCAGCAGTGCCGAGCAACTGAGCAGCCTGCTGCGCACCCGTGCGATGCGGACTTTCGTCAGCCATGCCTCGCTCAGCCTGTCGGAACGGCGGCACGCCGAGGCGGCGTTCTCCGAGGAACGCGACTGCGTCATCGTCGCCACCTCGACGCTGGAACTGGGCGTCGACGTCGGCGACCTCGACCGCGTGATCCAGATCGACTCGCCGTCGAGCGTCTCGTCGTTCCTCCAGCGAATGGGCCGCACAGGCCGGCGGGCCGACGGCCGTCGCAACTGCCTCTTCCTGACCACCAACGACCACGCGTTCCTGGTCGCCCTCGGCGTGACGCAGAAGTGGTCCGAGGCTTGGGTCGAGGCGGCCGTGCCACCTGCCGAGCCCTGGCCCATCGTCGCGCAGCAGGCGCTGGCGCTGATCCTCGAACGCGGCGAACTGACCACGCGGGAACTGCTCCGGCTGCTCCATGGCTCGTTCCCCGAGCTCCCGATCGCGGACATCGAAATGCTCGTCGAGTACCTGGTCGAGCAGCAGTTCCTCGATCGCGCCGAGGGCGTGGTACGGGTGGGTCCGCAGACCGAGCGCAGCTACGCCCGGGGCCACTACCGCGATCTGCTGGCGTCCTTCAGCGGCAGCCCACTGCTGACCGGCCGGCACGGCGCCGCCGAAATCGGCTACATCGACCCGACCGCCCTGACCGGCGAGCGCGACGAGCGACTGCTTCTGCTGGCCGGCCGAAGCTGGCGCGTCACCGATGTCGACTGGGCGAAGCGGATCGTCTGGCTGGAGCCGGCCGCCGGCGGAGGCAAGGCGCGCTGGATCGGCAGCGCACGCAGTCTGGGCCGCGAGGTGTGTCAGGGCATCCGCTCGGTGCTCGCGAACGGCGCCTCGCCCACCGTGACCTTGTCCCGGCGGGCGCGCAGGGCGCTGCAGACGCTGGCCGACGAGATCCCGGCATCCTCGGGAACGCACCTGGTGACCTCTCGCGTCGACGGCGCGCCGATGCACACGTGGACCTTCGCCGGCACGCGGGCGAACCGCACACTGGCTCGGCAGGCATCGGCCGGTGCAGCAAGGGTTCGCTTCGATGCGTTGAGCGTGCAGGCACCGCTTGCCGCACTGGCCGCCACACTGCCTGAACGGATCGATCTGACGGGCGACGAGCTTGCGGCCTTCCGCGAGTCGATCAAGTTCGCCGCCTGCGTTCCGCGAGAGCTGCTCTCGAGAACGATCGTGGCGAGGAATTTCGAGCTCGACGGCGACGACCGTCGACGATAGGCAGCAGCTGCCCGTCCTCCGCGCCTTGCCCGTGAAATCGCGAGGACCAAGGTAGAGACAACAGGCAGGAACGATCGATCAGGCGACACGACCTCGCATGAGCGTCGTGCATCGCCAGTCTGGACCGGGTAGCGCCGGGGCTCCTCGCGTGCCGGCGAGTTCATTGCCCCCATAAGCGGGGAGACGACCCGGCACTTGCCCGTTCCCTGAGCAGGCATCCTCCGGGCGCCCGCTGCCTGGCCGGAAGCGGTTTATCCACAGGCTTTTCCCCCGTTAAATCCACAGTCTATGTGGAGTTTTCGTGTCGGGGACCGCCGGACGATCGGCCGGCGGCTCGTCTTCCCGGCCAGCGAGCGCTCACTGCCGGCAGCGCTCGGGAATACCATGCAGGGCTTGGCTCTTGCTGCCTCGCACGGCGTCGATCCGGACGCCGACCCGCCCGGGAACGGGCCGCAGCCGCTGGCGGCCCCGACGCCTGGCTGCGGATTGACAGCTCGCGCGGGCAGCACCTATGCTTCCCCTGTCGCGGCCGGACTGCGACCTTGCGAAGACGCCGGATCGGGCGGCTGGCGAGGGTCGGAAAGCGACGCAGTTGGCCGGCACGCGCCCCTTTATGCCCGGGAGACCCCGGATGAAGCTCGATCCGAAGAAGACCGACGAACGCCGCCGGCACGGCATCGGTCTCGGCGACGATCGATGGACCAACCGCCAGCGCCCTGTCGGCCGGCAGGACGCGCTGACCACATTGCTGGGCTTGCCCGCGAAGGAGGCAGTCCGATGAAGGTTGTCTGGAGCGAGAAGTTCGTCGACTGCTACGCCGCCGACCCGGCCGCCGAGCCCGGGCGGATGGAGGCGATCAGGGACGTGATCAGCGACCACGTCAGCTTCGTCGAAGCGACCCCGGCGAGCGAGGTGGATATCGCCCGCTGTCACACGCGGCGTCACATCGATCATGTCCGGCGGGTCGGCGTCTATGACATTGCCGCGCTGGCCGCTGGCGGTGCGATCCAGGCCGCGGAGATCGGCCTGACCGAGCCCTGCTTCGGGCTGATCCGACCGCCGGGTCACCACGCTTCCGCCGACAGCTGCTGGGGCTTCTGTTACTTCAACAACCTGGCCATCGCCCTCGAGAAGCTCAGGAGCGAGGCGAGGATCACCCGCGCCCTGGTGCTCGACATCGACCTGCATTTCGGCGACGGAACCGTGGACATCCTCGGCGACCGCGGCTACGCGAAGCTGGTCAACCCCTCGGCGAACTCCCCGGCAGATTTCATCGGTCAGGTCGACGGCGCGCTCGGCGCCGACGTCTATGACATCATCGCCATCTCGGCGGGTTTCGACTACGCGCGGGACGACTGGGGCCGCCTGCTGCGCGAGTCCGACTACACCGACATCGGCCGCATGGTCCGCGAGACGGCGCGGAACACCGGCGCGGGATTCTTCGCCATCCTCGAAGGCGGGTACAACCACCGCGTCCTCGGACACAACTGCCTGGCTCTGCTCGAGGGTCTGCGCGAGGACTGAGCGGTGGTGAAGATATCGTCGCGAGCAGGTCCTGACCGGCGAGTGCTATCATGGCCTGGTCAGCAGGAAGGATTGCGGCCAGTCGTCGCAGGAATCCGGGGCGCCGCCCGTGGTGCCCCCCGGGGCGCTGAACCGCCACGCCGCGCCCATTCCGCCGCCCCGGTCTTCGCCGGCGGAATGACCAGGGAGCCAACAGCGTTTCGCGTGAAGGAGTCCGGGAGATGTCCGAGATCCACGGCAGGACCAGCCTCTACCTCGTCCAGCACGGCGAGGCCGTACCCGAAACCGTCGACCCCGAGCGGCCATTGACCGCCGCCGGGCGGAGCAGCGTCGAGCAGGTCGCCACCTGGGCCAAACGGCACGGTCTGCAGGTCGACGAGATTCGCCACAGCGGCAAGCTGCGCGCGGCGCAGACCGCCGCGATCCTCGCGGCAAAGCTCCACCCGCCGCGCGGCGTCTCGGTGCACCCGGGTCTCGGGCCGAAGGACGACGTCCGCCCGCTGGCCAGGGCCCTGGCCACGCATTCGGGGTCGCTGATGATCGTCGGGCATCTGCCGTTCCTGACTCGCCTTTCGGGCTTTCTGCTGGCTGGCGACAGCGAGCGGGCGCTGGTCGACTTCCGCTATGCGGGCCTCGTCGGCCTGACCCACGACGCAGAGCACTGGCTGATCAGTTGCGTCGTCCCGCCCCAGCTGACCGCGCCGGGATAGACGCCGACCGTGTTCCCGGCAGTTCGTCGGCGAGGGCAGCCCACCTGAAACCCCGCGCTTCACCGGAACGAGCCAGCCGATGACGCTGACCGAGCGCGAGCCGCCGCGAATCGTCGATGGGCCCGAGCACGCCGAGGCGACGCTCATCCTCGCCCATGGCGCGGGCGCCGTGATGGACAGTGAGTTCATGAGCGCCTTCGCCGAAGGGCTCGCCGAGCGGAAGCTGCGCGTCGTCCGTTTCGAGTTCCCGTACATGGCCGAGCGCCGCCTGACCGGAAAGCTTCGCCCACCCGACCGCGAAGCGATCCTCCGGCGGACCTGGCTGGACGTGCTCGCCTCGCTCAGCGGCGCAGCACCGTTCATCGGCGGCAAGTCGATGGGGGGACGGATCGCCAGCCTGATCGCCGACGAGGTCGGGGCGCGTGGGCTGATCTGCCTGGGCTATCCGTTCCATCCGCCTGGCAGACCCGGGCAGACGCGCATCGGGCACCTGCAGGCGATCAGGACGCCGACACTGATCGTTCAGGGCGAGCGGGACCCGTTCGGCAGTGCCTCCGAGGTCGCCGGCTACGCGCTGTCCGGCGAGGTCCGCGTGCACTGGCTGGCCGACGGCGACCACGGCTTCACGCCGCGCGCATCTTCGAGACGCAGCCGGGAGGAGAACTGGCACGAAGCACTCGAAGCGATCGTCCACTTCGTCCGGCGCAGCGAGCGATGAGCGGACGTGGGCCGGCGCCCGCGCAAAAACATCCGGCCTGGCCAGAGCAGCGGTCGGGCGATCAGGCACGCCGCCCCGGCCTAACCGCGGGAACCGATCTGCATGGCCGGCTTGGGCCGTGGTGCCGGGAGTACGGGTCGTATCCGGGCGAACTGGCGCGGCAGCGGGTGGGCATTGCCCGGCTGGAGCACCTGCGGCAGACCCTGATCGATCTGAGGCATTTCTCGTTGCGTTGCCGTGCAGCCAGCGAAGCGAGAGATTCGACGCCGTACCGCGGGCGTCCGCCCGACCTGCGGCAATCGGTCGCCGGTGGTGCGACAGGCCGGCGGCCGCGCGCGACGCATGGGAAGGGGCCTCAAGGGGATTCCGCAAGGTTTTCGCTGCCCGGATTTTCGAGGCTGAAGGTTCCCGTGTCGCCGTCATAGGCGAGGATCTCCGCGTAGCGCCCCCAGTCCGTGACGACGCCCAGCACCCGCTCGGCTTCCTCCTCGCTCAGATGATCCTCGAGTTCCCGCAGGAAGCGCGAACGTGGCGCACGCGACCCGGCGCGTTCCTCCAGGACATGGCGGATGTTCGTCGCCAGCGGAATCCTCTGCAACAATTGCTCACCGAAAACGATCTTGCGTTGCAGGATGTCGGCTTCGGCAAAGGTCTTTCCAGCCGGAGTCAACTCCACGCGTTGTCCGCTGGTGCGCGTGAATACCATCAGTTCGAGCGCCTCGATGATCGGGAACAGCTCGTCCACCTCCATCTGCATCACTTCGGCCAGTACCGACAGGCCGAGTCCGCCCGCGTTACCGGGCAGGTTCAGGCGTTCGAGAATTCCCATCATCTGGCCGACGGTCGCCGTCGGCAGGCGATAGCCGACGCCGAGCCTGCGCCTCTGTGCGGCACCCGTCGACGAGATGGCCGCGTAAACCTGTTCGACGAGCAGTCGGAAGGCGCGCGAATCGGGATCGCGCGGATGCTTGAGCTGCACCCGGATCTCGCTCTTGATGCTACCGGGATTGTTGTGCATGATGACGATGCGGTCGGCCACCAGCGCCGACTCCTCGATATTGTGTGATACGAGGAGCATCGCCCGGGTCGGGATCTGGCGCGTCGTCCACAGATCCATCAGATCATGGCGTAGCGCCTCCGTGGTCGGTACGTCCAGGGCGGAAAAGGGTTCGTCCATCAGCAGCACGTCGGGATGTACCACCAGTGCCCGGGCAAAACCCACGCGCTGGCGCATGCCTCCCGAGAGCTCCTTCGGGTACGCCGATTCGAAGCCGTCGAGACCGATCATGTCGATCACTCCCAGGGCCCGCCGTCGACGTTCCTCGGCGGGAATGCCTGCGGCTTCGAGGCCCAGTTCGACGTTCTGCTGCACGTTCAGCCAGGGAAACAGCGCGAAGGTCTGGAACACCATGCTGATTCCCGGCTGCGGTCGCGTCACGCGCTGCCCCTTGTAGCGGACTTCGCCCATCGTCGCCGGTGTCAGACCCGCGATGATGCGCAGCAAGGTCGACTTGCCACAGCCGGAACGACCGAAGAGGACGATGATCTCGCCGGGCCTGACGCACAAATTGATGCCTTCGAGTACGGGACTGGCCCCTCCGTCGCCCGAGCGAAAGGTCTTGCTGACGGAGTGCAGTTCGAGCAGCGGCTCCGATTCCATGCGGCGATTCCCTCAAACGAAGCTGAAGCGCTGTTCGGCCATCATGTACAGGCGCTTCCACACGATGCGGTTGAGCAGGACCACGTACAGGCTCATCACGACGACCCCCAGGGCGACGCGTGGATAGTCGCCGGCTGCGGTCTGTGTTGCGATGTAGGCTCCCAGCCCGGTCGCGCTCAAGCTGGTGCTGCCCCAAGCGACCAGTTCGGAAACCACGCTGGCATTCCAGGCGCCACCGGAGGCGGTAACCGCGCCGGTAACGTAGGACGGAAAGACCGACGGCAGGAGCAGGTGGGTCCACCGCAGCCTTCCCCGCAAACCGATGTTCGCAGCGGCTTCCTGCAGATCCGACGGCAGGGCGGCTGCGGCCGAAACGACGTTGAACAAGATGTACCACTGGGTGCCGAGGATCATCAGCGGACTGAGCCAGATTTCGGGATCCAGATGGAAGCCGACGATACCGGAAACCGCGACGGGAAAGAACAGGTTGGCGGGAAATGCCGCGAGCAGGACGACGATCGGTTGGGCGGGCTGGCCGATGCGCGGGTTGAGGCCGATCCAGATGCCGATGGGTACCCAGAGCAGCGAGACGAGCGCGACGAGGAGCACGACGCGAGCGCCCGTGATCAGTCCAAGCAGCAACACCTGACCGATCTCCTGCAAGCTGACCGAGGCATGTACAAAACGAGTCAGCGCGATCATGCTTGCCGCCGCCGCCATCACCATGAGGGCGTTGCCGTAGCGGTCGAGGAGCGCGCCGTCCACGCTCCAGCGCAGCCGCCGCGGCCAGGCAAAAGCCTGACGCGCCTGCCTGGACGCGAGCAGTGCGGAAACCAGCTGGACCACCACCAATCCGCGCATCGCCGTAGCGAGAAACATGCGCGTGAACTGCGCACGGCGCAGCAACGACAGGAACCACGAGCGGGGCGGACGCTGGTTTTCGGTAAACTCGAACTTGAACCTTTCGCCCCAGGCGACCAGTGGGCGGAACACGAGCTGATCCGTCGCCAGAATGACAATGAACATCGCGAGAATGGCGTAGCCGACGGCAGGCAGATCTTCCTGTCGAATGGCCAGCGCGATGTACGAGCCGATGCCCGGAAGCTGGATGCTCACGTTGTCGACCGTGATCGCCTCGGAGGCGACGACGAAGAACCAGCCGCCGGCGACGGACATCATCATGTTCCAGATCAGGCCAGGCATCGCATAGGGTGCTTCGAGGCGGATGAACTGCTGCCACGGCGAGAGCTTGAGCATGCGCGAAACCTCGTACAGATCGCGGGGGATCATGCGCAGGCTGGCGTAGTAGCTGAAGGTCAGGTTCCACGCCTGTGAAGTGAAAATCGCGAAGACCGCTGCGAGTTCCGGCCCAAGCATGCTGCGGGGAAAGAGCTGGACGAAACCGACGACGCTGATCGACAGAAAGCCGAGGATCGGAATCGATTGCAGGATGTCCAGCAGCGGGATGAGAACCCGTCCGGCCGCCTCCGATTTCGCCGCCAGGCTACCGTAAAGGAGCGCGAAAGCGAGCGATCCGAGCATTGCCAGGGCCATGCGCAGCGTCGTGCGCAGGGCATACTCGGGCAGATTGCCCGGATCGAGGGAAATCAGGATGGGCGTGCCGAGAACGTACGGCACGTTCATTTTCCCGCTGCCCCAGGTGATCAGGAACAGCGTTCCGATCACGACCGGCAGCAGGAGAATGTCCCAACGATTCGGACCGACTGCGCCAGCCGCGCGCGGCGCGAAGCGGTTGAAACCGGCGTTTGTCGTCATCGCCTTGTGTCTTGCACAGATGGAAACGCGCTCTGGCGGAAGACGTGTCAGCCTGCCCGAGCGGTGCTTGGCCTATCGTTGGCCGAGTGGTCGATTCTCGCCTGTCCGGGTGCGTGCGGCAACGCCTTTCGCGAACGAATCCGCGCCCAACTCGTTCGTTGCCCTGTGGGTGGCGCAGGGCGGCGCCACCCACTATCTTTCCTCGGCCGTTGCAATCGGGGTTTCTGCCCGGAACGAGTAGAGCGTCGCGTCTTTGGTTCTCCCTTTATGTCGTCGCCAACCTCGGGCATGGCCCGGGAGTGGGCGGCGCCCTGCGGGGCGCCGTTTTTTGTGTTGGCTTGCCGCGGTAACCGGATCCA
>NZ_JAMTDX010000033.1 GCF_023806625.1 Accumulibacter sp.
TCGGCGGCGCGCTCAAGGCGGCCTATGACCTGACACTCCTCCTGATGTTCCGGCATGTGAAGCCTCCCGAAGAGCGGTAGTCCCGCCCACCCCGCGTCCGCCGCCGGCCGCGATTTCCCATTCCCCTCACCGACAGCGAAGACAGGGAGGCACGGTTATGACCCCTGAAGACCACACCGCGGCCATTCACGCGCTGCAGACCGACGTCTCCGAGATCAAAGCGATCCTGAATAACGGCATCCGCACCATGGTCAACGACCAGAAGAGCGAACTCGCCACGGTCAAGGACGACATCCAGCTGATCCGCGACGCGCTGACCAGCCACGTCGCCAAGGAAGATGTGATTTATGAAATCTTCAAGCGGGTGATGAACACCGGCGTCACCATCACCGGCGCCTTGATCGCGCTGCTGCTCTCGATCATCGGCTACCTGCTCGTCAATCCGGTCGGCCTGCACTGACACCACAGCACCATCGCGCCTTTCTGCGGCCGCCTTCGGGCGGCTTTTTCATTTCCAATGGAGGTGACCATGACTGCTCAGACGATGCTGCCGCGGGGCATCCCCAACAACAACCCGCTCAACATCCGCCTCGTTCCCGACAACCGCTGGCAGGGACGGGTGCCGCCGCGGCTGAACTCGGACGGCGCCTTCGAGCAGTTCGAAGATCCGATCATGGGCCTGCGGGCGGCGGCGGTGCTGCTGATCGCGCACTACGACCGGCGTCACCTCGATACGATCCGCAAGCTGGTGCAGGTGTGGGCGCCGCCCAGCGAAAACGATACCGAGGCCTATGCCCGGTTCGTGGCCCGGGCGAGCGGCATCGGCATCGACGAGCCGCTCGATCTGCATGACCACAAGTGCCTCAAGCCGATTCGGACGGCGATGATCCGGGTCGAGAACGGCCGGCAACCGTACACCGAGGCGCAAATCGACGCCGCCTTGGTGCGCGCCGGGGTGATGCCGCCCGAGCGCTCGCTGCAGCAGACGCGGACGGTCAAGGGCGGGAAGGTGGCTGCCGCCGGCACCATCGCTGCAGGAGCGATCGGCGCCGTCCAGGAAACGGTCGGCCAAACGCAGGACGCGATCGTCGGCCTCGTTCCCTACCTCGATGCGGCCAAGTGGGCGCTGCTCGCCATCACTCTGATCGGCATCGGCGTAATGCTGTGGGCCCGCATCGATGACCGGCGCAAGGGACTGCGCTGATGTGGACGGTCCTGCAGGGCTGGCTGCTTCGGAATGTCCTGGCGCTCCTGGGGTGGGTTGTCGCCGCGGCGAGAGTTGCCGCGGTGCTTTTCGGCGCCCGGCAGGCCGACCGCAATGCCGAGCGCGTCGAGGCCATGCGGCGAACCGTCGAGGTGCAACGTGATCAGCTGCAAGCCGCTACTCGCCGTCCTCGCGATCGCGACGATCTCGCTGAGCGGCTGCGCGACGGCCGGTTTTGAGACTGTCGGGCTCGAGGCTTGTCCGTCTGTCGTCGCGTACGGCCGGGAGTTTCAGGCGCGCGGCGGAGGAACTCGATCTGCTGCCGGAGAGTTCGGCAATCGCCGAGATGCTGAGCGACTACGCCGTCATGCGGGATCAAGCGCGGGCGTGCAGCCGTCAGTAACGGTTAGCTCCGCTATGAAGCGGTGGCACCCGGTATGCTGGATGACGGCGGCGCCAGTCTCGATAGGCTTCGAGGCCCTGCTCCAAGTCGAAGGGGCGCAGGGTATTGCCACTTTCATCGATGGTGCCCGCCTCGATTTCGGCAGCGACGCAGTGCCAGTAGCGATTTACAGCAGACGGAATTTCGTCCGGAGGTGTCCCGACGGACAACAGTCGCCGTTCGCATATGTCACGCGCGACGGCTTCGATGTTGCTCCAGGCTGCCTGCATGGCTTCACGATAGCAGCGGACGCGCCACAGCACGACCGGCTCATTCAGCGACCAAGCCAGATCGGTTTCAATAGAGGGGCCATCCTGCCGATCGCGGTGAGCTTGCTCGCGGGATGCGCGCGGGATCCGTCTGACGGCTTTCCGCCCACGCAGTCCATATGCATTCGCTGCCAATTGAGCAATCCAAAAGCTGCCCCCTCAGCGCTGTTGTGCGCACACGGGTGCGTGATGCAAACTGCTTGCTATCGTTTCTTTTTTTGACAGACGCATCCACGATGTTTGCCGAACCGGCCCTCCACTCCGATCAGCCGCTCTATCGGCTACCGAACGAAGGTCGCAGCCGTCGTGGAAGTCATCCGACCTTAATTCTGTGGCGACGATCCCGTGCTTTTCCGCATCATTGCCAAGATGCAGCTTCTGCTAGCGACGAAGCGACCTTAAGCGATGTTTCAGAGCCGCCACTCCCGCCGCAACAAACGGGGCGATGTTTTGAAGTGACCCTGGCCGCAAAATCGCAAACTCGTTTGCGGGCTAAATAAAACTCGGGGGGATGATGATGGCAGACGAATTCATCGATAAGCTCGGCGCGATCCTTGGGGAGATTCGCCTCGGGCTTGAGCCGTTCTTCAACCTGTTTCGGGATGAGCGGGTCGCCATCGCACTGGCGCTGGTTCTGCTTGCGATGGCGATATTGCTCGGCATCTGGTTCTGGCTGGTCAACTGGCGACCATGGTACCGGAGTGTCAGCGGCGCGGCTTGGCAGGTCGAACGCTTTCCGCGCGATTCAACCGCGTTCTTTAATAAATATGAGGCGCTCCGCGCAATGATGAGCGGCAAGCGCCGGCTCGCACACGCCTGGACCGAGTTCGCCGAAACGCTGATCATTCCAGAAGAACCCGGACCCATTCGCAACACCTCGCGACCGCAGCACTACTTCAATCTGCATGCGGCGACAGAAGCAGGGCTACCCCTGTCATTCTACCTTTCGCTTCCAAACATTTTTGTTGGTGTCGGCCTGCTACTGACCTTCATCGGTCTCGTCTCAGCGTTACACTTTTCGGCCCAGGGAGTAACCAGCCCCAACGTCAGCGAGGCACAGCACGCCCTGGAGGGGCTGTTGAAGGCAGCCACCTTCAAATTCCTGACGTCGATCGCCGGTGTTCTCGCTTCAATCGTTCTTTCGCTTGTCTTCAAGAGTCTCGCACGCCGGCTCCAATTGGCGTTCGATCGCCTGAACAGCGCCCTAGAGACGCGTCTCCATTTCGTCACCGCCGAGGCCATCGCACTCGATCAACAGGAGGAGTTGAAGCGACAAAGCTTGCAGCTTGAGCGCTTCAACACCGACTTCGCGGTCGAGTTGGCCAATGCCCTTGATGAGCGGTTGAACGCCACGCTTGCGGCTTCGCTTACAAATGCCGTGCAGCCGGTGGTCTCCGCGGTCGAGAGGCTATCGGGTAATCTCGGTGCCCAGAATCAGGAAGCGATGAGCGGTATGATCCGCGACTTCCAGGCAAATTTGAAGCAATCAACAGGTGCCGAGTTGCGGAGCGTTGTTTCGGCTCTCGGCCACGTCCGCGAGACACTCGATCTCGCGTCCGCAGGCATGGGCGAGAACGGCGCCGCCTTCGGGACGCGCATCCAGCAGGCGGCGGAAGCACTGGAAACGCGGCTGGGCGAAGCCGTACGCTCGATGGCGGATGGGTTGGCCGCCGCCACCTCACGCATGGAGACGCTGGTCCAGCAGGTCGCCGAGAGGGCTCGCGGCGACGCTGAGGCGACCTCGGCGGCCGTCGCCGAAGCGTTGCGCGGTGCGAGCGCGGCCGCGGGAAAGGACATCGAGACTGCCGCCGGGCGACTTTTAGCAGACGTCGGACGGGTGTCCGACGTCCTCGTCACAGCGGTACAGCCGATCGGCGAGACTTTGTCAGCGCTCACGCAAACGCTACAAACGCTTGACGGACGCTTCAACGCTCAAATCGCACAGTTTGATGGGTCGATTGGGCGTTTACAGGGCCTCGCCAGTCACCTGGAGCGGGCAGGCGAACAGCTGCGGGGTGCAGCCGCACCGATTGCCGACACGGCGAAGCGCTTCGAAGCGGCGGGCGGCCGTGTCGAGGAAGCGGGCCGGGCCTTCGCCGAGACGCAGCGGCGGCTCTCCGACCTGACGGCAATGCTCGATCAGTCGGTCGTCAAGAATAACGCGGTTTGGGAAGAGTACAGACGTCGCTTCGAGAATGCGGACGAACAACTTGGCAAAGTCGTGAAGGGGCTGGCCGAAGGTGCAGACGCTTATCAGCAGCGTATCGCTGAGTTTGTCAAACAGGTCGACGAGAAGCTCGCCGGGGCGATGCTGCAGTTTCGTGGAACGCTCGACGAGCTGGTCGAGGTGCTCGAGGAAATCGTGTCTGCGCGCAGTAGCGGCGCGATGGAACGGGAAAAGCGGATGACGGAGACCTCGGCGGCGGAACGCAACATGGGCAGGAGGCCGTAACAAATTCTCATGTCCGCAACGACGTCACAATGGCGAGCTTCCAGCGCCGAGCATATAGGAGAGGAGGAAAGCTACTTCGTCTCAATGACCGACATGATGGTCGGCATGTTGTTCATCTTCATCATCATACTGATGGCGTTTGCGCTGAACTTGAAGAAGCAGGAAACGGAGCTCGCCAAAACCACTGATCGTCTCACCGAAGCTCAGGAAACACGGGCGCAGATGCTGCGCGATATTCGTAATACGCTGCTCGATCGGGGCGTCGACGTGTTCATCGACGAGCGCAACGGGGTTCTCAGACTGCCGGAGCGGCTGCTGTTCCGGCGTGGCGAGTTCCACATCGAGGAGAGCGGCCGGATCGCGCTGGAGAGCCTCGCTAAGGCGCTGTCTGCGACGCTGCCGTGCTATGCAAACGCTGCGGTGCTGCAGGAAGCGACGGCAGCATGCCCGCCGAGCAAGGGTGGACGTTTGGAAGCGGTGTTTATCGAAGGGCATACCGACGACATTCCGTTCACCGCACGGACGGCCGCCGGGGTCGCCAGCAATTGGGATTTGTCGGCAGCTCGGGCCATTGCGGTGTATCATCAACTGCTGCGTACCGCCCCGGCACTCGCCAGCCTGGAGAACGATGGCGAAGGCGAGGACCGCCGGGGTCAGAAACTGATCGGCGTCAGCGGCTATGCAGAGTACCGGCCGATCGCACCCAACATCGACGAGCCGTCCCGCGCTGCCAACCGCCGGATCGACCTGCGCTTTCTGATGGCGACACCTCGCCAGGAGGAAGTGGAGCGGCTGCAGCGGCAGATGGGTTGGGGGCAATGACCCTCGCGCTCACACTGCGGCAGGCCCTCGACCAACTGGCCAGCCCCAGGCCTTCACTACTGCCAGCCGTTCCCCGTTGCGCCGAGGCCGTGGTCCGGGCCACGGCCGGGCTGGTCGATGGCGGTGAACCGACGGATCCCAAACACCTCGATCACCTGATCGCCCGCTTTCGCGAAGGTGCGCGCAATGGCGTGCTCGATGACTTCGCTGCGCGAGACTGGAACGAAATTGTCTGGGGGATTTGGCGCGAGCCCGAACCGCTCGCCGAGAACGATGACTTTCTCGACGCACTGTTCGCACGACTGCAGTCCGGAAGCCGCCGTCTTTGCCGCCGGCTGGTTCTCGCGTATCTGACGGCGTTCGATGCAGCGAAGGAGAGTTTCCGCAGGATTGGCGGCGTGCTGCAGAACGCGGTCTCGGCGTGGGACTGGGACTGGAAGAAGCGCCAGTACGAGTTTGCGCTGTTCGAGCCGGAACGTGCCCCCGCCGTGCTCGCCGCGCACTGCCTCAATATGACGACCTCGGTGTCCGAGTGTTTCGAACAGGCCGGCATCTCCGGGTCGCGACGTTTCTGTGGCATGGAACGAGCCGCCTTTGGGCATGCACTGAACACGGTGCGCAACGCACTCGAAACGGGGAAGGCGGGTGCACCTGAACTTCTCGATCGCCTTTTCGCCTGGGCGACGCACGAAGGGCGGCTGGCCTTCCCGCAGGCAAGAACGGCTATGGCAGAGGCTCTACTGCTCCCGTGGCAGACTCGGACGCCACGCGACGACGTACGCGAGCGGATCACCGAATTCCTGCTGCGCTCTTTGCAAGATCCCCGGATCAAGCCGATCAATTGGCACGGAGTCCAAGAAGAGGCTTTGCGAGTGATCCGCAAATGGCTCACCCGCGTCGCCCTCGAGCAGTTCCTGCAGGTGGTCGACAAGGTCGCGGAGGCGGGGCACTGGCGGTACCGCCGTGCTTTCTGGATGGCTTATTACGAGAAAGGCCTGATCGATGAGGCCTGGGTGGTGTTCGGCCCCACCGCCGAGAGAATGGGCGCATGGGGCTTGAGCGAACTCGCCGGATTTGGCCGGCTGGCCAGCCCGCGCCAGAGCAACCACTGCGTGCTGTTGATGCGGCTCGCCGGTGACCTGACCGTCGCCGAAATGAGCCACAGCGGCAAATGCCGGATCTGGCTTGCCGGTCGCAAGGAGGCACCGCCCTTGTATAGCGCGAGTTATCGGGTCCGGGAGATCGAGCGCGAACCCGACTTCGAGGTGTCGCATCACAGCAGCGACCAATTCGGTTGGCAACGCAAGATCGCGGGGTTTCTCGCGAGTAACGCCGGGCTACGCGTCCCGGAAGCGAATTTCAGACCGAGGTAAGTCATGGCGCGCCAGTCCCTTGCCCACGACATCCGACCGGACGGTGCTCGCTTCGAGTTGCGAAGCAAGCCGATGCTGGGCGGCGAGCAGTCGGTCCCGACCGATAGGTGGGCAACGGAAGCACAGCCGCTGCTGCTGCCGGGCGTAGGCCGACTGCTGAGTTGGGCCGACGAAGACCAAGCGATCAAGGACGCGACCGGCATCATCGTCCCGCATGAGATCGTCGCGGAACTCGACGAGCGGGGGGCGCGTGCCTTGCAGCTTCCACCCGCCTGCCCGTTCGTCCTCGACCTCGGCCACGACGGCACCCTCGACCGCGCCGACTTCCGCTTCCGGACGACGTGGAGACGGGCCACGGGTCAGCCGGTCGCCAACGTGCGCCGGACAGGCGCCTTCGTCGATGCAGGCGGCCAAACGTGCCGGCTGCCGGCGGCGCTGTTCGGCGTGATCGAGGCGGTGGACGCGGTCAACGCGACGCCGCCACAGGACCTGGACGAACGCTTTCGTATCTGGGGACGGATGCAGGCTCTGCTTCCGGAAGAGACACAGCGATCGATCCAGGTGGACGGCTATCTGCGGAGCACGCGGATCGCGCACGCTGCCCGGTTCTCTCTCTCGTTGGAGAGCGGTGGCGATGGCTTCACCTTTTCGCCGCTTCTCTACGGACCGCATGCACCGAGCGTCGACCCGGACGCAGGCGAGGCGGCGCCCAGCGAGAGCGACAGCCTGCTGCCCCCGGCGCAGCAGCAGGTGTTCGCCGGACGGCGGTTTCCGGCAAATGCCGACTGCAAACCGCGCTACGCCCTGGGAACCGGCTGGTATGTCGTTCTGGACGAGGGCGTCCAGCGGGCCCTCAGTGTCGTCCGCCGGGCCCAGGCGGCCGACCGCGAGACGCGCCGGCAGTTCGCGCGCAATCCGCGGGCGTTTCTGCGGCAGGCGCTGAGCGAGCAACTCGACGAGGCGGCGATCGACGCGCTGTTCGTCGAGACGGCCGAATACTCGGCACGCGTCGAGAATGTCGGCCTGTGGACGCCCGTCGTTCTGCCGTGGGTGAAGCGGCCGACCGAACCCTGGCTGCCGGAAACCCGCGGCCTTCGCATCGGCGAGCAGCATCTGCTAATCCAGCCGGATGAGCTTCCGCAACTGAAAGAAGCAATCGAGCAGGCAATCTCTCGCAGTGAGCCCACTGTCGAATGGCACGGCACCCAGGTCCCGGCGGAAGAGAGGACGCTCGCCGCGATCGATGAACTCGCCCAATCCAGTGTGCCGCCCAATGAGAGGGAGGCAGATACCCGGGATGACGGGGCAGATGGGGCGAAGGAGGAACGCCAGCGGGTGGTGCTGCAGATCGCCTCCCATTTCGAGGACGTCACCTATCGCCGTACACTGCAACCCCGAAAGCACCCGCTGGCCGACGGCCCGCCAGCGGCTCTGGTCACGGCCCCCAAGCCGCATCAGGTGGATGGCATTCGATGGCTGCAGCAGCGCTGGCGCGAGGGAATGCCGGGCGTCCTGCTTGCCGACGACATGGGTTTGGGCAAGACGCTGCAGGCCTTGGCGTTTCTCGCTTGGCTTCGCGACGGCATGCAGGCCAGCACTGTGCCATTGCGCCCGATCCTCGTCGTCGCACCCACGGGCCTGTTGAAGACTTGGGAGGAGGAACACGGCCGTCATCTCGCCGAGCCCGGTCTGGGGCAACCGCTGCCGGGCTACGGTCCGGAGTTACGCGGCTTGCGGGCGGAAGGACGCGGCAACGAACTCGAAGTCGGACGCGCTTTGCTCGATGCCGAGCGCCTGCGTTCGGCGGATTGGATCCTGACCACGTATGAGACGATGCGCGACTATCAGCACAGCTTCGGCGCCGTTCGATACGCGGCGATCGTCTTTGACGAAGCCCAACGCATTAAGACACCGGGGACGCTGATGACAAACGCTTCGAAGGCGCTGAACGGCGATTTTGTCATCGCTATGACCGGAACGCCGGTCGAGAATCGTTTGGCCGACCTGTGGTGCATCGTCGACACCGTAGTCCCCGGCCTGCTTCGAGATCTGAAGAGCTTCAGCGCAGAGTTTGAGAACCACGCAGAGCGCGAGAAGCTGACGTCCTTGAAGGCGCAACTGACCGAAGGGCTCTCCGAAGGGAGCGCCGCGACGCCACCGGTAATGCTGCGCCGGATGAAAACGGATCACCTGCCGGGCTTACCCGTCAAGCATGAGCATGTCCGCCCCGATGTCATGCCGCGCGAACAGGCAGCTGCCTACGCTAATGCGGTGTCGGCGGCGCGGGCCGATGACGGGCGGGGCCGCATTCTCGAAGTACTGCACCGGCTGCGAGGCATTTCTCTTCATCCGTTCGAACCGGGCGACGCGCAGGAGGCGCAGTACGTTGATCAGTCCGCACGCTTTCGCGTGATGTTCGAGGTCCTCGACCGCGTTCATCAAGAGGGGGAGAAGTGCCTAATCTTCCTTGAAGACCTCGCCATGCAAGCGTACCTTGCCACCTTGTTGCAGCGGCGCTACCACCTGCCGCGCTTGCCGATGCTCATCAACGGCGGTATCAAAGGCTCGGACCGGCAGGCAAGGGTGAACGCCTTTCAGAGTGTCGGTACCGGCTTCGACGTGATGATCCTGTCACCCCGAGCAGGCGGCGTCGGGTTGACTCTGACGGCCGCGAATCACGTCATCCACCTTTCGCGCTGGTGGAACCCCGCCGTCGAGGACCAATGCACCGACCGCGTCTACCGCATCGGCCAGGAGCGCGAGGTGCACGTGCACCTGCCGCAGGCGCGCCATCCGGAGTTCGACAGCCAGAGCTTTGATTGCAAGCTGCACGCTCTGCTCAATCGCAAGCGGGCGCTGAGCCGGGAGTTGTTGGCGCCACCGCTTGACGCGCTGCGGGATGCCGAGGAGTTGTTCAAGCAGACCGTCGACGAAACCGCTCAGGTCGGCCGTGATCCGGGCTCCGCGTCAACGCCCAGCGCGGTTGCCACCTGACGGAACTGGGTCAGCGCCGCCTCCAGGTTTTCGACGATTTCGGTGGGCGCAAGCTGAGGGGGCTGGTGCGGCGGCGGGAGGCGGAGGCGAGCCTGTATTGCACGGGCTGAAGGGGTTTCCTACGACAGAGAACCGGAGGCTTGGGAGGCGACGCAGAGATACGCCGCAGAAGTCGATGGCCCCCGAGCCGGCCTACGCCTGAAACACCGTCGCTCGATGGATGGCCAAGTACGGCAAATGGGCGGGCTTGAGGCCTGCGAGGGGCGGCATACCATCGACGGCGAGGCGGGTGCGGTCGGCCGGCGGCAATGCGGGCGAGACGAGCATGTCGCCGGCGTCGGTGAAGCTTATTAGGCCGGCATCGAAGGCCGCGTCCAGGTGGGCGGCGAGGAGGAGGCCGTTGTGGATGTCAAGCCTCTCGGCGTCGGTCGCGCAAACGGCCCAGGGCTTCATGTGGCTCGCGCGCAGAAGCCGGGGGTGGGTGAGGCCGGTGAGCGGACAGGCGCCACCCCAGTAGTCGAGCAGGGCCGTGCGGAAGATTGCCTGGCCGACGCGCTGCACCACGAGGCGTTCCGCCTCGGTGGTCTTCGGCAGGGTGCGGGTCTCGGCGACAAAGTTGTCGAGCGGCGCCGTCGGCAAGCTGCGGGCCAGCCGGAATAGGCGGCGGATGATCGGTCCGAGGGCGTCGACCGCGACCGCCGGCCCGCCGTCGGGCCGCGTAACGGGCGCCGCCGGTGTGTCAGTCGCCACGTCGGCCATCGCGCCGCCGTGTGCCAGCCCAATCAGCCAGCGCCCGTCGAGGCGGGCGATCCACAGCCGGTGCGGGCAGGCGAGGCCGGTGAAAGTGCGCCAGCCGTCGACCTCCTCCTGCGGCAGGCCGAAGCCATTGTCCTCGGTCAGCCGCTCTGCTTCCAGGCGCTCCAGGATGGTAAGCGGCGGGACGGTCACGCGGTGTCGGCGAGCCCCACGTCGCGCAACACGGCTTCGGCGCGGGCGATGTTCGCGTCGGTCGCCTTCAGTTGCTTGCGGATCTTCAACTGCTTGCGCCAGTCGTCGACCTGTTCCTTGACCCGCAGCCAATGGATCGTTGCAGCGAGTTCGAGGATCACCGACGGCTGCGTCTTCAGCTTGGCGACGGACAATTTGGCCTCGGACATG
The DNA here is from genome assembly GCF_023806625.1 of Accumulibacter sp. GTDB lineage: Bacteria > Pseudomonadota > Gammaproteobacteria > Burkholderiales > Rhodocyclaceae > Accumulibacter. The sequence continues at coordinate 10,715 of NZ_JAMTDX010000033.1, forward strand.
GGCACCTCACCGACCGCCTCAGACCGTTCTCCGAAGTCCTTCTTCCATCGAAAGGCGCTGTAGGTCGAGCCAAAGCCCGTTTCGCGCTCTTGCTCTTCGACGTCTTCGCGGAGGACGGCCCAGTCGAGGGCGTCGGCCAATTCCCGGCTGTACGGACCGTAGTGATGGTAGGTGAAGAACAAATCGCGGCTGCCGGCTTTCTGTTGCAGCAGATAAGCGATTTTCTGCAGCCGGATCCGGCCGACGATCTCCCCGTCGCCGGCCATGAAGATCTGTCGGAGCAGGTCGCTCGGAGCGGTCATTTTTCAGTTTCCCTCCGTCATGATCCGATATGCACGATCGAAATCGTCCCGATCAGAGAAAAAGTACCGTACGAATTTGGCGTCCTTCTTAAGGTGGTCGTTGATGATCGTGTCGGCAAAGCGCGAAATTTCCAACAGGCCGTCTTTCGTGCGGACGCGGATGAGCTTGTGCTCCTTGGCGCTTACCCCTTCCACGTCCCTGTAAAGGTTGATCGACGCCTCGTCGCGGAAGACCGTGCTACCAAGTTGTTCTCGAAAGGCACTCCGGATCTTGCCGTCTGTGCCCTCAATCATTTGCGATGATGTTCCGAAATGTCTCGACAGATCAAGGCATTTCGGGCGGTTGCGGTCGAGGAGACACCGCGCGAGCGCGCGGGGCAACTCCTCGGCGGAACGGCCGAGCCGGTCGATCAGGCCCCAGAGCACCATGTCGTCGAGGCGGGCGTAGTCCTCGACGCTGCCATCGCCTTTCGCGGTGAGGAAGCGGATCAGCGGATGATCACCCTCGATCCCGACCTTGCCCGCGTTGCCTGGCGTGCCTAGCCATTCGATCAGTGCCGCGACGACCTTTTCGAAGCCGCGGGTGGTCTTGTGAAGGTAGACGTTGGTGAACAGACGGTAGCGCGCGAGCAGAAAGTCCTCGGCGGCGCCGCGGGCCTTTTCCGCGAAGGCGAACGTCGGCGCCAGCGTCGGCTTCGGGTCGTCCTCTTCCTGGCCGAGGGGAATGTGCTCGACGATCAGGTTGCGCATCAGCCATTCGAGATCGACGGAGCCGGCGCGCGTGCCGGTCATGGTGCGGTCGCGCTGGAGGTAGTCGAGGCGGTCGGCGTCGAATGAGCTCGACACCACGGCATGATAGATATCGGTCGGGTCGTCCGCCTCGATCACCTTGGCGATTTCGTCTGACAGCGTACCGCTCGGATCAAAGTCCGATAGGACTTTGCAGACGCAGGAGGTCTCGTTCCGGATCAGTTGCCCGCTGAAATATTCGTGCTTCTTGATTTTCTCCTGTCCTCGCGCCTTGGCCAGTGCCAGCCGCGCGCCCTCGAAGGCGTGGCTGAACGGGCCGTGGCCGACATCGTGCAGCAGCGCGGCCAGCCTGATCACGATTGATCGATCCTCGGATGGCGATTTTTTGGGATTGGCGTCGGTTTTCGGCGAATCGAGGAGGTGCTCGTTGATCAGGCGGACCAGGCGGCGGGCGTTGTGATAGACGCCGATCGAATGGGCGAAGCGCGTGTGGGTGGCGCCAGGGAAGACGAACTCGGAGACGCCGAGCTGACGAATGCGGCGCAAACGCTGGAATTCCGGGGTGTTGATCAGCCGCCAGGCGAGCTGGTCGATCTCGTCCTTCTCGTCGAAGACAATCAGGTCGTGGATCGGGTCGCGGATGCGCTGGGTTTTCGCTGGCGGCATTGCCGCATTGTATCAAGTCCGGGGATCTCGGGCACGCGCGGAGCTTTTCGTCACCCCCTCCAAGGCGTCGTAGGCTTGGAGGACGAGGCGGCGGGTGCGGTATTCGCCGTGGCGGGCGATCTCCTTGTCGCGCAGGCCGCGGAAGGTCTCGGACGGGAAATCGGGGCCGTGGACGTCGGCGGGGTCGAGGACGTAGCGCAGCTCGTCGCGCGAGAGGCCGTACTTGCGGGCGAAGAAACCGTCCAGCTCGGCACGGAGCCGGGTGCGGCGCTCCTCGTCCCAGGGAAAAGGTGGGCCGGTGTGGCCCAAGTCCTCCGCCCACGGCCGCATGGCGTGGCTGGTGTAGGTGAGTTCGAGGACGCGGGGGGTGATGAAATCAAGATCGGTTTTTGCGAATACCTGGGGTGGCAGCACCGGTAACTGCTCGGCGATGAAGAAATTAAGGTGGGTTCCGCCAACTTTATGACGCGCGACGAAGTCCAGCGAAAGGGAGGACAACGTGCCGCTGAGCGCGGCAGGGAGGCGAAGATCGCCGGCAGGGAGTGGCATCCATATCGGGAGATTGTTGCCCACGCCCGCGAACGGAAAAGCGCCGCCGACAACCGTGCGTTCGTTGGTGGCATTGGTGATATCGCGCCAGCCCATCAGCCAGCGGGGTTGCTTGCGGTCGATGAGGCAGGCGGCCTGGGCGAGCGCGTCGGGTTCGGCGTCGCTCAGGGCCATCAGGTCGTCGGCGTCAAGAGGCGTCTTGCGCTGCAGGTCCAGCCAGCCCTTTGCCGTCGTGGGCTTCCGCAGCCAGCGGTCGGGAGCCGCGCCGAGCGCGTCCAGCCAGGGCTGGTTGCGGCCGAGGGTGGCGAGAAGGTCGGCTTCGCGGGCCGGGCTACCGTGGACGGCGGGCCAGGCGGCGCCGACGTGGTCGGCCAACGCCTTCAGCGCCTTCACAGGATCTGCGGCGCGGACGGCGCTTTTTAATCCTGAGGAGACGCGGGCGGCGCGCAGGTGCACCTCTCCTTCCGGCACCCAGTAGCGCGGCGTCGGCTCGTAGCCTGGATCGGCCTTCTCGGCGGCCGTGACGTCGCGCGCGCCCTCCTCGTCGACGGTGGCGCCGTCGCCGTAGGTGGCCCAGCGGTGATCGTAATGGTGGATCATCTTGGCCTCAAAGAGCGGCACGTAGCGCGCCGCCCCGCCGTCCCGCATCCAGTCCGTCCCATCCCGCTGCCAGCCGCCCCCGGAAAGCTGGTCGGCGCCGCGGAACATGCCGCTGTCGTTGGACATGTGGAACAGGGTCTGAAAGACGACGCCCCACGGGTTGACGTCGCCGCCCTCCTCTTCCGGCCGCTCCTGGATCAGCACCGGCACGCGGTCGTAGATCTTGGCGGTCAGCGCCGCGTCGGCGCGCGTGCGGAAGATCGGCGCGGTCTTGGTGTTGGGATTGATGCCGGCGATCTGTTCCGGCGAAAGCGTTATGTGGCGTTGCTTGTCCTCAAGCTGCGGGAAACGCCTAATAAGAAAGCTCAGAAAAGCAATATCGACACGAGCTCTGCATGTCACAAAAACACAAAACTTGAAAGCATGATGTACGTCAGGAAATATAAATGCTTCATTATCGAATGAAATTACGGCTAATAATCTCCTTTGTAATAGAATCTGTGAAAAGAACGCCGCCGTCGAGCTATCGGTGACAATCCCCGTTGGCAAGATTGTTCCCGCGTGTCCATTCGGTCCTGTGAGCGCTGCGAATGCCTCGGCGAACAGGGCGTAGGTGTTGACGTCGCCGGCGCCGGTCAGTGGGAACCGGACGCTACAGTGGGCAAAGACGCTTGCCGCTTCCGCCTCCTTCCTGGCCGCCTCGAACGCGTCGAACAAATTGCGATCGGCGCTGCTCTCGGGCGCCTCGGCCAATGCCGCGATCATTCGCCCGCGTTCCGCGGCGTTGCGCGCGGCGGTGATCGCGGGCGCGCGGCCGGCGAAGAACTCTTGCTCCTGCAGCTTGATGCGCTCCCACGGCGGGTTGCCGATGACGGCATCGAAGCCGCCGCGCGCCATCTCCGCGGGGAAGGTCAGCGGCCAGTGCAGGCAGCGCAGGCCGTGGGCGAGGCGGTCGGCCTCGGCAATCAGCGGGCCCCAGACCTGCTCGCCGCGCGCCGCCGCCCAGACATGGCCGGTGAGCGGCACGGCGGGCCGCGCGAGCGCCAAGCGCTGGCGTTCCTTCTCCGTCGGCGCCTCGGGCAGCGGCGGCTTGGTTGCGAAGAACGCGGCGACGAACAAGTCGCAGGCCTGCTTCCGCCGTCGCCAGCCCTCGCCGGTGGCGAGCAGCTGGAGTGCCCGGGCCTTGGCGGCGACCGCTTCCACCGAGTCCTCGGGCAGGGCAGCGGCGGCGCGGGCTTCGTCGATCAGATCCTCGGGCGGGCGGAGCGCCGGCAGCAGCCCGGTGGCGGCCTTGCCGTCGCGCTGCTCCTTGTTCCATTTTCGGTACAGCTTCGCGGCGTCCCGGTCGTCGCCGGTGAGCGCCTCGTAGGCGGCGTCGGGCACGCCGCCCCGCAAGGACGCCATGTCTAGCATGCCGATCAGGCTGTCGCCGCAGACGATGCGGTGGTCGAGGAAGCTCAGCGGCCGGCCTGGTTCCAGCGCCTCGATCCAAAGCGCCACCTTGCACAACTCGACGGCCAACGGGTTGCGGTCAACGCCGTAGATGCAGCGCGAGACCACCTGCCTGAGGGCGTGCTGGAACGCTTCGCGGCCGGGGGCGCCCGAGCTTTGCAGTGCGACGATGCGGCCGGCCATGCGGCGCGCGGCGCCGAGCAGGAAATGCCCGGAGCCGCAGGCGGGGTCGAGCACGGTCAGGTTCAGGATCGCCTCGACCGGATCGGGCGCCGCCTCGGCCCGGTCGAGCAGCGGGTCGAGCGTCTGGTCGAGGACCAGGCGGACGAGCGTGTCCGGGGTGTAGTAGCTGCCGGTGCTCTTGCGCTCGGAGCCGGCGGCGCCGGCGGTGGCGCGGAAGCCGAAGGTGCGGGCCTCGACGTTGACCTCGGGGATCAGCTCCAAGAGCCCCTCGTAGACGGAGCCCAGTTCCTCGGTCTCCATGTCGCGCCAGTTGACGCGGGCGAGCGACTGGCCCCGCGGGCGGATCCAGGCGAGGCGAAAGATCGCCTCCATCAGCGGCCGGTTACCGATGCGCGCGGCATCCAGCTTGGGCGTGCGGCCGGGGTCGAACAGGCCGCCCAGGCCCGGCAGGCCGATGGCCGGCGCGCCGCGGATGAGCGCACGGAAGACGGCGCGCAGCCCGTCCCAGGCGTCGTGGCGTCGGTTCCAGGCGGTGCGGTGGACGGCACGCTCGCGCAGACGGCCGACGCCGTAGCCGGCGGCATAGGCGCGCCGGGCCGCCGCGGGCGTCTCCGGCGGATGCAAGAGGTCCCGGTCCTCCGCCGCGAACAGGAAGATCAGGCGATAGACGGCGCCCAGCAGCTCCTCGTAGAAGCCCTGCGGCCGCAATCGGCCGGATGCCAGCGCCTCGCGCAGGGCGGCGTTGTCCCGATGCGCGATGGCGCCCTGACCCAGCAGCTTCAGCGCCGCCTCGACGCCGGCGCGCAGATTGTCGCGGGCGGTGATACCCTCCTGCCTGCCCTGCTCCCGCCAGCGTTCCAGCGGGCAGTCGGACGGGGATGCAGGCGTGGTGCCGAAGCGGCTGCGGTGGAACAGAAGCCACAGTGCCGAGAAGTCGGGATAGAGGCCGTCGCGGACGATCTTGGCGAGGTCGACCTCGATGTAGGCGGGGCGGGTCAGGCTCAGGTTGTCGCGCATCAGCCGGAGCGTGCGGCCGTCGGTGGCGATGCCCCACAGGCAGGTGTCCTGGGCGTTCAGGTACTCCTGCAAGAGCTGCGTCGCCGAGCGGCGGCGGCCGCCGTCGGCGAAGGCCTCGTGCAGCACATCGAGGCCCGTGCGCTGGCGGCCCGGATCGACGGCGGGCGCGACGACCACCGGCACCCGGCCGCCGCCCGCGGCATGACCGATCGGGAAGACGCGCTCGCCGAGGTGCTGCGGCGGCACAGGCACCAGATCGTCGAAGCCGAAGACGCTCCGCAGGAACGCAGGCACGAACGTGCGCGAGAGCGCCGGGTTGGCGGCGTGGCCTTCGTCGAAGCGGCTCCACTGCGCCTCGGCCATGCGGAAGGCGCGGGCGATCTCGTCGCGCAGCTCCAGCCCCTCGGGGATGCCGTAGGCGCGGCGGGTGGCGGCGTCGCCGGGCGGCTCCGCGATGCGGGCGACGATGTCGGGGGTGAGCAGGCCGCCCACCACCTCGATCGCCGGGAAGGTGAGGTGGCGCGTGCGACGGGTTGGGTGCAGGCGGCTGGCGCGCGGCATCTCAGAGCCTTGGCAGCAGCACGTAGAGGCCAATGACGTCCACCGGTTCGACGCCGGTGACGCTCACCTGCGCTTGCGATCCGAGGACGCGGCGCACCCGGCTATGGTCCTCGGCGAGACACGCGGCGCGCTCGGCGGCGAAGGCGTTCAACGCGTTCATGCGCGCCGGCAGGGTATCGAGGGCGGCTGCGATCTCCCGCGCCTTGACCGCCTCGGCGAGGTCAGCGCTGTCGGCGTCGAGCAGGGCAAAGGCGCCGGGGCCTTGGGCGATGGGCGTGCCGGACTTGCTGAGCGCCACGGCTGCCGCCTCCTCGGCCATCTGGAAGCGCGGCGCGCCGAGCCGGCCGCGGCTGTCGAGCCGGTGACGCAGCCGCAAGACGAACAGGTGCGTCACGCGCTCGACGCCCGCAGACTCCCAGGCGCCGATCCTGGGCAGCACCGCCGGGTCGCCTTTCTCTTCGCCCGCCTCCAGCGCCTCCTCCAGGAACGTCTCGGCGAGAACGCCCGGCAGCGGGTGCGTGCGGTGTAGGGCGGTCGCGCGCGCCGGCGCTTTGGGGCCGAACGCCAGCCGCACCGGCGGCGGTTCGGCGACGTCCTCGACCAAGCCTTCGGCGATCAGCCGCTCGCGCAGCATCGGACTGTTGACAGCCAATGACGCCCGCCATGTGCCGTCCGACAGTCGCTGCGGCGCCCGGCCGAGGCGGATGAGGGCGCGGGTGACGAAGCGCTCGGTGTCCTCGGCGCCGCCCAGGGCGAGGCGGGTCGCGTCCCACTCGGGCGCCACCTCTTCCGGCTTGAGGGTGCGCTGCGCAAACACCGTGCGCGAGCGCTTCTCCTTCTCCGACGCGTTGGTCCAGGCGACGTCGAAGGCGCGCGCCTCCGGCATCTGCAGGTCGAGGGTCAGCTGGCCGCGTGCGCGGGCGTGCAACAGCACCTTCGACATCAGCGCCTGGGTCAGGCTGCCGTCCTGGTCGGGCAACGGTACGCGGACGCCGGTCTCCTGCTCGATGCGCCGTGCCTTGCGCAGGATGACGTCGAGCACGGCGCCGTCGACGGGGTTGTTCTCGCCATAGATCAGGACCGTCCGGACCAGCTTCGACGGTTGGCCGAAGCGGTCGATGCGGCCCTCGCGTTGCTGGTGCCGCGTCGGGTTCCACGACAGATCGTAGTGCACGACGGCGTCGAACCAAGCCTGCAGGTTGACGCCCTCGGACAGGCAGTCGGTCGCGACCAGCACCCGGCGGTCCGCCGCCTCGGCCAGCGTCTCGACCCGGGCCTCACGTTCGTCGGACGGCAAATCGCCGGTGACCGTCGCCACTTGGACGTCGTCCAGGTCCCGCGCCAGGCTCGCGCCGACGGCCTCGGCGGTGGCGATGAAGCGGCAGAACACGACCGGGCGGAAGCCCCCGGCGATCAGGCCCTGCACCGCCTTCAGCAGGCAGGCGTACTTGGGATCGCGGCGGGGGTCGTCGGCCAGCCGGTCGGCCATGGCGATCAGGCCGGCGAGCCGGGGATCATCGATGGCCGCGCCGGGCTCCACGTCATCCTCGGCCGCCTCCTCGTCGTCGAGGGCGCGGGCGGCCATCGCCGCTTCCTCCTCGCCATTGATGTCAATGACTGCGCGGGTCCGGAGCGCGCGGGCGGCCGCGGCGGGGCTGGAGCCGACGCAGCGCATCAGTGCCAGCGTTCCCCAGAACGCAAGTCGACGGCGGCGGTCGCCATCGGCGGCGTCGACCACGTCGGCACAGTACGCGAGCACGTCATTGAACAGCCGCTCGTGGCCGCCCGACAGGCGGTACGCCAGATCACTGGTCTCCCGAGCCGGGAACAGGTCGGGCTCCCGCCAGTCGGCGATGTCGGCCCGACGGCGCTGGATGAAGTGCCCGGCGAGTCGCTCGCGCATGCGCCGGCGTTCTGCTTCGGCGGCCTGGCCGATCAGGGTGAAATCTGGGTCGAGCAGGCCGAGCAGATTGTGAAACGCCTGCTCGTCGCCGGAATGCGGGGTCGCCGTGAGCATGATCATGTGCTTCGGCTTTTCCCGGTCGGCGGCGAGGTCCCGTAACAGGCGGAAGCGTTGGTGGCGGGCGCGGCCGCCGCTGACGCACGCGTGCGCCTCGTCGATCACCACCATCTCCGGGCAGGCGCGCAGGAAGTCGTTGCGTCGACGGTCGCTCTTGATGAAGTCGAGGCTGACGACGGTGAACGGATAGGCGTCGAACACGCTGACCGTGTCGGGCAGATCTCGCTCCAGTCGCGCCGCGCCGGAGGCGGTCACCGCCATGGCGGAGAGCGCAAACTTCTCCTCCAGTTCGCGGGTCCACTGGTCGACTAAGTGCGGCGGGCACAGTACGGCGAAGCGTTCGATCTCGCCCCGATCCAGGAACTCGCGGATGATCATGCCAGCCTCGATGGTCTTGCCGATGCCGACGTCATCAGCGATCAAGAGGCGCACGGTCTCGTGCCGGAGCGCCATGAGCAGCGGCGCCAGCTGATAGGCCCGCGGCTCGAAGGCGAGACGCCCGGCGCTGCGGAACGGCCCCGCCCCCCGGCGCAGCGACAGGCGCAGCGCGTCGCGCAGGAGCTGCGCGGCCTCGCGACCGCCGGTGCGGTCGGCTGCGGGTGCGGGAAACGTGGCTCCCGTGATTGGCTCAATTTCTAACTCGGGTTGCAGCACCTCGATTTCAGCCTCGGTGCCGCTGAGCGGGCGGACGCGCAGGCCGTCGTCGGCGCCCAGAACGACCCATTCCCGGCCGCGGGCGCGGACCAACTCACCGGGGGCGAAGGCGCGCGCCTGTGCGGTCATCCGGCGCCTTCCAATTGGCGAGCGAGTTTTTCAAGCGCAGCGGTGCGTGCCGCCCCATCGGACGGCAGGATCACGACCGCAAGGCCGCGGTCTTCCAAGTCCGCTGATCGAGCAGCCGCGGCGCTGTCGGCCTCGACGGCGACAATCCTCTGGTTGCGCCAGACCAGCGACACTTCGATCCCGTCGAGTCGGAGCGGTTCGGCGTCCGGCGGCGGCAGGCCATCGGCCACGGCGCCTGGAAGCGGATCGGTCTCCGCTTGGCTTGAGGCGAATTCGGCGGTCAGCAGCCGCAACAAGAAACGGCGCAATGCCGTCAATCGGCGGTCAATGTCGGCATGGTCCGGCTGGTTGTAATATGAGAGCAGGCACTGGTAGCAGCCGGCGACACAGCGCGTGTCCGGCGCGTCAGCCAGCACCTCCGGCCCGGCGGTGATCGCCGCGTCGATGCTGACGTCGGTCAGGTGGATGGACGTCAAGGCGTCGCGGGCCACGGCGCGGAACTGATCGATCTCGCGCACCAGACGCCCGAGCGCGCCGGCGCCGCCCTCCGCAGCCTCGTAGAAAAGGAGGGCGTTGCGGTCGGTGCGGCTCGGCGTCGGCTCCCCCAGGATCTCCCCCTCTTCTAGCTGGAAGTTGGCCTCGATGCCGCGGGCGAGCGCATGCTGCAGGGTCACCATGAGGGCGCCGGCATCGTCGCCGGCTTCGGCGCGCAGGGCGGCCGGGAAGCGGATCATCAACGCGTTCTTGTGGTCCTCGACCACCGGTGTGATGCGCTGGGGCTGTTCTGCCGGCGCCGGATCGTTGCCCTCGCCGGCGGACCGGCCAAGCCAGCGGCCGGTGCGCGGATTGATCAGGAACCCCACTTCCGCCTCGTCACGGCGGCGGCGCAGACCGCGGTTGATGCGCCGGATCCGCGCTGCCGGCGCAAACGTGACGGTAGCGAGCGGGGCGCCGGTGGCGTCGACAAGATCGACGTCGACGCGGCTTGCGTCGGCCGGCATGTGGACGGTGGTCTGAAGGTCGAACCCCTGACGGCGGCGCTCTTCGTCGTTTGCGGTGATCCGCTCGGCGGGCCGGGTGCCGACGTTGTCGATGCGGAACAGGTCGCGGGTCACGTGGGCCCTGGCGAGCGGGTGGCCGCACACGTGACAGGACTCGCGGTCCTCCTCGTCGTGGCCGGCGCCGCAAGCCGGGCAGATGGTCGTCGCGAACGTGATCAGGCGACCGTCGGCACTGCCGCCGGCTCCCAGCATCGCCTTGTCGACCCGGTATGCGCGCCCTTCGTGATAGACGAGGCTGCCCGGACCGAACTCGGAAATGGCGAGGAAGCGGGCGCGCTGCAGGTAGCGGTCGCGCGTGTGGTCGGCGCCTCCCGGAATAAAGGCCATCAACGGGAGACGCGGGAAGTTGTAACCGGGGAGAAAGCCTTCGGTCGCGAGAAAGCGATAGACGTAAAAGTCGGAGCCGACATTCGCCGAGCCGCCGAGCAGAAGCGAGATCTGTCCCAGTGCTTGAGCCATGCGGGTTTGCGCTGCTTTCCGTTCGTACTCGGAAATCGAGTAGTCCTTGAGCACGCGGTCGGCGTCGTCGCGTTGCGACTCGGCTGCGGCGAACAAATCGCGCCAGCGCTTGAAGGCGCCATCGAAGGTCTCGGCTGCGTTTCCTGCCAGCCCGATAGCATAGGCGTCGACACCATCGAACCAGCGGACCGTGGAGAGTTCGGGCGCAAGGGAGTCGAGCACGGCAGCCATAGCCCTGGCACCGGCCTTTGTCGCTTCGGGCGACGCGACGACGCTGCGGGCGTTCTCGGACAGGGGGCGGTTCGGCGCCGACATGTCCAGGTTCTCGGGGATGTTGGGGTTGAGCTCGAAGCCCGTCGCGGCAAGCCACTCGGCGTGCAGGTGGCTGTCTACGAGGTCCTTGTTGGCGAGATCGATGGTCGGGGCCTTGACCACGCCCGCGACCATCGCCGCCGCGTTGTTGAAGAAGTACTGATCGTGGGGGCTCTGCGCCGCGCAGTAGGTAAGGATCAGGGCCGCCTGACCGCTGCGCCCGGCGCGACCGCTGCGTTGCACGTAATTTGCTGGCGTCGGCGGCATGTTGCGCAGATAGACGACGTTCATCGACGAGATATCGACGCCGAGTTCCATGGTCGGTGAGCAGAACAGGGTCGGCAGGAATCGCCTGTCCTCCGACGCTTCCTTCAGGTCCGCCTGTTTCTCCTTCAATAGCCCTTGGTCGTCGTCGCCATAACGGAAGCGGGCCTCGCGCATCTGACGGATGAACGGATCCACCTGCGCGGTGTGCTCCCGCCCCTCGAAGCCAAACAGCGCCTGCCCGCCGCCGGCGAGCATCTGGGCGACGGCGCGATAGAGGTCGCGAAAGAATGCGTTGGGCCGTTCCGCCGAATCGTCACCGGCGCCCGCGCGGAAGATCACGACGTTGGCGTTGAGCCGCCAGCCGGCGCCGCCACCGACCGGCGACGGATGCGACGTGATCAGACCGTAGGCCCGCGCCGCGCTGATCAAGCCGTCGATGATGTCTCCGACCTGCTTGGGCTGCGGCAGCGCGCCGTTGAAATACAGCTTGCGAAGGTCCCGACCGAGGGCACTGCGGGCGCTGCCGCGCAGCAGATAGGCTTCGTCGGCGAGTTTCATGTCCTCACGCCGCGGCGGATCCACCATCAGCGTCGTTGCGCCTCGCACCCGGTCCTCGGCGATCGACCAAGGCGCCTTGACCGTCGTCCGCATGCGCCCGGCCAGTGCCTCGACCATCGTCCTGTCGAGGGCGTCGGTCTCGATCGCAAGGCCCTTTCGGAACGTGTCGAGAAGAGTGCGCGCAGCGATACGGCGCTCCTCGGGACTGGCCGAGGCGAGCGGCTCGGCGTTCGCGAATTCGGCATCGTCCGCGCACATGTCGTCCAGCGACACGTAGTCCGCGTGGAGCAGGCCCAGCTGTTCCAGGTTCGGGTTGGTGAACCGCCAGCCGCGCCGCTGATCGATCCAGAAGCGATGGGCAAGGCCTTCGCGAACGGCTCTCTCGGCATCCATCCGCCCGGCCCCCTTGATGTCCGGTTCCTCCATCCACTCATTTCGGCGCTCGACGTTATCCGCGAAGAACCCGAGGGCCGTCTGGATCGCGAAACCCACCTTGTCGTGGGTGAGGCCCTCCGAATCTGCTGCGTCGAGCGCGGCAAGGATCGCGCTCCGAAGCAGCGTCACGAAGATAAAATCGTTGAAGTGGCCGGCCTGCAGCGCCGCATCCTGGCGGTTGTCGGTGAACGCGAGGAGCTTGCGCTGTTCCGGTCTGAGGGCCGATGCGCCGACGTCGTGCATCCACCGTAAGACCTGAGCCACCAACACGGTGGTTGCCGAGCTTCGGCCCTCGGCGCTCAGAGACGCCAAACGGTTGATGTCGCGCGTCGCGTCCGTGTGGTAGTCCCCGCAGGCGGGGCAGAACTTGAACCGTCCCGGCATGAACCAGACGCGGATCCCCCCAGCGCCGACGGCTCCGTCCGAGGAAACCTCATAAAGAGCCGCCTGCGCTTTTCGGAAATTGGCCTTGACGCGGACCTCCCCGCGTTTCGTCACTTCCTGCCACGGCTCGGGGTAATCCTCGGGCGCCCCGCCGAACGAGAAGTCGCCGTCGGCAGGCTCGGGCATCAGGAAGCCCCAACGCCTAGTACCCAAGTCCGGATCGTCATCGGTTTCGACGGGGACGTCGTCGATCTCCCGTTTCTCGAAGCGGATCTGTCCTCGGCGCTCGGTCTGAAACACCGGATGATGTTCTTGACCGCACTTGCGACAGAAGTGGGCCGGGAACAACAGCTTCTCGGGGTGTTCGGGATCGTAAACCTGTCCGTCGAAAGTCACCGTCCGCACACCGGGCGGATCGAGGGTCGTGTACAGCCGCCCGGCCCCGCTGATCAGTTGGTGCAGACGGAACGCGAAGAGTGGTCCATTGAGGCCACCGTCGACGCCGCGGTCGCCTTCGCCCAAGCTGTAAGCGAGAAGCGCCTCCCGCAGCGCTCGTTTGCAGGTCTCGACGGCAACGCCGCTGTCGTCCGCGAGCAATCTCTCGGCCTCGTCCAAGGACATAGGCCGTGCCCGCTCCGCCTTGACGTCGACATTCCTGAGGCCGAGTCGCGTCTCCACCCAGATCGCCAGCGGATCTCCGGCAAGATCAGCATTCGTTCGCCCTCGGTGAGCCCCCGGTTCGGCCGCTCGCTTCACAGTGTCGCGGAGGCCTCCGAGTCCCTGGCTCGCCGACCGCGACGGATCCGTGACGCGCTTGAGCGACTCCGTGATCACATCGTCAACTCCGATCGCGGTGCCGAAGATCCGAGAGGCGACATCGGCGACCGCGCGCTTGCGCTCGTTCTCATCCTCGGCGCTCGACATCGTCGCCGACGTTCCGATTGCAATCGGCGGTCGTTCAGGAGGGCAGACTCGCGCCTTCAGCCTGCGCATCAACAAGGCAATGTCAGCGCCCTGGCGGCCACGATAGGTGTGCAATTCGTCCAGGACAATGAACTCAAGCCCCCGGCAATTCTCCAGAACCTGTTGGTCGAGCTCGTTCTGCCGAGTCATGAGCAGTTCGAGCATCATGAAGTTTGTGAGCAGAATATCGGGGGCGCGGTCGCGGATCTTCTTACGATCCTCGCGCGATTCCTGTCCGGTGTAGCGAGCAAAACGGACCGCTCCATCGTCGCCAAGAAACTTCCGAAGCTCCTCTCTTTGGCTGTTGGCGAGCGCATTCATGGGGTAAACGACAATCGCTCTCGTTCGCACGGTGGGATCACGCCGTTTGGCTTTCAGAATTGCGTCGACGATGGGAATGAAGAAGCAGAGCGACTTGCCCGAACCGGTGCCCGTCGTCACTACGTAGCTTTTGCGCGAAAGTGCGATCTCGATCGCCTGAGCCTGATGCCGATGCAGCTTCAGAGACGGATCGGCGTCGTTCGGTACCCCATCCGGCGCACGGAATATGGCCGCCGTTTCGGCACTGATGCCGGGCTCCCCGACAAGCTGACTGAGACGCCCGCCGCTCGTGTAGTGAGGATTGACCTGGACCAAAGGCGCTGGCCAGAAGCGTCGGCTGCCATATCCCTCATCAACCTTTTTCCGGATTTCCGCCGACCGAATGGCGACGAAGGATCGCGAGAAAGCTTCGTACTCGCGAACCAGCGATCCGCTCAGGTTGAAGACGTCCATGGCGCATTCCTCTCGCGGCAGATGTTCTGCCGCGTTTTACATTCAGACGAGAGCGAGAAGTCCCCCCGCGGAGCATGGTGGTTCCGCAGCCTGTGCCTAACGATCGGTAGGACGCCGGAGTACCAGGATCGCTCTCGACGTCGATCATAGTGAAGCGTTTCGGTTTGGGCTATTAGGGCTTAACAAGTTACCTGCCGGCCGCCGTCTTGTTCCGTTCCTCGCCCAGCACCGCCCCCGCAATCACCGACGCCACGCTCTTCCGCCGCCGCCTTCACCGGATCGGCGGCGAGGTCGGCGTAGCGCGCAGTCGTCTGCACCTGCGCGTGTCCCAGAACCTTGCCGATGAACGGCAAGCCCTGGCCGGCGGCGACGGCGGCCGGGGAAAGCCACTGCGTGCGCCTCCGAGCAAACCGCCGGTTGAGCGGGGCAGGGAACACGTTACCATGCGCTCCGCGACAATCTGGAGGCATTGCTCATGATATCGGATGTGCCTGTCTGGCTGATCACCGGTTGCTCGAGAGGTCTCGGGCGGGAACTCGCGCTGGAGGTTTTGAAGCGCGGATACCGTGCCGTGGTCACCGCGCGAGACACAGCGACAATCCAGGACTTCGCGGGCCGCTATCCGGACGCGTGCCTTGCGGCCGAGTTGGATGTGACCAACGCCGAGCAGCGGCGGGCCGTTGTGAGGAGCGCAGAGGCCTGGTTCGGCAGGATCGACGTCCTGGTCAACAACGCAGGTTACGGGTATCTCGCGGCGCTCGAGGAGGGGGAGGACGATGAAGTTCGAGCGATGTTCGAGACCAACTTCTTCGGACTTGCCGCGCTCACGAAGGCGGTGCTCCCCGGCATGCGGACGCGCCGGACCGGGCACATCCTCAATGTCTCGTCGGTCGGCGGGCTGATCGGCCTGCCGGGGGTGGGTTACTACAACGCCACGAAGTTCGCCCTGGAGGGCCTGTCGGAGGCGCTTGCGGCAGAAGTCGCTCCGCTCGGCATCCGGGTCACCATTGTCGAACCGGGACCGTTCCGCACCGATTGGGCGGGAGCGTCCCTCAGGACACCCAAGGCGTCGATCCCCGACTACGCCGAGACCGCCGGGGCTCGCCGCAGGGCGATCCAAGGCTACTCCGGCAAACAGCCCGGTGATCCGGTCCGTGCTGCGGACGCGATCATCAAGGCGGTCGAGGCGCCCGAGCCGCCGCTGCATCTCCTGCTCGGGCGGATCGCGCTCGACATGGTGCAGGCCAAGCTCAAGACTTTCACCGCGGAAATGGAGCGGTTCCGCGATCTCAGTCTCGGCGCCGACTTCCCCGCTGAGGAAAGGTAGAGATCACTCGTTAACGACGGCCTTCCCGGCTTGCTTTCCCCGCAAGGAGTTGGCGATGGTTGACGACACGCTCTCCGCTGCCGCCTTCACCGGATCGGCGGCGAGGTGGGCGTAGCGCGCCGTCGTCTGCACCTGGGTGTGGCCCAAGAGCTTGCCGATCATCGGCAGGCCCTGGCCGGCGGCGACAGCGGCCGATGCGTACGTGTGGCGAAGATCGTGGATACGGACGTCATTGAGCCCGGCGCGAGCGCGCACCCGCTCCCAGACGGATTGAAGGCCGTAAAGATGGGTGCACGGTTTCTTGCCCCAGACCACCCATGGGTTGCCGGGAAGCCGCGCCGCGGTGCGCAGGACATCGAGCGCCGGCTGGCCGGGGTAGACGACCTTGGCGCCGGTCTTCGAGTCCGGGAGATTCAGGACGCCGGCGTCGAAATCCACGTGCTCCCACTTGAGCGTCAGGATCTCGCGAAGCCGGCAGCCGGTGAAGATGAGCAGGCGAACCGCGATCAACGCCGACGGCATTTCCACCCGCTCGGCCTCCATCTCCGACAGCACTTGGCCGACAAGGCGCAGTTCGGCCGCGGAGAGAAACCGCTCGCGGCTTTCTTCCCGGTACTTCTTGATGTGTCGGCACGGATTGCTGCCGTCCGGCCGCAGCCCCCACAGCTCGGCGAGATTGAACATCTTCGAGAGGATGGCGAGGCAGCGGTTGGCGAAGTACGGCACGTCCCGGTACTTGTGGCGGAAGCGGGCGATTTCCTCGCGGCTCACCTCAGCGACCGGGCGCCGGCCGAGGAACGGCAGGATGGCTTTCTTGAGGGCCCTCCGGTACTCGGCCGCCGTCAGGGGCTTGAGGTGCACGGCGATGTGCTCGGCATCGAACCGCATGGCAAGCTCTCGGAAACTAAGCGCGTCGCGGTGGTCCTCGCGGTCGGCGAGCGGATCGCGGTTGTCCTCGATCGCGGCGAGGTGCGCGATCGCCATGCCGCGCGCCTTGTCCGGCGTGATCACTCGGGTGTAGCCGAGGCTCATCGTGCGCGAACGGCGGCCGATGCGGTATTGCAGGACGAACGTCTTGCGGCTGCTCGGGTGGACGCGCACCCCGAAGCCGGGGATGTCGCCGTCCCAGAGGATGTACGCCTTCTCCTTCGCCGGCGCCGCCTCGATAAACCGTTTGGTGAGCTTGCCCATGCCCGCGTTCCGATCGACAGTTGGCATCCCGATGCGGCGGCGGCGTTTCCTCCCGAGTCAGCACTAAGTCAGCAATGAGCGAGGAAATTCGTCGTAGCCGAGCGCAACGGAGCATGCCGCGCCGGCTCACGGAAGTCAACAATATCAGTGAGTTAGCGTATTTCTGCGTAATCGCGCGTAAAGGAGCGAAGTCCTGGCCCTCGCACTACGGATCAGAAGGTTAGGGGTTCGAGTCCTCTCGGGCGCGCCAAAATATGGC
>NZ_JAMTDX010000034.1 GCF_023806625.1 Accumulibacter sp.
TCGCCAACAGCGATCCGCCGATGGTGCGGATCATCTCCGACAACCCGATCTACGCGCCCTACGAGCGCACAGCCGAGGAGATCACTATCATCGGCCGGATCCGCTGGTTCGCGCGGGAGATGTGAGGCGCGATGCCGTCACTGTTGCGAAGAGGCGGCGCCCCCTCAGGGCGATGGCTCGCGCGCAACGCTGGCGATGACGTTGCGCAGCTCTTCGCTGAGCTCCCGATGATGCCGATCAAGATAAAGCCGCACCTCCTCGTTGGCGAGCAGCCGGCTGACATAGCCCTTGGCAATCACCAGATTGAGCATGGCGTTCCCGTAGCCATCTTCGACTAGCCGGTAGTCGCGTTGCAAGTGCTCCATCTCGCGTTCCATGCGGGCGAGCGTCTCGGCGGTGATGCCGCGGATGACCTTCGGCTTGCCGGGGTCGGCAAGCTGCTCCCGCGGCGTCGCCGCCAGGAGGGCCCGGGCATAGGTGACGGTGAAGCGGTTGGCGGCGATCATCAGCTCGGCAACCTCCATCTGCCGCAGCGGTTTCATTTTGCGCAGAGCCTGGAACACGGCGACGCCGGTATGGCGATCCTTCAGCAATTCGGCGACTTCCGGCGCGATGCCGTGCAAGAGACGCTGCTTTTGCTTGATCGAAACGACGTTGACGTTGAGGGCGCGGGCGATCCGCTCCGGCGCCAAGCCACGCTCGATCGCCTGGCGGATCATGTTGTGCTCCTGGATCATGCTCAGGCGATTAATCCGCTTGTTGTAGGTATAACCCTCATCTTCGGTGGCGATAAGGCAGTGGGCATCGTTGGCGCCCAGCTCCTTCAGCACCTCGAGGCGCAAGTGACCATCGAGCAAGGCGTAGGTCCCACCGGCCTGCGGATGCACCACCAGCGGCTCGACAATGCCCACTTCGCGAACCGAGGTCCGGATCGTTTGATACCTGCGGCTGTTGCGCAGCTCCGGGGTCACCTGTCGGGTCGGCAGGATCAGCGCCAGCGGCAGCACGCGGGTCTCGTTCTCGAACGCGCAGCGGACGCGGCTACTCATCGGGGCGCCCGTTCCTTGATCTGCTCGGCGAGATACTTCGGCAGCGTTTCCAGCTTCTCGGCCCGCAGCAGCGTCAGGAAGTGTTCGTCGCGGAACAGCGTCTTCAGGGCGGTGACGACGAACAACAGCCGTTGTTCGGTGAGCTCGGCCCGACTGACCAAGAGCTTCTGCCGCCGGACCTCGGTCTCGTAGGCCTTGATCAGGGACTGCGTCGTGTTCGGTTGCGCGCGCACGTGGCTGGGCTTGCCAAATTGCTTGCCGTGATGGCGGCGCTCAGCCGCGATCCGGCGCGCCGTGATGAGACGATCCCCGCGCAGAGCGCCGCTCTCGTAGGCATCGGCCAGCAGCACCTGCAACTCAGCGTCATCGGCGCGCGCGATCTGCATGGCGACGGCCAGCGGGATCTGACCCTTCTCGACCGCGGTGACCAGGCGCTCCTCGCCGTCGCGCATGAGGGCCATGACCCCTTGAACGTAGGTGCGCCCGAGGTTGGTCTTCTCGGCGATCTCGTCGACGCTGTAGCCGCGCTCCTTCAGGCTCATGATCGCGTTGATCAGGTCCATCGGGGTGCGAATGCGCCGCGCCAGGTTCTCAACCAGGCTCATCAAGTAGCAGTCAGCCTCGGAGGCCTCGATGACGATCGCCGGCACCATCGTCTCGCCGAGCGCCTGACAGGCTTCCAATCGCCCCTGACCGCAGACGAGATCGTAGCGCGCCCCGTTGGCGTCGTGGTGGCCCTCCGTCACCGTGATTGGCCGCTTCAGCCCCAGCGCGGCAATGTTGTCGACGATCTCCTCAAAGATCTTCCGGTTGCGATGCCGGGGATTGAGGACCCGCACCGCTGCGACCGGAATCAACCGCACTGCCGTCGCCTGCGGCTGGCTGACACCTGCCGGCAGCGGCGTTTGCGCGTCCTCCCCAGGCGCCTCTTCCGCCGTCATCGTCAGGCCACCTCGCGCAAAGGCACACGCTCGGCGATGCCGAACAGGTAGTCGAGCGTTTCGAACCGGTAGGCGTCGAGACTGATGCCGTTGTCGGGCGCCAGCCGCAGACGGCTCGCCGTCATGTCGGCCGCCGGCAGCAAGTAGTAATCAAGGATCTCACGATTGCCATCGGCCATGCGCACCGCCACCGTGATGTCGGGAGCGAGCCCGGTATCGAAGCGGATCGTCCACCGCAGGCTCC
The DNA here is from genome assembly GCF_023806625.1 of Accumulibacter sp. GTDB lineage: Bacteria > Pseudomonadota > Gammaproteobacteria > Burkholderiales > Rhodocyclaceae > Accumulibacter. Next base: position 2,235 of record NZ_JAMTDX010000034.1, read on the forward strand.
CCGATGGCCTGGCGAAACAGCGCGCGATCACCAGCGAAACGCGGAGTTCGCTGTTGACGGTGAGCAGATCGGTCTTTGCATCCCGCGCAATGCTGCCGCCCAGGCGCTCCATCTCGGCAACCGTGCGGGCGACGATCTGGGGATGCATCTCCCGCAGCCGGCGGTTGATCTCGATGTAGGCAAAATCGGTCGCGGGCGTGTATCCCACCAGCGTATAGGCGCGCACCAGACTGCCGAAGCGACAGCGCAAGGCGCCCGAGGAAGGGCCCCCTTCCGCTTCGTCGATGACGATGGCGGACAGAAAACCGTGCGTGTCGTAGAGGCGCTTCAAGTGCGCCAGCATCTCCGCGTCGGAGTAGCGGCGGCTGCGTTCGCGGATGATCCCCTGCACCGCGTAGAACAAGGATGCCGGCACGATGGCCTCAAACGCCTGGTCGGCGCGCACCCACATCTCCGCCGGATTGACCACGCGACGCTTCTTCAGCTTGAACGAGACCCGATTGTAGACGTTGTTGCCGATATACTTCTCGTTGGTGAGAACCTGGTGCACGCTGGCGCGGGTCCACGGACGGCCAAGATCGGTCAACACCCGCTCGCCGTTGAGGATCGCCGCGATCTCGCCCTCGGTCCGGCCCTCCTCGACAAACAGGTGGTAGATGCGGTTGACGGTGGCGACCTCCTCGTCCGGCCCGGCGACGAGGACGACACGGTCGGTCTGCAGGCTCTTCTGCTGGCCGCGCTCGAGGATATCCTGCGGCTCGCCGCGCTGGTCGACCCGCATTCGCCTCAATCCGTAGCCGGCCGGCCCGCCCTGGCGGAAACCGAGCTCGATCAATCGGCACTGGCCGGCAAACACCTTGACCGACAACTCGCGCGAGTACTCACCGGCCATCGCCCGCTTGACGCCCTTGACGATGGTCGAGACCGGGCTGCCATCGTTGGCAAACTGCTCGGCGCAGTAATGCACGGCGATCTCGGCCCGGCGGCAGACGTACTCATAGTAGGCACTCTCGTCGGCGTCCTGGAACCGCCCCCAGCGGCTGACATCGTAGACCAGAACGTCGGTGAAATCGGCGCGGCCGCCCTCGACATCGGCGATCAGCCGCTTCAGCGCATCCCGGCCCTCCAGCCTGAGGCCGCTCTTGCCCTCATCAGCATAGGTTCGGATGATCTCAAGGCCATGCCGCTCGGCATATTCACGGATGACTTGGGCCTGGTTCTCGGTCGAGTACTGCTGATGGTCGGTCGACATCCGCACGTACTGTGCGGCGCGACGCAGCGGCCCCGCGGCATTCTTCGTCTCGGTTGCTGGCGGCGCCATTCGGCGTGACCTCGTCGCTGATCCCTTCCCGTCAGTTAGCGTGAACGGGTGCGGCTCAGCAAGTCAATCAAGTGTAAAACGACGTGAAATCCGAGACCTTGTCGGTGATTTTGACACTCGTGAAGACTTCCACACCGATCCTCGCCGATAAGCACGATGCTCCAGCCGCAGTTTATTACCGATGCGTGCCCGGTGTATTGGTTTTTCCCCGGCAGACACCCCTTGCCGGCGCCGCTCGCGGATCCGCATCACATCGTGAGATCCGCTGCGACAACGGACTCTGCGCCCCTTGCGAGCGGTCTGCCCCCGAGGTCACCATCGTCGGCCGGATCGGGTGACGTCGACACTGGGATCCTGCTTACCGCCAACTTCGCCGCCAGCGAATCACTGTGACTGGAAGCGTCTTCCGATCCTGGTTTCTCTGCGGAGAACTCGCCCTGCACGAACACGCAGCACTACGCGCGAATGCGCGCGATTACGCTAACTGATTGACTTCATTGCGCGTCCTCTGATCGGCGCTATCCTCGGGGCCATCGCGTCTCAAGGAGATCGCGCCCGTGTCCAGCGCCCTCGATCCCAACCTGATGACCGCCGCCGAGCGCTTGGACGAGATCGCCGCGATCCTCGCCGCCGGAATCTTGAGGCTCAAAGCGCGAGATTCGGCGCGCGCGGCCGGCGACCGCGGAGACCTTTCCCTTGCTATCCCCGCCCACCAGAGCCGTCATGGCCG
>NZ_JAMTDX010000035.1 GCF_023806625.1 Accumulibacter sp.
TGCGAACAGGTCCTCAACCGCGCCGACATGGTTGAGTACCTCAAGCGGGCGTGGGGTCGTCGGGGCGACAACGCGAAATCCGCTGCGCCGGCGGGCGAACCAATATAGCGACACCGCGAAGTGTCTTTCTGGCCTGCATTCTGGCATTCCGCTCGATCATTCGAACGCATTCCCATGTGCGGACTCGTTAACTTATGGAAAAACATAGATGATCAAGCTGAGGACCAAAAATGGCGTGGTCCTCGGGCCTCCCGCTAAAGCCCTCTGAAACAACGCATTTTTCGGGCGCCTCGATCGCCGGAGAGAAGTTCAGGGCTGGCTTGGCTGGCGGACCAAGAGGAACTGGGTTCGAACCTTCGCTGTGTTTGTGTGCGCATTCTGACGATCGCGACCAGCCGCTCCTCCAGTGGCGCATCGGCACCGGTTGGCGGGGGTGCGCATCTCCTGCTGGCCGTCTTTCTCGCGACGATTGGCGGCTATCGTGAGCCTCCTGATTTTGGCTACGAACGCCACGATTTCGAGCGCGAGGAGCCATGTTTCGGCTGCGACGAGGGGTGTCTTGAGTGTTCGGAAAAAGCAGCACGCGCTTTCAGAGAGCTAGCTGGTCCTTCCGGAGCGAAAATCTTATGCGGGCGGCAAACCCAACACTCCGCTAGCGATAGGCGAGAGAAACCAGAGTGACATGCCACCAGAGGGCGCAGAGATACCGGAGTTGATGACGAAAGCCGAGTATGCGCGGCGAAAGGGCGTCAATCGATCGTCGATCACGAAGGCGGTGCGCTCTGGACGCGTGGTCCTGACGCCAGACGGTCTCGTTGATGTTTCGGCGAGCGATCGCGCATGTGCAGGCTTGTAGCCGCGCCCCTAGCAGCATCGACCAATCGGAGTGGCGGATACAACTATGCTGAACGAGGCGCGCGCGGCTCTTCTCCGCATAGCCGGCACCGGTCAGGCCGGCCACCTCCAACTCCATCAGTTCCTTCGCGGGGAAGCCGATCATCTCGTGCAACAGCTCGGCGTCTGGAGCCTTCTCCACAAGGGCGCGAAGGGTCATTACCTCCTCGGTCATCGATCGGTTCCTCTAATCAGGTTGGTGTGAGCAACCCGACCTGTTCGGCGAAGCATCGATGACCACCCAGGCAGGTGCTCGCTCGCTACGGCGCTACGGAAGGCGCGTTTCGCTCGTGGCTCCCCTGCCGCCAGCTACACCATCTCCAGGGACGTGACCCCGGTTGACGCTGTGGTTTAACCTCCTGCCCCTTTCGACCAAGTGGCGCCACGCCGGCGCAGACGCGCAGACCTGCGATGCCCCTCGTTCGCCTGCAGCGCATGCTGTAACGTCCGCATCTTTGATGCGTCTTTGGCGATCGAAGAGGGGGGCCAGTTGCGATGCACACAAGAGGCGGAACTACGATCCTCGTTCGCGTCCATGATTTGGAGACGCAAGAGATCTTCGCTCTCGCCAAGACGGCCGCGCGCCAGAACGCGAGCCGGCTGCATGTTCCGAACCTCGCAGAAAGCGATGGGGTGCCACCGGCAGACGTTGATCTTTGCGCCACAGTGGTGTTGATCGGCATTCGTGATGCCGCTTTCGCCGAGCGCCTGCGCAACGCCGGCAAGACCGTGCTCGCAATCGAGGATGCCTGCCACGTCAACAATGATGGCACGCGCTTCGATGGGCGTTCGGGCGTAAGCCGGATTGAGCAGGCCATCGAGCTTCTGGGTCTTAACCCGCCGCAGGAGGTCCGTGAGCGGATCGAGCGCATCGCTGCCAACGCGCGCGGCGGCATTCCTTGTCTTGTCGAAACGATCCGTCGCCTGCTCCCGGACTTGGAGCGAGGGGTGATCATCGAAACCGCCCTCGCGCTCCGTCTCGAAGCCGCGGCGGCGCGGGCAGCCTACATCGCTCAGCAAAAAACAGCCGAGTCCTTGCCGGCGGACCAAGACGCTCTGCAGGCTGCGCGCGAGGCGATCGGCGGTGCGATCCGCCTGCGCGTCTTCGCCACCAACCGGCGCCTTAAGGACGATCCGGAGCTGATCCTCGTCCATGCGCCGGAACGCTACCGGCTGGTGCTGGAGGATGCGATCTATGCCGACCGCTGGCAGAACGGCACTGATCGCCTCGACCGGCGGCTCGATATCCTGGCGCTCTACCAGCGCGACGGCGTGCGCGAGGCGTCTCTCGCGCGCATCGAGTTCCGTGGTTCGGCCGAGCACCTGCCGTTGTTCGAGGAGATCCTGGTGCCGGAGAGGCGACGCGCCTGGATGACGGACCGGCTGGACGCCCGCGCCGTCGTGAACGACGCACTCCAGTGCCGCTTTGCCGATCGCAGCGGCACTGAAAACACGGCCCTGAGCGCGCTCGCCGATCACCTGCTCGATCATCTCCTGATCGGCAATCGGCCACTGCGCGCTTGGCGGACTTCGTTCCTGCAGCCGCTGCGCCTGGCCAACCCCGAGCGCCTTGAAGATGAACGTCGCGTCCTCTTAGACACCGCCGTTTCGCCCGTGGCCCCGGGCCTCACGCGTTCTTTCGCCGATCCGGAGGAGCGCTCTTATTTTCTCTCACACCTCCGCCGCCACATTGTGCCGACGCAAGAGGAGGTGGGGGAAAGCGCGGCAGACGGCGACCGGTCGCTGGACACGGTCCTGCTGAGCTTCGAGATCAAGTCGACGCCACTTTATCTCCGCATTACCCGTAGCGACGGCGCGCCTCCCTGCCGGCAGCGGATCCGCGCGCAATACCTCCACCTGTTCGCGGCGCAGTGCCTCGTCTTCGAATGGGTGATGGACGACGAAACCGACGAGCCGATGCCGCCCGATGCTGACGGGCGAGAACCGCGGGACGATGAGCGGCTCTGGTATGAATATCTGAGGTGGACGGAGACGACAGGGCCGGTGCTCGCCGACCTGCTCGACCTCAACTATTACGCCCGCTTCGTCTATTCGAGTTTCGTTGCCGAGAAAGAGGAAAAAGGAGCGCGCGTCGATCTCCTCGACGATGCGGACCGTGAGCTTGGAACATTGGAGCTCTGGCGAGACGTCAGCGCCGATCAGCCGTGCTGCGGCTGGTTCGCGGCCCTGCTGCGCGAGGGCCCGGGACGCTTCTGCGGCGGCATCATCAATTCCAGCCGGCTTGCCTTATTGAGCGACGATCGGGCACGTGTGCTGTCCTCGGTCGTTGCCGCCGGCGGGCCGCCGACGCTTGCCGCCACCACTGATGCCTTCGACGCGATGCTGGCGCGCCTGCGCATGGTCGATCCCTTCGGCCGTGGTTTTGCATACGACGCAGCCTTTGCGCGCGACGAACTGCGACAGGGCAGCTATCGCCGCTTCGCCGGGTTCGGCACCCACTACGGCATCAGCCCGCACAGTTTCGCCTGCCTGACGTTCGGCAGCTATGGGCGCCGGGTCGTCCACGCCAATCACATGCGGACCATGTACCGGCGGATGTTCCTCCTCACGGTATTCTACCGCGCAATCCTGCAGGCGCTGGCGCATGACATCTCCGCAGCGCTGGGTACCACGCAGGGCGCGCGGGAGAGGGGATTGTCTGGCACCTATCTCGCGCTGCGGCCGCAGCTGCTCACCTTCACCAACCTCTTGTGGTTCCCGACGGTGAGCAGCCAGGTCCAGGGCGTGGAGTTGTTCAATCAAGTGCAGGCACAGGCCGGACTCAGCGCGGAGTATGCGCTGATCGAGAAGGAGATTGCCGATACCGACGCCTTCGGCCGCGCGCTGTCCGAGAGCCGGCGCAACCGCCTTGCGATCGCCGCGACCGTTCTGGCCGCTCTCTTTGGTGTGCCGGCAGCCGTCGCGACCCTGATTGCGAACAACGCGCCGCTGGCCGGGCTGTGGGCCAAGCTGCGTTGCACCCTAGGATGGGACGATCCGTGGCTGCTCGGTTTGGTGACGCTTGTTGTCGTCGCGCCGCTGGTCGGTTGGTGGCTGTGGCCATGGCTGCGACGGAGATGAGCCGTGATCGAGCAATGCGCCGTGATCTGGATTCCTCCGTGGAAATGATAAACGATTGTGCTATATGATGAAATTTGGACAGGAGGCCTTATTGAGAATCGATCTCACCAATTATCGCTTCGTCCGTGGAAAATGGCCTGAAAAGAATGTTCTTGCACAGGACGTTATGAGGGGGTAGGGTTCGACCACTCACTGCCCGCGCCAGTGGTGAAGACT
>NZ_JAMTDX010000036.1 GCF_023806625.1 Accumulibacter sp.
ATGCTTGGCTTTGCCGGCGAACAGCGCGTTCATACCGGCGTCATCAACACGCCCACCAAGGAGGCCCCCATGCACCCGCCCCTGTCCCCGACTCAGCTCGAAGTCCTCGAAGCCGCGGCCAACCGCCCCGACGGCCTCGTCTATCCCCTGCCGGCCCGGCTGCCTCCCGCCGCCCAGAAGAAGGTCGTCCAGTCGCTGGTCGTCCGAGGCCTGGTCGTCTCCACCCCGGGCGGCGATCGATCCCACTGCCGACTGACGCCCAAGGCCTACGCCGCCGTCGGACGCGAATGCGAACTGCCCGTCACCGTATCGGGCGAACCCGAGCTGGACGCCATCGTGACGATGGACCAGGTGCCCAGCGCGCCGGCGCCCGAGGCGCATGCCGTGGCCGCCGCCCAAGGACCCGAACAACTGGTGGGCGACAAGCCCGATCGCGTCCTTCCGCCGGACCCCCTCGAACCCGATCAGCCGCCGCCCGCGGTTCTGCGCCCGCTGCGCACCCGCGAGAACAGCAAGCAGGCCACCGTGATCGCGATGCTCCAACGGCCCGAGGGTGCGACAATTGCGCAAATTTGCGCATTGACCGGTTGGCTTGCGCACACCGCCCGAGGCTGCCTGGCAGGCGCGCTCAAGAAGAAGCTCGGGCTGACCATCACCTCCGAGAAGCCCCGCGGCGGTGAGCGGGTCTACCGACTGGCTTGAGGGAGGCCCAGCGATGACCATGACCCTGCTCACCCTCCTCGAAGACCTCAAACGGCAACCCCGCGCACTGACGCCCGAGGAAGACCTCTACCTCCAGCGGATCGGAGACGAGATCCGGCGGGCGCCCCACGACACAGCGCGCTGGCGCGTCCTCGAGCGTGAGGGGTTCCACGAATTCGACTGGTCGACGGCCGACGCAGACCTCTTCGCCAAGCTGACGGCCCTGCGCCGTGCCGGGATGAACTGACCGACCGAACCAAACCCGGCTGCGTGCCGGGTTGCTTGTTCGAACCGTCTCCAGAGAACGCTTGGCTTCTGATTCGAACAGCGCGTTCATACGATCGTCATCAACGCCACCGGGAGCACCCGCCATGACCACCGAAACCAGCCACACCGCCCGCCCTTTGCGTGTCCGCTTCGCCCGCAAGCCCGAACATCTGCAGGAGGTTCTGGCGGCCACGTCCTGTGATGACCGTCCGGAGCCCGTGGTGATCACAGAAACCCGTGAATTGACACCTGCCGAGTACGATGCCTTTTCGAGAACCCTGCTGCAAGATCGCGACTGGCTGGCCGGCAAGGGCGGGTACCCCGACCAGACCACACGGCATGTCGTCGAAGTCAAGGCTGAGAATCGCGAGACCCTGTACGTCGACCCCTCGGGCTTTGCCTACGGGCGGTACGTCGGCATGGCCATCGAGGACTGAAGAAAGCTCAGGAAGCGCTTGGCTTCGGGCACAGTCAGCGCGTTCATAGGGTCATCGCAACGCACCGATCCCCAGGAGAGAAGCCATGAACCGACTCAGCCCCGAAACCATCCGCCGCCTGATGCGCCAGAATCGCAAGACGATCCGGGGCGTTGCCCAGCAATGGAATCTGACCATGACCCGGGTGCGCCACGTGCGCGACCACGGAGTCACCGGCGAGCACTTCGTGCGCGACTGGCTCGAGATCCTCACCGCGCCGAACCAGTGAGTTCCGGCGACCGGATCCCGCCCGCCCGGCCGAGTGCCGGGTCTCTTGTTCGAGGTCCCTGCAGAAAACGCTTGGCTTCTGTCTTGCACAGCGCGTTCATGTGCTTGTCATCCACCCCACCACGAAGGAGCAGCAAGATGAACGACACCAGCACCCAGGAAAGAGCCAACTACGCCGACGACGCTGGTCTGCGCGCCCTGAAGAGGGCGAGGCAAGCAATCATTGGTGGGCTGAGCCAGGTGGAACAGTGTCTGGGGGCTTACGCCAATGCGCAAACGTTCCAACACAAGGCAGAGGTGATCACGAACTGCCTCGATAACATCGACGGTATGCAAGACAGGATTCGGATCGACATGCTTGTGAGATCGCTGACCGAACTCGCGTTCGTTCATGGACTGCTGCAGCCGCGAGAGCAGACCACGGATTGATCAACGAGCGCTCCACGATGCCCAGACAACCCGGCCGAGTGCCGGGTCTCTTGTTCGAGGTCCCTGCAGAAAACGCTTGGCTTCTGTCTTGCACAGCGCGGTAATGCTCCTGTTATTAACCCCACTGCACAGGAGCCCGCCATGACCCCAGCCACCACCGAGCGCCTCGACACCTTGGGCAAGGCCCTCGGTGACGCCGCCCTGCGCACGCTGGTCCGTCTCTGCGAGACCGAACTGCGGAATGCCGACCGCGAGAAACTCGACGCCGTCTGCGCGGCGATGCGCGCCAAGTCGCGCGAGGCCATCGACGAATTGCTCGACGACGGGAAGGCCTGCCCGTCGATGGCCAATCTCGTCTTCACCAGCGCGGTCATGACCCTGGTCAACGCCGGCATCCGCGAGTTGCGCGGCTGATCATCCCCCGCACGATCATGGCCCGGCCGATCGCCGGGCTTTCTTGTTCTTGCGCGACATCGACAGTGCGCGCCCGTGGGCCGCGAACACCGCGTCGTCGACCACTCCCGCGCCTTCGATTCAGAAAGCGCCACACCGTGCGAACGTGCGCGCCTTGGCGCCAAGATCGACCGTCGCCCGACTGCGCCCACCCGACCGGAAGTGACCCGAACATGATTGAGAAAGGCCTTGGCTTCTGATTCGAACAGCGCGTTCATACGCTCGTCATCAACGCAGCACCCACCAGGAGACGCCCCATGAACCCAGCAGAGTGCATGGCCCAGCACGCCGAGACTCAGGGCCGCGAGGCCTTGACCAACGCCCGCGCCACGATCGAGCGCGCGCTCGCTGAACTCGACCATTTCATCGCGCGCTACGAGGAAGTCGATGCCCTGAAGCACAAGGCCGACGTGCTCAACTGGACCCTCAACCACCTGGCGACGTACATTCCCAACAACGTGCGCCTCGACCTGATCGCCGGAGCACAAGCCGAACTGATGCGGGCCGACGCCAGACGATGAAAGCCAACGGGCAGGAGGCCAGATTGAACTTGGCTTCCTGCTCGGACAGCGCGTTCATACGGATGTCGCCACCCCCCACCGCAAGGAGACCACCATGACGACCCAAAGCATCCCCGCCAGCCACAACGACACTTGGGGCTTCACCGGTAGCCTGGAAGACCAAGCCGAAGCCGCCTGGCGAATCGCCATGACCACCATCGCCGCAGCGACCGGCCAGCCCCTCGAATCGGTCCGGGCGTTCCTCGACAGTCGCCATGGCCGCCACTTTGCCGACGACGTGCTCAACGAGAGGGCCAAGGGCAAGGACCTCAAGACGGCGATCCATGCCGCCGTCGCGCGGTGGATGGTCTGGACCATCGGCCGCCAAACCTCGCGCGACTATGGCATTCCCTGCGGGCTGCCCTACTTGACCGGCTTCGTGATGCACTGCGAGATCGCCGAAGAGTTGGCCGCCTGATTCCGGACAGGACGCGCCCGATGAGCAGCCCAACGACCGAACGTGAACAGGCGCTGCGTTGGCTGATGGCCAACCGGCGTCAGGATGTCTCCATCGAGCAGGCCGTGCGCTTGATGTGCACGGTTCTACCCCGCGATCTCGTCACCATGCAACTGCTGCAGCGGATTGCCGAGGAAGAACAAGCCCAGCAGTCCGATGCGCGCACACTCAACTGGAGGACGCCTCGGGGGATGCCGCCTCGCGGATAGCCGTCTTGCCGGTGAAGTCCTCCCACCGGCGGACGATCGTGTCGACGTACTTCGGATCGAGTTCCATGAGCCGGGCCACGCGCCCCGACTTCTCCGCGGCGATCAACGTCGTGCCCGAGCCCCCGAAGCAGTCGAGCACGGTGTCGCCCGGGCGGCTCGAGTTGCGAATCGCCCGCTCGACGAGTTCGACGGGCTTCATCGTCGGATGCAGATCGTTCCTGACCGGCTTCTTGATCTGCCACACATCGCCCTGGTCGCGATCCCCGCACCAGTGGCGCTTGCTCCCTTCGCGCCAACCGTAGAGGATCGGCTCGTACTGGCGCTGGTAGTCGGCGCGGCCCATCGTGAAGGTGTTCTTGGCCCAGATGATGAACG
>NZ_JAMTDX010000037.1 GCF_023806625.1 Accumulibacter sp.
TCACCCCGGCAGGCTCGCCACGTGAGCTTGCTGAACATTGTGGCTAATCAAGTCTCTTGTTGATCCTCCTGGCCCTCGCCTGGGGTCTCGCCGACCACCAGTTGTCCGCTCCGGTGCCGAGGCCGCCGAGGCCCGCGTCGGTCGCTCCGGCGCCACCCCCGCACGCATCGACAGTCACACCCGGCGCGGCGCCGGACCCCGAACCACGGGAAGCGCCGATCATGGAGCAGGACGGATCATCGCCCCGACCGACGAGCGAGGAGAGCCACCCTGATCGCCGTCGACCCTGAACGCGTGCTCCCCGGCGCCTGGCTTGTGGCCAGCGATCTCGCCGCTGCTGCTCCCGATCGACAGGAGCGCTGCCGCTATCGCGACTGCCGACGTAAGGACGCTGCCGCCGCTACTTCCGCAGCAGCGTCCACACCGCGTCGATGCCGACACCGACCAGGTCGGCGATGTCGGTCTCGAGCCAGCTGCCGCTTCTCGTCTGGCCCGCCGCATTCCGGTTGGCGAGCACCCTCGCCCGCTCGTTGGCGATCAGCGCGTCGGCCAGCGCATGCGGATCGATGCGCTCCTGCTGGTCTGCCTTCCGCCCGAACTCGGCGAGCGCGTTGCGCACCGCGTCCGGGTCGAGGATGACGATCGGCGACCGGCAGTGGGTGCAGGCCTGGTCGCGACGGATGTCGACGGGCGCGCCGCAGCCCGAGCAACGGATCGTCTGGACCTTGCGGGCGAGCTCGGCGACCTCGGCCCCGTTGAGTTGGCGGACGAAGCCCTTCTCGACCATGAATGCCGAGAAGCTGCTGTAGCGGCCGTGGCGCTGCGGGCAGCGGCTGTACGCGAAGCGCCCGGTGCGCGTGCTGTCGAGGCAGCTCAGCAAACTCTCCCGGCAGCGCGGGCAACGCAGAACCCGGCGCCAGGGCTGACGCGGGTCGGCGTGGTGCTCGTGCAGCAGCCTGAACAGCTCGAGCACGCCCGCCGGCGCGAGTTGCGCGCTCTCGAACTCGTCGAACCAGATTCCCTGGCAGCCGAAGCAAAGGTCGAGGCTGACCTCGCCGTTGAGCTGCCGCTTGAACGCGTGCGCGGCCATCGGCACCTGGCAGCTCGGGCACGGGCGCCCGCTGCCGGCTGGCGTGGTTGACGATCGGTTGATATCGGTCATCGGAATCGCACAGAAGGACGGAATACGAATCCAGCCTCGGCGCTTTCGCGCGTCTGGCCGGGAGGCTACCGCGGAGAGTATAACGGCGCCCGGCGCACTTAACCAGACGCCCGGCTTTGCGAACAGCCACCGGGCACAGGTGCCAGGCAGCCGGTTGATGCAGGCTCTCGCAAAATGGGTTACCTTCGGCGCTCGAGCGTCGCTACGGCGGGAAGGCTGCGAGCCGGCGAGCGGCAGGCGGAGGACCAGAGGGCAAGCGATGGAACTGGCGCGGGTGATCAGGGAGATCGGGCGCGGGGCGACCGGCGCACGCGATCTGTCGCAGCAAGAAGCGCAGCAGCTTTACGGCGCGCTGCTCGACGGCGAGGTGCCCGACCTCGAGCAGGGGGCGATCGCCATCGCGCTGCGCATGAAGACCGAGACCGCAGACGAGCTGATCGGCTTCCTCGCCGCCGCCCATCAGCGGCTCCCCGGACTGCTGAGGCCGCCGGGGCGCCCGTGGCCGGTGGTCATTCCGTCGTACAACGGGGCCCGGCGCCATGCGAACCTGACGCCGTTGCTCGCCCTGCTGCTCGCGCGCCAGGGTCTTCCGGTGCTCGTCCACGGACTCCCCGATGACCATGGCCGGGTGACCAGCGAGCGGATCTTCCGGGAGTACGGGGTCGTGCCCTGCGCGAGCCTGGCCGACGCCGAGAGGCGGCTCGGATGCGGCGACGTCGCCTACCTGCCGCTGCCGCTGCTCTCGCCGGGCCTCGACCGGCAGATCGCGCTGCGCCGGCGACTCGGCTTGCGCAACAGCGCGCACAGTCTGGTCAAGATGCTCGACCCGTTCCGCGGCGAAAGCCTGCTGGTCGCCGCCGCGACCCACCCCGACTACATCGCGATCATGCGCGAGGTACTCACCCGGACACGCGCCCGGGCGCTGCTGCTGCGCGGCAGCGAAGGCGAGCCCTTCGCCAACCCGCGACGCCGCCCGGCGATCGAGTATGTGCACGACGGCACGAGCGAGATCGCCTGTACTGCCGAGCGCGACAGCGTCGGCACATTACCCGCGCTCCCCGAGAGCTGCGACGCGTCCACGACCGTCGGCTGGATGCACCGCGTGCTCAGCGCGGAGCTTCCCGTTCCGCCGCCGATCGCCAGCCAGATCGCCTGTTGCCGCTTCGCCAGCGGTCTGGCGGAGACTGCCGAGGAAGCACTCGCGCGGGTCGTCGGGAGCGATGTCCGACCGCCCGGCGGGTCATCGGCCGCCTCGGGCTGACCGGCGGGCCGACCCCCGACGATCGAGCGGTACGCCCGCTTCGCCACCACTCAGCGACAGACACCGATGAAGCGACAGAGAGCCACCGTGATCGTCGAGATCGAACAGCGCATCCTGCTCGTCGAAAACCGCGGCGGGCTGGTCCTGCTGCCCGGCGGAGGAATTGACCAGCACGAATCGCGGCTGCAGGCGGCGGCGCGCGAGCTCGCCGAAGAGACCGGGCTGATCGCCGATTCGCTCGTCTTTCTCTTCGATCACCAGTCGCTGACCAACTGCCACAACGTCTTCTGGGCGATCGCCTCGGGAACCCCGCTGGCTGGCGACGACGCGACCCGTCTGCATCTTTTCGACGAGCAGCAGACGCCGCTGGTCAACCGGATGTCGGCGGCGACGCGCGAGATCGTCGAGCGCTTCCGGGCGATCCGTGCCACCCCGGTGACGAGCCTGGCCCTGGCGATGGCGCAGACGCCGCGAGGGCGCTGAACGCAACGGGGTGGCCAACCGGACAGCGCTCGTCCGTCGCGTGATCAGCCGGTCGCTCGAAGAGAGCGGGCCTGCACCCCGCGCGGATCAACGCACCGGGACGAGCTGCCAGCCTTCGGGACAGTACGGAACGTACGGATAATAGCTGGCGGCCGATGCGCAGTACTGCCAGAAGCCCGCCGGCGGTGCGACGTACGGCACTGGTGCCGGAGCGACCACCACCGGACGCGGCGCAGGCGTCGCCGAGGCGATGGCCACTCCGGTGGCGATACCGGCAATCGCCAGCACGGCCGCGGGGCCGACCCAGCTGCGCTTGTATTGCGGCGCCGGATAGTACGCATACGGCCTGGCCGGTCGGAAATCACCACCGTGATGGGCATACGGCTGCACCGGGCCGTAGTAGCCGTGGTGGTGTCCACGGTCGGCGAGCGCCGGGGTGGCCGTGCCGAGAGCCAGCGACAGGCCGATGCACAGGGAGCGAGCGGTCGTTTTCATGAGTTGCTTAACGCGCCGCGTGCCCGGCGGATGACCGACGAGTGCCGGAGCGTTGGCCGCCCTTCGCCTCTACCCCAGGCGTGGTACCGTCGGGCAACCCGGGAATGGCAGCACGCCCTGCAGTCCCTTGACCGGGCTACGGGCTGAGCCGGTCAGCGTTGCTCTGCACCTGGCGAAGGATCGGTTGCAAGCCCTGTTCGAGCACTTCGGCGGCGCGTCCCCAGAGCTGGTACCAGACCAGGGCGCTGCTGATCAGCAGGTGGCCAAGATCGGCCGGCGCTCCGCGCTCCTCGCCGGCTCCGCCACTCGCCGTCATCCCCACTGCCCCGCTGGCCAGAGCCGCGGCGGCCTCGCCCGCCTCGGCAAGAAACTGGCGCGTCTCGGTCTGCATCGCCGAGGCCATGGCCAGCATCGCCTGCAGCGGCACGGTGAGCTTCTCGCTGGTCATCGTGCACATCTCCGGCCAGTCGTGGCTTCCGCGCAGCGTGTTGGCGCGGATCAGCGTCGAACTGCGGCTGCCGATCACCTCCATCGACGCGACGATCAGCGCGCTCGTCTGGCGACCGAGCCGCGTCCAGGCCAGGACCGGCGCCAGCAGCTGGTCACGCAGTTCCTCTCGATTCATTGCCGTTCTCCTTGCTTTGAGTTACCGACGAAGAGGCAGGCAGCGAGGTCATCGCCTGCTGACGATGGGTCGCTGCCTGCCGACAGGTGTTCCGGATGCGCCGAACGCATCGCTCTTCCCGCCGAAGCGGGAAGATCAGAGATAACGCGCCGCATCCGCGAAATCGATCCCTTTTGCCTCGGGCATCTCGCTGCGGGCCACGGTGGCCAGCACGAAAGCCCGACGCACCGGGTGCGCACCGCCGAGTTCGGCGACCTGGAAGTCGACCGGAGCGGCGACCTCACCGCTTTCCTCGCCGGTGACGATGTTCATCGTGTTCAAGCGAAACTGCTTCCTGGTGATGCTCACATAGCGCTCCGGATGCTCGAGCACCTCGCTGAGACACCCGAGTTCCATCTCCAGCGCAGACTCGTTTCCGCCGAGCTCTTCGAGCTGCCGCTCGTTCTCGATCAGTTCCTGCTCGAGCTTCGCCTGCTCGGCGCGTCCCGCCGGCGCGGCGCCGAACAGCGCGCCGAGACCGGGGCCCTGCTGCTGCAACAGGCGCAGCCTTGAGCGGATCAGCGCGCGATTGGCCTCGAGTTCCTGTCTCTCGGCCCGGTCGGAGCCAATCTCGGCAAGCGCCTGCGCGACGAGGAACTCGAAACCCTGAACACCGATCACCCGTTTCAGGCGATCCTCGTCGCGGCCGCACATGTGCGTCCGGTGATCGCTGAAACTGACGCTCTTCTGGACGACATCGCGCTGGACGGTTTCCCCGTGAAGCGCGATCCCCAGCACGCTCTGCTCGCTGAACGCCATGCCGAGGACGATGAAGGCGTCGTCGAGCGCCGGAAACTTGTCGAACAGCGTGCACAGGTTCGCCGAACGGCCAAGCGTGTCGGGAATCTCTGCCGGGCTCGCGAAGAAGGCGCGCAACGCGGGGTCGGCCGCCCACCCCGTCGGCGACAGCGGTCGTGCCTGTGGCAGCGCAGTGATCGCTTCGCGAAGAAACTCGATGGACTTCGCCACCGCTGGCGCGAGACGCTTCTGGTACGCCGGCACGACGCTCAGCCTTGGGTTGGTCAGCGTGATCGCCTTCTCGGTCGCGCGGCGAATCGTGTCTTCCGACACGCCGTCGGTCTCGAACTGGGCCGGCCGATTCTTGAACCAGTCGAGGATGCCCATCGCCGCCTCCGGACGCTGTGGAAAGTCGCGGCATCATAGCAACCCGCAGCGCTTCAGGATAGCGCGATCAGCGAACCCGTTCCGGTGCCCCGGCGCACCTGGCCCGACCGGCGACGACTGCGCGACCTGCGCCAAACCACACGCAATTGGCGCCTGCCGGGCCTCTGGCCGGATCGCCGGGCTTGCTGCAGATCCTCTCAGTCGAGCGGATGCCTGCGCACGACCGTCTCGCCGCGCTCGGGGCCGGTCGACACGATGTCGATCGGGATCCCGCAGAGTTCCTCGATGCGCGTCAGATACGCCCGGGCGGCAGCTGGCAGTTGCTCGATCGCCGTCGCTCCGACCGTGGACGCGCTCCACCCGGAAAGCGTTTCGAACACCGGCTCGCACGCCGCGACGTCATCAGCGCCCAGCGGCAGCAGGTCGACCGTCTCGCCGCCAAGCCGATACGCCGTACAGATACGCAGCTCGGGCAGGCCGTCGAGTACGTCGAGCTTGGTGAGGCAGAGACCGGTCACGCCGTTGATCGCGATCGAGCGCTTCAGTGCAGCCAGATCGAGCCAACCGCAGCGCCGCTTGCGCCCGGTGACCGTACCGAACTCGCAGCCCTTCTGCGACATCTGGTAACCCGGCTGGCCAGCGCCTTCGATGTCCAGTTCGCTCGGGAAGGGACCTCCGCCGACGCGCGTACAGTAGGCCTTGGTGATGCCGAGAACGTAATCGAGCATGCCGGGGCCGATTCCCGACCCGGCGGCGGCCTGGCTGGCGACACAGTTCGAGGAAGTCACGAATGGGTAGGTTCCGTGGTCGATGTCCAGCAGCGCACCTTGCGCCCCCTCGAAGAGCAGGCTCCTGCCGGCGCGGTTGAGCGCATGCAGTGCCGCCGACACGTCGCTGACCAGTGGCCTGATCTCCTCGGCGTCGGTCATCGCCCGGGCGAGCACGGCTGCGCCATCGACGGCCTGGGCGCCGAGGTAGCGGGTCAGCACGAAGTTGTGATAGTCGAGGTTCTCGCGCAGCCGATCTGCGAAACGGGCCGGATGGAACAGGTCGTAAACGCGCAGCGCGCGGCGCGCGACCTTGTCCTCGTACGCCGGACCGATCCCCTTGCCAGTTGTGCCGATACGCACCGCGGCGCCCTTGGCCGCCTCGCGCGCGACGTCGAGCGCCGAATGGTAGGCGAGGATCAGTGGGCAGCCAGGGCTGATCCGCAGGCGCGAGCGGACGTCGATCCCCCCGGCCTCGAGCGTCCGAATCTCGCCGAGAAGATGATGGATGTCGAGGACGACGCCATTGCCGATGAAGCAGACGACGCCTTCGCGGACGATTCCCGACGGCACGAGGTTGAGCTTGTACGTCCGCTCACCGACGACCAGCGTGTGCCCGGCGTTGTGCCCGCCCTGGAAACGGACGACACCGCCGGCGCGATCGGTCAGCCAGTCGACGATCTTCCCCTTGCCTTCGTCGCCCCACTGGGTGCCGACGACCACGACGTTCCTAGCGCTCATGCCGATTCGTTCCTCCGATTGCCTCAACCCGCCACTGCCCGGCACGCTCGATCAGCTCGCGGTCGCACTGCGGCCCCTCGCTCCCCGTCTCGCCCGGCAGACACTCGACGACGACTTCGCCCTGCGCGCGCAGCGCGGCAATCCGCTCGGCGAGCCGCGGATCGCCATCGGAGCACGGCGCGAGGATCGCCGCGCGACACGGCACGCCCGGGACCAGGCGGGCGATCTCGCGCAGGTCCGCCGAAAACCCGGTTGACGGCCGCGCCCGACCGAAGGCCTGCCCGACGCCGTCGTAACGCCCGCCGCGGGCGATCGCACTCGCCGAAGCCCGGTGATAGGCCGCGAACACGGCTCCGTTGTGGTAGCGATAGCCACGCAGATCGGCGAGATCGAAAGACAACGGCAGGTCGGGCAGCGCTTCCTGCAAGCGGTCGAGCGTTTCGAGCGCCGAGGCGATTCCCGGCAACGCCGGGAGCGCGCGGCCCGCTGCGGCGAGGACCTCTACGCCGCCGTAGAATTCGGGCAGGCCGAGGAAGGCCGAGCGCAGGGGTTCGGGCAGATCCGTGCAGCGCTCGCGCAGACCCGGCACGTCCTTGGCCTGCAACAGTTGCAGCAGCGCCTCCTCGGTCCCCAGGTCCAGACCGG
Organism: Accumulibacter sp.; assembly: GCF_023806625.1. Classification (GTDB taxonomy): domain Bacteria; phylum Pseudomonadota; class Gammaproteobacteria; order Burkholderiales; family Rhodocyclaceae; genus Accumulibacter. Next base: position 7,344 of record NZ_JAMTDX010000037.1, read on the forward strand.
CAGCGGCGACGAGTGTGCGAAACACGCCGACGTGACCGAGGTCGATGCGCTCGGCGGGAACGCCGGCCGCACCCAGAGCGTCGGCCATCAGCCGGATCACCTCTCGGTCAGCGGCGACGCTGGCGTGGCCGTACAGTTCGGCGCCAAGCTGGATCGGTTCGCGGCTCGCGGCCAGCGATGCGGGCAGCGTGTGCACGACGCTGTCGCAATAGCACAGGCGGGTGACCCCCTGGCGATTGAGCAGATGCGCGTCGATCCGCGCGACCTGCGGCGTGATGTCGGCACGCAGTCCCAGCGTGCGCCCCGACAGCTGATCGACGAGCTTGAACGTGCGCAGGCTCAGGTCCTGGCCCGATCCGGTGAGCAGCGAGTCGAGATGCTCGAGCAGCGGCGGCATGACCAGCTCGTAACCCCGCACGCGGAAGAGGTCGAGCAGCGTACGGCGGAGCGCCTCGATGCGCGCCGCTTCCGCCGGCAACGCGTCGGCCAGGTGTTCGGGCAGCAGCCAGTTCATCGGAAAACCATCAGCAGCACCAGCCCGACGAGCATCGAGGTCAGTCCGATGAAGCGGATCTGGCCGTCGGTGAAGCGGATCAGGCGGCGGAAGGTCTCACGCCAGGCGTTCGGAGCAACGAAGGGCATCAGCCCCTCGAGCACGAGCATCAGGGCGATCGCCGGCAGCAGGATGTCCATCATCGGCCGGCTTTTTCACCACCACCCCGGCCCATGCTCTTCATGTACCTGAAGAAATCGGAACTCGGTTCAACGACGAGGACGTCGTTCCTGCTCTTGAAGCTGCTGCGATAGGCTTCGAGACTGCGATAGAAAGCGTAGAACTCGGGGCTGTTCTCGAAAGCTGCAGCGTAGATCGCCGTTGCCCGGGCGTCGCCTTCACCCTTCATCTTCTGCGCGTCGCGGTAAGCCTCGGCGACGATCACCTCGCGCTGCTTGTCGGCATCGGCGCGGATTTTTTCCGCCTCGGCCGCGCCTTGCGAGCGCAACTCGTTGGCCACGCGCTTGCGTTCGGCGTCCATGCGCCGGTAGACCGACTCGCTGACGTCGTTCGGCAGTTCGACGCGCTTGACGCGGACATCGACGATCTGCACGCCGATCTTGCGCGCGTCGAGGTCGGCCTTCTCGCGCATCTGGGCCATGATCTTGTCGCGCTCGCCGGAAACGACGTCGTGCACCGTGCGCTTGCCGAACTCCTCGCGCAGGCCGGCATTGACCGTCTGCGTCAGGCGCGTCTTGGCCCGCGACTCGTCACCGGCCACCGAGATGTAGTAGAGCTTGGGATCGATGATCCGCCACTTGGTGATCGAGTCGACGAGGACGTTCATCTTGTCCGAGGTGATGAAGCGCTCGGGCTCCGCGCTGTCGATCGTCAGGATGCGCTTCTCGAAGTAGCGCACGTTCTGGATCAGCGGCCACTTGAAGTACAGACCCGGCTCCTCGATGACCTGGCGGACCTCGCCGAGCTGGAAGACGATCGCATGCTGGCGCTGATCGACGGTGAAGATCGTCGCCCCGAGGATCACCAGCGCGGCGACGAAGACCACCGCCACGGCATTCATTCCCGCCCTCATCAGCGCGACTCCCGGTCACGCTGGCGCAGCGTATCGCGCGAGCGGACGTCGGTCTTGTCGACGACCTGTGGCGGAACGTCCCCGGAAACCGGCGCCGACGGCCGCGCAGCGGCGGCAGGTGCCGCCGCCTCCTGCGCCGGTGCGCCCGGCGCAGCCGTGACCGCTCCGGCGGCCTGCATGAGCCGGTCGAGCGGCAGGTAGAGCAGGTTCCCCTGCCCCTTCGTATCGACCAGGATCTTGGTCGTGTTCGCATAGATCTGCTGCATGGTGTCGAGGTACATCCGGCTGCGGGTCACTTCGGGCGCTCTCGCGTATTCGACCTGAATCTGCCGGTAGCGGCTCGCGTCACCTTCGGCGGTCGCGACCACCCGCTTGCGGTAGCCCTCGGCTTCCTCGAGCAGTCGCGCGGCGGTTCCCCGGGCCCTCGGGATCACGTCGTTGGCGTAGGCCTGACCCTCGTTCTTCTGCCGCTCGCGGTCCTGCGAAGCCTTGACCGCGTCGTCGAAAGACGCCTGCACCTGTTCCGGCGGCTGCGCGTTCTGCATGGTTACCTTCGAGATCAGGATCCCGGTCTGGTAGCGGTCGAGAATCTCCTGCATGAGCTTCGCCGCGAGCACGGCGACCTGCTCGCGTCCTTCGTAGAGAACGAAGTCCATCTTGTTCTTGCCGACGATCTCGCGGATCGCCGTCTCGGCGACCTGCATCACAGATTCGTCGGGATGGCGGTTGTTGAACACGTAATCGACCGGATCGTTGAGGAACCACTGGACGGCGAACTGGATGTTGATGATGTTCTCGTCGTCGGTGAGCATCAGTGCTTCCTTGAGAACCTTGTTCTTCTCGCTGCCGCGGTAGCCGATCTCGACGGTCCGGACTCCCGAGACATTGACCAGTTCGTGCGACTGGATCGGGTACGGCAGGCGCCAGCGCAGGCCCGGATCGGTCGTTTCCCGGTAGCGGCCGAACTGCAGGACGATGCCCCTCTGCGAAGCATCGACGATGTAGAAGCCGCTGGCCAGCCAGGCGACGATGACCATCGAGATCAGCAGCCCGATTCCGCCGCCGAGGAACCTGGGGTTGAATTCCACGGGCGGGCGGTCGCCGCCGCGATCGCCGCCTTGCCGCCCGCCACGTCGGCGGTCGAAAATCCCCGACAGCCGCCGGTTGAGGTCACGCCACAGCTGTTCGAGGTCGGGCGGCCCCTGGCTGGGTCTCCGGCCACCACCGTCATCGCCGCCGCGATTGCCCCATTGCGGGTCATTGAGCGACATAAGCACTCCAAGGCATGAAATCATGAGGATCCATCTGCATCGAGAAGCACATCCTCGTCTTCGGCAGCGGCCGCCCGCGACGGCACCCGCCGCCCGGTCGCTTTGGCCAGAGCGAACTCGGCCAGCGCTTCGCGCAGCAGGGAAAGCCCGTCACCCCGGGCGGCGCTGACGCGAACGCGCGAGATTCTACCATAGTCGTCGCGCTCGACCGACGGCGCCAGGCCGGTCAGGTCGAGCTTGTTGAGGACCATCAGCTGCGGCACTTCGGCCGCACCGATCTCTGCGAGCACCTGGTTCACGTCGGCGACCTGCTCGTCACGTGCCGGGCTCGCCGAGTCGACGACGTGCAGCAGCAGGTCGGCCTCGGCGGTCGCCTCGAGCGTCGCATGGAAGGCGGCGACGAGCGTGTGCGGCAGATGACGGATGAAGCCGACCGTGTCCGAGACGACGATGTGCCCGGCCTCGGGAAGCCAGAGCTTGCGCGTCGTCGTGTCGAGCGTGGCGAACAGCTGGTCCGCGGCATAGACGTCGGCGTGGGTCAGCGAGTTGAACAGCGTGGATTTGCCGGCGTTCGTGTACCCGACCAGCGAAACGTTGAGCAGGTCGCCCGACCGGCGCGCCTTGCGCTGGACACCACGCTGCCGCTCGAGCCGGGCCAGTCGCCCCCTGAGCACCCGGACGCGCATGCCGAGCAGCCGACGGTCGGTTTCGAGCTGCGTCTCGCCCGGACCGCGCAGACCGATACCGCCCTTCTGGCGCTCGAGGTGGGTCCACCCGCGAACCAGGCGTGTGGCCAGGTGCTCGAGCTGCGCGAGTTCGACCTGCAGCTTGCCTTCGGCACTCTTCGCGCGCTGCGCGAAGATGTCGAGGATCAGGCTCGTCCGGTCGATCACCCGGCACTGGAGGACACGCTCGAGGTTGCGCTGCTGGCCAGCACTCAACTCGTGGTTGAAGATCACCAGGTCGGCCTGATGCGCGGCGACCTCGGCGGCCACTTCGTCGATCTTGCCCTTGCCGGCGAAGGTCGCCGCCTCCGGGCTGCTACGCCGGCCGAGCACGACCGCACAGATCGTCGCTCCGGCGGACAGGGTCAACAGGCGCACCTCGTCGATCTGCTCGGCGAGGTCACCTTCGCCGAAGTCGAGCTGGACGATCACCGCGCGTTCGGCGGGCGGGCCCTTCGCGGCCATCTCAGCGAAAGACGAACGTCGTTCGACGCGCACCGCCGATCACCGGTCCTGGCCCGACATCCCCCGTTCGGGCCGGGAGGTGCCGACCGCCTCGCCGGCTGCGCAACCGTGACAGGTTATGCTTCGTTGTCCGTGTCCTGGGGAATCGTGATCGGTCGCGACGGCACGACCGTCGAGATTGCATGCTTGTAGACCATCTGGGTAACCGAATTCTTGAGCAGGACGACATACTGGTCGAAGGACTCGATCTGTCCCTGCAGCTTGATGCCATTGACGAGATAGATCGATACCGGTACGCGCTCGCGGCGCAAGGTATTGAGGAAAGGATCCTGCAACAGCTGCCCTTTGCTGGTCATTTCTGAAACGCCTCCCTGTTATTGGTTCCAGTCTTTGAATGGTAACTTACTTTTACCCTATCCACTACCCCCGGGCGATTGCTGGTCGCTCTCTAACCTTGGTCCCCGACGCGCAGTCGCCGCACCCCCCTGCGGCGGTCGCCGGGCACGATTCAGCCTGAGAGTCGCGGCAGACCCGTCACCGATCCTCCGCCTTTTCGGGCGATCCGTCGCCGCGCGCCGGTGACACTTCCCGGGCCAGGCGCAGCGCCATCCAGCCGAGGACGGCGACGCCGAGCAGCAGACTGCTCCAGAGCAGCCAGCGCTTCCAGTCGATCGCCGGGCGAAGCGCACCGTCTCCGGCGAGCGTCACGACGTCGCCGACACCCGCCTCGGCGATCGGCAGTTCGCCGACCAGCCCCGAGTCGTCGTGGCGGTAGCCGGGCACCAGCGTGGCAACCGGATACGCCGAGTTCGCCGCTCTGGCACTGCCGAAAGCGAGTTGGAACGGCCCGGGACCGCGCGCGGCGAAGACCAGCCGCTGTGGCAGCCAACCGGCAGCGAAGCGCAGCTTCCCCGCACCGAGGCCGCCGCCGCGCGGGTCCACGCGCACCAGCCAGTGGCGATGCGTCGTCGGGGCGATCGCCAGGTCCGGACTGACGATCTCCTCGCCCGGTGGCCCGAGGCGGTAGACGCTGCGCGCGGCGACCTGCCGCCAGGGGTCCGACTCGCTCGCCCGCGACAGTATCTGGACCGCAGCGACGCTGTTCGCCTGCGGCAGAGTCAGCCGCAGGCGGTCGACCGGGAACTGCCCGCCGAGGTCGGCGACGTACTGGCCCTGGCCTTCCTCGAGCGCGCTCGCCGCGACTTCGTGCCAGCGCCGTTGCGGCTCGACGACGCCGGCGGCCGGCTCGGCGAGCAGGCCGGCAAGTTCGATCCGCGCCGAGCCCGGCGCCCAGGTCAGCCGGAAGTACTTCGCGCGCTCGGCCGGAAAGTCGACGCGCAGCTGTTCGAGCCGCTGGCCGCCGGCGACCAGTTGCACGACCGGCGCCTCGCGCCGGACGAGCCTCCACTGTCCGAGATCGTCACTCGCCTCGACGCGCAGGCGGCCGATCAGGTCTTCGCCACCACGCGCCGGCTCGAGCCGGAACGCGCGCAGCGCTTCGTCGGGCACCGACGCGTCGACGAGGTAACCGAGCAGCACGCTCGCCCTGGCTGCCCCCTCGCCTTCGCGGACATTGACCACCGCCCTCCCCCGTTGCCGCTCGACGTGAATCTGCAGACCATCGACGCCAGTCGCCGCGTCGCCACGCAGCGCGAAGAACGGCAGGCGCAGCGGCGCGCGCCGCTCCTTCTCGTCGGCCGGCCGCGGCAGGAAAGCGTGCGGCACCGCTTCACCGGCGGCGTTGAACACCCGCAGGTCGCCGAGGTCCGCGCTCCTGACCCGCTGATAAACCGCCGCCGGCAGCTCGAGCTGCCAGAGCGCCGCACTGCCCGAGGTCTCGAGGGCCATGCCGAAAGCGAAGTCGGCCGGCGTTTCGGCCCACGCGTACGCGCCGAACAGCAGGCAGAGGCAGGCGGCCAGCGCGTTCATCGCGCGTCCCCCTTGCCGACCGGCGGCGCTGGCGCCAGATAGCCGATCAGCAGCATCAGCAGGCCGACGCCGACGAACGAGACGATGCGCTCGAGCGTACCGGCGTTGGACAGGTCGACGAGCAGCAGCTTGACGACGACCACCGCCAGCAGCCCGGCTCCGCTGAGCCACAGTGCTCGCCAGCCGCGCCGGGTGGCCAGCACCATCGCGGCCAGCGCGATCAGCGTCCAGAACAGCGACAGCGATGCCTGCACGAGGTCCGATCCGGCCAGCGCCGCGAAGTGCAGCGGCACTCCAGCCCAGTGGTGCAGCGCGCGCAGCAGCACCGAATTGGCCCAGAAGAACGCTGCCGCGCCGGCCAGCGCAGCGGCCACCGGAAGCGGCAGCGCGTCGCCGGGCCAGAGGCCAAGTCGCCGCACGGCGACATACCAGGTCGCCACGACGATCAGGGCCCCGGCCTGCGCGAGGTCGAGCGGGTTGAGCACCGGCAGGTAAGACAGCGGCCACGGGTCACCGTCTGAAGCGAAACTGCCGACGACCGACCAGATCGCCAGAAAGGCAGCCAGAGGCACCCCGCCAGACCGCAGATAGCTCGGCAGGTGGGTGGCGACCGGCCAGCCGAGGCGCTCGCCGCGCAGCGCGAGCACGCCGAGCAGCGCTCCGGGGAACAGCGCCCAGCCGATCAGCGGCCAGGCCGCCCGCCCGTCGACCCAGCGATCGATCGCCCAGGCGAGTTCCCACGCGCCGAGTGCCGCGAACAGCCAGAACCCGGCCGCGTGCAGCCACTCGTGGCCCGCCCCGGGCGAGCCGTCGCGGCGCCAGAGAAGCCAGAGGTGCGCGGCAAAGGCCGCTGGCCAGGCGATGTACCCGGCGTGCGCGAAGGGATGGGTCGCCTGGCCCGGGATCAGCACCGCGAAAACGACCATCGCCGGCAGCAGCGCGAGCGCCGGAACACGCATCGCCGGCCAGTTCAGCCGCTGCTCGAGCCAGCCGAAGGCCAGGCACGACGCGCTCACCAGGCCGAGCGCGGCGTTCCCCCTGAGCGCATGGGGCACATGGCGATCGATCTCGTGCAAACCGCCGCCGACCCACCAGACGACTCCCCAGGCGAGCAGTGCGTGCGCCAGCCAACGCTCGGCCGGGACCAGTCCCGGCCGGCGGATTTGCAGCAACCAGCCGCTGAACAGCCCCGCGATGGCCAGCAGCAGCGCCCCGAGCCACACGCTGTTGAGCACCGGCCACGGCCCGGCCGCTCGGCCGAGATCGTCGATGTAGAAGAAGCCGGCAAGCAGCTGCAGGACGACGCCGAAGGCGCGCGCCGCGAGCCTCTGCTGGCGCACGCCGACCCAGACGATCGCCGCGCCCTCGAGCGCCCACGCCGCCGAAGTCCAGCGGCCATCGAAGGCCAGTGGAACGGCCAGCGTCGTGAAGCTGATGCCGAGCGCGAGAAACGACTCGACGACCAGCCGCTGCCCCTCGCCGCGCCGCGACCACAGCGCACGCGCCAGCAGCAGGTAGAACGCTCCGACGGCGAGCGCACTCCACGCCGAACCGCAGGCAAAGTCGCGGACGAGTCCGACCTGCAGCGCGAAGGCGATCAGCGGTACGCCGAAGACCAGCGTCGTGTCGATGTGCCGCTCGACGGTCCCCGGCTCGCGCTGCGAGAAAAGCACCGCGATCGCCACGTAGATGACGAAGAAGAGGACCAGGAAGGGCTCGGTCGACGCGAAATGTTCAGGCCGGTAGCGCAGCACCCCCCAGACCGTGGCGATACCGAAGGTGAACGCGAAGCCGAGCAGGTTGAGAACTCGCCACGACCTGAACCAGGCGATCGCCAGGATGCCCACGTTGAGCACCGCGTAATAGGCGAACAGCGCGACATGGTCGCCGGCGCCGGTCGAGGCGAGGATCGGGGCGAGGAACCCGCCGGCCGCACCGAGCGCAGCCAGCGATCGCGCGTCCTGCAGAACGGCCAGCGCAGCGGCCAGCCCGACGACGGCGAGCAGCAGCACGAACGCCGGCCCCGGAGGGAGCAGCCCGAACAGGCGCAGCGCGGCAAAGATCGTCAGATAGAGCAGGCCGACGCCACCCGCCTGCAGCGCGAGCGCGTAGCCCGTGCGCCTCGAGCGCAGCCGCCAGCCGATGACCAGCAGGACGACTGCGCCGAACGCGACGCCGCTGACCCGCAACTCGATCGGCACGTGGACATGCTGGTAGGTGTACTTGAGCAGGAAGGCGACGCCGAAGAACAGGATGACCACGCCGACTCGGGCCATCACGTTGCCGCGCAACAGCCAGTCGACGACCGGTCCGGCGGCGCGTTCACCGGGGCTCTCCCCGGCTGGCTCCTTGGCGCGCTCGGGCACCCGCGCCGGCCGCGCCACGGCCGATCGTTCGGCGCCGGCGAGCGCCGCGGTCGCTGCGACCGCGACGTCCCTCTCCGGACGCTCGCCGGCCACGACGCGCTCGCCGTGCGCCTCGGCCACGCTCACCTGCTCGCCCGACGTCGGCGACGCCGCGCGCGCTGGCCGCGACACGGCCGCGTCCGCGCCCGCCGATCCCGAAACCCGGAGTCCGGCCAGCCGCCCGAGCTCGACCTCGATCCGCGTCAGCCGCCCGTCGATTGCCCGGAAGCGCTCTTCGTTCAGTTGCCGGGCCCTGCTACCCATCGCCCAGCCGAGCGCTCCGCCAGCCAGCAGACCGACGATCCATAGGCCCGAATGCATCTGCGCGGCGAGAATCGCCCCGAGAATCGCCCCGATGAACCACATTTGCCCGTTTCTCCTCGGCCGCGGCACGCGGCAGGTCAGCGTTCCAGCCACGCTCGACGACGATCCGCACCACCATTGCAGAGCCCGAGCCGAGCGCCGCCAAGTCTAACAGCATCGACGGCGACGACGGCAAGCCGTCCGGCTTGAGGCACAATGGCGGCTCGACCGCCTGCGGCCGTGCGTTCCACGCCACCCCGCCGCGGACCCCCGCCGACCCACGGAGGAACCCCTTGCCCGCTCTCCTTCGCCGCTGGTTTGACGAAAACATCCTCGAGCTCGCTCGCGAGATGCGCCTCTCGTACCTGCCGCCGCTGATGGTCTATGTCGCCGCCGGCGTCTCCGAACTCACCGGAATCGTCGGCACCTTCTTCGTCAAGGAGTATCTCGGCCTCTCGGCAGCCTTTCTTGCCGCTCTCGGCTTCTGGGCGGGAATCCCCTGGGCACTCAAGATGCCGCTCGGCCATCTCGTCGACCTGATCTGGCGCCACAAGGCCGGCCTGGTCTGGCTCGGCGCCGCGCTGATCGCCGCCAGCCTGCTGATCATGCTCGGGCTGATCGCCGAACCGTTGCGCATGGGCGAGCTGATGTCGCCCGAAGCCTGGTTCGTCGTCTCGGCTCTGCTCTCGCCGATCGGCTACGTGATCCAGGACGTCGTCGCCGACGCGATGACCGTCGAGGCGGTCCCGCGAGTCGACGAACACGGCCGTCCCGTCCCGCCCGAAACCCGTCGCCTGATGAACACCACGCTGCAGACACTTGGCCGCGTGGCGATCATCGGCGGCGGCGTCCTCGTCTCGCTGGTCAACGTCGTCGTCTTCGCCGGCGTCGAGACGCTGCCCGCGGCGGGCAAGATCGCCGTCTACGCGAAGCTCTACGCGCTGGCCCTGATAATCCCGGCGATCTCGGTCGCCGGCGTGCTGCTCGCCTCGCTGCTCAGACGCCGCGACGCCCGCCGACTGCGCGCGCGCGGACTCGACCCGACGGCACTGCAGGTGCTGGCCGTGCCGACCAGCGAAGCGATCCGGCCCAACTGGTGGATCCTCGGCGGCAGCCTGCTCTTCGTCGCGCTGACACTGGCCGTCGGGCTGACCCAGGTCGACTTCGCCCAGGAGATCATCTTCTTCGGTTCGCTGGCGGTGATCGCCTTCCTGATGAACCGTCTGCTCGGCGAACTCGACGAGAATTCGCGGCGAACGCTGCTCGGCACGGCGCTCGTCGTCTTCGTTTTCCGCGCCATGCCCGGACCCGGCGCCGGCTCGACCTGGTGGATGATCGACGAACTCGGATTCGATCAGTCGTTCCTCGCCCGGCTCTCGCTGATCTCGAGCGTGCTCACGCTGTTCGGCCTTTTCGCCTTTCGCCGCTTCATCGGCGAGCGCTCGATCGCCTACATCGTCGGCTTCCTGACCCTCGCCGGGACGCTGCTCAGCCTGCCGACGCTTGGCATGTACTACGGACTCCACCAGTGGACCGCTGCGCACACCGGCGGCCTCGTCGATGCCCGCTTCATCGCGCTGGTGGACACCGCGCTCGAATCCCCGCTCGGGCAGATCGCCATGGTCCCGATGCTCGCCTGGATCGCCAACTCGGCGCCGCCGCGTCTCAAGGCGACGTATTTCGCGGTGATGGCCTCGTTCACCAACCTCGCCCTGTCGGCGTCGCAGCTCGGCACCCGCTACCTCAACGAGCTGTTCACCGTCGCCCGTGAAGTCCGCGACCCGCTGACCCGCGCGGTCAGCGTACCCGCCGACTACAGCCAGCTCGGCGCGCTGTTCATCGTCGTCACGGTGATCGGACTCGTCCTGCCCTTCGCGGCGATCTGGCTGACACGAGTGCTCGGGCTGCGCAGCGCCTGACGCCAGTCGACAAGCCACTGGGACGATGATAGGCTGCAGGCGTCGTGCTCGCTGGGGGACTCGCGCGGCCCAGGCGCCCGCCGCCAGCGCTGCGCTCTCTAGGACCTGCTGACAGGGGACTTGCATGAACCCATCGACCGCGCTTTGCGTTGGACTGCTCTTCGTCTCGCCGCTGCTCCTGGCCCAAACCCCCCCGGACAAGCTGGGCGACGTCAAGGCCCAGGGCGGCCAGCAGCTGTCCCTCGACGAACTGCGCGCGCTACTGCCGGGGGCGAAGGTCTTCAGCTTCACCCGAGCCGGAAGCACGCGCTCTTGGTCCAACGACCCCGACGGCACTTTCGTGGCTTCCAGCGACAGCCGGGGAAAAATGCAACGCCCTAGCCGCGGGCACGGCACCTGGCACATCGGCGACAATGCAACGTACTGCGTGACGATCGAATGGTCAAGTACCACCGAGCAGTGGTGCCGCTACCTGTTCAGGCTCGGCGACCGGTACTACGGCACGAAGTCGGCCGTCGATCTCTCCTCTGAGGCCCACGCCCTGGAGATTTCGAGGTAACGGCCCGGTTCGCGTACGCGGTCTCGGTCTCGCCTCGCTGCGGGCGGGTCATCGCCGCCGGCCCGACCGCCCGCGGTCAACTCTGCTGCTCGACCGGCGGAGCGACCTTGAACACCTCGGCGAGCGTCGTCACGCCGGCGGCGACCTTCATCGCTCCGGAAATGCGCAGCGGCTTCATGCCCCCGCGGTAGGCCAGTTCGCGGATCTTCTCGATGTCCCTGTTTTCGCTGATCGCCAGCTTGACTTCAGGCGAGAGCAGCAGGATCTCGTAGAGCCCGACTCGCCCGAGGTAGCCGGTCATCCGGCAGTCGAGGCAGCCGACCGGTCGGTAGAAGCGCGTCGGACGGTTGGCTTTCCATGGTGCGACGAGCTGGTCCCACATCGCCTCCTCGTCGGGGCTCGCCGGATAGCCCTTCTTGCAGTGCGGGCAGAGGATGCGCACCAGGCGCTGGGCCATCACCCCGAGCACCGTCGCGCTGAGCAGATACGACGGGACGCCGAGATCGAGCATGCGGGTGATCGCCGACGGCGCGTCGTTGGTGTGCAGCGTGGACAGCACGAGATGCCCGGTCAGTGCCGCCTGGATGGCCACCTCGGCGGTCTCGAGGTCGCGGATCTCGCCAATCATGATGATGTCCGGATCCTGGCGCATCAGTGCGCGCACCCCCTGGGCGAAGGTCAGGTCGATGACCGTCTGCACCTGCATCTGGTTGAACGCCGGCTCGACCATTTCGATCGGGTCCTCGATCGTGCACACATTCACTGCCGGGGTGGCCAGCTGCCTGAGCGTCGAGTACAGCGTCGTCGTCTTGCCCGAGCCGGTCGGGCCGGTGACCAGGATGATCCCGTTCGGCCTTTCGGTCATCGTCCGCCAGCGCCCCTCATCGTCGTCGCTGAAACCGAGCTCGCCGAACCCGCGGACGAGCACCTCGGGGTCGAAGATGCGCATCACCAGCTTCTCGCCGAACGCCGTAGGCAGCGTCGACAGGCGCAGTTCGGCCTCCCGGCCGTCGGCCGTGCGCGTCTTGATGCGGCCGTCCTGCGGGCGCCGCTTCTCGACGACGTCCATCCGCCCGAGGATCTTCACGCGGTTGATCATCGCCGCGAGGACGCTCATCGGAATCTGGTAGACCTGATGCAGCACACCGTCGATCCGGAAGCGGACGATGCCCAGCTCGCGCCGCGGCTCGATGTGGATGTCGCTGGCCCGCTGCTCGAAGGCGTACTGCCAGAGCCAGTCGACGATATTGACGATGTGCTGGTCGTTGGCGTCGAACTGGCGGTTGGCTCGCCCGAGCTCGACGAGTTGCTCGAACGACGACAGGTTGCCGCTCGGTCCGCCGAGTTGGGCGGCCTTCTTGACCGAGCGGGCGAGATTGTAGAACTCGATCAGGTAGCGTCCGACGTCGATCGGGCTGGCCAGGACACGGCGGATCTCACGCTTGGTGATCGCCCGGATCTCCTTCTCCCAGTCGCGCAGGAACGGCTCGGTCGTCGCGACGACGACTTCGCGGGTCGTCACCTCGATCGGCAGGATGCCGAAGCGCGTCGCGTAGGCGCTCGACATGACGTCGGTGACCGCGGTGAAGTCGATCTTCAGCGGGTCGATGTGGTGATACTCGAGACCGATCCGGCGTCCCAGCCATTCGCCGAGATCGTCGAGGGTCAGCGTTCGGTGAGGCTCCTTCGCCGTCTTCCACTTCTGGTCGGCGACGATCACCAACGGGTGAGCGTTGAGCCGCTTGAGCCGGCTCTCGCGGAGCAGGACGTCGGCGTCAGCGGCCAGGGCGAGTCCGTCGTCGACGAGCCAGCCGAGAAGCTCGGCAAGCGTCAGACGGTGTTCATGGATGGTGTTGACCGCAGCTTGCGACATGGGCACTATTTCCGGACGGTTCCCGGCCACTATACCGGACACCGCCCGGCCCGCTCAATCGCGGCCACCGGCGGGCGCCATGCGGGAACCGGCCGAGCCCCGCCGGCGAACCGCGCGGACCCCCAGCAGCCGAGTCTGCAGCCCCGCTCCACGGAGAAGACCATGCCCACCCGTTCATTGATCCTGATCGCCTTCGCCTATGCACTGTTCAGCCTGCCGGCAATCGCCCAGCCCGCCCCGGGTGGTGGCATGGGCATGGGGCCGGGAATGGGGGGAGGACCGGGAATGGGCGGCGGGCCTGGAGCCGCTGCCGGCCGTGGTGGCCGAGGGCCGGTCGACTGCAGCCAGGCGGCCGACCCCGAAAGTTGCCGCTACCGGCGCGACGCACACCAGCAGGTGCTCGACGCGTGCCGCGACAAGCGCGGCCCGGAGCGCCGGCAGTGCATGATCACCGAGACGCAGAAGACCGACTGCAGCAAGGCGCGTGACCCCCGGCAGTGCACCGCGCGCAAGGAGGCCTACCTCGCGTGCGGCGAGCAGCGCGGTCCGGCTTTCAAGCGCTGCGTCGATGAGCGGATGCCGGCGGTCGACTGCAGCCAGGCGGCGAATCCGGCGCGCTGCCAGCAGCACGAGAAGGCCCGCCAGCTGTGCCGTGACAAGACCGGCCCCGAGCACCGCCAGTGCCTGCGTGACGCGCTCACGCCGGCGAAATGAACCCGACAGCCGGGCGTCGGCCCGGGGGCTGCCGCCGGGTCGCAGACCGCGCACGAATCGCCCCGGCAGTGTCCTTCCCGGGCTCCAGATGGCTGGTCGACCGGCCGAGAGGTTGTGAAGGAATCGTCACGAGCAGGCCGATATGCCCGGCGCGAGCGAGCGAACGACGAGACATATCAGATAGATAGGCGAGGAGTGATCGAGTGAGCAACGCCGCAGACTGGCCGCGCAGTAGATTTATTCACAACCTCTGAGGCGATCCTGTACCGTGTGCAAGAAGGTCCCCGGTCCGGAGCCGATCCGAGTGGATCGCCGCCTCCTGCGAAATATGGATTGCAATTTTCCGCAAATCGGTCCATAGTCCGCGCCAGCGATTTTCAAGCACTGCTGTTGCTGTTCGGTTCTGTACCCGCGATTCTGCGGACTTTCCATCATCACCCCACGGTCTTGATTTTCGCCCCACTCAAGGGGCAGTCCCCTTTTTTTGTCTTTTTCAGGATGGTCAAGACATGGCAACCGGTACAGTCAAGTGGTTCAACGAGGCCAAGGGCTTCGGCTTCATCACCCCCGAAGGCGGCGGCAACGATCTTTTCGCGCACTTTTCCGCAATTCAGTCGAGCGGCTTCAAGACACTGACAGAAGGTCAACGGGTTGAGTTCGACATCACCAGCGGCCCGAAAGGCCAACAGGCGGCGAATATCCGCGCCGCACGCTAATCCGTAGCCCTGGCCGGCATGGTCCTCGGCCATGCCGTAAGTCCAGTCAGCAAGGCCCGGTCTTCCCGGGCCTTTTTGTTCTTCATCCCACCGGAAGACTGACATGTCCAAGGAAGAGTTACTCGAAATGAACGGCATCGTCGCCGAGATACTCCCCGATTCGCGTTATCGCGTCACCCTCGACAACGGCCACGATCTCGTAGCCTACAGCGCGGGCAGGATGCGCAAGCACCACATCCGCATCATCGCCGGCGACCGGGTGTCGCTCGAGCTTTCGCCATACGATCTGAGCAAGGGACGGATTACCTTCCGCCACATTGACGGGCGCAGCGTGACTGGCACAGCGCAGCGACGCAGACCCTGAGGCCCGATGAACCAGGCGCGGTCTTGGCTACCGATTCGCTGACGCGGCTCCCGGCCAATTGCCAAGCTGCGTCGGATGACGACTTGCTGGCTGCGCCGTGGCCCGGTCGTCCACGCACCGGGCATCGACGTGGCGACCGGCTCGCGCTACACGACACCCGATCCGCGATCGGAGTACGCACCGGGCACCCGCCCGCTCAGACCCCGCCAGCGAGCCGCCGGCCGAGCCCAGCCGCCCGCCACGCGGCGAGCTTGCGCTCGAAAGCCAGCGTATACGCCGGACTCGACGAAGGCAGGACCACCGTCGCGTAGCCCGCCTGGCGGAACCAGCCGGCGAGGCGACCGGCGGTCTGGCCGTTGAAACAGACGCAGCGAAGTTGCGGCGCGACCGCGCGCAGCAGCGAGAAATCGTTGAACTCGGGCGACTCGATCGCCGCGTCGAGCGCGCCGACCCGCCGGCACTGGCGATAGACGTCCCAGACGCCGATCCGCGCGCGCAGCAGAGCGACTTGCTTGGCCGGGTAATCGATTTCGCCGAGCGGCTCGTCGAGCAGGGCCGCGAGCAGCCGCCAGAACTGGTTCTGGCGGTGCGCGTAGTAATGTTGCGCGGCGAGCGAGGCCGGCGAAGGGAAACTGCCGAGGATCAGCGTCCGTACGTGCTCGTCGAGAATCGGCGGCAGGCCGCAGAGCACCGGCGGCCTGTCGTCGGCCATCAGCGCCCGCTGCCGAGCGAAAGCGCGAGCATCAGGTCGTTGATCCGCTTGACGAAACCCGCCGGGTCGTCGAGCGACCCGCCTTCGGCGAGCGTCGCCTGTTCGAAGAGCAGGTTCGCCCAATCGTCGAAGCGCGCCTCCTCGTACTTGAGCCGCTGCACCGCCGGGTGTTTCGGGTTGATCTCGAGGATCGGCTTGCTTGCCGGCGCGCTCTGCCCGGCGGCCTTGAGGATCCGCTGCAGATTGCCGCCGAGGTCGTACTCGTCGGCGACGAGGCACGACGGTGAATCGGTCAGACGATGCGTGACGCGAACGTCCTTGACCTTGTCCCCGAGCGTCGCCTTGATCCGGTCGATCAGATCCTTGTACTCGTCGGCGGCCTTCTCGGATTCCTGCTTCTCGGCGGCGTCTTCGAGCTTGCCGAGGTCGAGCCCGCCCTTGGCCACCGACTGCAGGGACTTGCCGTCGAACTCGGTCAGATGGCCGGTCACCCATTCGTCGACGCGATCCGAGAGCAGCAGCACCTCGATCCCCTTCTTGCGGAAGATCTCGAGATGCGGGCTGTTCTTCGCCGCGGTGAAGGTCTCCGCGGTCACGTAGTAGATCTTCTCCTGTCCATCCTTCATCCGGCCGACGTAATCGGCGAGCGAGACGGTCTCGTCGGCGGTATCCGACTGCGTCGAGGCGAAGCGCAGCAACCGGGCGATGCGCTCCTTGTTCGCGGTGTCCTCGCCGACCCCCTCCTTGAGCACGCGCCCGAACTCCTTCCAGAAGATCGCGTACTTCTCGCGCTCGGCTTCATCGTCACTGTCGGCGAGGCTCTCGAGCAGGCCGAGCACGCGCTTGACACAGCCGCCGCGAATCGCCTCGATGTCGCGCGACTGCTGGAGGATCTCGCGCGAGACGTTCAGCGGCAGGTCGTTCGAATCGACGACCCCGCGCACGAAACGCAGGTACAGCGGCATCAGTTGCTCGGCGTCGTCCATGATGAACACGCGACGCACGTAGAGCTTGATGCCGTGTCGCGCCGTCCGGTCGAAGAGGTCGAACGGCGCGCGCGCGGGAATGTAGAGCAGCTGCGTGTATTCCTGCTTGCCCTCGACTCGCGCATGGACGTGGGCCAGCGGATCGTCGAAGTCGTGGGCGACGTGCTTGTAGAACTCGTTGTACTGCTCGGCGCTGATCTCCGACTTCGCCCGCGTCCACAGCGCCGAAGCCTGGTTGACGGTTTCCTCCTCGTCGGTCAGCACCTGCTGCTTCTTCTCCTCGCTCCACTGCTCCTTCCTCATCAGGATCGGCAGCGTGATGTGGTCGGAGTACTTGCGGATGATCTCCCTGAGCTTCCAGCCCGACAGGAACTCGTCCTCGCCCTCGCGCAGGTGCAGCGTCACCTCGGTGCCGCGTTGCTCGCGCTCGATCATCTCGATCGTGAAGTCCCCTTCACCACTCGACTCCCAGCGGATCGCCTGGCTCGCCTCGCTGCCGGCCCGCCGCGAAACGACCGTCACCCGGTCGGCGACGATGTACGAGGAGTAGAAGCCGACGCCGAACTGGCCGATCAGATGCGCGTCCTTCGCCTGGTCGCCGGTCAGCCGGGCGAAGAACTCGCGGGTGCCCGACTTGGCGATCGTCCCAAGGTGTTCGATCGCTTCGTCGCGCGACAGGCCGATGCCGTTGTCGGCGATGCTCAGCGTGCGCGCGTCCTTGTCGAACGAAACGCGAATCGTGAGCTCGCCGTCGTCGCCGTAGAGCGCCGCGTTGTTCAGCGCTTCGAAGCGCAAGCGGTCACAGGCGTCGGACGCGTTCGAGATCAGCTCGCGGAGGAAGATCTCCTTGTTGCTGTACAGCGAATGGATCATCAGGTTGAGCAGCTGCTTGACCTCGGCCTGGAAGCCGAGCGTTTCCTTCTGTGCGCCCATGCGGAACTCCCCGGGAAAACGTTGACCAAAGACGATCGGCGCGCAACGGCAACGCTGGCCGCGCGCAATGCTTCGCCAGATGGGGGTGCTGCGGAAGATTTCAAGGTCTGCGCCGCAGCCCGGCGCGGCGCCCAGAAGTTGTGAATGAATCTGCTGCAAGGCCGATCTGCGGCGTTGCTCACTCGCCCCCCCAACGGCCGGCTTTGCACAGCCCGGCCGGGTGCGGCGGCGCTCACCATGCTGCGCGAAGCCTCGCCTTCGCTCTCGCCTATCGCCTCGCCGACGAGCTGCGGGCGCCGTAGGCAACCGTCAGCTTCATCGGGCTGTTGGGCCTCCCGCCCCCGACGCCTCGTACGTCAGTCCGAATACCGTATCCGTAAACCAGCGCCGGAACCCCTCGTTGTCCATGAACTGCTTGAACAGTTCAGCATCGTCCTTGAGCACGGCGGTCATCACCCGCGCCAGCGCCTTGTCGTGCTCGATGCGCGCGTTCTGCCTGTCGGAGTTCTGGCGCGCGTTCCGGTACGCCTTGTCGGCCGCCACCCGGTTCGGGATTTCCTCGGTGATCAGCCTGTGCACGCGGTCGGCGTCGGACCATGGGATGCTGCCGAACTGGTCGTTGAACGCCTTCAGGATGTTCGAGAGGCGCTCCAGCTCGGGTTCGGGTTTGCGGCCGCCGCCCGTCGTGGGCACGGGCTCGATCTCGGCGTCGGCGTCAGGCAGCTGGATCCTGACCGCGGCCTGCTTCTCGACACGGTAGCTGTCCATGTCGATCGCCTCGAGGATGCCCCTGGACAGGTCCTCTTCGACCGGCGCGGGCAGCTTGGGTACCAGAAACGTCAGGAAAATCGACAGCTTCTCCCACTCCGCGTTCGTGTACGGCAGGATCGACGACAGAAAGCCGTAGGTGCGCAGGAATGCCTTGGCCTTGCCTTTGAAGTCCACCTGCCCGTCTTCGTCCAATCGTTCCCGGTAGTCGGCGACGCAGGCGTCCAGAATGGGGTCGAGTCGATCCCGGTCCGAGCCACCGAGGTACAGCGCCGCGAACTCGTCCACCTGTGAAGCGGCATGGACCTGGTAGCCATCGAGCGCCGCTTTCAGGTCGTGCAGCTTGTTCGGGTCGGCTTCCTCGGCGAGGATCGTCGTCCGGTAGTAGTCGGCGAACGCCTGCTGGATCGTGTCGGTGTCGTTCATGAAGTCGAGCACGAACACGTCGTGTTTCTTCGGGTGTGCGCGGTTGAGCCTCGAGAGCGTCTGCACCGCCTTGATGCCCGAGAGCTGCTTGTCCACGTACATCGTGTGC
>NZ_JAMTDX010000038.1 GCF_023806625.1 Accumulibacter sp.
ACCAACGACCCCCACCATGTCAAGGTGGTGCTCTAACCAGCTGAGCTACGCGCCTCCGTCAAGGTCCCGGAACTGGCAGACCTCAGGAAAGTGAGGATTATAGTGTCCGAGAAGGCCAAGTCAAGCCTTTGAAGGGTGCTGATGCCTCTGGGGTCAGCTCGGCGGAGTCCGTCGGCAGCGGTGTCAGTCGCTGATCAGGTCCGTGCCTGGTGGAGGCGTGAAGCTGAACAGCGATGGGGCCAGGCGCGGATTTCTCTCGAGACGCGAGAAAACGAGGGCGGTCATCTGCCCGAGGCTATCGAACAACTCCATCGCTTTCAGGTCGTTGCCGGCAAAGCCGATGCGCACCTTTTCGAAACCACTGTCGGCGACCTTCGGCGTCGCTTCGAGCCATTCGAGACCGTCGCTCTCGCCACTTTCGCGCAGAGTGAAGCTTCGCTCGATCGTCCCGTCGCCGGCGAGCAGTGCAGCCGGGGTGCCACCTAGCGCGGCCCCCACTTTGCGCACGGTCACCTGACGCAGGTCGGGGTCATGAATCCAGACCTTCTCGCCGTCACCGACGAGCAACTGGCGATACGGCCGCTCCAGCTGCCAGCGGAACTTCCCCGGACGCGAGAACATCATCACGCCGCTCGCCGTCTGAGTCTGGCGCCCGTTCCGGCTGATCACCGTCTGGGCAAAGTCGGCGCGCACGGTCCGCGTCGTTTCGAGGAACTGGTGCAGCTTTTCGATCGCAGCCGCCTGAAGCGGCCGGCTGATCAGCAGGAGAACGACCGCCAGGACGCGCGCGAGGCTCATTCTTCTTCCTTGCGGACGAGGACTTCACGGCCACCGCGGGCGTCCATCGGGGAAACCAGGCCCGCCTTCTCCATCGCTTCGATCAGCCGGGCCGACCGGTTGTAGCCAATGCGCAGATGCCTCTGGACGAGCGAGATCGACGCCCGCCGGTTCCTGAGGACGACTTCGACGGCCTGGTCATAGACGGGGTCGGCCTCTCCGTCGGCCTCCGACCCACCAGTGTCCGTGCCGGCGCCGGCCGCGTCGTCGTCATCGGCGCCGCCACCGGTGAGCACGCCGTCGATGTAATCGGGCGCACCGGTCTTCTTGAGGTAGTCGACGACCCGGTGCACCTCTTCATCGGCGACGAAGGCGCCGTGCACGCGCGTCGGATAGCCGGTTCCGGGAGCGAGGTAGAGCATGTCCCCCTGGCCGAGCAGCGTCTCGGCGCCCATCTGGTCGAGAACGGTTCGCGAGTCGATCTTCGACGAGACCTGGAAAGAGATGCGCGTCGGGATGTTGGCCTTGATCAGACCGGTGATCACATCGACCGACGGCCGCTGAGTGGCCAGAATCAGATGGATCCCCGAAGCTCTCGCCTTTTGCGCCAGGCGCGCGATCAGCTGTTCGACCGTCTTGCCGGCAACCATCATCAGGTCGGCGAGTTCGTCGATGACCACGACGATGTACGGCAGGGGCGAGAGCGGTTCGGGGCTGTTCGGGGTCAGCGACACCGGGTTCGGGATGGTTTCACCGCCCTTGGCGGCTTCCCGGATGCGGTTGTTGAGGCCGACAAGATTGCGTACGCCCATCGCCGACATCAGTTTGTAGCGCTTCTCCATTTCGCCTACGCACCAGTTGAGCGCGTTGGCCGCCTGCTTCATGTCCACGACCACTGGCGCGAGGAGCTGCGGGATGCCCTCGTAGATCGAGAGTTCGAGCATCTTCGGATCGACGAGGATCAGACGCACTTCGTCCGGGCCGGACTTGTAGAGCAGCGAGAGGATCATCGCGTTGATGCCCACCGACTTCCCCGAGCCGGTGGTCCCGGCGACCAGCAGATGCGGCATCTTCGCCAGATCGACGACCATCGGCTGGCCGCCGATATCCTTGCCGAGGGTCATCGCCAGCGGCGAGTTCATCTCGTGGTATTCGCGGCTGGCGATGATCTCCAGCAGACGGACCATCTGCCGGCGGGGATTCGGCAGTTCGAGGGCCATCGACGACTTGCCCGGCACCGTCTCGACGACGCGTACCGAGACCAGCGACAGCGAGCGCGCGAGGTCCTTGGCCAGGTTGAGGATCTGCGCGCCCTTGACGCCGACGGCCGGCTCGATCTCGTAGCGCGTGATCACCGGGCCCGGATAGGCGGCGGTCACGGCGACCTGCACGCCGAAGTCGGCGAGCTTGCGCTCGATCAGCCGCGATGTGCTCTCGAGGGTTTCGGGTCGCACGCGGTCGCTCTGTAACGGCGCGGGTTCGAGGAGGTGCAGCGGAGGCAGCATGCCACCCTCGACCGCTTTGGGGAAGAGCGGCTGCTGGCGTTCGCGGTCGATGCGTTTGTCGACCTTGGCCGGTGTCCGGGGCGCGACGACGGCGCCAGGATGACTCTCGAGAGCTGTTGCTCCGGTCCCCTTGCCGGGCGCAGGGTCCGCCGACGCGGCGCGCGCCTCCGCGACCTTCCCGACTTCGACGGCGCGTGGCTCGCCGGCTGCCGCTTCCGGCGGAAGAGCCGTCGCCGCCTTCGTCATCTGAGCGGACGCTTCGGCTTCGCTAGCCGACTCGATCCGCGGCTCGCCGGGCGCAACCCCTTTGGCCGAGCCGGCCAGGGAGCGAGCAACGGCCTCCTCGCCGCCGTGGGTACCGGCGTACGGCTGGCGGGGGTCATCGCGGCCACCGGCCGGGGTTTCGACGAGGACTGGTTCGGCTGAATCGACAGGGCGATCGGGAGCGGCTCCGAGGATCGGTTCATGGGCTTCGGCGCGTCTCTTCTCGGTTTCGACGACGGCCTGACGTTCGCGGGCGACTTCGCGACCGATCCGGCGATCCTGCCAGCGCTCGAAAAGCCTGACCACGCCGAGCGTCGCCGTTTCGAGCAGTGCGCCGACGCGCTCGGCGGCGGCGATCCATGACATTCCCGAGAACAGGCTCCAGCCAAGCAGGATCATCGCGAACAGCGTCAGAGTCGCTCCGGTGTAGCCGAGGTAGCGCACGGTCGCCGTGCCGAGTTCGATGCCGATCACCCCTCCAGGTCCGACCGGCAGGCTGGCCTTGAGCGAATAGAAGCGCAGGTGCTCGAGACCGCTGCTGGCGACGATGACCACCAGGAATCCGGCGAGGGCGATGTATAGGGGGCGCCGGTCGCCAGCGTGGTGGCCTTCGAGGCGCCGGTAGCCCCTCCACACGAAGGCCAGCAGCAGGACGATCCACCACCACGCCGAAAGTCCGGAGAGATAGAGGAGCAGATCGGCAAGCCAGGCTCCGCTGCGTCCTGCCGGGTTGTGCAGCGTCGTCGCCCGGACCGCATGCGACCAGCCGGGGTCTGCCCGATGGTAGCCCCACAGCGAGAGCGCGAGAAAGCTCGCGGCAACGATCAGCAGCAGCCAGCGCGACTCCCTGAGCACGGTGGCGATCTTCTCCGGCAGGGGATTCTGCGCCCTTTGTGCGTATCTCGTCCTGCGGACGACCTTGTTGAGGAGAGCCATCGTTGCGCTTGTCGAAGTCCGGGGAAGGCGAGCGGGCTACGGCCGGGAAGCAGTCGCGCCGGCGGAACCCGGGCGCTTCTCGACGATCACGATCCGGCCTTCTTCGACGCGGAAATAGCCGCGGGTTTCCAGATCCTTCATCACCCGGCTGACCATCTCGCGCGAGGCACCGATCATCTTGGCGATGTCCTGCTTGGTCAGCCGCCGCTTGATCACGCGCTGGCCGTGCTCCGGCTCGGACATGTCGATCAGCAACTTGGCGACCCGACCGTACACGTCCATCAGCGCCAGGCTTTCAATGTTCCGGTCGGCTTCGCGCAGGCGCTGCACGAGGCTCTTCATGATGTTCAGGCAGAGATCGAAGTTCTCGGCGAGACAGCGCTTGAAGTCGTTCTTGGTGATCACCAGCAGTTCGCAGGTTTCGCTGGCGACCACGTCGGCCGAGCGCGGGCTGCCATCGATCAGTCCCATCTCGCCGAAGAACTCGCCGGGTCCGAGCAGCGTCAGGATGACTTCCCGTCCCTCCTCATCGCTGTTCAGGACCTTGGCTCCGCCGCTGATCAGGACGTAGAGCGAATCGGTGCTGTCGCCGGCGCGGACGATCGTCGTCTGGCGCGCGACGCGGCGGTGGAACGCGACTTTGGCGATCTGTTCGAGCTCCGAATCCGGAACACCCGCAAAAATCGGGATGGTGCGCAACAGAGTCAGGCTCGGTCCTCTTCTGGGCTGCTCGACCTGCGTATTCATGGGCCACTCTCTCGTCTTGTGAAGTGATTTCTATCAATGGCTTGCGGGCCAATTATAAGGCAGTTTTCAGATTTCGGGGGCACTGCTTTCATGAACTTGCCGGGTGGCTGCGGCGCTTTGCCGGTTATAATTTTCGCTGAACTTTCTCCGGAGCCAAGCGCAATGAGCGAAGCGACCCGTCACTGCCGTCTGCTGATTCTGGGCTCTGGCCCCGCCGGCTACACCGCCGCGGTGTACGCCGCGCGGGCCAATCTCCGGCCGGTGCTGATCACCGGGATGTCCCAGGGAGGGCAGCTGATGACCACGACCGACGTCGACAACTGGCCAGCCGACGCGCAGGGTGTCCAGGGACCCGAACTGATGCAGCGCTTCGAGGAGCACGCGCGTCGTTTCGACACCGAGATCATCTTCGACCACATCCACACGGCGCAACTCGGCGAGCGGCCCTTCACGCTGCTCGGCGATTCGTCGGTCTACACCTGCGACGCGCTGATCATCGCCACCGGTGCTTCGGCACAGTACCTCGGCCTGCCCTCCGAGGAAGAGTACACCGGGCGGGGAGTTTCGGCGTGTGCGACCTGCGATGGTTTCTTCTACCGCAACCAGCCGGTGGCGGTCGTCGGCGGCGGCAACACGGCTGTCGAGGAAGCGCTGTACCTGTCGAACATCGCCAGCCAAGTGACGCTCATTCATCGACGCGACCGGTTGCGCAGCGAGAAGATTCTCCAGGACAAGCTTTTCGCCCGCGAGCGGGCGGGGCGGGTCGGCATCCGCTGGAACTGCACGCTCGATGAGGTGCTCGGTGACTCTTCGGGGGTGACCGGCATCCGCATCCGCGACAAGCTGACTCAGACAACCGAAGATCTGCCGGTGATGGGCGTGTTCATCGCCATCGGCCACAAGCCGAATACCGACCTGTTCGTCGGCCAGCTGGAGATGGAGAACGGCTACCTGATCACCCGCGGCGGGCGTCATGGCGACGCGACGGCGACGTCGATCCCGGGTATCTTCGCTGCCGGCGACGTCCAGGACCACGTTTACCGGCAGGCCTGCACTTCGGCGGGCAGCGGCTGCATGGCCGCGCTCGACGCCGAGCGCTACCTCGACAGCCTCGGTCTCGCGGGCTGACGCCCTGCGGGGACGGAAACCCGGAAGACAGGCATTTCGCCCTGGGTGAGCGCCGGAGCGATGAGGCTGGCGAAGGATACGCGGCATCCGTGCAGCGCCGACGATCTGGCGGCGTTCCTCGCCGCGGTCGAAGGCGCGATCCCTCTGCGCCAGGGCGAACGGGTGAGCTTCGACACGCCGAGGCCGAGTCCCCGGCCACGCCAGCGCGAGCTCGACGAAGCCGCGGTCATCGAAGACCTGCTGCATGGGACGCTGGCCATCGACGACTGGCTCGACCTCGGCGGCGCCGACTCGTATCTGCGTAGCGGTCTGCCGCGGAGCGTCCTGCGCGACCTGCGCCGGGGCCGCTGGAGCATTCAGGATCACGTCGACCTGCACGGCATGAATCGCCATCAGGCGCACGAGCAGGTGAGCCGGTTCATCGCCCAGGCCAGAGGTGGCGGGAAGCGCTGCCTGCGCATCGTCCACGGCCGCGGGCACGGGTCGCCCGGCCGCGAGGCCGTCCTCCGCCAGCTCGTCAAGGCCTGGTTGGTGCGTTGTCGGGAGGTCATGGCCTTCTGTCATGCCCCTCCCCACGATGGGGGTGACGGTGCGCTGTGGGTTCTGCTGAGGACCGGTGGCCGGGGCCGCTAATCGGGCATCCGGTTTCGCCCGGTTGCCGGCGCAGCCGCAGCCTTTCAGATTGCCGCTTCGTCGAGTTCGCCGGTGCGAATGCGCACCACCTGCTCGACGGAACTGACGAAGATCTTTCCGTCACCGATCTTGCCGGTTCGGGCAGCCTTGACGATCGAGTCGATCGCGTTGTCGACGGCACTGTCCGAGACGACGATCTCGATCTTCACCTTGGGCAGGAAGTCGACGACGTACTCGGCGCCGCGGTAAAGCTCGGTGTGGCCCTTCTGGCGGCCGAAGCCCTTGACCTCGGTGACCGTCAGTCCGGTGACGCCGATTTCCGAGAGCGCCTCGCGGACTTCGTCGAGCTTGAACGGTTTGATGATCGCTTCGATTTTTTTCATGGCCCTTGCTCCCGAGAAGATCGTAAGGAAATCCTAGCAGAAATCCGGCGATGGCAAGCGATCAATACGGGTCGCGGTAGCGATTGGTGATCGGGTAGCGCCAGTCCTTGCCGAAGCCGCGCTGGGTGACGCGAATTCCCACGGGTGCCTGGCGTCTCTTGTACTCGCTGATCTTCAGCAGGTGCACGACGCGCCGGACATCGGCTTCAGAGTAGCCGCGGGCGATGATCTCGCGCGGGCTGAGATCCTTCTCCATGTACGCTTCAACGATCGCGTCGAGGATCTCGTACGGCGGCAGGCTGTCCTGATCGGTCTGCCCGGGCTTCAGTTCGGCAGACGGCGCGCGGGTGATGATCCGTTCCGGGATGACCGCCGAGCGGGTGTTGCGCCAGCGCGCGAGCCGGTAGACGAGAGTCTTGGCGAGATCCTTGATCACCGCGAAGCCGCCGGCCATGTCGCCATAAAGCGTGCAGTAGCCGACAGCCATCTCCGACTTGTTGCCGGTGGTCAGGACCAGCGACCCGGTCTTGTTCGACAGGGCCATCAGGATCATGCCGCGGATCCGCGCCTGGATGTTCTCTTCGGTGGTGTCCGGCGGCAGCCCGGCAAACTGCTGCTCGAGCAGCCCGGCGAAGGCGTTCATCGCGCCTTCGATCGGCAGTTCGTCGTAGCGCACGTCGAGGCGGCGGACCATCTCGCGCGAGTCGGCAAGACTGATCGCCGAGGTGTACGGTGAGGGCATCATCACCGCGCGGACCCTCTCCTTGCCGAGTGCGTCGACCGCCACGCAGAGCGTCAGCGCCGAGTCGATTCCTCCGGAGAGCCCGATGATCGCGCCCGGGAAGCGGTTCTTGCCGAGGTAGTCGCGGACACCGAGGACGAGCGCCTGATAGACCTCGGCCTCGAGGCACGGCGCGGCGGCGATGCTTCCCGGCTGCGGCTGACCGTCGACGAACTCGACGATGCCCAGGGCCTGTTCGAACTGGGGCAGCTGGCAGCACAGCGTGCCGCGCGAGTCGAGCGCGCACGAGCCGCCGTCGAAGACCAGTTCGTCCTGACCGCCGGCGAGGTTGGCATAGACCACCGGCAGGCCGGTGCTGGCGATGCGCTCGCGGAGTACCTCGGTCCGTCGCTCGCGCTTGCCGATGTGGTAGGGCGAGGCGTTGAGCACGAGCAGGACCTCGGCCCCGGCCTCGCGCGCACGATCGGCAGCCCCGGCTTCCCAGACGTCGGCGCAGATGTTGACCCCGCAGCGCAGCCCGGCGAGGTCGAGAACGCAGGCTGCGTCGCCGGATTCGAAGTAGCGCTCCTCGTCGAAAACCTCGTAGCTCGGCAGCCGCTGCTTGTAGTAAGTGCGCACCCGTGCGCCGTCGCTGAGCAGCGTCGCCGCGTTGTAGCATCGACCATCGCGCTTCTCCGGGTGCCCGACGAGCACGGCGAGGCCATGCACGCGGCAGGCCAGCGTGGCGAGTTCACTTTCGCAGGCGGCCAGGAAATCGTCGCGCAACAGCAGGTCTTCGGGCGGATAGCCGCAGAGGGCGAGTTCCGGGGTGAGCAGCAGATCGGCGCCCCTGTTCCTGGCCTGCTCGGCGAAGTCGAGGATCCGCGCCGTGTTGCCGGCGAAATCGCCGACCGTGGCGTTGATCTGGGCGATCGCGATCTTCAGGACCATGCGCGCGTCCTCAGGCGCAGAACAGGCGGCACGGGGGATCGCTGGTCAGCTTGGCGCCGTACACTCACAGACTCTCAGAAGGCCGGTTTGGTCTTCGCCTCGGCGTAGCGCTGGACGCCTTCGGTGATCTCCTTCTTGGCCTCGTCGCTGCCCAGCCAGCCCTGCACCCTGACGAACTTGCCTCGCTCGAGGTCCTTGTAATGAGCGAAGAAGTGCGCGATCTGATCGAGGACGATCTGCGGGAAGTCCCGCGGCGACTCGATGTCACGGTACATCGGGGTCAGCGAGTCGACCGGTACGGCGAGCAGCTTGCCGTCGGGTCCCGCCTCGTCTTCCATGGCCAGCAGACCGACCGGCCGGCAGCGGACGACGACGCCCGGCGGGAGCGCGAACTGTGAGACGACGAGAACGTCGACCGGGTCTCCGTCGCCGGCGATCGTGTGCGGGATGTAGCCATAGTTGCAAGGGTAGTGCATCGCCGTCGACATGAAGCGGTCGACGAAGACCGCACCGCTGTCCTTGTCCACCTCGTACTTGACCGGGTCGGCGTGCATCGGGATCTCGATGATGACGTTGAAGTCGTTCGGGAGTGCCTTGCCGGGGGAAACGAGGTCCAGGCCCATGGTGGTGCTCTCTCTGGGAGTTGGCGAAGGCGGCCATTATACGCCGCGAGGCGCCGGGCAGGCTCAACTCGTGCGGGTGGCCGGCATTCTCCGGGGGTGGTGTTCGAGCCGCTGCAGCCAGTCGAGCAGGTGCTCGGCGCAGGGCTTCCAGTGATGATCGAGGATCATCGCATGGCCGGCCTCGGGCACGATGCGCAGTTCGGCGTCCCAGCGCCTGGCGACCCGGCGGACCATGTACGGCGGGAAGACCGCGTCGAGCTCGCCGCCGACGACGAGCATCGGTCGTCGCGGTGCCGCAGCCAGCCAGCGCCACCCGAGCATGGCCATGTCGCAGATCGCGCGCGTCGATTCGGGCTGGACGAGTTGGGCGAGGCGCAGGAGCACTTCGCTCTGCGTCGTCGGCGTGAAGTAGACGTCCCGGAGGATGCGCAGCCCAGCCGGGTCGAAGACGCCGCGGGTCATGTCCTGGACCCGGGTCAGGAACTGCGGACGGCTCAGGAAGAGGTTGGCCGCCGACTCAAGGGTCCCCAACGGTGGGACCGGCGACATCAGCACTCCGGCCTCGGCCAGCGACAGTTCGACCGCGCGCTCGGCCAGATACGCGCCCATCGAGTGGCCGATGACCACCGGCTGGCGATCGAGCCCGCGGATGACCTGAGCGACGCCGGCTAGATAATCGTCGAGACCGAGCCGGTCGAGTTGCTCGCCGCCTTCACTGCGCCCGTGCCCGGGAAGGTCAGGCGCATAGCAGTCGTAGCCGTGGCTCGCGAACCAGGGCAGGAAGTGCGCACTCCAGCAGCGCGAGTCAACGTAGCCTCCGTGGAGGAAGAGCAGCGGCGGGTGCGCTGACGGCATCCTCGGGCCATGGTGGTGCACGTGGATCTTTCGCTGGGCCATGTCGATCTCCGGAAAGGAACACGGCGCACTATAGGACGGATTCGGGTGTTCCTGTAGAGTGCCGCACCCAGTGCAGCGCTGCCCGGTTGGCCGAAGTTCAGGCGCGGGCGCTCGGACGCTCGGCGACCCGGTCACGCCACGCCTGGAGCCGGCTCATCCCAAGTTCGCCAGGCTGGAACTTCATCAGACCCCGAGCGAACTCCAGCGCGCAGAAGGCGGTGATGTCGGCGATCGTGAAGCGCTCGCCGGCGACGAACTCGTGGCGGGCGAGTTCGTCGTCGAGCCAGCGGGCGATGGCCGGCAGTTTCTCTCCCTGGGAGCGTCCGAAGTCCGCGAACTGCGGCCTCTCGAGTGGCGCGAGCCCCGGGTGCGTGTGGCGAATCCAGTTGGTGATGCAGCCGAAGAAATACAGTTCGACGCGTCGGTCGGCCATTTCGATGAACGCGCGCTCGTCGAAGTCCCTGCCCATCAGATTGGGTTCGGGCGCGAGTCCTTCGAGATAGGTGCAGATCGCCCGCGTTTCGCCGAGTGAGCGACCGTCGTCGAGTTCGAGAACCGGAACCTTGGCCAGCGGACTTCGCGCGCGGAAGCTCTCCGACCAGTGTTCGCCGCGACCGAGATCGACGGTCTGCTGCTCGATCCCGGTCAGACCCTTTTCGGTGATGAACATCAGCACGCGGCGGGGGTTGGGCGCTCTCGGGGAAACGAAGAGTTTCATGGCCGGCCCTCCTTGGTGGTCCGGATTGACGATGGCGACGCTCAGGCGCCGCAGGTCCGCGACTGACCGACCTCGACCATCGCCAGTGCCCGTTCGGCGAAGCGGCGTGCGCTCTCGGCGTCGCCCTGGTCGTCGATGGCCGATGGCGGCGTGACGATACCCTTCTGGACAGCCGGTCGCGCCCGGATCGTTGCCAGCCAGCGCTGCAGGCCGGGCAGGTCGTCGACCTCGATGCCCGACCAGCGGTGCGTCCTGACCCAGGCCCAATTGGCGATGTCGGCAATCGAGTACTCGCCGGCGAGGAACTCGTGGTGCTGCAGATGTCGATCGAGGACGCGCAACAGCCGGCGGCATTCTCCCTGATACCGGTCGATGGCCGTCGGGATCTTCTCCGGAAGGTAACGGAAGAAGACGTTCGCCTGGCCCATCATCGGGCCGACTCCGCCGATCTGGAACATCAGCCACTGGATCACCCGCGATCTCCCCTGGCGGTCTTCGGGCATCAGGCTGCCGGTCTTCTCGGCCAGGTAGATCAGAATCGCGCCGGATTCGAAGACCGCGAAGTCGTCTTCCGAGCGGTCGACGATCGCCGGTATCCGGCCGTTCGGATTGATCGACAGGAACCAGGGCTGCTTCTGCTCGCCCGCCGCAAGGTCGAGGACGTGTACCGTATAGGGCAGGGCCAGTTCCTCGAGGGCAATCGAGATCTTGTGCCCGTTGGGTGTTGCCGCGGTGTACAGGTCGATCATCCGTGAAGCCGCTTCCATGAGCCGGGATGCCGTCGATCGTGACGGGGAGCCCGAGAGCGCTCATCTTACCGCAGTGCCTGCCTCAGGCGCGCCCGAGTGTCGTTGATCGCCGCGGGCGCCGGCCGATCGGTGCTGGCCGCTCCGGTCGAAGGACGATGAGGCCGAGCTTTGATGTTCCCACCCGGGTTCCAGTTTGTCGCGAACGATCGCCGGGCGCAGTAAATTAATTTCCATCACTTACTAAAAAAAGACGTGCAATCCACGAGGGGCTGTGCTATCGTGTCGCCATGGTGAACGGACTTGCACGTTACGAATTCAGCGAGCGACTCGCCGACATACTCGGTGAGTCGCGTCGGGATCTTCGTTTTCGGGTCACGCTGATGGTCAGCAGTGGCCTCGTCGCGCCGGGGCCTCGCGGACGCGGCTCGCCCGCCGCCACGCCGGATTACGCGGCGCAGCTGCTGATCGGCGCGATGGCTGCGCCGCAGCAGTCGCAGACCGTCGAGGCGATCGGCTGCTACTCGGCACTGCGGCCTCTGCCGCCTGCGCCGGATGGCAGCGTGCCGCGCGTGCTGTTCGGGCGGTCGGTCGGTGTCGGCGAGGGTCAGGGGCAGAGCGGTTCGCTGATCCAGATCGATCGCCTGCCCTTCGGCGAGGCGCTCGCCGGGCTGCTCGAACTGGCCTGTAACGAAGACACACGGGCGCTCGTGTCCAGCGAAGTCTTTGGCGTCTGGGTCAATCGCAACTGTCCGGTCGCAGCGCTGCAGGTGTGCTGCTGGTGGCAGGGCCGGCGAGCCATCGTCAGCCGCACCTACGGTCTGGCCAGCGATGCTTTACCGCCAGCGTGGCTGGATCCCGAGCGCGGCGGGACGCCCGACCCCGGCCTTTTCCACACCGTCTTTCTGCCGGCTCGCAAGTTGATCGAGGTCGGCGCACTGCTTACCCTTTCCGAATACAGGAGTAGTCCCATGCTCAGAAAGCTCGGCCACAACGTGGCCGCAATCGCCCGAATGGCACAACTCGCGGCGAAGACGCCGCACGGCAAACCTTGGCAGAAGCTGCTCTCGGCGCTGACCGCCGTGCAGGCCTGGTCCGAGCAGGTCGAGAAACAGGAACATCGCTTCGCCGAAGTCAGCGACTTCGGATCGAACCCCGGCGAGCTGAAGATGCTCAAGTACGTGCCCGAGGGCCTGCCGGTCGGGGCGCCGCTGGTCGTCGTCCTGCACGGCTGTACGCAGAGCGCGGCATCGTACAACAAGGGCAGTGGCTGGTCGACGGTCGCCGACCGTCACGGCTTCGCGCTGCTCTTTCCGCAGCAGAACTGGAACAACAACCCGCTGCGCTGTTTCAACTGGTTCAGACCGGAAGACCATTCCCGGGAAAGCGGCGAGGCGCAGTCGATCAGGCAGATGGTCGAGCGGATGATCACCGACCACGGCATCGACACCGGGCGGGTCTTCGTCACCGGTACCTCGTCGGGCGGAGCGATGACCGCCGTCATGCTCGCCACCTATCCCGAGGTGTTCTGCGGGGGCGCGGTCATCGCCGGCGTGCCCTACCGGACGGCACGCGGCCTGCAGGAAGGCCTCGAAAGCATCTTCGCCGGCCGGTCCCGATCGGCCGGGGAATGGGGAGATCTCGTTCGCGCGGCGTCGTCGCACCGCGGGCCGTGGCCGAAGGTTTCGGTTTGGCATGGCGACGCGGATACCGCGGTCAAGCCGGCGAACGCCGACGAGCTTCTCAAGCAGTGGGCCGATGTGCACGGCCTCGACCTGCAGCCGACGCTCGAGATGAGCGTCGATGGCTATCCGCGGCGTGTCTGGCAGCGGGCTGACGGTGAGGAGCTGATCGAGGCGTACACGATCACCGGCATGGGGCACGGCGCGCCTCTGGACCCCGGCGCCGAACCGCATCAGTGCGGTACGGCAGCACCTTTCTTCAACGCCGTCGGCATTTCGTCGACGCACCGGATCGCCGACTTCTGGGGCCTGCTCACCGCCCGGCCGGCGGTAGCGGACGAGGGTCCGGTCAGGGAAGCAGCTGACCGGGCGGAGTCTGCGCCGCCGCAACGGGAGAACTCGCGACTGGTGGCGGCCAAGGTCGCGGACGACCGGACTTCCGCGGAATCCGCAGCGCCGGGCGCCGGGTCCGCCGGCGCCGGCGATCGGCAGTCTGCTTCGTCCCGTCCCTTCGGGCTCGACGTGCACCGGATCATCGCCAGCTCGCTCGAGGCAGCCGGTCTGCTCAAGGGAGGGGCGCAGCGTCGCCCGGAGAGCACCGCGCCGCTGGGTCTTGATGTTCCGGGGATCATCTCGACGGCGCTCGAGGCGGCTGGCGTGCTCAAGGGCATCGCCCGGCGATCGGTCGGTTCCGAGACCAGCCTCGATGCGGCGGGCTGGGAAGGCGAGGGCTGGCAGCTGCTGCACGGTGACCCACGCGCCTTCAGGGGCGGAGCGATGCTCTACGGGTGCGCGTCCTCGGGTCAGCGCGGCGCACTTGGGCCACGCACCCAGGCGATCTCCCGGCGCATCGCGCTCGGCCCAAGGCCCGAGCTGAGCTACGTGCGGCGTCTCGATCTCGGCGCCGGGGTCAACGCTTTCACCCGCGCGAGCTTCCGCGTGCTCGTCGATGGCGTCGTCGTCGACGAGGTGACGGCGATCGGCATGGCGCACCAGGAGACCGAGTGGTTGCGGCAATCGGCGATCGATCTCGGGCAGTTCGCCAACCGGACGGTGACGCTGACCCTCGAGGTGTCTGCCTATTCGAACATCTACAGCGAGGTCCACGCCCGGGCCTGGGTGGATCAGATGAGCGTCGAGAATTCCGCCGACCTCGCGCACTGCTGACCCCCGGCGCCCGGCCCGCCGGGCGCCGCGCTAGAGGACGACCTGTGATCCGAGTTCGACGACGCGGTTGGAAGGCAGTTTGAAGTAGGCCGTCGCGCTGCCGGCATTGCGGAACATTCCGGCGAAGACCACCGCACGCCAGTAGACCATCCCCGATCCGAGCGTCGGGATCAGCGTTTCGCGCCCGATGAAGAAAGTGGTGTCCATCATGTCGACTTCCAGCCCGACTCTCGGGCACAGCGCCAGAGCGGCTGGAATGTCGGGCTCGTCCATGAACCCGTAGCGCACGCTCAACTGGCTGAAGTCGGCGTTCAGCCTGCGCAGCTCGATCCGCTCGTCTTCTCCGACGTACGGAACGTCGAGAACCTTGACGCTGAGGAACACGACCTGCTCGTGCAGCGCCTTGTAGTGCTTGAGGCTGTGCAGCAGGGCGTGGGGTACCGACTCGGGATCGTGGGTCAGGAACACTGCGGTTCCCGGCACGCGTTCGATTCCGCCCCCCGCGACGCTGGCGACGAAGGGCTTCAAATCGACCGCGTCGCTCGCCAGTCTGCTTTCGAGCAGTTCGCGGCCGCGCTTCCAGGTGGTCATCAGGACGAAGACCAGCGCACCGAAGGCCAGCGGAAACCAGCCGCCCTCGGGAATCTTGACCAGATTGGCGAGAAAGAAGGCGAGGTCCACGCAGAAGAACAGCAGCGCGCCGAAAATCGCCCGGATCGGGCTCCAGCCCCACAGGCGGACGGCAACCGCCACCGCGAGGACGTTGGTGATCAACATCGTTCCGGTTACCGCGATGCCGTAGGCCGCAGCGAGACCGGACGACGAGCCGAACTGGACGACCAGCAGGACGATGGTGAAGAACAGCAGCCAGTTGATGGCGGGCAGATAGATCTGCCCGATCTCGTGCTCGGAGGTATGCTGAATCTCGAGGCGCGGCGTGTAGCCGAGCTGAATCGCCTGTTTGGTCATCGAGAAGGCCCCGGAAATCACCGCCTGCGAGGCGATGACCGTGGCCACCGTAGCCAGGATCACTAACGGGTACCGCGCCCATTCGGGGACGAGCAGGAAGAACGGATTGTCGATGCTCGCCGGGTCGCCGAGCAGCAGTGCCCCTTGACCAAAGTAGTTGAGCAGCAGCGCCGGCATCACGTAGCCCAGCCAGGCAAGGCGGATCGGCCTGGCTCCGAAGTGCCCCATGTCGGCGTACAGCGCCTCGCCGCCGGTGATGCACAGGACGACGGCGCCGAGTGCGAAGAATCCGGTCACCGGGTTCTGCCACAGAAAATCTGCGGCGTGCAGCGGATTGACTGCGGCCAGGACCTGCGGATGACCAGCGATCGCTGCGGCTCCGGCGACTCCGATGACCGAAAACCAGAGCACCATGACCGGACCGAACAAGGCGCCGACGCTCGCCGTGCCGCGCCTCTGGAAGACGAACAGCACGGCGATCACGGCCAGCGTGATCGGCAGGATCCAGGGCTTGAAGGCCGGGGTGATGACTTCGAGGCCTTCAACCGCCGAGAGCACCGAGATCGCCGGCGTGATCACGCCGTCGCCGTAGAACAGCGCGGCGCCGAACAGGCCGAGAGTGACCAGCAGCTTCTGCTGCCGGCTTCCCGGGGTTCCCTTCTGCAGCGCCAGGGTCAGCAGAGCCATGATTCCGCCTTCTCCCTTGTTGTTGGCGCGCATGATGAACAGGACGTACTTCATCGTCACGACGACCATCAGCGACCAGAAAAACAGCGAGAGAATGCCCAGCACGTTCGCGGGGCTGATCGGAACAGGGTGCTGGGCGGCTCCGAACACTTCCTTGACGGCGTACAGGGGGCTGGTGCCGATGTCGCCGTAGACGACGCCGAGCGCCGCGAGGGCCAGCGTCGCCACGCGGGCTTTCGCGTTCTGTTTCTCTATCACGTGGGTCTCCTCAGGGTTGAAAGCGGTAACCGACTGCGGTTTCGGTCAGAAGGTGCCTCGGCTGCGCTGGATCATCCTCGAGCTTCTGGCGCAGGTGCCCGACATAGACGCGCAGGTAATGACTGCTCTCGACGAAGGTCGGTCCCCAGATCTGTTCGAGCAGACTTCGCTGGGTGAGCACCTTGCCGGGATGGGCAACCAGGCTGACCAGCAGACGGTATTCGGTCGGGGTCAGATGAACCGGCTCGTCGCCTCGCTTCACGAGGCGGCGCGAGAGGTCGACGCAGACGTTCCCGAAGCGGATCAGCGGAGACGCGCCTTCCCCGTCCCGGCTGCGCCGGCGCAGCATCGCCCGGACTCGAGCACGCAGTTCCCCGACGCCGAAGGGCTTGGTCAGATAGTCGTCAGCACCGGCATCGAGCGCGGCGATCTTGTCCTGCTCCTGCGAGCGGGCCGAGAGAATCAGCACCGGAAGGTCCGACCAGCCGCGCAGATCCCGGATCAGGTCGATGCCGTTTCCGTCGGGCAGGCCGAGGTCGAGAATCAGCAGGTCCGGGTTTCGCGTCCCCGCCTCGATCAGTCCTCCGGCGATCGTTTCGGCTTCGGTCACCTGACAGCCTTCCTCCTCGACGGCGAGGCGAATGAAGCGGCGGATCGGCTGTTCGTCCTCGATCAGCAGCACTCTGGGGGAAGGAATCGCGTTCATGGCTCTTCTTCCTCGACGACCGGCGGTGTTCCTCGGGGCAGCGTGAACCGGACGCAGGCGCCTCCCTCGGGTCGATTGCCGGCGCTGATCTTTCCGCCGTGGGCTTCGACGATGGCCTTGCAGATCGCCAGCCCGAGCCCGGCTCCGGGCGGTCCGGACTCGCTCTGGCCGCGCACGAACATCCGGAACAACTCGGCTGGCGCCTGTGCCGGGAAGCCGCTGCCGTGGTC
The DNA here is from genome assembly GCF_023806625.1 of Accumulibacter sp. Taxonomy (GTDB): domain Bacteria; phylum Pseudomonadota; class Gammaproteobacteria; order Burkholderiales; family Rhodocyclaceae; genus Accumulibacter. The sequence continues at coordinate 16,729 of NZ_JAMTDX010000038.1, forward strand.
GCAGACGCTGACCTCGACGGTGTCTGGGGTCGGGCGTGCCGAGACTTCGATCGGCGCCTGGGCGGGCGAATACTTCGCGGCGTTTTCGAGAAGGTTGCACAGGACGCGTTCGATCAGCACCGCGTCGAGATGCAGCAGCGGCAGGTCCCTGGGCAGGCTGACCCTGACCGGACGGCCGGTCAGTGCGCCGGCGAGCAGCTTGATGCTCGCCCCGATGACCTCCTCGAGCGGGTGCCATTGCAGGCGCAGCGTCACCTGGCCGGCGTTGAGACGGGCCATGTCGAGCAGATTGCCGACCAGCCCAGCCAGGCGATCGGCCTGCTCGCGAAGCGCCTGAGCCGTTTCGAGCGCGGCCGAAGGGAGTTGCGGTTTGATCAGGAAGAGCGAGTCGGCGAGACCGACCATCGCCGTCAGCGGTGTGCGCAGGTCGTGCGATAGCGCCGAAAGGATCGAACTGCGCAGGCGTTCGGTCGACATGCTGACCTCGGTTTCCCTGGCCACATCGGCGTAATGCAGCCGTTCGACGCCCACTGCGATCAGCGAGGCGAGAGTCTCGAGCAGCGAGGTTGCTTCGGGCGACGATTCGGCGATTTCGTCGTCGAGGCCGACGGCCAGAACACCGCGTATGCGCGTCGAGCCGCGCAGCGGGAGATAAATCGGCGCGACCCCGATGGCCCCGAGTTCGTCACCGCGCACCGTCTGCCCGCTGTCGAACACCAGCTTGGCGACTGCCGGCTCGATCGGCTCGAGGCCGTTTGCCGAAACCCGGCGCAGTGCGTCGGGGCCGTCTGCCGGGAGCAGGATCGTCGAGGGGGCGGCGAACTGCTCGCGAATGAACGACTGCGAGACCTCGACCAGCTGATCGACGGTCAGCGCTCCGGCGAGTCGGCGGGAACAGTCGTACAGCGCGAGCGTTCTCTGTTCGCGCCGAGCCGATTCGCCTGCTTTCTGGCGCAACCCCGCGGTGAGCTGCGCCGAAGTCAGCGCGGTGACGAGCATCACCGAGAAGGTGACCAGGTACTGGAGGTCGCTGACCGCCAGGGAAAAGCGCGGGGTAACGAAGAAGAAGTCGAAGAACAGCACGCCGAGAATCGATGCCACGACCGCCGCGTTGCGGCCGAGCTTGACGGCGACGAGCAGCACGGTGAGCAGGAAGAGCATGACGATGTTCGCCTGGTCGAAGTGGTCGTGAAGCGGCAGGCTCAGCGCGGTGGTCGCAAGGCACGCCGCGACGGCCAGCGTCAGGTCGCGAATCGGCGTGGACTTCTGAGCCTTGTCTTCGAGCAGTGGTGTCCCTCGATGCATGTCGGTTCTCCGGTCAACTGATGTCCACAGGATAGGCAAACCGCCATAAAGAGACCGCTCATCCGGAGTGTCCCCGAGTAAAGATGTCGTAAAGGCGGGCGGGGTCGGGCTCCGGCGTGAACAGCGGGGGGGCCTCTACGGCGCATCGGGCAGCCGCCGGGCAGTCGGATCTGCCGCAGTAGACCCGAGACGCTCGTCAGCATCGTCGGCGCATGGCGGAGCAGGGGTATCATTGCCGAGCCATCCACATCACCGCCCAAGTTCCAGGGTTCTGCCCACGGAGCCGATGCCGTCCGATGAAGATCCATCAGCTGTCGGTTGCCGAAGCGATCGCGAGCCTGCAGAGCCGGGCAGAGGGTCTCTCGACCGGAGAAGCCGGACGCCGCCTCGCCGAGTATGGACCCAATTCGGTCGAGGCGGCCGGGCGGCCATCCCTCGCCTGGCGGCTGGGGCGCGAATACTTCCACTTCTTCTCGCTGATCCTCTGGGTCGCCGCCGGGCTGGCGTTCTTCGCCGAGTGGCGCGATCCCGGCGAGGGAATGGCCAGGGTCGGGGCCACGATCGTCGCCGTGATCCTGGTCAGCGGGACGTTCTCGTTCTGGCAGGAACTGCGCGTCGAGCAGTCGTTGGCCACCTTGAGGAAGCTGCTGCCGCACCGGGTCGAGGTTCTGCGCGACGGTGCCGTCGTCGAACTGCTCGCCGAGCAACTCGTCCCCGGCGACGTCGTGCTCATCGAGACCGGTCAGAGCGTTCCGGCCGATTGCCGGCTGATCGAGGCGCACGGCGTTCGCGTCAACACCGCGACGATCACCGGCGAGTCGGCGCCGAAGGCACGCGAGGCGATCGAGTCGCAGGAAGAGCAGTGGCTGGCCAGCAGAAACATCGTGCTCGCCGGTACTTCGGTCGTCGCCGGCCGTGGCCGGGCGATCGTCTTCGCCACCGGCGCGCGAACCGAGTTCGGCAGGATCGCACATCTGACGCAGACCGCAGGCGATACGGACTCGCCGCTGCGCGTCGAACTCGCGCGCCTGAGCCGCCGGATCGCGCTGATCGCCGTGGCCATCGGCCTGAGCTTCCTCGTCGTCGGGAGTGCACTGGGTATTCCCTTCTGGCAGGACCTGATCTTCTCGATCGGCATCATCGTCGCGATGGTCCCCGAAGGCCTGCTGCCGACGCTGACCCTCGCGCTGGTCCTCGCCTCGCAGCGCATGGCGCGCCGGCAGGTGCTGATCCGCCATCTCCCGGCGGTCGAAACGCTGGGGTCGGCGACGGTGATCTGCACCGACAAGACCGGCACGCTGACGCAGAACCACATGCAGGTCCGGAGCTTGCTTCTCGGGCTGGAACCGTTCCCGGTCGAGGCGCTCGATGGCCATCCGGCGCTCCTCGAGCACAGCCACCGGCTGTTCGCCGCGGCTGCAGCCTGCCACAGCCTCGCCGAGGGCCTTGCCGAGGGGCAACCGACACTGCTCGGCGACCCGATGGAAATCGCCCTCGTCGAGATGGCCAGGCGATTCGCAGTCGCGCTCCCGGTCGCGACGCGTGTCGATGAGTACCCCTTCGATACCGACCGGATGCGGCAATCGGTGCTCGTCGACGGCGCCGACGGCCGGGCACTCTACTGCAAGGGTGCTCCGGAGTCGGTACTGCCGCAGTGCATCGCCGTCGTCGCTGGCGGGCAGGTCCGCGTGCTCGACGACACCGACCGGTCGCTGGTCCGCGAGGCACAGGAGCAGATGGCCGCGCAGGGTCTGCGTGTGCTCGCCTTTGCTTTCCGGGAAGCGCAGGCCGGTGCGCGGAGCGTGCCCGAAGCGGACCTCGTCTTCTGCGGCCTCGCGGGTCTTGTCGACCCACCGAGAGCCGAGGTTCCCGACGCCGTCCGCCGCTGCCAATCGGCGGGAATCCGGGTGATCATGGTGACCGGCGACCACCCGCGGACGGCGGTGGCCATCGCCCGGCAGATCGGCCTGGTGAGCTCGCCCGCTCCGCTGGTGGTCACCGGCTCTGAGCTGCAGAGGCTCTCGGCGACCCAGCTGCAGCTCGCGCTCGATTCACCGGAGATCGTCTTCGCGCGTCTGGCAGCGGACCAGAAGATGCGCATCGTCGAAGCGCTGAGGAACAAGCAGCAGATCGTCGCGGTGACCGGTGACGGGGTCAATGACGCGCCGGCACTGAAGGCCGCGCACATTGGCATCGCCATGGGTCTTTCGGGCACCGACGTGGCCAAGGAAGCGTCGGACATGATCCTGCTCGACGACAACTTCGCGAGCATCGTCAATGCCGTCGAGGAAGGCCGTGCGCTGTTCGCGAACATCCGCCGCTTCCTGACCTACGTCCTGGTGCACAACGTCGCCGAACTCGTTCCGTACCTCGCCTTCGCGCTGTTCCGCCTGCCCGTCGCGCTGACACCGATCCAGGCGCTGAGCATCGACATGGGGACCGATTCGCTGACCGCGCTGGGTCTCGGCGCCGAGAAGCCTCACCCGCAGGCGATGCGCCAGGCACCGAGATCGCGCGGAAAACGGCTGCTCGATCTCGAGTTGGCTTGGCGGGGCTATCTCTTCCTCGGGGTGATCGAAGCCGCAGCGGCGATGAGCGCCTTCCTTTTCGTTCTCAGGCAGGGTGGCTGGACCTACGGCCAGATGCCCGCGGCCAATGACCCACTCTACCTCCAGGCGACGACGGCGACGCTCTGCGCGATCATCGTCATGCAGATCGTCAATGTCTTCCTCTGCCGCAGTTCGGTGCGCCCGGTGTGCTCGACAGGGTTCGGCGGCAACCGCCTGATCGTCAGCGGCGTCGTGCTCGAGGTCGCGCTGCTCGGGCTGATCGCGTACACGCCGTGGGGCAATGCGCTGTTCGATACGGCGCCTCCGCCGGCTGCGGTCTGGATCGGCATCGTGCCGTTCGCGCTGGTGATGCTGCTGCTCGAGGAGGGCCGGAAGGCGATCGTGCGCCGACGTCTGGGCCGATTCAGCCGCCGCGGCGACTGACCGTCTGCCCGCCGGAACGGCGGGGCGGCGCGGCCAAGAAAACAAGGGGCACTTGACCGTCGGACCGCGAGGGCCTCAGACTGTCCGCATCGGGCTGTCGCCAGAGCCGCGGGTAGGGGGCTCGCGCAAGGAACTGCCCGTTTGACGAGCGGGTCGAGGAGCCTATGATCAACGCTGAAGCCGATACCCGGGTCTTCGAAGAGGTCGACAAGGTGTTCCGCTTCGTGGCCCTGGATTTCGTCACCAACTATCCCCGCTGGTCGTCGGAAGTCATCGAGCTCGAACCGCTGACCGAGGGAGCCGTGCGCAAGGGGTATCTGGCGCGGCAGGTTCGCGTCGACCAGGGGCACCGGTCCGAGTCGACGTTCGAGGTGGCCGAACTCGATGCCCCGCGACGAGTCTGCTTCGCCGGAGTTTCGGAGCCGTATCGCTCGCTGTACGAGTTCGACGACCTCGGCGGAGCGACGCGGATCCGCTTCGTATTCGAGGTCGAGCTGCGCGAAGCGCGGCTGAGGCCTTTCGAGAAGTTGATCCGTCTGGCGGTTCAGGACGGCGCGAGGCGTACGGTGCGCACGCTGAAGCTGCTCATCGAGAAAGACATGCTCGCCAGGGAACAGTGACCGGGTGGGCTTCGGCCCAGGGTCCCGGGGTTTTGAAGGAGATACGGATGTTCAAGACGGTCAAGGACGACGGGCTGATCCCCTACGTGCTGACGCAGATCCTCGATGCCTGCGTCAACGGCATCACCCTCTCCGACCCGGACCTGCCGGACAACCCGATCGTTTACGCGAACCGCGTCTTCGAAGAAATGTCCGGCTACGCGCAGGAGGAAATCATCGGCCGCAACTGCCGTTTCCTGCAAGGTGACGACCGCGAGCAGGAAGCGCTGCAGACGATTCGCGAGGCACTCGCCAGGCAGCAGAGCTGCGTGGTCACGCTGCGCAACTACCGCAAGAACGGGGAACTGTTCCTCAATCGTCTGTCGATCCGCCCGCTCGTCGATCGCCAGGGCAAGGTGATCTACTACCTCGGTGTGCAATTCGAGGTCGGCGACGCGCAGCGGGCGAGCTTGCCTTTCGACCGGCCGGAATTGCGCTGATCCGGCTTTCCAGCCTGCTCGCCTTTGCCCGAAGATGCCGGGCGGCGGGCAACGGTTTGCGGACGACCGTTCAGCGCTCCTTGCTCTCGAGCAGAGCCTTATTGACGTCGATCCTGTAACGCTGGCGCAGGCTCGCCAGATACGCCGAGAAATCCTCCTGGCCGAGGATCGTGTCGTACTGCCGTTGCAGAGCGCGGCGCTGTTTTTCGTCGGCCGTCGCCGGGTGACTGACGCCGACGATCTTGTACAGCGCGTAGCTGCCGCCACCCGCTTCGGCGCCGGCGTACGCGGGGAGCTTGTTGGTCTCGGCTCCGAAGATCGCCTTGAGCGCTGCCGGAGACACCTGGCGAGGATCCTGGCGCGAGACCTTTCTCGGCTGCGTCCAGGGCAGCGTGTCCGCAGCGCCCTGGCGCAGTTCGGCGAGTTTCGCTTCTCCCGTGGTGCGGGCCAGCGCCGCTTCCTCGCGAAGCTTGAGTCCCTTGACGATATCCTCCCTGACCGACTCGAAAGAGCGGACGCTGGCCGGCCGGTGCTCGACGACGCGCGCCGCGATGAGCGTGTTCGGAGCGATCTCGACGACCTCGGTGTTACGCCTGTTCTTCAGCGAGTCCTCGGAGAACACCGAGTTCAGAAGCCTGGCGTCACCCAGCTGACCGAGCGCACGCAGCGCGTCGGCCGAAGGGTTCTTCGGCAACCAGCCCGACTGCTGCAGCTTGAGATCGAACTTTTCGGCGGCCGGCTGCAGGCTGTCCGGCTGTTCGTAGACGACGTTGCTGAAGCTCTCGGCAGCTTCGGCAAACTGGCGTGACGCGGTCTGCCGCCTGAGTTCGTCCTCGATTTCCGGGCGCACCTCGGCGAGCGAGCGCTGCTTGCCGGGCTTGATCTCGGTCAGCCGGATGATGTGGTAGCCGAAGTCGGACTGAACGAGGGGCGAGATCTCGTTTTCGCGCAGCTTGAAGACAGCCTCCTCGAAGGGCCTGACCATCATTCCTCGTGCGAAGAAGCCGAGGTCGCCACCCTTCTCGGCCGACCCGGTATCCTGTGAATACTGCCGCGCGAATTCGGCGAATCGTGCCGGCGACTTGCGCACCTCGCCGAGGATCTCCTCGGCCTTGGCCCTGGCCTTGGCCGGGTCCGCTTCGCCATTCGCAGCGATCAGGATGTGGCTCGCCCGCCGCTCCTCGGGCTGACGGTAGCGGTCCTGGTGGCTTTCGTACCACGCCCTGACCTCGGTCTCGGCCGGTTTGATCCGGGCCAGTAGCGCGTCGAGGGAAAGCACCAGATACTCGACACGGGCCTGTTCAGCGATCGTGAAGCGCTCGGGGTTCTCGTCGTAAAATTTCCGGGCCGTCTGTTCGTCGATCTTGACCTGCGCAGCAAACTGCTCGGGTGCAATGCGCCATTCGGCGACCTGCCGTTCTTCGGACTGAATGCGCTGCAGGGCTTCGGTCACCGCCTGGCTGCCGATGGCCGTTTCGCCGATGGCCGCGACGATCTGCTGGAGCGTCAGGTCCTGGCGCAATTGGGCTTCGAACTGCGCCTGCGACATCCCCTGAGCAGTGAGCGCGGCCTTGTAGCGGTCCATCGAGAACTGCCCGTCTTCCTGTAGCGCAGGGATCTTGCCGATGACCTCGCGAAGCAGGCTGTCGCTGGCCCCTAGGCGTCCCTTGGCTGCCTCGAGGAGCAGCACGCGCTGGTCGATCAGTGAATTCAGGACGGCAGCGCGCGCCGCCGGCGTCTTCATCATCTCCGGCGAGAAGCTGGCACCGAGTGCCTGGCGCATCCGGTCCTGCTGCGCGCGCCAGGCCAGTTCGTACTGCTGGACGGTGATCTTTGTGTCGCCGACGCTGGCCAGGTCGGTTCCGGCTCCCGCATTGCGGACGTACGAATCGATTCCCCAGAAGGCGAAGGGCAGGGTAATCAGCGCGAGGAAGATCTGGACCGCCCTCTTGTTGTTGCGAACGGTGTCAAAGAACATGTCGGTAGCCCACGAACAGGATTTCAGGAGCGATGCGCAAACGGGAAAGCCGACCCGAGCCTGCTCCATTGCCCGGGGGCAGGGCATGCCGCGTTCGCCCCCGGGATTTCGGCGTGACGAGCCGGCGGGGTGCCCGACGGACGACCATTCCCGGCCTCAGCGCGTGATCCGCGCGAATCTCTGGTGGGTGCTGACGGGCTCGAACCGCCGACATCCAGCTTGTAAGGCTAGCGCTCTACCAACTGAGCTAAGCACCCGTGCCGTGCGCCAAGGCGAGGACCGAGGAGTGTACCGCATCGGCCATCTCTTGACCAGAACGCTGGCCCGGATCACCACGGCAAATTTGTTCTCGCACTGGCGTCAGGCGGAGGCATGGCCGATGGAGTTTCTGGTCATTCGCAGATAGTCGAAGAGCAAGCGGATGTTTCGGTTGAGGTGGCGCATGGTTTCGGCGATGCTGGTTTTGCCGTCCGAGAAGTGATGGAGGCTGCCGATGGCGAAGCGGCACAGGCGTGAGATGTCTGGATTTGAAGTTGGAGTTGCCCCTATCGGGTGGACAGGTTAGCGCTTGGTTTTCAAGCGGGTTGAGCCTCCTCGGGCGTAGGGTTAGCCGCGGCGCCGTCGCTGGCCCCTCTCAGTCCAGAGGCGAGCGGCGCGGTGGATAACCTGGGTTCGGGGCTGGCTGACTGCACAGCGTGGTGGTGTTGCTTTTCGTACTTCATGGGTGACAGATGGCCGAGCGCGGAATGGCGCCGGCGCGGGTTGTACCAGCCTTCGATCCAGGTAAACACGGCCAGGCGGGCCTCGATTTTGGTGCGGAAGGTGTTGCCGTCCAGCAGTTCGCATTCCAGGCTGGCAAAGAAACTCTCCGCCATGGCGTTGTCGTAGGCATCACCTACGGTGCCCATGGACGGCTGGATGCCCATTTCCCGGGAGCGCTTGCCGAAGGCCAGGGCGGAATACGGGCTGCCTTGGTCGCTGTGGGGGATCACCCCCTGGGGTTTGCGCGTGGCCACGGCCATGTTGAGCGCCGAAAGCACGAGTTCCGTGCGCATATGCTCGCCGATGGACCAACCGACGACCCGCCGACTGAACACGTCCAGCACCATGGCCAAATAGATGAAGCCCTGCCAGGTCGGCACGTAGGTCAGGTCGGCCACCCAAAGGCGATTGGGCGCGTCGGCCACGAACTGGCGCTTTACCAGATCGGGCGCCGGGTCACGGTCCGGATCGCGCCGGGTGGTGACCACGTAGCCGCGGCGGCGGCTCACGCCCTGCAAGCCCGCCAGGCGCATCAGGTGGGCGATGCGCTTGTGGCTGACGGCCTCACCTTGCTCCAGCAGTTCGGCCCGAACCCGGGGGCGGCCGTAGCTCCCGCCGGATTCCTTGTGGATCAGCCGGATACGCTCGGTCAGCACGGCATTCGCCACGGCGCGCGGGCTGGGCGCTCGCTGTTGCCAAGCAGAGAAGCCGCTGGCCGACACACGCAGCACGCGGCACAGGGTACGCACGGGGAAATCGGCCTGGCGCGCCATCACGAGTTCGAAGGGTTCGCGCTGGAACCTTCGCTCCTTCTGGCGAACCAGGCCGTAGCCTTTGCCAGGATGTCGCGCTCCAGCTTGAGCTGCCGGTTCTCCCGGCGCAGCTTGGCCAGTTCAGCCCGCTCGGTACTGCTCAAGCCCTCCTTGCCAGGCAAGGGCTTGCCGGCGTCGCGGGCTGCTTGCGCCAGCCAATTGACAATGGTCTGGCTGGTCGGCCCGAACTCCCGAGACCACTCGTGCGGGCTTCGGCCAGCCTGCGCCAGTTCGATGATCTGCTGGCGAAACTCCGCCGGGTACGGTGGTCTGCTTTTCGGCATCTTGGACTCCTTGTTGCGTAAGCATCAGGTGTCCACCGAAAAGGGTCAACT
>NZ_JAMTDX010000039.1 GCF_023806625.1 Accumulibacter sp.
TTCACCCCGGCAGGCTCGCCACGTGAGCTTGCTGAACATTGTGGCTAATCAAGTGAGTCGTTGATTTCGAGAGATCAGGCGCTGCGCGTACCCGCAGGTCCACCAGAGAAAAGGGACGGCTCTGGCCCGGGGAGTGGCCGATGCCGAGTTCCGTGTCAACTCCGCGCCCGCAGCCCTGCGGGCAGGAACCCGGCGTCGCGCGGGGATCGCGGGCGAAAAAAAAAGGGCCCGGAGATCATGCGAGTCCTTGTAGAGGGTGGTCCACGATTGACCAACGCCGTTCGGGTTCCTATACTTCTGACGGTGGCATGGAGTTTCCCGTTTCCCGGCTTTGTCGTGCAGCGTCCCGGCGCAGCAGGTGGCCCTTGTACGCGGCCTGCTGCCGATGGCCGGATGATGCCGTTGCGCCGCGCCCTGGTCGGGCTTGGCTGCGCTCTACAGCTGCTGGCCACGCAGGGGCTGGCCCAGGCTAGCGCTGCCGAGCTGGGCGCCGAGGCGGCGGCGATCCCGATCATCGACGCGCACTTCCATGTCATGATGTGGATCGATGCGCCGTCGCTGGTCGAGCACATGGACCGGAACCACATCAGCATGGCCGGTGGCGTGGGTGGGGGGAGTTTGCCCACGATCGTCGCCCTCGGGGAGAGGTTCATCCGGCCCACGGGCATGGGTGCGTGGCTTGGCCTGCATCGCAAACTCGACGCCGCCGACTTCGAGAACCCCGAAACGCCGGCAGTGCGGAGCGCGCTCGCGATGATCGAAGCCGACCTTCGTGACCGCGGAGCGCGGGTCATCGGAGAGATCCACGTCAACGCGCTGACGACGACCCAGGAGCCCGCCAACCGGTTCAAGACGCCGGCGGACTCGGCGACCTTGAAGGCCATTTTCGCGCTCGCCGGCCAGCACGGCCGCCCGCTGAACGTGCATGCCCAGTGGGACACCGACACGGTGCAGCAACTGGAACGGCTGGCCGACTCGTTCCCTTCCGCGCGGCTGGTGCTCGCGCACTGTGGCAGCAACAGCACCGCCGGTGACGTGCGCGAGATGTTCGAGCGCCATGCCAACGTCTGTTGCGACTTGTCGGCCCGTGGTTCGCCTCCGCTGCGCGGGCGTACGGTCATCTTCAGCGAGGCCGGGCTCGATCCGCGCTGGCAGCGCCTGATCGAGGACTATCCCGATCGCTTCGTCGTCGGAATCGACACGGTTCACGACTGGCAGGAGTACGACGGCGTCGTGCGTGCCATTCGCCGCGGGCTGCTCGCCCACCTCTCGCCCGAGACCGCGCGGCGGGTCGCCTCGGGCAACGCCGAGGAGTGGTTCGGCCTGCGCTGACCCCTGGCCTGCGGGCGGCGTGCAAAGCGGCCGGCCGGCGGGCAAATGAAGTAGAATGAGCCGGCCAGTTGCGGGTGGCCACCATTCGAAGAACCGAGCACTCGATCGCAGCATGAGAAACGATGCACTGCCCAGGCAGTGGCAACATCCGCCCGTCGGGGCCTGCGCGAAGCCATGCTGATCCGGTTGCTCGTCGGCTTTCTCTGGGGGCTGCACGTGTTGCCCTTGCCGGTCCTGGCGCGTCTCGGCAACGGCCTGGGAGCGCTCTGCTTCTGGATCGCGCGCAGACGACGCAACGTCGTCCTCGTCAATCTTCGCCTGTGCTTCCCCGAACTCGACGAGGGCCAGAGAAGCCGGCTCGCCCGGGCGCATTTCAGGGTGCTCGGGCGGAGCATCCTCGAGCGCAGCCTGCTGCTCTGGGCACGCCCGGAGAGGCTCGACCACCTGCTCAAGGTCGACGGTGCCGAGCACATCCGTGACCTGATCGCGGCCGGGCGGCCGGTGCTGATGCTCGCGCCGCACTTCGTCGGTCTCGACGCCGGCGGCGCGGCGATCGCCATGCGCTTCGACTGTGCGAGCATCTACGCGGTGCAGCCGAACCCGGTTTTCGACCGCCTGCTGTTGCGCGGCCGGCAGCGCTTCGGCGACCAACTGCTGATCTCGCGGCACGACAGCCTGCGGGCCAGCGTCAGGGCGATGAAGTCGGGTCGGCCTCTCTACTACCTCCCGGACATGGATCTCGGCCGACGCGATTCGATCTTCGTTCCCTTTTTCGGTGTGCCGGCGGCGACGGTGCCGGGGCTGTCACGCCTGGCGCGGCTCGCTGGGGCGAGCGTCGTCGCCTGCGTGACGCGCATCCTGCCCGGAGGAGAAGGGTACGCGGTCAGCGTCAGCGAGCCGTGGGCAGATTTCCCGACCGGCGACGTCGAGGCCGACACGCGCAGGATGAACGCGTGGATCGAAGACGCGGTGCGCACGATGCCCGAGCAGTACTACTGGGTCCATCGCCGATTCAAGACGCGACCGCCCGGCGAGCCGCGGCCCTACTGATCAGAACGATGAACGAAATCAATCTTCTCTACGCCCGCAACACGATTGCCAGGAAGGACCCCGTGGTCCGCCAGGATCTCGTCTTCCTGCTGCTCGTCGACAATCTCGCCTTCGAAAAGCAGATCGATGTCCAGTGGGCAGGCGAGGACGGCGTCTGGCGAACGCTGCCGGCGAGCCATCACCAGACGATCGACGAGGACCGCGAATACTGGCTGGCCCGGGCGAGCTTCGAACTCGGCGCGAATCGGCCGCTGCCCGGCAACGTCGAGTTCGCCGTGCGCTATCGGGTCGCCGGCGCCGAGTACTGGGACAACCACGGCGGCACGAACTACTCGATCGAGGCCGATTCGGGAATACTCCTCGCCGATGACCGGCCGTTGCTCAACGTCGAGTTCGACGGCCATCTCGCCGACCGGCAGAGCGTCGTTCCGGTGGTCGTCGCCGTCGCTCGACGCCTCGAGGCGCGCAAGGTCACCGTGAACTGGTCGGACGATCGCTGGCAGACCAATCACCAGATGGCGTGCCGCTACCGGCGCAACTACTGGGACGGCGAGTACGCGAGCAACGCGAGGAACCCGAACCAGTACGGCTGCCAGGTCTGGGAGGCCGCGCTGCCGGTTGGCGAAGCGTACCGCGTCGACTACCGCATTTCCTGCGAGGCGCGCCGGCCGGTCGCTGACGATGACAACTTCGGCCGCCACCATTCCGCCCGGCGCCGGCCGCTTGGCGTGCTGATCCTCAACCTGCATTGCTGTCAGGAAGAGAACCAGGATCAGAAACTGTCGCAGATCGCTCGGGCCATCGACGAACTGGACGTGGATATCGTCTGTCTGCAGGAAGTCGCCGAGCTGTGGAACGGTGGCCGCGGCGACTGGCAGACGAACACCGCGCGGATCATCAATGCGCGCCTCAGGTCTCCCTATCACCTGGTCACCGACTGGTCGCACCTGGGCTTCGAGCGTTTCCGAGAGGGCGTCGCCGTGCTCAGCCGCCATCCGGTCGAGCGCCACGAAGCACGTTACGTGTCGGAAAGTCGTGACCCGTACAGCATCCACTCGCGGAAAGTGGTGATGGCCCGCGTGCTCGTTCCGTGGCTCGGGCCGATCAACGTCTTCTCGTCGCACCTCAGCTGGTGGGAAGACGGCTTTGCCGAACAGTTCGCCAATCTCCGCGCCTGGGCTGCCGATCAGCATGGCCGCGAGGTCAGGGCGAGCCTGCTCTGCGGCGATTTCAACATCAAGGCCGGTGCGCGTGGCTATCAGCTGGTCGCCGCGTCGACCGAGTACGAGGACCAGTATCTGGCGGTGCGCTCGCCGCAGACCTTCGCGCGCGTCTTCGCCAGCGGCGAGGCGGGCTGGGAAGCGCTGCTCGATGACGATCAGCGGATCGACTACGTGTTCCTGCGCAAGGGCAGCGATCTGCGGGCGATCTCGGCCAGGGAGCTGTTCACCGCGGACGACTATGGAACGGTGTCCGATCACCCTGGTTATCTGGTGACTTTCGAGCCGCGCTGAGCGCGCCGGCGAACGGATGAACGGCCAGTGAGTGCAAGACGGCACAGGCTTCCCGCCGGCTCGACCCGCTTCGCCTCGGCGGGCCGACGGGCAGTCCCGCGGGATTCGGCCGCCGGGCGGCTACCCCACCGTCCCCACCAATGACACGACGTCAACAGACGGATATAGGCCAAGATGGATACGGCAGAGAAATACGCGATACCCCTGCACGCCAA
>NZ_JAMTDX010000040.1 GCF_023806625.1 Accumulibacter sp.
CACGCCAACCTCGGCGGGCCTTTCGAGCGGACCAACGACTTCGGCGAGAAGTTCCACCTGCGCTGGGGCAAGATCATTTTCGACGTCGCCTTCGGCGTGCAGATCAACGTCAAGGTCGTCCTCCGGGTCTACCGCGACAACCACATCTGCGAGACCTACGTCGTCGATACCGACCCCTACGACATCCAGTGGAACCACCACAAGCGGCAGACGCGGGACTTTTACATTCATCCCGTGTCGCGGACCTTCGGCAAGGCGAACTGCGTCAAGTTCGCCTTCATCGTCCATCGCCACGAACACTCGCTGGCCTCGGAGAAGGAATACATCTTCATGGACTGGCCGCAGTTGCGCGACGATCACCCGCAGTACCGGAGAATCACCCCGGAATGGGCGACGCCGAACGGCTACCGTACCCATGAATGCAACCCCTGGCAACTGCAGAGCGATGTCGACTGGTACAACCACCATTTCGAGTCCCTGCATCTGATCCCCAAGTTCACCAAGGGCCAGCAGTACCATCCCTATCACCCGAAGCGCTTCATCCACGACCATATCGACAAGGTCATCCGCTGCAAGCACCAACACCCGCAGCGTTTCTGCAGCATCAAGGTGAGCGTCGACTGCATCGACGACCACGACTTCACGCGCCATCTCGTACACGCCAGCGAACAGGGCGTCTGGGTCCAGTGCATCGTCGACTGGCGGAAGATGACGCTGACCAACAGCGAGAGCTACGCGCGTCTCAAGCGCGCCGGGATCGAACTGATCGGCGTGGTGTGTACGCCGAAGCATCACCTGATCGAGGTCGATCCGGACATGCACACCAAGTTCATCATCTTCAACGATGAGGACTGCATCCTCGGCTCGTTCAACATCACCTTCGACCGCTGGTGGGCGAACTGGGAGTCGGGAATGACCTTCCACTCGAAGGGCGTCTGCCGCCTGCTCGACAACGTCTTCCAGAGCGAGCGCGGGGGGGTCAACCAGAAATACGGCATCGACCCGCTCGCCCCGTTCAACCTGCTCTACACCTACGGCCGCCACGCGCTGCTCGATGGCCGCTACTACCGCCCGCACCACGCGATCCTCGCCGAGATCAACCGGGCGCGTCATTCGATCAAGCTGACGCTGTTCCTGATCGGCAACCTGCTCGGCGAGCACGGCGACAGCGTCGTCGATGCCCTGATCCACGCCCGCAACCGTGGAGTCCATGTGCATATCCTGCTCAACGGCCATCTGGCCAGGCAGGGGCGGGTGGGGATCGAGCGGACGATGGCCGAGGAACTCAACCGGCCGCTGCTGCCCGCCGTGCAGGGCCTGCGCACGGCCGGCATCGCGGTCGGCCTGGTCTATGGTCAGACCGACCATCGGGTGCCCTACTCGCCGATCCACTCGAAGTACTGCGTGATCGACGAGCAGACGGTCATCGAGGGGAGTTTCAACTGGTACAACACCTCGGTCTTCTCCCACGACCTGACCGTTCTGGCAACCAACCGCGAGGTCGCGGGGGCTTATCTGCACGAGTTCGAGCAGATTCAGCAGGTGTTCCGGATCTATTACTGAAAGTCCCGGCCACCCCTTGACAAATGGCCCCGACCACAGCCAATTGACTCGGCCGGCGACGCCAACGATACTTTGACCTACTTGGCGGCCATGCTTTTCGATCGCTCCTGGCAACTCGACGCGGTGGCTGACGCAGCTTCTCGGGAGCCCGTCGTACAGTTCCCTGAAGCGGCGGCAGGCGACACCATTTCCTTTCCGCAAGTCACTCCAGCTTTTCTCAACACCCACTCACTCTCGGGGGAATCATGTCCAAACTGTTCATCGAAGATCTCGCGCTCGAAGGCAAGCGCGTCCTGATCCGCGTCGATTTCAACGTGCCACAGGACAAGGTCACCGGCGCGATCACCAACACCAAGCGCATCGAAGCGGCGCTGCCGACGATCCAGTACGCTCTCGACAAGGGGGCCGCGGTCATCCTGATGTCCCACCTCGGCCGTCCCGACGGCAAGGCCGATCCCAAGTACAGCCTCGCTCCGGTGGCCGTTGCGCTCGAGGGGCTGCTTGGCCGGCCGGTCAAGTTCCTTCCCGACTGCGTCGGCCCCGAAGTCGAAGCGGCCTGCGCTGCGATCCGGCCGGGTGAAGTCATCCTGCTCGAGAACTTGCGCTTCCACATCGAGGAGGAGGGCAAGGCGACGGTGACCAACCCCGACGGTTCGATCACCAAGCTCAAGGCAGCTCCGGAGGAGATCAAGGCCTTCCGCGCCTCGCTGACCAGGCTCGCCGATGTGTACATCAACGACGCCTTCGGCACCGCCCATCGCGATCACTCGTCGATGACCGGCGTGCAGCTGCCGGAGCGCGCCTCCGGTTATCTGATGAACAAGGAACTGGCTGCCTTTTCGGCGGTGCTCGAGTCCCCCGCGCGGCCGCTGCTGGCGATCCTCGGAGGCGCCAAGGTCGCCGACAAGATCCAGCTGATCAACAACCTGCTCGACAAGGCCGACCAGATCATCATCGGCGGCGGCATGGCCTTCACCTTCAAGAAGGTCCTCTCGGGAATGCCGATCGGCAACTCGCTGTTCGACGAGGAAGGCGCCAAGCTGGTGCCCGAGCTGATGAAGAAGGCCGCGGACAACGGCAAGGAGATTCTCCTCCCGGTCGACTTCGTGATCGGCGACAAGTTTGACGCCAACGCGAACACCGGCATCGCCAACGACGTCGATGGCATTCCCGACGGCTGGCTTGGCCTCGACTGCGGCCCGGAATCGACGAAACGCTTCACCGAGGCGATCCTCAAGGCGAGGACGATCGTCTGGAACGGCCCGGCCGGAGTCTTCGAGTTCGAGAAGTTCGAGGCGGGAACCCGGGCGATGGCCGACGCCGTCGTCAAGGCCACGGCCAGCGGGGCGATTACGGTCATTGGCGGCGGAGACACGGCAACCGCGGCCAAGAAGTACGGTGCCGACAAGAAGGTGACGCACAGCTCGACCGGCGGCGGAGCTTCGCTCGAGTACCTCGAGGGCAAGATCCTGCCCGGAGTCGCCGCGCTTTCCGAGAAGTAAGTATACCGGCGACCCCGGCAGCTGCCGGGGTCGTTTTCCCCGTCATCCGATCGCAGTTCCCAAGACTCGAGGAAACCCATGCGCAAGATCGTTATCGCCGGCAACTGGAAGATGAACAAGACGGTTGCCGAATCAGTCACGCTGGCCAGCGAAGTCGTCGCCGCAGCCAGCGGAATCCGCAACGTGGTCGTCGCCATCGCGCCGACCTACCTCGCCCTGGCCAAGGTGGCCGACGTGCTCGCAGGCAGCAACGTCAAGCTCGCCGCACAGGACGTTCACTGGGAAAACCAGGGTGCCTTCACCGGCAAGGTCAGCGCCGACATGCTCAAGGAGATCGGCGTCGACTACGTGATCATCGGCCACTCGGAGCAGAGGACCTATTTCGGCGAAACCGACGAGACGGTCAACCGGAAGGTCAGGAAGGTGCAGTCGCTGGGCATGACGCCGATCATCTGCATCGGCGAGACGCTCGCCGAGCGCAGGGAGGGGCGGCTCGAGAGCGTCCTGACCACCCAGGTCAATGGCGCCTACGCCGGCCTCTCGGGCGACGACGCGCTGCGCACGGTGATCGCCTACGAGCCGGTCTGGGCGATCGGAACCGGGGTCACTGCCACCGACGACGAGGCCCAACAGGCGCACGCGTTCGTTCGCGGCCTGCTCGCCGGGCTCTACGGCGAGGACGTGGCGCAGTCGATCAGCATCCAGTACGGCGGCTCGATGAAGCCCGAGAACGCAGCCGGCCTGCTCGCCCAGAAGGACATCGACGGCGGCCTGATCGGTGGCGCGGCACTCAAGGCAGACAGCTTCCTGGGAATCGTCGCGCCGGGCGAAGCGCTCAGCAAGTAGGCGACACCTTCCCCTTGCGGCGCCGGTCTCCGGCGCCGCCTCCGCTGGCCATCGCCGAGCCGACCGCCCGAGCCACTGCCGCCAGCGGGCCAACTCTCTCGTAGCGACTGTCTTCGGCGCGGGTCGGACCTCGTCCCGACCTGTCGCCTTCGCGATTCGTCCGCTTCCCGGACGTTCCATCGGCCGCCTGCCGGCTGCTGACGCCGCGTCTTCGCGCACAGGCCGCCGACTTTTCGCGCTCGCCCGAGCGTAGCCGCCGGCCAGCGCCGGCCACTGGCGAGACTGCTGTGGTCTGGCCGTGGAAACATGCCGGCTCCCGTGACGCAGTTCATAACCGCTGGCCGGGCTTCAGGAAGACACTGCTCGGCGAAGGCGGAAGTTCCCTGCTTTGGTCGCCTTCGGGGCGCCCCGAACCGTTGGCGCGGTTCGGGGCGCGGAACGGAGTCGATTCTCCCGGACCCGGGAGGTGACCGCCAGCCACCGCCGTGGGTTGGGCCCAGGGAACTCGACCTTGTTACTCAACAAACGAACTCTTGCACGGAGAACTATATCATGAAACGCTTTCTTGACAAGCCTCGCGGCCTGCCGGCGTCGGCGCTGCTCTCGGCTCTTCTGGCGACGCTGGTCAGCACGGCGGCGCCATCGGCCAGTGCCGGAACCCTTTACAATGGCTGGAACTACGCCATCGACTCGTTCAGAGACGGTTCCGGCGGCCCCGCGTACGAGGAACTCGGCCTCGCCTACCGTCAGGTCGGCAATACCGGCTACTTCGCGATCAGCGGCGGCATGCCTCTCGCGGGAGTAGCCAACTCAGGCGCGCGCAACGGCAGCATCGCGCCGGGCGACCTCTTCCTCAACTTCTCGAATCACGCGCTGAACACCCAGGCCTCCTTCCAGAACGATCCGGGAGTCTTCGCGATCCGCTTCGCCTCGGCCAACGATTCGCTCGGCAACACCGGCACAAACCCGAACCCGACGCTGGGCGTCTTCGGCTCGCTCAACGTGGTCAGCCTGTCGACCCAGAACGTCGGCTACGCGACGCTTCAGGATTACTGGAACGCCGGGTTCAATGTGCAGCCGCAGATGGGCGATCTGGGGACCCAGGCAGCGGTTCAGGGCTATCTGGGCAACGGGACGATGTACGCGAACATCTCGACCGGCACTCAACTGGCCGGGATCACCTCGCTCGACGCGACTGCGCTCGCCGCGCTGGGCCTCGATTTCCCGCACTTCGGCGCCGCGGGCAGCCAGATCTTCGGCTTCTCGTTCAACCGCTCGCTGCTTCCGTCCGGAGATTTCACGGCGCATTTCCTCGAGGAGTGCATCAACGACGGCATCGCGCTGACGGTCGGTCATGAAGCCCCCGAGCCGGGGACTCTGGCGCTGCTCGGCCTCGCGCTCGCCGGAGTGCCGCTGCGCCGCCGCCGCTGAAAGCGCGTGCGCCGGTCGGGATCAGCCAAGGATTCCGACGGCCTGAGGGCAACCCGACCGGCCGCGGCCCGATCCGCCGCCGGTCGGGCCTGGCCAGGACAGCCGGTAGCCGAGCCCGTGTTTCGCGCGGGTTGGGCCAGAGGCTTTTCCGGTCCGGCTCTCTTGGCCGCTGATCGTCAGCCGCTGTTGTTGTCGAGGAAACTGCGCAGCTTGTCGGAACGCGACGGGTGGCGCAGCTTGCGCAGCGCCTTGGCTTCGATCTGACGGATCCGCTCGCGGGTGACGTCGAACTGCTTGCCGACCTCCTCGAGCGTGTGGTCGGTGTTCATCTCGATGCCGAAACGCATGCGCAGGACCTTCGCCTCGCGCGGCGTCAGCGTGTCGAGCACGTCCTTGGTGATGAAGCGCAGACTCGAATAGAGCGCCGCTTCGGTCGGTGCGAGAGTCGCCTGGTCCTCGATGAAGTCGCCGAGGTGCGAATCGTCGTCGTCGCCGATTGGCGTTTCCATCGAGATTGGCTCCTTGCTGATCTTGAGGATCTTGCGGATCTTCTCTTCGGGCATCTCCATCTTCTTGGCCAGCGTCGCCGGGTCGGCTTCGTAGCCGGTCTCCTGCAGGATCTGCCGCGAAATCCGGTTCATCTTGTTGATCGTCTCGATCATGTGCACCGGGATGCGGATCGTCCGCGCCTGATCGGCGATCGAGCGGGTGATCGCCTGGCGAATCCACCACGTGGCGTAGGTCGAAAACTTGTAGCCACGGCGATACTCGAACTTGTCGACGGCCTTCATCAGGCCGATGTTCCCCTCCTGGATCAGGTCGAGGAACTGCAGCCCGCGATTGGTATATTTCTTGGCGATCGAGATCACCAGTCGCAGGTTGGCCTCGGTCATCTCGCGCTTGGCGCGCCTCGCCTTGGCCTCGCCGGTCGACATCTGCTTGTTGATGTCCTTGAGCTCGCGCAGCGGGATGCCGATTCGCTCCTGCAGGGCGAGCAGCTTGCGCTGTTCCTCCTTGATGTTCGGCGCGTTGCGTGCGAGAACCGCGGCGTAGGTCTTCCCGGCAGCGGCTATTTCGGCGTCCACCCAGTCGATGTTCAGCTCGTTGCCCGGGAACACCTTGATGAAGTGCGCGCGCGGCATGCGCACCGTCTCGACGCAGATCCTCTGGATCTTGCGTTCGCACGCGCGCGCCTCCTCGACCATCGCACGCACCGAGTCGCAGAGCCGCTCGATCGTCTTCGAGGTGAACCGGATGCCCATCATCTCTTCCGAGATCTGCTGCTGCAGCCTGAGATACGCCCGGTCCTGCGAGCCCTTTCTCGGCAGGATCGTCTGAGCCTTCAGATAGTGGTCGCGGATCGCCTCGAGACGCCCGAGACCCTCGGTCTTGAGCCTGAGCAGCGAAGCCGCCGCGGCAGCGCCTTCGACCGTCTCGCCGTCCTCGGTCTCCTCGTCGTCCTCTTCGGCCGGAACGACCTCGCCCAGTTCCTCGAGCGACTCATCGACGTCGGGATCGATCAGCCCGTCGATCAACTCGTTGACGCGCATCTCGTCGCGGGCGATCCGGTCGGCGCAACTGATGATCTCGGCGATCGTCGTCGGACACGCCGCAATCGCCTGGATCATGTGCTTCAGACCGTCCTCGATGCGTTTGGCGATCTCGATCTCGCCTTCGCGGGTCAGCAGTTCGACCGAGCCCATCTCGCGCATGTACATGCGCACCGGGTCGGTCGTCCTGCCGAACTCGGAGTCGACGGTCGACAGGGCCTGCTCGGCCTGCTCCTCGACGTCGGCGTCGTCGGCCGCGGCGGCCGGGGTGGCGTCGGACATGAGCAGCGTTTCGGCATCGGGAGCCTCGTCATAGACCTGGATCCCCATGTCGTTGAACGTGGTGATGATGCTCTCGATCTGCTCGGCGTCGACGACGTCGTCCGGCAGATGGTCGTTGATCTCGGCGTAGGTCAGGAAACCGCGTTCCTTGCCCAGCTTGATCAGCGTCTTCAGACGCATCTTGCGGGTCTCTTCATCTACCGGCGCCGGCTGATTCCCGACCTGCGCGAGCAGGTCTACGGTAGCCTTGGCTTTGGCGGCTCTCACCGTCGTCGTCTTGTCGCGTACCATGCCCATGTCCAGAATAGCTTGGCTTGAAAAAAGTTCTGATTATATCACACTTCAGACCGCTTCGCCCGCCCGGCCCAGCTGGCGAGCGACGCCAGGTATTGTCTTTTCTCCTCGTCCGACAGACCGCTGACCCCGAACCTCTGCGCCCTGGCCTGTAGCAGGGCGAAAGAACGGCGTTCGGCGCTTTCGCGAAGCCGGCCGATCACCCCGCGAAATTCGGCGTCGACTGTGTCTTCGGCAAACGGGTGGCGGATTAGTTCAGCCGCCGCGGAAGTGACGACCGCCTCGTGTTCGCTCCCTCGGCAGCGCTCGATCAGCTGAGCGCACGACGGCGCGCGTTCACCGCCGGTGGCGATCATCGAGCAAAGCTCGCGCGCCGCGCGGGCCTCGGGCGAGTCGTCGGGAAGCAGTTCGAGCGGGATCTCCGCAGTGAGCTCGGGCTTCTGGAGGAGCAGGCGCAGCAGCGGCCTGAACAGCGAAGGGGCCTGGCGCGCCGGGCGGGGCGACGCCGGCCGGTTGGCCGAAGGCAGCCGGTACTGGCTTTCGAGTTCCGCCTGGCTGAGGCCGCTGAGCTGCGCGACCCGCTTGACGAGCTGCAGCCTGAGCAGCGACGACTGCAACTGTTCGAGCAGCGGCTTCGCTTCGGCGACCAGCCGGGCCCGGCCCTCGGCGGTGTCCAGCTCGCAGCGGCCGCGCAGCTCGCGGACGAGAAAGTCCGACAGCGGAATCGCCTCGGAGACGATCCGCCGGAACGCGTCTGCGCCGCGCTTGCGCACCAGGCTGTCGGGATCCTCGCCTTCGGGCAGAAAGGCGAAAGCCGCGCTCTTCCGGTCGCCGAGCACCGGCAGGCAGTTCTCGAGCGCACGCCAGGCCGCCTTGCGTCCCGCCGCGTCGCCGTCGAAGCAGAAGACGATCTTCTCCGCCTGGCGGAGCAGCTTTTCGACGTGCCGGGTCGTCGTCGCCGTGCCGAGCGTGGCGACGACGTTGGCCACTCCGTGCTGGGCGAGCGCCACGACGTCGAGGTAGCCCTCGACGACCAGCACGGCATCGTGTTCGCGGATCGCCCGGCGCGCCTGTGGCAGTCCGAACAGTTCGCGCCCCTTCTCGAAGAGCGGGGTCTCCGGGGAATTCAGGTACTTGGGTTCGCCCTGGCCGAGCACCCGGCCGCCGAAGGCGATGACCTCACCGCTCTGGCTGACGATCGGGAAGATCAGCCGGTCGCGGAAGCGATCGTACAGCCGGCCGCGCTCGTTGCTGGCGACGAGTCCGGCGAGCTGCAGTTCGGGCCGGGCGTAATCGTCGAAGACTGCGGCGAGGTTCTGCCAGCCGTCCGGCGCGTACCCGAGAGCGAAACGCGCGGCGATCTCGCCGCTGACTCCGCGCTGTTTGAGGTAGGCGATCGCCGCCGGCGAGCATTTGAGCTGCTCGCGATAGAAGCGTGCTGCGCTGGCCATGATCGCGACGAGCGAAGGCGTGTCGGCGCTCGTTCCGCGAGCGGGCCCGGCGTTCTCCGGAACGGTCATCCCGACTCGCCCGGCGAGTTCCCTGACCGCGTCGATGAAGCCCATTCCCGAATACTGCATCAGGAAGCCGATCGCCGTACCGTGCGCGCCACAGCCGAAGCAGTGGTAGAACTGCTTGCTCGGGCTGACCGTGAACGACGGCGACTTCTCGCTGTGGAACGGGCAGCACGCCGCGAAATTCGCCCCCGCCCGCTTCAGCGGCACGTGCGCGTCGATCAGGTCGACGACGTCGACCCGCGAGAGCAGATCCTGAATGAACGACTCGGGGATCATCGTGAGACCCCGCGACCAGCGCCGCGGACTCTTCAGCCGCCGCCGAGCCTGGCTTTGACGAGTTGCGAGACCGCGGCCATGTCGGCGCGCCCCGCGAGCTTCGAGCGCAGCACGGCCATCACCTTGCCCATGTCGCCGGGTCCGGCGGCAGCGACCTCGGCGATCGCCTGCACGATGATTGCGGAGATTTCTTCGGTGGTCAGCCGGTCGGGAAGATACGCGGCCAACAACTCGGCCTCGAACGATTCGGCTTCGACGAGGTCACGCCGCCCGGCAGCCGCGAACTGGGCGATCGAGTCCCGTCGCTGCTTGATCATCCGGTCGATCACCGAAATCACCGCGGCGTCGTCGAGAGTCACCCGTTCGTCCACTTCGCGCTGCTTGATCGCCGCGCTGATCAGGCGCAGCGCGGAGAGCCTCCTGGCGTCGCGCGCGCGCATCGCGGTCTTGACGTCTTCCTGGATTCGCTCCTTGAGGGTCATGGCAAAGCTCCCTGGCGGGCGACGATCCGACCGGACGAAGTCGGCGCGCCGTCCGCTCGACGGACATCGAGAACACGAAAAGCCGCCCCTCGGACGACGGGCGGCCTCCAACCTGCGGGAAAGCGGCGGTCAGTAGAGCTTCGGCGGCAGCGTCTGGCTGCGCATGCGCTTGTGGTGGCGCTTGACCGCGGCAGCGAGCTTCCGCTTGCGCTCGGCGGTGGGCTTTTCGTAGAACTCGCGGGCGCGCAACTCGGTCAGCAGACCGGTCTTCTCGACAGTGCGTTTGAAACGACGGATGGCAACTTCGAAGGGCTCGTTTTCCTTTAAGCGGATTGAAGGCATCGACTATTCCCAGGTTCAATGACAGGACTTTGCAGACAAGCGGGCAATTGTAGGGCAAGTCGAGGGGCCTTGCCAAGTGCTCGCGAGCAAATCCCGGGCAGGCAAGGCATCGGGGAGCCGGTTGGGCGCGGCGACCCGTAGCGGCCGGGCCGTGACCGGAAAGCGTACCGGAGGCCCAACTTGCTGCACGGGGGCTGCGGCGGGGGGAACCCGATTCGTCCGAGTGAATTCGCCTTCGTTTCCGGGATCGATCCTTGCCCGGGCGGCGGCAGCGCACCGCGAACGCCGACGGACTCCTGCGCGACGATCGGCGCGGTTGCCGGAAGACCGGTGACCGCGAAACCCGGCGGCGCGACTCGCCGAAGACGAGCCAGCGGAACGGACTGGCCATCGATCCCGAGACCGGGATCGGCCGATGGCACAAAGCTTGCATGCGCGACCGTCGAATCCGTTTGTCGTCTTTCGCAGAAACGAGTCCCGCTCCATGAACAAGAGTCAGCAAGACCAGAGGGGATTCACCCTCATCGAGGTGATGATCATCGTCTGCATCGTCGGAATTCTCACCTCGATCGCGACCGTACAGTTCTCCGAGTACATCAAGAAGGGAGCGGACAAGTCCGCGCAGGCGGACGCTCGTCTGCTGCTGCTCAACGCCGTCGCGGCGAGTTTCACCGACTAGGTTCCTGCGCTCGACGACGGCCGGCGGGGGCGGCCGTTCGATTCCGGCAGGGCAGGACTGCCGGCGAACGGTCGTCGCGCCCCCGCGGTCAACCGGCCGAATCGCCGGCCAGGCGAGCAGCACCAGTGGCGCCTTCGACTTCTGGCCATCAGTCCCCCGGGAGTCTGCCTGCCCGGTCGGCGTCGGCCCACTGCGGGTTTCGTCCTTCCCGCGCTTTCCCCGCCCATGCCGCTTCGCGTGCCGGCTTTGCCGGAGGATCGGCGTCGGCGTCGCCGCCGGTCGTGCGCATCGACGGCACGAGCCGCCGGCTGACGATTTCTGTCACCCGTGTGACGCGGAGCGGCGACCCAAGCGGGCTTGACGAGCCCGAATGCACCTTTGCGCGTCGGTCTCCAGCCTGGCACAAAGCGTGCTTCGCAGTGGGCGACGGGTTTTCCGTTCTTTCACTCGAAGGAGTCCAGGACCATGATGAAGAAGCTTCAGAAGGGTTTTACCCTGATCGAGCTGATGATCGTCGTTGCGATCATCGGCATCCTCGCGGCGATCGCCATTCCGCAGTTCACGGAATACACGAAGAAGGGCGAGGACAAGTCTGCACAGTCGGATGCGCGCAACCTGCTCACGCAGGCCATCGCCAACTCAACCCTGTAACGCGCTCGTCTGACGGAGGTTCGAAATGAAAAAAGTCATTCTCGGTTCGGTTCTGGCCATCGCGGCTGTGACCTCGTTTTCGGTCAATGCCGCGGCGGTCTCCGTCTGCTCGGGCGGCTCGGCGGCTAATCCTACCTACACGTTCACCGCGGGGACCAGCTTCGTCAAGGTCGCATTCACGCCCAAGTGCTCGGCCAACGTGTTCCTCGTCGGTAACGAACAGGGTCCGACGTTGTTCACGGTGGGTTCGGGGTCGGCCAAGGGCAGAAACAGGTTTGCGGGTTCCTCGGTAGGCGGGTCGGTGGCCAATATCGCGCCTTGTACGGGTGGGGCCAACGATACCTGCAACGCTACAGATGCCACCGCTGCGGAGGCAGCGGCGCCGACAACCTGATCATCTTCTCTCTGGCTGCGACGGCGCGCCGGCGGGCGCGCCATTTTTTTCATCAAAGACCGTGTTCCAGTTTGCCCTCTCGGGAATCCGCTCGGGCCTTCGCGGCCGCAGCCTGCAGGCGGTGTTCGTTCTCGGCCTGCTGCTGATCGGTGTCGCATACCTCTCGGGCTTTTTTTCGCCGCGGCAGCCGCAGACCGTCGCTCTCGACGTCGGCTTCTCGGGGATCCGCTTTTCGCTGATCCTGATGAACCTGTTCTGGGTCCAGGAACTCGTCGCTCGGGAAATCGACCGCCGGGTGATCCAGTTTTCGCTGGCCTACCCGGTTTCGCGTGGCGCCTTCCTCGCCGGCCGCTTCGGTGCGGTGCTGATTCTCTCGCTGCTGGCGGCGACGCTGTTGGGTCTGCTGCTGACGCTGGTCACCGTGCTGGTCGGCGGCGGTTACGCCCAGGAGTTTCCGCCGGCGCTCGGTGTGCCGTTCTGGAGCACGATGGCCGGTTTTGCGCTCGACGCGGCGATTGTCGCTGCGTTCGCCCTGTGCATCGCCGCGCTGTCTACGGTTTCCGTCCTGCCGCTGGCTCTCGGGGCGGCGTTCGCGATTGCCGGAAAGGCTCTAGGGGCGACCGTCGACTATCTGGCGCGTGGCGCAGATGCTGACCAGCAGCTCCTCGACCGCTACCAGCCGCTGATCGAGGTCGTCCGCTGGCTGATCCCCGACCTGTCGCGCCTCGACTGGCGCGAGTGGCCGATGTACCAGCTTGCGCCGGGCAGCGAGGTCATCGTCTGGTCAGTGGTCATGGCCGGAGCATACGTCGTGCTGCTCCTGGCTTTGGCGACGGTGATCTTCTTGCGCCGGGAGTTCTCTTGAGCCGTCGGGCGGTCGCGCTGCTGCCGGTGATCGCCGGCGTTTCGTCGGCGCTCCTCTTCGCGCTCGCGCAGACGCAGCTGGCCAGGCTTCCCCGGGACGCCGCCGGGCCTGAACTGCTGATCTCTCTACCCCGTTTCGCGCAGGTTCTGCTCGCCGGTGGTGACCGCTACCTGGCGGCGAATCTCGCCGGCTTCCGCGTCCTCGTCGCCGATACGGGCCGGATGCAGGCCGCCGACTACGCGGTGCAGGCGAAACTGCAGCGCGACATCGCCTGGTTCAATCCGTTGCACGAGGACAACTACTACGTCGGCGCGGCGATCCTGCCGTGGAACGGCCAGGTCGACGCCGCGCAGTACGTGCTCGGTCGGGCTGCAGAGGCGCGAAGCTTCGACTGGTATCCGCTCTTCCAGCTCGGCTTCCTGCACTATCACTTCCGCCGCGACCCGGCGACGGGCGCGGGATTCCTGCTCGAGGCGGTTCCGCGGGCCGAGACCGTGCAGGATCAGTGGTCGTTGCAGAACCTTGCCGCCACGTGGATCGAGAGGGGTTACCAGACCGCCAGTGCCGCGGGGATGGTCGAGGCGATGGCCGCCGGTTCGCCGTCAGGCAACTTCCGCAGGTACCTCCAGGTCAGGGCGCAGCGTCTGCGGGCGCTCGATCGGCTGCAGAAGGCGGCGGCGGCGTATCGCGAACGCTTCGGTCGAAACCCGGCCAGTCTCGATGATCTGCTGCGCGAGGGGCTCGTGCGCGAGATCCCGCGCGACCCGCTGGGTCTCGGCTATGGGGTCGACGCGACGGGCTGGCCGGTCCTGAACACGCAGCCACGGAACTAGGAAGATGGGCGCTGCGATCGTCATCGAAGGCCTCCAGAAATCCTTCGAACGCAAACTGAAGTCACCCGTTCTCGCGGTGCGCGGCGTGTCGCTGGCCGTCGAGGAGGGAGAGGCGTTCGGCTTCATCGGTGCCAACGGTGCCGGCAAGAGCACGACGATCAAGATCCTGATGGGTCTGATCCGCGCGACTGCCGGCGATGCGCGGATCTTCGACGTGCCGGTCGACGAGCCGCGCTCGCGTAGAGGCCTCGGTTACGTCCCCGAGAATCCTTACCTTTACGACTATCTGACCCCACTGGAAATCCTGCTGATGGGGCTGCGTATGCACGGCGTCAAGGTCGGCGATGCGCAGGCCCACTGCCTCGACTGGCTCGACCGGCTTGGCCTGGCTGCGGTAGCCGGCAAGGCGATCCGCTCGTTCTCGAAGGGGATGACCCAGAGGGTGGCGATCGCCCAGGCGTTGTGCATCCAGCCACGCCTGTTGGTGCTCGACGAGCCGCTGTCGGGTCTCGACCCGATCGGCCGCCGCGACGTCGTTGAGATTCTCTCCGAGTACAAGCGAACCGGCGGAACGCTGTTCTTCACCTCGCACGTGCTGCACGACGTCGAACGGCTGGCGGACCGCTTTGGGCTGATCCACGAAGGCGTACTGCGCGCGGTTCGCGCGCCAGCCGAGCTGACCGGCGACGCGGAGACCGTTCTCGTGCGCAGCTTTGGGCAGGTGCCGGTCGCCGGGATGCGCGAGGATTTTTCGGGGCGCTGGATCGGCGAGGTCTCGCGGACGCAGCTCTGGGTGCACCTCGAAGCCCTACGTGCGGCCGGGCACGTTCTGGTCGAGGTGCGCCCGACGCTGTCGCTCGAAGTCGCGTTCATGCGCGCGGTGGGCAAGGAGTAGTCGCATGCGGGTCGCGCTCGGTCTTCGTCGGCGGATGGCCAACGCCGGCTCACCGGGCTTCGCCTGCCGACACCGCACGGAAAGGAAACCTGCCTCGTGAACCCCCCGCGCAAGACGTCTGTCAGGGCTGCCGGTCGGCGCCAGCCGATGAGCCCGGAGCTCATCGCGCTGATGCGGCTCGTCGAAGCCGAGCGCCATGTCGAGGTCGAAGCGGCCGCGCGGCGGATCATCGGTGCTCATCCCGCGGCTCATCCGCTGGCCCTAAAGGCGCTCGGTTTTGCACTGATTGGGCAGGGCCGGTTCGACGACGCGCTGCCGATCGTGCGCATGTCCGCCGAGCGCAACGCGCACGACCCGGAGGCGCACAACAACCTCGGCATCGTGCTCTCGTCGCTGATGCGCTGGCACGAGTCGCTCGCCTCGTTCGAGCGAGCGATTGCACTCAAGCCCGACGATCCCGAAGTCCTCAAGAACCACGGCGTCGCGCTCTCGCGAATGCACAAGTGGAACGAGGCCGTTCCGTTCTTCCTCAGGGCGATCGAATGTCATCCCGGGGACTACGTCGAGGCGATCGCCCAACTCGCCAACGTGCTGCTTGCGGCCAATCGCAACGACGAAGCGTCGGTCTGTCTGAACGAACTCTGGAAGAACGACCCGGAGAACGCCGGTATTCTCTCGCAACTGCTCTGCGCGAGCCTCAAGCGCTGTGAGTGGGACGAGCTGACCGATCGGCTGGCGACACTCCGGGCGCTCAGCGACGGCTATCGCAAGGTCGCCGACAACCCCTTCGT
Source organism: Accumulibacter sp. (assembly GCF_023806625.1). Classification (GTDB taxonomy): domain Bacteria; phylum Pseudomonadota; class Gammaproteobacteria; order Burkholderiales; family Rhodocyclaceae; genus Accumulibacter. The sequence goes on from NZ_JAMTDX010000040.1 coordinate 15,194, forward strand.
CGTGCTCTCGTTCCCTGGTGCGACCGCCGAAGAGCAACAATGGGTCGCTGCGAACCATTGCCGTGGCAGCATTCCGGAAAGCGTCCTCGATGCGCCAAGGGTTCCGGCCGAGTGCGCCCGCTCCGTCGAGGACGCTCCGAGGCGCCTGCGGATCGGCTATCTCTCGGGCGACTACCGCAATCATCCGGTCGGCCTGATCATCCCGCAGGTCATCGAACTGCACGACCGCTCGCGCGTCGAGGTTTTCGGCTTTTCGACGGGAGCCGACGACCGGAGCGAGATACGCGAGCGACTGCGCCTCGCTTTCGACCATTTCGTCGACCTTGCCGAATGCAGCGTCAGCGAGACCGCCCGGCGCATCCGTTCCGACGCCATCGACATTCTCGTCGATCTCAGCGGGTGGACGGCCGACGGGCGCCCCGAGGCCCTCGCGCTGCGCTGCGCTCCGGTGCAGGTCAACTGGCTCGGCTACGCGGGGACGATCGGGCATCCGAAGCTCGCCGACTACCTGCTCGGCGACCCGGTGGTCACCCCGCACGAAGACCAAGCGTACTATACGGAGACTCTCGCCCATCTGCCACACTGCTACCTGCCGGCGGACACGACGGTGCATCTGGAGGCGCCGCCGTCGCGGCTCGATGCAGGGTTGCCGGAGTCGGGGTTCGTCTTCTGCTCGTTCAACAACAGCTACAAATTCAACCCGGCGGTTTTCGACCTCTGGTGCCGGCTGCTCAGCGAAACTCCCGGCAGCATCCTGTGGCTCAGCCAGCCCGGCGGATCGGCGGGTGAGCGGCTGCAGAAGGAGGTCGCGGCGCGGGGAGTCGCTCCGGCGCGGCTGATCTTCGCGCCGCGTGTCGAATCGCGGATCGACCACCTCTCACGCCTGCAACTCGCCGATCTGGCGCTCGACCCGTTTCCCTACAACTCGCATTCGACGGGGATCGACGTCCTCTGGGCGGGTGTGCCGATGGTCAGCCTGCTCGGCGACACCTTCCCCGGACGGGTCGGCGCCAGCCTGTTGCGCACGGTCGGCCTGTCCGAGCTGGTCGCCCGATCGCCCGACGACTACTGCGAACTGGCGCTGGCGCTGGTCCGAGACCCCGATCGGCTGCGCGAGCTGCGCGCCCGCCTCGCCGCTGGCCGAAAGCACAGCGCGCTGTTCGACATGCCGAACTTCGTACGGTCGCTCGAGGACGTTTACTCTCGGATGTGGCAGGGCCTGGTGACCGGCAAGATGGCCGTTCTCGTCTGAGTCATGGTGACGCCGAACGGCAAGCCGCGTATCGGCAGCCTGGAGGCGCTGACGCTGGCCTCGCTCACCGTCGCAGCATGGATCGCCACGCACCGCTACCACGGCATCTGGCACGATGCGATCTTCTATGCCGGCCAAGCGGTTTTTCACCTCGACCCGACTCCGTTCGCCAGGGATCTCTTTTTCGCCTACGGCTCGCAGGACCGTTTCACGGTGTTCACCGGGCTCTACGCACGGGCCATCGTCTGGCTGGGCTTGCCGAACGCTGCCGCGCTGCTGCTCGGGCTGGCGCACGTCGTCTGGCTTGCCGGGGTTGCCTGGCTGTTGCGCGGGATCCTCGCCGGAGCGTTCTTCTGGGCAGGGGTGGTGCTGGTTGCTACCTTGCCCGCGACCTACGGTTCTTTAGGGCTCTTGTCGTACGGCGAGTCTTTTCTGACCGCGCGCGTCTGGTCAGAGGCATTCTCGCTGCTGGCGATCGGGTGCATTCTCCGCGGCCATCGGGCGACTGCGCTGCTCGCCGTCGCGCTGGCCGCGGCAATGCATCCGGTGATCGCCTTTGCAGCAGCGCTCTTCGTCTTCGCTTACGGATTCGCGTTGCGCCAGCAGGTCTGGCTCGCTGGCATAGCGTCGCTTCTCGTGCTGGTGCTGGGGCAGGCGGGGATGGCGCCTTTCGCAAGCCTCGGCCAGAAGATGGACCCGCTCTGGCTCGGCCTTTCGGTGATTCGCAGCCCGTTCGTCTTCCTCGACCACTGGCAATCCGGCGAGTACCGGGAACCGCTGTTCTTCGCTCTTCTGCTGAGCGCGGCGGCCCTGGCTTCTGCGGCCGACCACCGGCGACTCTGGTGGGCGGCGCTGGCCGTCGTCGTTGGCGGGATGGGCCTCGCCTGGCTCGCCGTCTACTGGCCCGGGGTGGTGCTGATTCAGATGCAGCCGTGGCGCGTGCTCTGGCTCGTCAAGATTCTCGCGATTGCCGCCGGCGTGCGGCTCGTGCAGGAGTTCTGGCCGGTTTCTTCGTACTGCCGGCTGCTGCTCGGCGGTCTGGTCGCCTGCGTCTTCACGCTCGACAGCACCGGGCTGGCGAGTGCCGTCCCGCTGCTTGCGCTGCTCGTCGCCCGGCGACGTTTCGCGGTCGAGCCGGCGGTGCCCGTGTGGCTTCGCCGAATAGGCTGGCTGGCCGTCGGCGCGGTGGTCCTCGAGAGCGTCTTCTGGCAGTTGCGCCTGGCGGCCGGTTCGTTCGACTTCGGCGACCCTGGCCTGGCCCGCCTCGCCGTCGCGGACTGCCTGTTCATCTTCAGCAAGGAGGGCGGCTGGATCGTCTTCCCGGTCCTCGTGCTGACCGTCTGGTGGCTGCTCCACCACCGCCCTGCCTTCGGCTTGGGTCTGCTGGCGGCGTCGACCGCCGTGCTCGCGTACTTTGCCGCGCACTGGCAGCGCCACTCGCCCGATCAGGTGCTGCTCGACGAACTGCGCGAGACCGGCCATCCACAGCTGAGCGCGATCATCGGACCGGGGCACCTGACCTACTGGGGCAACGGCCTCGAGCATCTGTGGTTCGTGCTCCACCGCGGCAGCTATGCTTCGTTTCATCAGGCGGCCGGGACGATCTTTTACCGGCAGACCGCGATCGAGGCCGAACGGCGAATATCGAGACTCAAGAAACTCGGTTTGCCCGATGCGCGTTTCGACTGGCTGCCACCGGTCGACAAGCAGGAAGCCGAGGTGCCGGTGAGCCTCGGAGGGCTGATCCACGTCTGCCACGATCCGATCCTCGATTTCGTCGTGCTTGCCCAGTCGGTTCCGGGCGCCGAGCCACTTCTGACCTTCAGTCTGCACCGCCCCGAGCCGAAGTATCGTCTGTACGCCTGCGCCGCGCTGCGTGCGCTTCCTGACCCCTTTCCTGCCGGAGGGTGACGCCATGAGCACATCGAATGTGTTCCATCAGTTCGTCCGCTACGTGATGGTCGGCGGGCTGGCCTTCGTCGTCGATTTCACGTCGCTTTTCGTGCTGACCTCGGGCGTCGGCCTGCACTATCTCGTCTCGGCGTCGATCGCCTTCATGCTCGGGTTGCTGACCAACTATCTGCTCTGTGTGGCCTGGATATTCAGCTTTCGGGCCATCCGCAACCGGCTCCAGGAATTCACGATCTTCGGTCTGATCGGCGTCGCCGGACTGCTCCTGAACAACCTCCTGCTGCTGCTGTTCACCGAGCTGGCCGGCTTCCACTATCTGGCCTCGAAAGGCGTCGCCGCAGGGCTGATCCTGTTCTTCAACTTCTCGTTGCGACGAATCCTGCTCTTCTCGGAGCGGGGCAGGGCGTTGCTCCAGCTGCCATGAAGCGGGCGGAAGCAGGGATGGCCCGGCTGCGGGCCACGGCTCCTGCGTGATGCGCAGATGCGCTTTCACTCCGGACGGTGCCTCGGCGTGACCCCGCCATCCCGGCCTGCGCATTGCCAGCGGAGAGGCAGTCCTGCTGACTGTCGGCAAGATAAGGCTGTCTGCCCCGGGCAGTTCATGGCGGCACTGCTGGCGCTCGCGTCGCCTCCAGCCTCCCCGAAGCCCCGTTGGCCCGGCGGCCCGGCCCCGCGTTCCGCCGCCCGACGGATGGGCGGTTTCTCGGTCGAGACCTGACATGCGCAAGACTGTCGTGATCATCGGAGCCGGTCCGGCCGGACTGACTGCAGCTCTCGAGCTGCTCCGCCGTTCGGACCTGTCGCCGATCGTGCTCGAGGCGCTCGACGAGGTCGGCGGCATATCGCGAACGATCGACCATCACGGAAACCGGATGGACATCGGCGGGCATCGCTTCTTCTCGAAGTCCGACTGGGTGATGGACTGGTGGCGGGCGATTCTGCCGGTCGCTCCCGAGAAGACGGCTGACGGCTTCAGCGTCATCCCGGCCGCCGATCGGCATTTCCTGATTCGCCCGCGCCTGTCGCGCATCTACTTTCTGCGCAAGTTCTTCGACTACCCGATCTCGCTGAGCGCCGGGACGATGCGCAATCTGGGCGCGCTTCGCCTGCTGAAGATCGGCGTCAGCTATCTGTATTCGACAGTCTTCCAGAGGAAGCCCGAGCGCAACCTCGAGGACTTCTTCGTCAATCGCTTCGGGGCCGAACTCTACCGGACCTTCTTCCGGGACTACACGGAGAAGGTGTGGGGCGTTCCGTGCCGGGAGATCAGCCCGGAGTGGGGCGCCCAGCGGATCAAGGGCCTGTCGGTCAGAAGGGCGATCGGCCATGCGCTGGGCAAGATCCTGCGCGGATCGGGCGACGGCGTTGCGCAGAAGGGTGTCAGCACGAGCCTGATCGAGCGCTTCCTGTACCCGAAGTTCGGCCCGGGCCAGATGTGGCAGGTGGTCGCGGAAATGGTCTGCGAGGCCGGCGGCGAGATCCGCCACGGGCTGACGGTCAGGGAGCTGCGCCACGACGCCGGTCGCGTCGTCGCGGTCGTCGCCGAGGACCGCGAGGGCGGAAGGGTCGAGGTGGCCTGCGATTACGTGATCTCCACGATGCCCGTGCGCGACCTGATTCTCGGACTGTCGCCACCCGTTCCCGACCAGGTCAGGGAGGTCGCCGCCGGGCTCTGCTACCGCGACTTCATCACCGTCGGCGTCCTGGTCAGGAAACTCAGGGCGAGCCGTGGCAGTCTTCCCGGCCATCCCGCCAACCTCGTCCCGGATACGTGGATCTACATTCAGGAGCCGGACGTCAGGCTCGGCCGGCTGCAGATCTTCAACAACTGGAGCCCGGCGATGGTCCGCGATCCGGCGACCGTCTGGCTCGGTCTCGAATATTTCTGCCAGGAGGGTGACGAACTCTGGCGACTCACGGACGAAGAAATGGGACGCCTGGCGATCGGTGAACTGGCGAAGATCGCCCTGATCGACGAGGTCGACGCGATCGACTTTCACGTCGTTCGCGTTCCCAAGGCTTACCCGGCCTATTTCGGAACCTACGAGCGCTTCGACGTGCTCCGCCGTCATGCCGATACGCTGGGCAACCTGTTCCTCGTCGGGCGCAACGGCATGCACCGCTACAACAACCAGGATCACTCGATGCTCACTGCCCGTCTGGCCGTCGAGGCGATCGTCTCGGGATCGTCGTCGAAGGACGCGATCTGGCAGATCAACGTCGACGACGAATATCACGAAGAGAAGGGGGGCAGCGAAGGCGACTCCACGCGGACGGGCAGTTGATCGCCAGGGGCACCAACCGACCGCGAATTCTCTGATCGGTTGGCTGCCGACCGCCAGATGGTTCCGGAAGCTCGCCAGGAGTACGCCGCGCAGGACATTCGTCCTCGATTCGAGGGCTTCCGGGGCGGGAAGAAAGCGGATCGTACTGTCGTGCCTCGGCCGACCAGGATGACCTGGCGATCACTTCCATCGACCAGGCACCGTGCGACTCGGCCGGGAAGCGGCAATCAGTCGAGCGCTGCCGTGATCGTCTCGAGCGCCTGCGCCGGTACGGCGGTGATGCCCTCGGCGAGCGGCCAGGGCTCGCCTTGACCATGACAGACGACGAACACCTCGTGCACGCCGAGCAGCTCGCGTGCCGCGCGCATCGACGGGGTGACCCTGGGCGATCGGGTGAGCTTGACCTCGATACCCAGACGCCGGTCGTTCCTCGCGATCAGGAGGTCGAGTTCGGCGCCGGTATGCACGCCCCAGAAATAGGCTTCGCCGCGGGCGGCCTTCGTTTGCCGAATGACTTCCCGGATGACCAGCCCTTCCCAGGATGCACCACACTTCGGATGCGCCAGCAGGGTGTCCGGATCGCCGATGCCGAGGAGCGCGTGGAGGATGCCGGTATCGGCCAGGTACACCTTTGGCGCCTTCACTTCGCGTTTGCCGAGGTTGGTCTGCCAGGGCAGGAGTCGGTAGGCCATGTACGTGCCTTCGAGGATGTCGAGGTAGCGGTTGACCGTCTTGTCGCTGACCCCCAGCGAGCGGGCGATTTCGCTGCTGTTCCAGGTCTGCGCGTGCCGGTGCGCGACCATGGTCCAGAAGCGGCGCAAGGTCAGCGCCGGGAGGTTGATCCCCAGTTGAGGGAGATCGCGCTCGAGGTACGTGCGAATGAAAGCGTCGCGCCACGCGCGGCTCGCGGCCAGGTCGGCGGCCAGAAAGGCCAGCGGGAAGCCCCCGCGCAACCAGCGTGCGTCGAGCCACTCTCGATCGAAGCGGCCGGCTTCGGCGGCCAGCGCCAGTTCGTCGAAGCCGAAGCCATCGAGTTCATGGAAGGCCATCCGCCCGGCAAGCGTCTCGGCGGCGTGGCGCAGCAGCTCCGGCGACGCGCTGCCAAGAATCAGGAAGCGGCTCGGGGTATCGGGACGGTCGGCAAGAACCCGGAGCACCGGAAAGAGATCGGATCGCGTCTGGATTTCGTCGAGTACGACGAGGCCGGTCAGCCGACGCAGCACGAACGCCGGGTCCGAGAGTCGCGCCTGATCGTCGGGGTCCTCGAGGTCGAACTGCCGGACCGGCCCTTGCCATTCCGCGGCGAGCTGTCGCGCGAGCGTCGTCTTGCCGACTTGGCGCGGTCCGAGCAGGGCAACGACGGGGAACTGCGCGAGCAGCCGGGTGAGTTGGGCGAGGTGAAACGGACGTGGCAGCATTTTGCGAAAATACCATGAAAAATCGGAGAGGCGGTCCGAAATTTCACTGCTTTGCCGATCGCGTGGCGATTTCGACGCCCCGGCTCGTCGTTCGGCCGACTCTGAACTCGCTTCGATCAGCCCCCCGGGCTCGCCAGACGCGTTCGCAGCCAGTCGGGGAAGGCGTCCCACGGCAGGGCGAGATGGCCTCCGGGTAGCGGACGTTCGCGCTCCGTCCTGCACACCAGCACGCCGTGCTCAGCGGCGTCGGCTCCGGCGATCGCCGCGAAGCGGTCGAAGGTGTGGACATGCCCGGGCCCGGGAGTCGCCGTCAGCTTGACTTCCACAGGCTGTAGCTTGCCGCCGAGCAGGATCAGCAGGTCGATCTCGAGTCCGTCGTGCGAGCGCCAGAAGTGCAGGTCCGGCCTGCGGCCCAGCGCCATGAAGGCCTTGACGGATTCGCTGACCACCCAGCCTTCGAGAAGGGCGCCACCGATCGGCCCGGCGAGCGCTGCGGCGGCGTCGGGTTGGCGGGTCAGCAGACTGACCAGCGCGGAGTCGCAGAAATAGACCTTGGGCGTCCGGATGACCCGTTTGCCGTAGTTGCGGAACCACGGCGGCAGGAAGTGGGCGACGTACGACGCTTCGAGCACGCCGGCCCAGGACTTGACCGTCGGTTGTGCGATTCCGAGGTCTCTGGCCAGATCGGCTGGGTGGAATTCCTGGCCGTGTCGGGCAGCCATCAGGTTGATGAACTGTGTGAAGACGTGCAGGTCGGGGATGTTCCTGATCTGCCTGACGTCGCGTTCGATGTACGTGGCGACGTAGCTGCGCAGCCAGAGGTCGCGCCGGTCGGGATGCAGCGCGGGGACCGGGTAGCCGCCGTTCCAGAGCGTCTCGTCGAGTGACGGCCGGCGGAGTTCGAGATGCGAGAACGGCGGCAGCTCGAGAATCGCGATCCGGCCGGCGAGCGATTCGCTCACCTGACGCATCAGCCCGAACTGCTGCGATCCGCTGAGCAGCCAGCGGCCGCAGCGCTGTGGCTCGGAGTCGATGCGCAGCTTGATCAGCGGGAACAGCGTCGGAACGTGCTGGACCTCGTCGAGGATGACCGGCCGGTCTGCGAAACGGGCCAGGAAACCGACCGGGTCTACGCTGGCGAAGCTCCGCTCGATCGGGTCGTCGAAGCTCAGGTAGTCGGCGCGGGAACCTGCCTCGTGCTGCAGGAACGTCGTCTTGCCGGATTGCCGGGGGCCGGTGACGAGAACCGCGGGGAACGCGGCGACGGCCTGTTCGAGGACCGCGGCGAGCTGGCGGGGCTGATACATCCGCCAAGATTAAAATCGGCTTTCAATCTGGTCAAGGGCGTTTCGTCGTTCGCGTCCGCTCATTCGTCGGACGTCAGGGGACGCCCTGTCAGTCCCTTCGCTTCCGGCCGAGCAGCCCGAGCAGTCCTTCGGCGAGGCGCTGGACGGTCTCCGGGTCGGGAACGGGCAGCCGCAGGTAGCGTTGACCGGTCTGCGGATCGCTGTGCACCAACGGAGAGTCGCGCTCGCCTGACGAGGCGGCGGCCAACTCGCCGAGCAGCTGGGCGCCGGCGGCGAGCAGCGGCGCCCAGGGGTCGGCTGCCGCTGCGCCGGCCGGCTCGGGACGGCCCGCGCGAGGAGCTTCGGCGGCTTCCGCTGTGCTTCTCGTGTCGGTCGGCAGAGTTTCCTCGGTGGCGCCGGGGGTTGCCTCCGTCGCGCCGTCAGGGCGGTCGGCTTTCGTCTCTCCCGCGGGGAGCCCGGCGAGTCTGGCGCTGCGGTATTCTTCCTCGCCGTCCGCCTGTGTTTCGTTGCCGGAGCCGGTTTCGGCGACGGCGTCGAGCGGCATCGTGTCGCCGCTCTCCTCGGTGCCGCCGGCGCTGCCGTCGATTGCCCCGGAAAGCTCTTCGACGGTGTCCATGAACTTCGACAGCCGCGTCCCCTGCAGGACGACTTCGCTCTCGCCGCCGTCGAGCACACCGGCGAACAGCGACTTCTTGAACGCGAGCACCGAGAGCATGCCTTCCTCGATCGTTCCGCGGGCGACGAAGTTGATCACCTGCACGCCGCGCGACTGGCCGAGGCGATGGACGCGGCCGATGCGTTGTTCGAGCACCGCAGGATTCCACGGCAGGTCCATGTTCACGACCACCGCCGCGGCGTGCTGCAGGTTCAGTCCGACGCCGCCGGCATCGGTGCTCAGGAAGACCCGGCACGCGGGGTCGCGATGGAAGCGATCGACGAGCGCGCCGCGGCGCTCGCCGGGCACGCCGCCGTGAAACAGCACGTGCCCCCAGTCGCGCGCGTCGAGGCGCCGGATGATCAGTTCGTGGGTGCGCAGCCACTGGCTGAAGACGACGACCTTGGCCTGCGGGTCGGCGAAGAGCGTGTCGAGCAGGTCGACGAGTTCGTCGGCCTTGTACCCGTCGTCGGTCTCGTGGTCGATCAGGTAGCTGCTGTTGCACGCCATGCGCATGTTCTGCAGCGCGCAGCGCAGGCGCAGCTGGTCCTGCTCCGAGAGGTAGCCGGTCCGCCGCCAGCGGGAGACGAGCCGCGCGACGGTCTCGCGGTTCTCCTCGTGGTGCACGGCCTGCCTGGCGCTCATCGGCATGAACAGGATGTTGTCCGAGCGTTCGGGCAACTGTTCGAGCACCTCTGCCTTGCGCCGGCGGAGCATGATCGGGGCGAGCGTCTGGCCGATCCGCTGCAGCTCGCGGTAGCCGACGACACGCCCGTTTTCGTCGCGCTGCTGGTGTTCGTGAAGCACCCGCCAGGTCGGCCCGAGCCGGTACTGGTCGACGAACTGGACGATCGAGATCAGTTCCTCGAGCCGGTTCTCGAGCGGTGTGCCGGTCAGGACGATCGCATAGGGGCTGCGGACGCGCTTCAGCGAGCGCGCGGCGATCGTGTTCCAGTTCTTGATCCGCTGCGCTTCGTCGACGATCACCACGTCGGGTGCCCAGGTCTCGATCAGGTCGAGGTCGCGACCGAGCGTTTCGTAGTTGGTGATCTTGCAGAAGCCATCCTCGCGGTAACGCTGCTGGCGAATCGCCCGCAGACCGCCGATGACCGTGGCCCGGCGGTCGGTGAAGCGGGCGATCTCGCGTTCCCACTGATGCTTGAGCGAGGTCGGGCAGACGACCAGCACACGCTCGGCGGCGAAGTGCCGGGCGAAGAGTTCCATTGCCGCGATCGCCTGGACCGTCTTGCCGAGACCCATTTCGTCGCCGATCAGCGCGCGGCCGGCGCGGGCGGCGAAGAGGGCGCCGGCGCGCTGGTAGGGGTAGAGATCGACCTTGAGCAGCCCTGCGAGCGCCGGACTGTCGGCGCCGAGCGGGTAAGCCGCGGCGAGTGTCCGCTGCCGGTTCTCCTGGTCGCGGACCTCGGCGATGAACGACAGCGCGCTCTCCTCGCAGCGCAGCTCATGGCCCGTCGCGCGGACGCGGTCGATGAAGTCGGGCAGGCTCGAGACGCTCTCGGCCGGCAATTCCCAGCCCTTCGCCGGGTCGAACAGACGTAACCAATCACCCCCCTACCGAGACGGCGGGCAAAGGCGGCATTGGTAGTCCTTGGCGGCCGGCCTGAAGGGCGGCGGTGAGGTAGTCCCAAGCGGACGCCTTCCTTGCACGACAAGTGTCGATGATGCTGGCGAGCAGCGCGAACGCTCGAGTTCCTTGCTCGCTGCGGGTACCGAAGCTCAGGCGACGGGCAATGACCCAGTGGCGCAACAGACGTTCGGCCGCATTGTTGGTGAGCGGCAGGCTGG
>NZ_JAMTDX010000041.1:0-107322 GCF_023806625.1 Accumulibacter sp.
GGTGAACATCATCCTGCTGCTCGCCGGCAACTTCATGGAGCCGTCGTCGATCGTCCTGATCTTCGCACCGATCCTCTTTCCCGTGGCGATCAAGCTGGGCATCGATCCGGTGCACTTCGGGATTCTGATGACCGTCAACATGGAGGTCGGCATGTGCCATCCGCCGGTCGGTCTGAACCTCTACGTCTCGTCGGGAATCACCAAGATGGGGATCACCGAGCTGACCGTCGCGGTCTGGCCGTGGCTGCTCTCGATGCTGGTCTTCCTGGTCGCCGTCACTTACGTGCCGATCATGTCGACCTGGCTACCGAAGACGCTCGGCATGATGTAGCGGTTTCTGGGACCTCCGGCGGAATGGGGCGGGGGGCCGGTTCTGCCGGCACCCCGCGCTTCATTTTGCGTGCCGCGGGGCATTCGCCTGCGACTCTTGGTATAATCACCGGTTGTCCGCCTAGCAATATGATTTCTCATCCTTTTTCCCTGCCCCCGATTGCGGAGAGTGAGCCATGCCCAGCGAACGTACCCTGTCCATCATCAAGCCCGATGCCGTCGCCAAGAACGTCATCGGCAAGATCTATTCCCGTTTCGAATCCAACGGCCTCAAGGTGATCGCCGCGAAGATGGCCTGGCTGTCGCCCCAGGAGGCCGGCGCGTTCTATGCCGTGCACAAGCAGCGCCCCTTCTTCAACGATCTGGTCTCGTTCATGATTTCCGGTCCGGTGATGATCCAGGTCCTCGAAGGCGAGAACGCGATTGCCAGGAACCGCGAGCTGATGGGGGCCACTGACCCGAGGAAGGCCGAACCGGGAACGATCCGCGCGGATTTTGCCGAGTCGATCGACGCCAACGCAGTGCACGGCTCGGACGGCCCGGAAACGGCGAAGGTCGAAGTGGCCTTCTTTTTCCCGGAAATGAACGTCTATTCGGGGCGCTGATTCCGCGACGCCGATGCGCGTGAATCTGCTCGACCTCGACGCCCAGGCGCTGACCGACTGGCTCGCCGGCCACGGTGAGAAGCCGTATCGCGCGCGCCAGCTGTTGCGCTGGGTGCATCGGCTCGGGCAGAACGACTTCGCGGCGATGACCGACATCGCCCGGACCCTCCGGGAGAACCTCGGAGCGACGGCGACGATCGCCGCCCCGCCGGTAATCTCCGATCGGCTGTCGGAAGACGGCACGCGCAAGTTCCTTTTCGACGTCGGCGGGGGAAACGCCGTCGAGGCCGTGTTCATCCCCGAGGACGATCGCGGCACGCTGTGCGTCTCGACGCAGGCCGGCTGTGCGCTCGCCTGTTCTTTCTGCTCGACCGGCAGGCAGGGTTTCAATCGCAACCTCGGCGTCGCGGAGATCGTCGGCCAGTTGTGGCAGGTCCGGCGCGCTCTGAGCGGGCCCTTTCAGGCGGACTCGCCGGCCGAACGCCTGATCAGCAACGTCGTGCTGATGGGCATGGGCGAACCGCTGGCCAACCTCGACAATGTCCTGGCGGCGTTGCGGCTGCTGCTCGACGATCATGCCTACGGCCTGTCACGGCGGCGGGTTACGGTATCGACGGCCGGTCTCGTTCCGGCGATCGATCGTCTGCGCGATGAGTGCCCGGTGGCGCTGGCGGTCTCGCTGCATGCTCCCGACGACCAGCTGCGCGATCAACTGGTTCCGATCAATCGCAAGTACCCGCTGCGGGTGCTTCTCGAAGCCTGCCGTCGCTATCTGGAACGGGCGCCGCGCGACTACGTGACTTTCGAATACGTGATGCTCGACGGGATCAATGATTCGCTCGCTCAGGCGCACGAACTGCTGGCGCTGACCCGTCAGGTGCCCTGCAAGTTCAACCTGATTCCCTTCAATCCTTTTCCCGGGAGCGCTTACCGGAGGTCTTCGGCGCTGCGCATCCGTCGCTTTGCCGACGTACTGCTCGAGGCCGGCGTCGTGACCACGACGCGGAAGACGAGAGGCGACGACATCGATGCCGCCTGCGGCCAGCTCGCTGGCCGGGTCCTGGATCGCAGCCGGCGCACCACACGACTGCACCTGGCGCGCGGGCCGGATCGACAGGAGGCTTTCCGATGAGGCGCCTGGTCCTCGCAGCGCTGGCCTGTGCCTGCCTGGCCGGCTGCTCGTCGGGAATGTTCTCGTCGTCCGCGAAGTCGAGGACTGCCGAGGCGCAACCGGAGGCGGTCGCGCCGCCCAAGCCTCGCGACGCACGGACGCGTGCCAAGCTGCACACCGAACTCGGAGCGATGTATCTCAGCAACAAGAACCTCGCGGTGGCGCTCGAAGAACTGACCATTGCCATCGCCATCGATCCCGACTACGCGAAGGCCTACTCGACTCGCGGAGTCGCCGGCTACTATGTGCGTGAGATCGCCACCGCCGATCAGGACTTTCAGCGGGCACTGAGGATCGACGCCAACGACCCGGAGATCAACAACAACTACGGGTGGTTCCTGTGTCAGATCGGCAGGGAGCAGGAAGGGCTGCCCTACTTCCAGCGGGCGATCAAGAACCCCCTCTATGAGACGCCCGAGAAAGCGTATCTCAACGCCGGGGCTTGCTATACGCGTCTGGGTGACCTGGTCAAGGCCGAAGAGTACGTCCAGCACAGCCTGCGCATCGCTCCGGACAATCTGCAGGGGCAGTTGCAACTGGCGACGATCAATTACCAGCTTGGGCATTACGACCTCGCACGGCAGCAGCTCGGCGAAATCTTTCGCCGAGCCGAGCCGAGTGCCGAAGCACTGTGGCTGATGGTCCGCGTCGAGCGCCAGTTGGGCGACCGCAAGGGTGAGGCGCGCTATGCGAATCAGCTGCGCCGGCAGTATCCGCTGGCTCCGGAAACGCAGGAGTTGCTGGGAGGTCACTTCCAGTGAGCGAAGAGTCGGCGCACCCGCCGCTGGGCGGGCCGGGAATGTCCGAGCGAATCAGCGATGCGGCTCCTCGTTTGACGACTGACGACCAACCGACGATCGCCGGCGGTGTGGGCGCGATGTTGCGCCAGGCTCGCGAGGCGAGGAACATGAGCGTCGCCGAAGCGGCTCAGGCGCTCAAGCTCGGGCCGCGGCAGGTGATGGCGATCGAGAGCGAGGACTGGGCGGCTCTGCCGGGCACGACGATGATTCGCGGCTTCGTGCGCAACTACGCCCGTCTGCTGAATCTCGACATCGACCTGCTGATGCGCGGGCTCGACGCTCAGCAGCTTCAGCAGACCGCCATTCTCGAAGTCTCGGCCGGAACCAGTGCCAGCCTCCCCTCATCGAATGGCCGTCGCGTCGAACGTCGGGATTACCTGGCCATCTTTGCCGGACTGGCGGTGCTGGTCGCCGCACTCGCCGCGTATTACTTCGTACCTCACGACTACTGGCACGACAAGTGGGCGACGCTGGTCGGCAGCCGAAGCTCACCGACGATCGCCGAGCCGGTTGCTTCGCCGCCGGTCGAGTCCGTACCGGGGGCAGCAACGGGTGCAGGAGCGTCGGTCACCGTACTCGCGACGCCCAACCCGGTAGTCCTCTCGGATGCAGCGAACGGAGCTCGCGCTGCTGGTCCGGCCGACTCCGCCGGTGCTGCGCGCGTTCTCAAGTTCAGCTTCAGGCAGCCCGCGTGGGTCGAGATACGCGACGGGCGCGGGGAACTTCTTCTCTCGGGGCTGAATTCGGGTGGCAGTCAGCGCGAGATTGCCGGGCAGCCGCCTTTCGCGCTCGTCGTCGGCAACGCCGGGCAGGTGACCCTGGAGTATCAGGGCAGAGTCGTCGACCTCGCGTCACGCAGCAAGGACGACGTCGCGCGGTTGACCCTCGAATGATCGTCGGCGAGAGAACGGGCGAGCGATGAGCCAGGCAATGGCTGGAATTGTCCGGCGACGCACCCGGACGGTGCGCGTCGGCCAACTGCTGATCGGGGGAGACTCGCCGATCGTCGTGCAATCGATGACCAACACGGACACGGTGGACGTCGTGCGTACGGCTGTGCAGTGCGCCGAACTCGCGCGCGCGGGATCGGAACTCGTGCGGATCACCGTCAACACCCCCGAAGCCGCTGCCGCGGTGGTCCCGATCTGCGAACGGCTGGCACGGATGGGCGTCGAAGTCCCGCTGATCGGGGATTTCCACTACAACGGTCATCGCCTGCTGGCCGAGTACCCGGGATGCGCGCGGGCTCTGGCCAAGTACAGGATCAACCCGGGCAACGTCGGCCACGGGCGGAAGCGCGACGAGCAGTTCGTACAGATGATCGAGACCGCCTGCCGCTACGACAAGCCGGTACGCATCGGGGTGAACTGGGGAAGCCTCGACCAGGACCTTCTGGCCCGGATGATGGATGCCAACGCCCGTCGGCCCGAGCCGCGCGAGGCCGGCGAAGTCCTCCGCGAGGCGCTGGTCGTTTCAGCACTCGAGTCAGCTGCCCGGGCCGAGGAAATTGGCCTGGCTGGCGACCGGATCGTGTTGTCCTGCAAGGTGTCGGGCGTCCAGGATCTGATCGCCATCTACCGCGAGCTGGCCAGGCGTTGTGACTACCCTCTCCATCTCGGACTCACCGAGGCGGGAATGGGCTCGAAGGGAATCGTCGCGTCGACTGCGGCGATGGCCGTGCTCCTCCAGGAAGGCATCGGCGACACGATCCGCGTTTCGCTGACCCCGGAGCCCGGGGGATCGAGGACCCAGGAAGTGATCGTTGCCCAGGAAATGCTCCAGACGATGGGCCTGCGCGCCTTTGCGCCGCTGGTCGTCGCCTGTCCAGGCTGCGGCCGGACGACGAGCAGCTTCTTCCAGGAACTCGCCCAGTCGATCCAGGAGTATGTGCGCGAACGAATGACCAGTTGGCGGACCGACTACGATGGTGTCGAGAACATGACCGTCGCGGTGATGGGTTGTGTGGTCAATGGGCCGGGCGAGAGCAAGCATGCGAACATCGGCATCAGCCTGCCGGGAACCGGCGAGGCGCCAGTCGCCCCGGTGTTCGAAGACGGTGTGAAGACGGTGACGCTGCGCGGGAAGGGCATCGCCGACGAGTTCACCGCGATCGTCGACGCCTATGTGCAGCGGACCTATCAGCGGAAGCGTACCGGCCGATGAGCGCGCCGAAGATCCAGTCCGTGCGCGGGATGAACGACATTCTTCCGGACGAAGCCGAGTTCTGGGACATGTTCGAGGAAACCGTCCGCTCGTGGCTGGCAAGCTACGGGTACCGTCCAATCCGGCTGCCGGTCGTCGAGCCGACGCCGCTGTTCAGGCGCGCGATCGGCGAAGTCACCGACATCGTCGAAAAGGAGATGTACTCCTTCGTCGACAGCCTCAACGGCGAGTCGCTGACGCTGCGGCCCGAAGGCACGGCTGGCTGTGTGCGTGCAGTCATCCAGCACAGCCTGGCTGCTCACCAGGCACAGAGGCTGTACTACATCGGCCAGATGTTCCGGCACGAGCGGCCACAGAAAGGACGCTACAGGCAGTTCCATCAGGTCGGCGTCGAGGCTTTCGGCTTTCCGGGCCCGGACGTCGATGGCGAGCAGATTCTGATGGGCGCGCGCCTGTGGGGCGACCTCGGCCTCGCAGGGATCACCCTGGAGATCAATACGCTTGGCGAGCCCGGCGAACGCGCGCGTCATCGCGCCGAGCTGGTCAGCTATCTCGAGGAGCACGCCGAACTGCTCGACGAAGACGCGCGACGGCGCCTGTACACGAATCCGTTACGCGTTCTGGACAGCAAGAATCCGGCGCTGCAGGACCTGATTGCCGGGGCACCTCGGCTGATCGACCATCTCGGTGAGCAGTCGATGGCTCATTTCGAGGGCGTCCAGCAGGTCCTGCGCGACGCTGGCCAGCCGTTCTCGGTCAATCCCCGGCTCGTGCGCGGACTCGACTACTACAATCTGACGGTTTACGAGTGGCAGACAGACCGTCTTGGTGCGCAGGGGACGGTCTGCGCAGGCGGGCGTTACGACGGCCTCGTCGAACAGCTTGGCGGTCGCCCAACCCCGGCCTGCGGGTTCGCGATGGGTGTCGAGCGCCTGATCGCACTGATCCGCGAAGCCGGCGGTGAAACACGCGCGGAGGCGGTCGATGTCTACCTGGTCCATCAGGGCGCACTCGCCTCGCGCTTGGCCGTCGGCGTTGCCGAGACCCTTCGCGACCGGGGTATCGACGTCCTCTACAACTGTGGCGGTGGCAGTTTCAAATCACAGATGAAGAGGGCTGACGTGTCGGGCGCGGCTTTCGCGGTGATCATCGGCGACGACGAGGCGGCAGCCGGCGAGGTCACCCTGAAGCCGCTGCGCGCGGCGGACGACCGTGTCGGGCAGCAGCGGATCACTGCCGACGACGTGGCCGACCGGATCATCAGTCTGACAGCCGATTGGGAGGACGCCTGATGGCTACCTACGACCTCGAAGAGCAGGAACAGATCGCCGAACTGAAGGCGTGGTGGAAGCAGTATGGCAATCTGGTCACTGGCCTGATCACTGCGGCGGCCATCGGTGTGGCTGCGTGGCAGGGATGGAACTGGTACCAGCGCAGTCAGGCCGCGCAGGCCTCCGCCCTCTACGGCGTCCTGCAGACGGCTCTGCGTGAAAACGATGGCCAGCGGATCAGGACAGCCAGCGGTGAGCTGATCGAGAAGTTCGGCTCGACCACCTACGCGCCGCTCGGGGCGCTCAGTGCGGCGAGGAGCCTGCACGACGCGGGCGATGCACGAACTGCCCGTCTGCAACTCGCCTGGGTCGTCGAACATGGCAAGGACGAGTTGCGCGACATTGCTCGCCTGCGGCTGGCCGCTCTGCTGATCGACGAGAAGGCCTACGACGAGGCGCTGAAGCAGATCGAGGCCGCGCCGGGCGCCGCCTTTCAAACGCGCTTCGACGACGCTCGCGGCGACATCCTTGCTGCGCAGGGCAAGACGAGCGAGGCGCGCGCGGCGTACCGCTCTGCGCTGGCGCGGCTTGAGACCAGCGACAAGGGGGCAGCCGGCAAGGGACAGAGCAGCCCGCCGGACCCGCAGGCGAGCGCCGCCTACCGCGAAGTCCTGCAGCTTAAACTCGAAGCCCTCGGAGAAGCCGGCTGATGAAGCGTCCAGTGCTTTTCACTTCGCTCGGCATCGCGCTGCTCTCCGGATGCTCGACACTCGACGCGCTGAACCCCTTCTCCCGTAGCAGTGGGCCGAAGATGGCCGAGCTCCAACCGATCCAGCAGGCGGTCGATGTGCGGGTTCTATGGTCGGAGTCCGTTGGCAAGGCTGGTGACTACACCTTCGTCCCCGCCGTCGTCGGCAGTGCCATTTACGTGGCGGCTCGCGACGGGACGATCGCTCGTCTCGACGACGGCAGTCCGGCCTGGCGAGTCCGTGGCGAGCAGGCGCTGTCAGGAGGCGTCGGCGCGAACGAGCGAATGGTCGTCGTTGGTTCGGCGAAGGGCGACGTACTGGCCTTTTCGGCAGCCGACGGTAGTCCGCTGTGGCAGGCCAGGGCGAGCAGCGAGATCGTCGCGCCGCCGGCGGTCGGTGCCGATCTGGTGGTCGTGCGCAGCGGGGATCATCGCCTTTCCGCCTATGATCCGTTGACCGGCAAGCGCAAATGGGTCTATCAGAGACCGAATCCGCCGCTTTCCTTGCGCACCACCGCGCCGCCGGTAATCGTCGAACGCTACGTATTTGCCGGCTTTCCCGGTGGCAAGCTGATCGCGGTCAGCGCAGACAGCGGCGCTCCGCTCTGGGAGGGCACGGTCGCGCTCCCCAAGGGTGCGACCGAGCTCGACCGTGTCGCCGACGTGACCAGCGTGCCGGTGATCGATGGGCGGACGATCTGCGCGGCTGCGTTTCAGGGCCGTGCCTCGTGCTTCGATCTCGGGACCGGCAACCTGCTCTGGTCGCGGGACATCTCGAGTTCGGCCGGTCTGTCGATCGACAGTCGCTACGTCTACATCTCCGACGACAAGGGCACCGTGCACGCGCTCGACAAGGCCAGCGGCGCGACGGTCTGGAAGCAGGACAGGCTGTTCATGCGCCGGCTGACTTCGCCGTTGCCGATACGCAGCCTGGTCGCCGTTGCCGACGTGCGCGGTGTCGTTCATTTGCTGAGCCGTGACGACGGGTCTTTCGTCGCCCGCGTGAGCACGGATGGGAGCGCCGTACGGGCGCCACTGCAGCGCCTGGGGATCGATCTCGTCGTGCAGACGACCGACGGGCGAGTCCAGGCGTTCGCAATGCCATGAAGCCGGGCGTCGTCCTCGTCGGGCGCCCCAATGTCGGCAAGTCTACGCTTTTCAATCGCCTGACCAAGACGCGCGATGCCCTCGTCGCCGACGTTCCGGGACTCACGCGCGACCGCCATTACGGTCAGGGAAAGCTCGGCAGCAAACCATACCTGGTGATCGATACCGGTGGCTTCGAACCGCAGGCCAGAGACGGGATCCTCCATGAGATGGCGCGTCAGGCCGAACAGGCCATCGACGAGGCCGACGTCGTGATTCTCGTCGTCGATGGCCGGAGCGGAGTGACCGCGCTCGATCGCGAGGTGGCTGACCGCTTGCGCCGATCGCGCCAGCCGGTGGTCGTCGCGGTCAACAAATGCGAGGGCCTCGACCGGGCGCAGGCCGTCGCGGATTTCCACGAACTCGGCCTCGGTCAGCCGCTGGCCATCTCGGCCGCACATGGCGAGGGGGTGCGCGAACTCGTCGAACTGGTCCTCGAACCGTTCCCCGCGCTTGCTGATGAGCAGGAACGCGGGGACTCGATCCGCGTGGCCATCGCCGGTCGGCCGAACGTCGGCAAGAGCACGATGGTCAACGCGCTGCTCGGCGAGGAGCGGCTGATCGTTTTCGATCAGCCGGGTACGACGCGCGATGCGATTCATGTCGATTTCGAGCGCGCGGGGCGCAAGTACACGCTGATCGACACGGCCGGCCTGCGCCGGCGTGGGCGGGTCGTCGAGGCGATCGAGAAGTTCTCGGTGATCAAGACGCTCCAGGCGATCGAGGAGGCTCAGGTGGTCGTTCTGGTTGTCGACGCCTGTCAGGACATTTCCGATCAGGACGCGCACATCGCCGCGTTCATTCGTGAGTCGGGCCGGGCGCTGGTCGTCGCGGTCAACAAGTGCGATGGCCTGGATGCCTATCGTCGCGCACAGGTGGTCAGCCACGTCGAGCGGCGCCTCGGCTTCGTGGACTTCGCCCGCTTCCACTATGTTTCGGCGCTCAGGGGACAGGGACTCGACTCACTGATGCGTTCGGTCGACGCAGCCTTTGGCGCGGCCACCGCCGACCTGGCGACGCCGCGGCTGACGCGGGTCCTGATCGACGCGGTCACCAGGCAGGCACCTCCGCGCTGCGGCCAGTTCCGCCCCAAATTGCGCTACGCGCACCAGGGTGGCCGGAACCCACCGGTGATCGTCATTCATGGCAATGCGCTCGACAAGGTCCCCGACTCGTATCGCCGTTACCTCGAGCACAGTTTCCGCGAGGTCTTCAGACTCCAGGGGACTCCGCTGAACATCGAGTTCAGGACGGCGAGCAATCCCTTCGCCGCCAGCGCGACCGCCGACGCCGGACGGCATCGGCGAAAGGTCTCAGCAACAGCCCCCGCATCGGCAACCAGTGTCCTTGTCGGAACCGGTCGACGGCCGAAGGGCCGTTCTTCGCAGACCTGAAGTGGCGCTTTGCGCCCGTGCCCGACAGACCGTCGCCGAGAGGGCGGGTCCGCCCGAGCTGTCGTGGAGGCCCAGCGGGCGGACCGGTGGAGTGGCCGATCAGCCCTTTTCGGTACCCTGGGCGCTGCTTTCCTGAGCGACGGTCTCCGGGCCGTCGGTTTCGCTGCTTGCTGCCGGCGGGGTCTCGGTCCTCTCGGCTGTTTCGCCGGTCAGAGATTCGCCGACGCTGGTCAGCGCAGCGATCGATTTCTCGAAGGCGGCCGTCGCTTCTTCGGCCACGGCCGAGCCCAGCTGCCGGGTGGTTTCGACGGCCTCGCTAGCCAGTTCGATCGCCTTCCCGGCGGTCTGGCTGACGCCTTCGGCGACTGCGCTACCGGCTTCGAGGACGAGGTCGCGGGCTTTCGCTCCGGCTCCCTCGGCGACCTCAACCGCCGAACTGGCGACTTCGATGGTCTTGTCTACGGCTGCGCTGGCCGCTTCCCTGGCCTTGTCGAGAATGCTCATGGATCTCTCTCCTTAGTGTTCAATCGCCGGCTGCGATGCGCCGATTATCCCAGAAACCATGGCTCTGCGGGTTGCATCGAGGAGCATTTGGACGGATCATGAGGACCTCGGCCGCACCATCCGGCGGTCCTGCCCGGCAGTGCGTGCGGACACCTGGCTGGCCGGCGGGTGGGCTTCGCGAAGGATGGCGGGGGCATCGACTGTATCGGGAAGACGAGAGGTGATCAAGGTACTGTTCGTGTGCATGGGCAACATCTGTCGATCGCCAACGGCAGAGGGCGTGTTCCGTCACTTCCTTCAGGAGAGGCGCCTCGAGGACAAGGTCGAGGTCGATTCGGCCGGGACGCACGGGTACCACGCGGGCGAGGCGCCGGACCAGCGGACGCAGCGGGCCGCGGCAGCGCGCAACTACGACCTCTCGAACATGCGTGCCCGCAAGGTGGCCGCGCAGGACCTCGATTATTTCGACATGATCCTGGCCATGGACCAAAACAACCTCGATGTCCTGAAGCGGATCTGTCCGGCGGAAAAGCGCGATCGCCTCGGGTTGCTGATGAGTTACTCGAAGAACTTCGACGACGACGAGGTGCCCGATCCCTACTACGGTCTGGGGCATGGCTTCGATCTGGTCCTCGACATGATCGAGGACGCGGCCAGCGGCCTGCTCGAGAGCATCGAGCAGCGCCTGATCAACGAGTCGGCAGGCGACCAGGACGACGATCGCCCTGGTCCGGCAGACGACTGCTGAGAGGTTGTGAAGAAATCGTCGCGAGCAGGCCGGGATGCCCGGCGCGAGTGAGAGAACGACGAGACATATCAGATGGATAGAACGAGCGAGCAACAGCGCAGATCGGTCGTGCGGCAGACTTATTCACAACCTCCGAGCCGCCGATCACCGGACTCGCCATGATCCCGGGTCGCTGGCCGTCCGGGAGGACCGCTCTGCGGCGACTTCGCTTGGCCCGACCCATTTGCCGGATGTTGCACCCTGAAGGCAGAGGCCCCGCTGCTCGAGGCATTCCGGGCAGACGCCGAAGACCACGGTCAATACGGGCGACATCGCCTGCGGAAGTCGGCCCCGGCTGACGGCTTCGTCGATTTCCTGCCAGGTCTGTCCGAGACGGATGCGGTTGCAGACGCTGCAGCGCTTGATCCGCGGCGCCAAAGAGCGCGCGGGTGCCGCGGTCACTCGCAGAGGGTAGCGACAGACTTCGCTGCGGATTAGTCGGTGCACGACCTTGACCTGGCCACCGTCGCCCGGAAGGATGGTCATCTCCATGAACCGGCGAACCTCGGGCGAGTCGCAGCGATACAGGCGCTGGATTCGGCGCTGCATCGTCCGCGCCGACATCAGCATCGTGCGCACGAACATGCGAGTGATGTCACCGGTGATGAACTCGTCGAGCGGACGATCGATGATCCGCCTTCCGACGATCGCCTCGCCGCCGTTGGCCAGCGCGAAGCGGTCCCAGTCGCCAGCAACGGCGATGATCCGGTCGGCGCCATCGAGCGTATAGCTGAGCTGCTCGGTCGTTGGCGAGTGATCCAGCGTCGTGCGCGGACGAGCGCCGGGAGGGACGAATTCCTTCACCCCTTCAGGCCGTCTGCCGCCCGTTCAGCCATTTGACGAAGTCATCGGGCGACAACGGCGGGGCGTAGAGATAACCCTGGCCGCCGTGACAGCCCGATGCGTCGAGCTCGGCGTGCTGGTCGGCGATCTCGACACCCTCGGCGACGACGCTCATCCCGAGGTGACGGGCCAGGGCAATGATCGCTGAGCCGATCGCCCGGTCGTCACTGTTGACCGAGATGCCATCGACGAAGCTGCGGGCGATCTTCAGCTCATGGATCGGGAAGCGTTTGAGGTACGAGAGCGACGAAAAGCCCGTACCGAAGTCGTCGATGCTTATCAGCAGGCCGAAGTCGACGAGATCGGAGAGCATCCGCTGGGCCCGGTCGAAATCCATCAGCACGCCCTCGGTGATCTCCACGCAGAGGCGATGTGGCGCGACGCCATGGTCGCTGACGATGCGCATCAGGTCGGCCGCCATGCCATCCTTCCGGAAATGTCGCGCTGAAATATTGACGCTGATGCGCATCGCCGGCAGGCCCTGGCTGTCCCAATCGACGATTTGCCGGCAAGCCTCGCCGAGCACCCATTCGTCGATCGCCACGATCAGTTTGCTCTGCTCGGCGACCGGAATGAAGACCGTCGGCTCGACGAGCTCACCGCTGCATCGCCAGCGGACCAGCGCCTCGGCGCCGACGAGGCGATGATCGTCGAGGCGCACCTGCGGCTGATACTGGACGAACAGTTCGCTGTTGTCGATCGCCCTGCGCAGGCCGGTTTCCAGCGCCAGGCGTCGGGTCGCCTGGCTGGCGAGGTCGGCGGTAAAGAAGCGGAAAGCGTTCTTGCCGTGGTCTTTCGCGCGGTACATCGCCGAATCGGCGTTGCGCATCAGAGTCGTCGCGTCGGCGGCATCCTCCGGGAACATGCTCAGCCCGATGCTCGCGCTGATGAAACACTCGTGCTCGTCGAAACGGTAGCTCGCCGAGAGTGCGCCAAGCAGGCGCTCGGCGGTCAACGTCGCGTCGTGGCGATCGGCACTCTCGAGCAGAACGACGAATTCGTCGCCGCCGAGTCTGGCGACCGTATCTTCGGAGCGGACGCACTCGAGCAGACGCCTCGCCGCCTGCCTGAGCAGCTTGTCACCGATGTCATGACCGAGGGTGTCGTTGATCACCTTGAAGTTGTCGAGATCGATGAACACCACCCCCGCGCTCTGGTGGCTGCGTTCCGCCCGCGCCAGGGCCAGTTGCAGGCGGTCGTTGAACAATGCACGATTGGGCAGGCCGGTCAGCTCGTCGTGGGTGGCGAGGTACTCGATGCGCTGCTGCGATTCGCGGGCCTCGGTGATGTCATTGAACATGCCCACGTAGTTGAGGATCTTGCCGCTGGCGTCCCTGACCGTGTTGATCGACAGCCATTCGAGGTATTCCTCACCGTCCTTGCGCCGGTTCCAGATTTCTCCGCGCCAGACGCCGTAGCGATTGACGTGGTCCCACATTTCGGCATAGAACTCCGGCGGCGTGCGCCCCGAGCGGAGGATGCCGGGCTTCTTGCCGACGACTTCGTCGCGGCGGTAGCCGGTCAGCCCGGAGAAGGCGTCGTTCACGGTCAATATCCGCTGCTCCGGGTCGGTGACCATCACGCCTTCCGAGGAACGCTCGAAGACCAGGGCCGCCAGTCTCAGCTGGTCTTCAGCCAGCTTGCGGGCGGTGATGTCGGTCGCCTGGAAGCACAGGCCGGTGATCGCGCCGTCCTCGTCGACGAGCGGGAAGCGGACGACGAGGAAATGGCGGGGGCCGTCGGGCAGCGGCAACGTTTCCTCGCGCTCGATCGCCTGGCGCAGCTTGATCGCTTCGAACTCGCTGTCGCGAAACATTTCTGCGATCGCCGCGGGAAAGAGCTGGATATCGGTTTTCCCGATCGCTGCGCCGGCGCCGAAACCGAGTGTCTGCTCGAACTTCGGGTTGGTGAACTGGTAGCGGCCCGAAGCATCCTTGACGGCCATCAGCGAAACCGAGTTGTTCATCACCGCGAGCAGGCGGACCTGCGTTTCGCGCGCCGAACGCTCGATCTCGTACAGGTTGGTGTTGTCGGCGAAGAGCAGGATCACGCCGCCGATCCGCTGAGCTTCGCGCAGCAACGGTGCAATATGCAGCACGTAGTGGCGGCGGTTGGCGTTGACGATCTGACGGTCGAGAGCCGTCTGGCTCTCGATCACCTGCGCGATGTCAGGCAGCAGGTCGGGAATGTCGCCGGGTAGCGGCAAATCGCGGAGGTGCCGGCCGACATGCACCGGGGCGAGCTTGAAAAGGCGCGCCGCCGTGCTGTTGAAGCGCTGCAGCGAGCCCTTCGGGTCGAGTACCAACAGTGGGTAGTCAACGCTGTTCTGGATGCACTCGAGCTCGCTGTTCAGTTCCTGTGTCTCGGCGGTCTTGATCTGCAATTCTTCGTTGACCGTCGCGAGTTCCTCGTTGGTCGACTGCAGTTCTTCGTTCGACGCCTCGAGCTCCTCGTTCGACGCCTGCATCTCCTCGTTCGACGCCTGAATCTCTTCGTTGAGGGCCTGCATTTCCTCGTTCGAAGTCTCGAGTTCCTCGACCAGCGTCTGCAGGTGCTCGCGCGTCGCGGCGAGTTCGTCCTCGAGTTCCTTGGCGTCGATGCTGACGCTCTCCTCTCCCGGGCTCCTTCCCGTTGGCGGTGGCAGCCACTCGATGCACACCATGAACAGTGCCTCGGGGCCGGAATCGGACACCGGATGAACCGAAAGGCGTACGCCACGGTTGGGGTCGAGCGCCTTGATGTGTCTCGGGCGGCCGACCGCGACGGCCTGCTTGACCTGGGTCTGGCGCATCAGGACCTGGACCTCGGTACGCAATTCGCGGCGGATCAGCGAGATCAGGTCGAAAGCCGGTCGTCCCGGTGAAACGTTGAGCAGGCGGCCGGCGTCGCCGTGAATGTGCCTGATCTCGAACTTGCCGTTGATCAGGATGCTTGTCGGTATGAAGTGCCGTCCGGCGGCTTCGAGCAGGATGTTCTCGAAGCCCAGGGGCGTCGTCGGCTTGCCCTGTCTGAGGTGCTGGTTGAGGCCAGCCGCCGGGAGCTGGATCTCGGCGCGGGGTAGCGGAAGGCGCGCACTGCTGCCGTGTCGCCGGTAGAGTCGGGCCTCCTTGTCGACGACGCTGAACAGCCCTTCCTGCTGGAAAATGCCCTCCGACTTGCCGAGGAACAGGTAGGCTCCGGGGTTCAGCGCGTAATGGAAGACCGAGAGCAGCCGCGCCTGCAGGTCGCCCTGAAAGTAGATCAGGACGTTGCGGCAGCTGATCAGGTCGAGGCGCAGGAAAGGCGGATCCTGGACCAGATCCTGGCGAGCGAAGATCACTGCGTCGCGCAGGTTCTTGTTGATCTCGTAGCGGTCGCCATGCAGCGTGAAATGGGCGCGAATGCGGTTGCGGTCCATGTGCGCCACGCTCGACGGCGCGAAGACGCCGCGTCTGGCGAGGGCCATCGCGTCGAGATCGATGTCGGTGGCGAAGATCTGCAGGCGATACTGGTCGAAGGCCGCGCCGAGCCGTTCGGCAAAGAGGATGGCCAGCGAGTAGGCTTCCTCGCCGGTCGCGCACCCGGCGACCCAGACCCGGATGTCGTCTCCGGGCTGCTTGGTCGCGACGATTTCGCCGATCACCTTGTCGAGTCGGGCGAAAGCATCAGTGTCGCGAAAGAATGCGGTGACCGAGATCAGAATGTCCTTGCACAGCTTGTCGAGTTCGACTGGCGTCGCGTCGACGACCTGCAGGTAGTCCTGGAGCGTGCTGACGTGGTTCGCGGCCATCCGTCGCTCGATGCGCCGCCACAGCGTCGGCTCCTTGTACTGCGAGAAGTCCACCTTGGTCCTCGCGCGCACCTTGCCCAGCAGCGTCTTCAGCGTCGCCGGGGCGCTGGCCGCCTGCGTCGCGACCGGGATCAGACCGCGGTTGAGCACGATCAGGCTGATCTCGGCGCCCATGTTCTCCGGCGGCAGAATCCAGTCGACACTGCCGGTGTCGATCGCCGACTGGGGCATTCCGCTGTACTTGGCGGTGTCGGGATCCTGGGAGAAGGTGAAGCCACCGGCCGCCTTGATCGCGTGAATTCCGGCAGCCCCGTCGGAACCAGTGCCCGAGAGGATGATGCCGATGGTCGACTCCCCGACATCCTCGGCGAGTGACGCAAAGAAACGATTGACCGAAGGCTTGGGCATCGACTCGCGCGCCGGCTCGACGAGCCGGAAATGGCCATCGAGCAGCGTCAGATTGCGGTTCGGCGGAGTGATGTACACGGTGTTCGGCTCGGGTAGCATGCCGTCCTCGATGTCCCTGACCGGCATCGTCGTTTCCCGGCCGAGCAGTTGGGACATCATGCTGCGGTAGGTCGGCGAGAGGTGCTGAACGACGACGTAGCTGAGCCCGAGGTTCTTCGGCAGGCTCGGCAGCAGCAGGCTCAGGGCTTCGAGGCCGCCAGCCGACGCACCGATTCCGACGATGAACGGGCGTTCATCGTCGCGGGTCGTGGGCGTCTCTGTTCCTGCAGTGCGGAAGCCGTCAGGTTGCTTGCGTGGACTCGAACGCCTTCTTCTTGGTTGTTCTTCGCTGGCCATGCTCATCGCTTCCTTTTCTCCGAACTCGTCGGGGCCGCAGGCGGCGACAGGAAAACGTCACGTTGACCGGCGGTCTGGCCGCCGGGTTCCCGGGGGGTGGATGCCGACATGCTCCGCTGCCGGCAGGTGTGCATCGATCGCCCGCCTGGAACGGGGAGTCGCGTGATGCTTCCGGCGGCTCGGCGGGGAGCCGTCCGGCGCCCGGTTGTCGCTACTTGCAGGGGTCGCTCGCCCGCGCTCAGACGTTCGGCGGCCACGGTGCCAGCCCTCTCGGCGTCTCGATGCTGCCCAGGGCGAGGCGGAAACCCGTGCTCCGCGGTCGGTACGCCGGCTCGATGCGGCTCCTGTTGGCCGACCGGGCGTAGCGCGCCGGGTCGCTCCATGTGCCGCCGCGCAGCACCCGCATCTTGCCCGAAGACGGTCCCTGGGGATTGGTCTGGGGTGTCGTCGGATAGTCGGAGTACCAGTCGGCGCACCATTCCCAGACGTTGCCGTGCATCTCGTACAGTCCCCAGGGGTTGGCCGGCAGAGAGGCCACCGGGCACGGTTGCCCGCGAAACAGCCCCTTCTCGGCGCCCGGGTAAGGGTAGTCGCCGTGGTAATTCACCTGATCGGTCGTCACCCGTTCGCCAAAGCAGAAGGGCGTTCGGGTTCCCGCGCGGCAGGCGTATTCCCATTCGGCCTCGCTCGGCAGCCGCGCATGAAGCCCGGGGAACCGCCGGTTGAGTTCATCGATGAACCGCTGGGCATCGTGCCAGGCGACATTTTCGACCGGTTTGCGCGGGTCATCCTGAAAATGGCTGGGATTGACCGGCCAGACGGCCAGCCAGAAAGCCTGGGTGCAGGCCGTGTCGGCGAGCCAGAAGCCACGGCTCAGACTCACCTCGTGCAGGGTCTCCGAGCTTCCTCGCAATGCCTCGCTGGTTGGTGAGCCCATCAGGAACTTCCCCGGCGGGATCCAGCGGAAGACCTGCTGCGCGCCACCCACCGCGAGGGCGCATGAAGTACCGAAGGTGTCTTCAATCGGGCCGCTGGTCCACGGCACTGGCTTCGGCTCACGGCGAGCGCTTCGGGGCGGGGCAGGGCTAGGGTCCAGCATCTTTGCTCCTTGAGTAGGCGCATCCCCGTAGAGGCGAGTTCCCGGCGATTGGCCCCGATGGTTGGCTGACCGCAGGGACCGGCGGCAGGACCATCTTCCGCCGGGTCGTCGCCCCCCTTTCCGCTGAGCGGAGGCGCGCTGAAGATCGCCCGTCAGTCTACCCGTGCGCGCCCCGGACGGGAAGGTGGTCGCCTGCCCGCGTCAAAGGCTCGATCGCCGGCCTCTCGCCTGAACCGTCTGTCTCTGACGCGGCAAACGGGGTAGAATGCCATCCCTGCTGCCCCTCGCCAGATGCCTGAAGCTCATGGAATTCCTCGGGTTTTCGCTTCGCAACCAGCTCTTCGTCGCGCCGATGGCCGGGGTGACCGACCGGCCGT
Organism: Accumulibacter sp.; assembly: GCF_023806625.1. Taxonomy (GTDB): domain Bacteria; phylum Pseudomonadota; class Gammaproteobacteria; order Burkholderiales; family Rhodocyclaceae; genus Accumulibacter. Next base: position 17,812 of record NZ_JAMTDX010000041.1, read on the forward strand.
TCAGACAGTTGTGCAAGCGCATGGGGGCCGGCTTGGCCGTGTCCGAGATGGTGACCTCGAATTCGCTGCTTTACGGGAGTGTGAAGACGCGTCGTCGTGCCGATCACGAGGGTGAAGTCGCGCCAATCGCGGTGCAGATCGCCGGTGCGAGTCCGTTGATGATGGCTGATGCGGCGCGCTACAACGTCGATCGGGGAGCACAGATCATCGACATCAACATGGGTTGTCCGGCAAAGAAGGTATGCAACGTCATGGCCGGATCGGCACTCCTCAGGGACGAGCCGCTCGTCGGCCGGATTCTCGAGGCGGTGACCGCCGCCGTTCCGGACACGCCGGTGACACTCAAGATCCGCACGGGCTGGGATGCGCAGCAGCGCAATGCCCTGCGCATCCTGAAGATCGCCGAGCAGTCCGGCGTCAGGGCACTCGCGGTGCACGGCCGGACGCGCGCCTGTGGTTTCAGGGGTCAGGCCGAATACGATACGATACGCTCGATCAAGGCCGTGGCCCGGATCCCGGTGATCGCCAACGGCGATATCGACTCACCGGCCAAAGCGAAAGCGGTTCTCGAGTCGACCGGCGCGGATGCGCTGATGATCGGCCGCGCTGCCCAGGGTCGCCCGTGGCTGTTCCGGGAGATCGAGCATTTCCTGAACACCGGTGAGCATCTGCCAGCGCCGCCGGTGAGTGAAATCAGCGCCATCCTGCTCGCCCATCTCGAGGACCTTTATGCCTTCTACGGGCTCGACGCCGGGGTCCGTGTGGCGCGGAAGCACGTTTCCTGGTATACGAGGGGATTGCCCGGGTCGGCGTCGTTTCGCTCGCGGATGAATCAGCTGCTTACCGCGGGCGATCAGCGGCAGGCGGTCCGGGACTTTTTCTCGGCGCTGGCGGAAGATGGGGGTCAACTGCCAGTTTCCGGCGTTCCGGCCGAGCAGTTCGAGGAACTCGCTGCATGAAGCCCGATCACCTCGGCGAGGATGACATTGCCGGGTGTGTCGGCAAGGCACTGGAAAACTACTTTCATCGCCTCGACGGCGAGAAGCCGGTGGCTGTCTATCAGATGGTGATGCGCAGCGTCGAACGCCCGATGCTCGAAGTCGTTCTCAGGCAGGCCCAGGGGAATCAGACGCTGGCCGCGGCGATCCTCGGAATCAATCGCAACACGCTGCGCAAGAAGCTGCTCGACCACGGTCTGTTCCCGTGAGTCGGCAGGCGTCGGTGCGCTCTCCGCAACCCTGTTTTTCTGGACGTCGATGAAGATTCGCCAAGCCCTGATCAGTCTTTCGAACAAGAGTGGTGCACTGGAATTTGCCGGGGGGCTGCTGGCTCACGGTGTGAGGCTGCTGTCCACCGGCGGGACCGCCCGAATGCTCCGTGACGCCGGTCTGCCGGTTACTGAAGTCAGCGACTACACGGGCTTCCCGGAGATGCTCGACGGGCGGGTCAAGACGCTTCATCCGAAAGTGCACGCCGGGATTCTCGCGCGGCGCGATCTGCCCGAGCACAGGGAGACACTGGCCGCCCACGACATCCCGACGATCGACCTGATCTGCGTCAACCTGTACCCCTTCCAGGAAACCGTCGCCCGGGCCGGGGTCAGCCTTGACGAAGCGATCGAGAATATCGACATCGGTGGCCCGGCGATGGTTCGCTCGGCAGCGAAGAACTATGCCGGAGTCGCGGTGCTCACCGACCCGGATGATTATTCGCCGGTGCTTGCCGAGATGGCTGCCAGCGATGGCGCGCTGAGCCTGGCTACGCGCTTTGCCCTGGCAAGAAAGGCCTTCGTGCATACGGCACGCTATGACTCGGCAATCGCCAACTGGCTGACCTCGCTCGATGAGGGCAACCAGCCGCAGACCTTTCCGGGGCATCTGCATCTCGCGTTCGATCGCCTCGATACGCTGCGTTACGGGGAGAATCCGCATCAGCAGGCTGCTTTCTACCGCGACCTGACGCCAGTGCCGGGGTCGATTGCCAACTGTCGTCAGCTGCAGGGCAAGGAACTCTCGTACAACAACATTGCCGACGCGGATGCGGCCTGGGAGTGCGTGAAGACTTTCGACTCGCCAGCCTGTGTGATCATCAAGCACGCCAATCCCTGTGGTGTGGCGGTGGACGCCAGTTTGGTCTTGGCCTACGAAAAGGCTTTCGCGACCGACTCGACTTCGGCGTTCGGCGGCATCATCGCCTTCAATGGTCCGGTTGGCGAGGAGGTGGTCGCCGCGATGAACGCGCGCAGGCATTTCGTCGAGGTCCTGCTCGCCCCGGCGTTTACCGACACGGCGAGGGAGCTTCTCGCCGGCAAGCAGAACCTTCGCGTGCTCGAGTTGCCGCTGGCCCGCGTCTACCATGATCTCGAGTTCAAGCGCGTCGGTGGTGGGCTGCTCGTTCAGACGCCGGATCGCTTCAACGTCGGTCCTGCCGACCTGCGCGTGGTGACCCGGATCGCGCCGACCGATGCACAGATCGCCGACCTGCTCTTCGCCTATCGGGTGGCGAAGTTCGTCAAGTCCAACGCCATCGTCTTTTGCGGGAACGGCATGACGCTCGGTGTTGGCGCCGGTCAGATGAGCCGCGTCGATTCGACACGAATTGCGGTCAGCAAGGCACGCAGCGCGGGTCTCGAACTGGCTGGCGCGTGTGTGGCTTCCGACGCCTTCTTCCCGTTTCGCGACGGCATCGACGTGATCGCCGAATCGGGCGCCCAGGCCGTGATTCAGCCGGGAGGGTCGGTCCGCGACGACGAGGTCGTCCAGGCGGCTGACGAGCATGGTCTGGCCATGGTGTTTACCGGTGCCCGCCACTTCCGCCATTGACCTCCTGCTGCCCGGCGCGGCCCGCGCTACCGTCCGGGTCATGCGGTCGTCCTGCTCTCGGGTGCTGAAAGGAGTCTCATGAAGCTGTTGGTCATCGGCTCGGGTGGTCGCGAGCACGCGCTGGCCTGGCGTCTGGCGAGAAGCCCCGCTGTGCAGAAGATCTTCGTCGCCCCGGGCAACGCGGGAACGGCCGCCGAACGTTTGTTGGAGAATCTGCCGCTGACCGACCCCGACGAGCTGGCCGATTTCGCTGAGCGGGAAAGGCTTCATCTCACCGTCGTCGGGCCCGAGGCGCCGCTCGCCGCCGGAATCGTCAACCTTTTCCGTAGCCGCGGCCTGCGCATCTTCGGGCCAACCAGCGAGGCTGCGCAGCTCGAAAGCTCGAAGGATTTTGCCAAGCGCTTCATGGTCCGACACAATATCCCGACAGCGCGCTACGCCACTTTCTCGGACCGGTCTGCGGCGCACGCTCACGTCGATCGTCATGGCGCGCCGATCGTCGTCAAGGCCGACGGTCTGGCTGCCGGGAAGGGTGTCGTGGTCGCGATGAGTCTTGGCGAGGCACATGCCGCGGTCGACCGGATGCTCCCGGAGAGCGGCCGTCCGGCAATGGCGACCGCCGCTCGCGTGGTCATCGAAGAGTTTCTCGAAGGAGAGGAAGCCAGCTTCATCTGCATGGTCGACGGACGGAACGTTTTGCCGCTGGCTTCGAGCCAGGACCACAAGCGAATCGGGGACGGCGATCAGGGTCCGAATACGGGTGGGATGGGGGCCTATTCTCCTGCGCCGGTGGTCACTCCGGAAGTCCATGCGCGGGTCATGCGGGAGATCATCGTGCCGACGGTCCGCGGGATGGCTGCCGACGGCATCCCGTACACCGGTTTCCTTTACGCCGGACTGATGATCGCCAGAGACGGGTCGGTGAAGACCGTCGAGTTCAACTGCCGGCTCGGCGATCCGGAAGCGCAACCGATCATGATGCGCCTGAAGTCCGACCTGCCCAACCTGCTCGATCATGCCGTTTCCGGGCGTCTCGACCTCGTCGAAGCAAGTTGGGACAGGCGTGTGGCCCTGGGTGTCGTACTCGCGGCTGCAAACTATCCGGAGACCCCGCGGACCGGTGACCCGATCAGCGGCCTGCCCAGAGGCGCAGAAGATTTCCACATCTTCCACGCCGGAACAAGCGAAAGGGATGGGCAGATGGTCACGTCCGGAGGGCGCGTGTTGTGTGTCACGACGCTCTCCGACAACATTCGGCAGGCGCAGAAGCGGGCCTACGATCTGATCCTTGGCATTCATTTCGAGGGCATGCAGTACCGTCGCGATATCGGTCACCGGGCGGCCGGTCGGTGAGCGTCTCGGTGGCTGGCAGGCGCGGTTGGTCGAGCCGGCAAGCAGCCTGGGCTACTGCGCTCCGGTGTACTCGCTGCCCGGGTGCTGGCTGCTGCGCGTGATCGATGTCGTTCTGCTCAGGGACTATTTCAGCGGCCTCCAGGAGCGAATCGTTGCGGCCGTGGAAGCGTTCGAGCACGACGGCGCCGCGCGTTTTCGTGCCGATCGCTGGGAGAAGGAAGTCGGGGCAACTCTGACCGGTAGCGGTTGCACGTGCATCATCGAAGGCGGCAGTGTGTTCGAGCGAGGTGGCGTGGCATTTTCTCAGGTCAGCGGCAGTGCTCTCCCGCCCTCGGCTACGGCCAGGCGCCCCGATCTTGCCGGCCGGGCATTTTCGGCGATGGGTGTCTCGGTGGTCATCCATCCGGAGAACCCATACTGTCCGACCGCACACATGAACGTACGGGCCCTGATCGCCACGAGGACGGGTTGCGAGGCTGTCTGGTGGTTCGGCGGGGGCATGGACCTCACGCCCTATTACCCTTTTGCAGACGACGTTCGGCATTTCCACTCGACCTGCAAGCAGGCGCTTCGACCCTTCGGAGAGGAGACTTACGCCCGCTACAAGAAGTGGTGCGACGAGTATTTCTTCCTTCGACACCGCAACGAGCCGCGTGGCGTCGGCGGCGTCTTTTTCGACGATCTCGACGAGGGGGGATTCGAACGCTGTTTTGCGCTGACCCGTGCGGTCGGTGACGCGTTTGCCGATGCCTATCTGCCGATCGTCGAGACCCGGCGCACGATGCCCTACGGTGAGCGGGAACGCGACTTCCAGGCCTATCGCCGGGGGCGTTACGTCGAGTTCAATCTGGTCTGGGATCGCGGCACCTTGTTCGGCCTGCAGTCCGGTGGGCGAACCGAGTCGATCCTGATGTCGCTGCCGCCTGTCGTCAAATGGCGTTACGACTGGAAACCGGAGGCAGGTACTCCCGAAGCGGTGCTTTACGAAATGCTCGAGCCTCGTGACTGGGCCTAGCTTGATCGCCGCCGATCCACGGCCGCTCACGGCTGGTTGAGGTAGCCGGCACCAATAGCGGGAATCGACACGAACTCCTGACCGAGACGACGCACACTATTGACTTGGCCAGGCAAACCCGCAGAGTGCGGCGATGATTCCGGCGTCCGCCGGCCCAGTCAGCACGACCCGGCGCAGGCCGAGCCCTTCGGCCTGTTCGGCAATCCGCTGGTGGGGAACGAAGACCGGAGTCGCCCGAAGACGGGCCTGCGCCGGCTGGTCGAGCAGTGAGAGGAGATTGCGCAGGCCTTCGCTCGACGATACGGTCAAGGCGTCGAGGCGATGATCACGCCACAGCAGCTCGAGCGGCGCCGCGGTCCTTGGCGCCAGGCGCCGATAGCAGCCTACCTGATCGACGGTCGCTCCGCGTTCGCGCAGCGTGTCAGCCAGCAGTTCGCGCCCGCCGTTGCCGCGAAAGATGACGATCCGCTTGCCGCTGACCGATGGCTGCTGAAGACCGGGCAGTGCGAGCAGGGCCTCCGAGTCGAAACGCTCGCTCGGCACGAGCGTGTCGCAGATGCAGTGTCGGGCAAGCGCTGCGACCGTACCGGGACCGATGGCGGCTGCGCGCAGGCCCGATGGCCACGACTGGTCGGCGAGAATCGCCGGCACCGCGAAATCGACCGCGTTCGGACTGATGAACACGGCCAGCGCGTAGCTGCCGATCCGTTCCACTGCCTGCTCGAGTTCTTCGGAGGAGTCGGGCGGACCGATCTCGATCAGAGGGAAGAGCACTGCCTTTCCGCCGCGTTCGGTGATCAGGCGGGCCAGTTCCGAAGTCTGCGCCAGTGGGCGCGTGACGATGATCGTCCGGCCGGACAGCGGGCCGTTCATCGGCCGAGGCCGAGCTTCTCGAGAATCGCCGTCGCGCCACGGCAGCGGAGAGTCTCGGCGAGTGCACAACCGATCGACTCAGCGTCGTCGGGATTGCCGCGGTACTCGCCGGTGAGCATTTGCCGGCCATCGGGGGTGGCGACGAAGCCACGCAACCAGAGGCAGTCGCATTCGAGGATCGCGTGAGCGGCGAGCGGCAGCTGGCAACTTCCACCGAGCGCGCGCGAAAAAGCGCGCTCGGCTCGCACACACTGGTCGGTCGCGGAGTCATGCAGTGGAGCGACCAGGGCAATCATCTCGGCCCGGTCGGAGCATACCTCGATGCCCAGGGCGCCCTGCCCGGGGGCTGGCAAACAGTCTTCCGGGCTCAGCAGCGAACTGATCCGCGCAGCCAGACCGAGGCGCATCAGGCCGGCGGCGGCCAGGATGATGGCATCGTACTCTCCGGTGTCGAGCTTGCGCAACCGGGTGTCGAGATTGCCACGCAGCGCCCTGACCTGGAGCTGTGGCCAGGCCGCCCGGAGCGTCGCCTCGCGGCGCAGGCTCGATGTTCCGACGACCGCCCCCGCCGGCATGTCGGCGAGCGACGCGAAGCGACTCGAGACGAAGGCATCGCTCGGGTTTTCGCGTGCGCTGACGGCTGCCAGGACGAAACCCTCGGGGAGATCCATGGGCACGTCCTTCATCGAATGGACCGCAAGGTCGGCTCGACCCGCGCGCATCGCCACTTCGAGTTCCTTGATGAACAATCCCTTGCCGCCAATCGTCGACAGTGGGCGATCAAGGATTTGGTCTCCGCGGGTGCTCATGCCGAGAATCTCGATCGCCGTTTGCGGGTACAGTCGGGCGAGGCGCTGACGGACGTGCTCCGCCTGCCAGATCGCCAGACGGGATTCTCGGGAAGCGATGACGATGCGTAGTGGCGCAGGTCTTGCCGCGGTCAAGGCAGGTTTCCGGTTCGTGGCTGAGGTGGACTCGGGCGGAGGGTCGTCGGACGGGCGATTCCCGGAAGGACCTCGGGGACCCCTGGTGAGGATTCTAGCACGGCACCCGGCCTCATCAGCCGGCGTCCCTGCGGCAGCTGATGTCCCGCTCGGGTCGCCCCATTCCCTCGGCAGCCACCCGGCCAGTCATCGCAGATCCGAGGCGTTGCGCACAGGTGGTCAGGAGCCGGGATGGCGGGTCTGCAACTTGACCAGGGGCCACTGACGGCGACTGACCGGCAGCTTTTCCGGGAGGCCATGCAGGATCGCTTGCCACTGCGCGTCGACGTCGTCCGGGCCGCTCCGTTCGAATCCGGCGATCGCCTCGCGGGCGGCAAGGACGCTGCGGTGGAGGCGGATGAACTGCGCGCCGAATTCCTGTTCGAGGTGACTCAGCGACTCGTCGAGCAGGAATTCCCGCTCACGCGTGCGGGCGACGACGTACTTGAGGTCGGCTCTGAAGTAGAGGATCTGGACCACAGGAACCAGCAGCACGCGGCCGCGCTCGTGACAGGACAGGTGGGTGCGCGCGGTCGGTGGCAGCCGATGTCGCTGCGCCGCAAGTGTCGGCCTGCCTTCCCTGACCTTGAGCAGGGCGGCCAGCAGGCGCTGCGCGCGCACCGGCTTGAGAAGATAGTCGAGGGCGCTGAGCTCGAAAGCCTTGACCGCGTAGGCATCGAAGGCGGTGACGAAGATCACCGACGGAGGATGGGCGATCTCGAGCAGGTGACTCGCGAGTTCGATGCCGTCCATCCGGGGCATGCGAATATCGACGAGCGCGATGTCGACCTCGTGCAGATCAGTCGCGGCCAGGGCTTCGAGGCCGTTTGCAGCTTCAGCAACGACCTCATTGGGCAGCTGCGGACGAATGTCGGCAAGCAGGTCACGCAGACGCGCGCGTGCCGGCGCCTCGTCGTCAACGATCATGATCGACAGCACCTCAGAGGTTGTGAATGACTCTGCTGCGCGACCGACTTGCGCTGTGGCTCGCTCGCTCACGTCTTGCCTGTCTATCCGATATGTCTCGTCGTTCGCTCGCGTCGAGCATTCCGGACTGCTCGCGCCCCTTTCTTCACGACCTCTCGGCCGCGCCCGCAGGAGTCATCGACGCGGGTCGCGGCACGGCAGAACGATATGGACGGAATACTCGTCCCGGCCGTCGGCGCGCGTTTCCTCGGCGGTGTCGAGTCGCGCCTCGAGGTCATAGTAGAGGGCCAGCCGCTCACGAATGTTCTCCAGAGCCATGTGATTGCCTCGCTGATGTTCCGCATTTGCGACGAGTGGGTTGGACAGCTCGACATGCAGCTGATCGCCGTGACGGTGCAGCGAAATACGGATCGTGCCCCCACTCGGCAACGTTTCGATGCCATGGTATACGGCATTTTCGATCAATGGCTGAACGATCAGCGGCGGAACCCTGACTCGTTCAGGCAGGTCCTCGACCTGCCATTCGACGCCGAGTCGTTCGCCAAGGCGCAGTTTCTCCAGATCGAGGTACTGGCGGCACAGGGCGAGTTCGTCGGCCAAGGAAATCAGCTCCCGAGGATCGTGCATCAGCGCGCGGAACAGTTCGGCGAGTTCCTCGAGTGCGGTCTCTGCCCGCCGCGGATCCTGGCGGATCAGCGAGACGACGGCATTCAGGCTGTTGAACAGGAAGTGCGGCCGGATGCGCGCGGTGAGCGATTGCAGCCGCGCTTCGACGAGGGCCGGCGACAGGGCACTCGAGCGCAGCTTCAGATAGGAGAGCAGCGCGGCTGCGGTGATCGAGGCGAGCAGCGCAGCGCGCGTCGCCTGTTGCCAGCCGGTGCTGTCAAGACCCAGAAGACTCCAGAACTCGAGCAGGATCAACGCCGATCCACCGGCGAGCACGACTACCAGGAGCTTAGCGAGCCAGACCGGAAGGCCCTGCAGCAGACCTGCCGAGCTTGCGAGCAATGCCAGATTGGCGAGCAGCAGCGGTTGAACCCAGACGGCCATGTCGATGAAGCGCTGCAGGATTCCACCGATGCCCTCACTCTGGACAAGCGCTGCAACGAGTGCCAGGAGGTTGACTCCGAGCAGGATGCGCAGCATGACGCCAACGTTGCGAAAGTCCGGCAGCGGCTCGCCGGGCTGCTTTTGCCTTATACTCTTCGTCACGAAAAAGGGCGTCCATCAAGGATCCGACGAGTGATTTTAGTCCAGGAAGTGGTCTGCCGATGAGCCCAGGTGAGTCGTCGACCTACACCTGGGCCGGCCGTTTTTCCGAGCCGATGAGCGATCTGGTCAAGCGCTACACGGCGTCGGTCGCTTTCGACCAGCGACTCTGGCGACAGGACATTCGCGCCTCGCTGGCGCACGCGCGCATGCTCGCCAGGCAGGCGATCATCACTGCAGCCGATCTCGAGGACATCGAGCGGGGCATGGCACAGGTGGTCAGCGAAATCGAAGCGGGGATCTTCGTCTGGTCGCCGGATCTCGAAGACGTCCACCTGAATATCGAGAAGCGCCTGACCAGCCTCGTCGGTGACGCCGGCAAGCGTTTGCATACCGGGCGATCGCGAAATGATCAGGTGGCGACCGACATGCGTCTCTACGTTCGTGACTCGATCGACGGGATTCTTGCCCTGCTCGACCAGCTGCAGTCGGCTCTGCTCGATATCGCGGAGAGGGAGGCGGCGACGCCGCTTCCTGGCTTCACGCATCTGCAGGTCGCGCAACCGGTGACTTTCGGCCACCATCTGCTTGCCTATCACGAGATGATGCGGCGCGATGGCGAGCGTTACGTCGACTGCAGGCGGCGTACCAACCGCCTTCCGCTGGGCTCGGCCGCTCTGGCTGGCACGAGCTATCCGGTCGATCGTCTCTACGTCGCCGAGTTGCTCGGCTTCGATGGGCTTTGCGAGAATTCGCTCGACGCCGTCTCCGACCGCGACTTCGCCATCGAGTTTTGTGCCGCGTGCGCGCTGCTGATGATGCATTTCTCGCGTCTCTCGGAAGAACTGGTTCTCTGGATGAACCCCCGTTTCGGTTTCATCACGCTGGCGGACCGGTTCTGCACGGGCAGCTCGATCATGCCGCAGAAAAAGAATCCGGACGTCGCTGAACTCGCGCGTGGCAAGACCGGTCGGGTCTACGGTCACCTGACTGCTCTGCTCACGCTGATGAAGGGGCAGCCACTGGCCTACAACAAGGACAACCAGGAGGACAAGGAGCCGGTGTTCGACGCGGTCGATACGGTCACCGATACGCTGCGCGTGTTCATCGAGATGGTTCCGGGCATCACCGCGAATCGCCGAAAGATGCGCGCGGCACTGGACGAGGGTTTCGCGACGGCAACCGACCTGGCGGACTACCTGGTTGGCAAAGGGCTGCCGTTTCGCGACGCCCACGAAACCGTGGGGCTGGCCGTTCGCCGTGCCGAGGAACTCGGAATGGACCTCTCGCAGCTGTCGCTCGGCGAGCTTCGGCAGTTCTCACCATTGGTCGGTGAGGACCTGGTGCTCAGCGTCGAGGCTTCTCTGGCGGCACGGAATCACCAGGGGGGCACGGCGCCGGAGCAGGTGCTGGCAGCCGTAGACCGCGCCCGTCGCCGCTAGCTCGCGGACAAGGCCTGTCAGGTGGAAAAGCTCGGCAAGTACGAGTTGATGCGCGAGATCGGCCGCGGCGCCACGTCCACAGTCTACCTCGCCAACGACCCCTTCGGCCGGCGCGATGTGGCGATCAAGGTCGCTGCCCCTGGGATTCTGAAAGACCCCAAAAAGGGTCGGCTGTACACGCATCTCTTCCTCAACGAGGCCGCGCTGATCGGGAAGTTGTCGCACCCGCACATCGTCCAGACCTACGATGCCGTCGTCGACGACCATTTCTGCTACATCGTCATGGAATATGTCGCCGGCGGAACTCTCGAGCAGGCCTGCAATCCCGAGAAGCTGTTGCCGATCGAGCGGGTCGTCGAAATCGTCTTCAAGTGTACCCGGGCCCTCGACTTCGCGTTCCGCGCCGGAATCACCCACCGCGACATCAAGCCGGCGAACATCCTGTTAGCCGGGAACGATCCGGCACAAGGGGAGATCAAGATCTCCGACTTCGGCGCGGCGATCATCGGTTCTCCGGAGCGTACTCTCGTTCTCGGGATCGGCTCTCCGGCGTACATGTCCCCGCAGCAGGTCAAGGATCAGCCCCTCGACCACCGGACGGACATCTATTCGCTGGGTGTCGTCATGTACCAGCTGCTGACCGGACACCTGCCCTTCGAGGCGCGGAACAGTTACGATCTGATCTATCAGATCATCAACCTCGAGCCGAGGAAGCCCTCCGCGCTGCGCGAAGGTATCCCGGCGGCGCTCGACAGCGTCGTGGCCCGCGCAATGAACAAGAAGCTCGATGGTCGCTACCCGACCTGGAGCGAATTTGCCCAAGACTTGGCGCGGGCGTTCCGGGGCCGGCGGCTGAACGCGCCGGCAGAGCAGATGGCCGACCTCGATAAGTTCGACACTCTCCGCTCGTTCGCCTTCTTCGCCGATTTCTCCGACGTGGAAATCTGGGAGGTCGTGCGCTTTTCCGAGTGGACTCGCGTGCCGCCCGATACGCTGATCATCGAGGACGGCCAAGACGGCGACTGCTTCTACTTCCTGGCCGAAGGCGAGTTGAAGGTCCTCAAGAACGGGCTGGTGCTCGAGCTTCTCGCGGTTGGCGAATGTTTCGGCGAAATGGCGGTGATCGGGAAGGCCACGACCGTACGCGGAGCCGACGTCGTCTCGCTGAGCGCAGCGAGACTCGTCAAGGTTACGGGAAGGGCTTTGCAGAGCTCATCCGAGACCTGCCGGATGCACTTTTACCAAGCCTTCCTGGGTGTGCTCAGCGCGCGCCTGGCTTCGGCCAACGTGCGGCTGATCTCCTTCTGACAGCGGGCTCCGATCAACGCCGCAGCGAGCCGCTTGGGCAGATTGCTAGCGCCCGCACCACGGCGCCACACCGTTGGCTCCCATCAGCGCCGGCCGCTGGTAGCTCGTCCGGACGATTCCGGTCGTTGCATCGAACAGCACGTCGAAGCGGGCAAGCTGATTCCACGAGTCGCAGAACTGCCACTCCCAAACGAGTTCGTTACGCGTCGGGAAATAACTGGTCCACTGCGGGACGGGGGGGCCGATCAGGCGCAGCACCGCGGCCCGGTCGGCTTTCCCGGGCCCGATCAGCGCGAAATGCTCGATGTCGAGGACCGCTTCGATGCGCTGAAGTCGCCCGTCGGGAGCGATGAAGACCATGAACGTCTGGGTGCCCGCCGGTCCTCGCGGGTAGGCGAGCTGCTCGCCGCCGTCGGGATCGCGCCAGCTCATCGCCGGGTTGCCCATCGTGGCGACCACTTCGGAGAGTGATGCCTGGCCGGGCTTCAGGCCCCAGCCGCTGTACGATGTGCAGCCAGCCAATACGATGCAGCAGACGGCGACCCGGCAGGATGGTCGTGAGGACGCTCGACTGGCTTTCATCCGCTCACCCCGGCGACCGACCGACCAGCGCAATCACGGCCTGTCGAAGCTGCGCCAAGCAGACTGGCAGCTAGCGCTCGCCGGCATGGACGTTGCGTCGCGAGACCCGGATAGGGTATATTAGCGTTTTCTGATTTTCGGTCCGGAGGTGTCATGAGCAAGTCCTTCCACGCGATTACGCAGGATATCTCGAAAGCGCTCGGGGCTCTGCGCCACGACATTCCGGAAACCATGCAGGGTTTCAACGCCCTGGCCAAGGCGGCCCTGGCTCCGGGAGCATTGTCGGCGCTCGACAAGGAGCTGATCGCCTTGGCGATCGGTGTGGCCAGCCGCTGCGATGCGTGCATCGGCTTTCACGTCAAGGCGCTGGTCCGTCTCGGAGTCCGGCGCGAGCAACTGATGGAGACGCTGGCGGTGTGCACGTACATGGGTGGCGGTCCCAGTCTCATGTATGCGGCCGAGGCGCTCCGCGCCTATGAAGAAATGACTGCCGGGCGGCCAAGCCCCGGCGCATGACCAGCAGCGGTCGCGACGAGCCCTGCCAGGCAGGACGCGTCCTGCAAGCATCGGCGGCGACGGGGGGCAATCAGCGTGCTTCGACGAGACCCTCCAGCAACTGCTGCAGCTCGCCATGTTCGTACATCTCGCGCACGATGTCACAGCCACCGATGAATTCGCCGCGCACGTAGAGCTGTGGAATCGTCGGCCAGTTCGCGTACTCCTTGATGCCGCTGCGAATCCGCGGATCTTCCAGCACATTGACACTGAAGAAGCTGGACAGACCGCAGGCTCTGAGAATCTGTACGGTCATTGCCGAGAAGCCGCACTGCGGAAACTGCGGGGTGCCCTTCATGTACAGGACCACCGGATGGCTGGTGACCTGTTCCCGGATCAGCTGTTGAACGTCCATGAGCAGACCTCGTGAAATTCGTTGAGACGACTCGTCAGCAAGCAGTCTATCCGGCGGGCGCAGCTCTGGTCAACGCAGGCGACCGCCGCTGACCCGCTCGATTCGTGACAGATCCCGCCACGTGCCGACTTCGACGAAGCCTTGTTCGTCGAGCGCGGCTCTCACCTGCTCCGCCTGGCCGTAGCCGTGCTCGATCAAGACCCAGCCGTCAGCGAGCAGGTGTGCCGTGGCCTGACTGATGATCGTCCGGATGCAATGCAGTCCATCGCCACCGCTCAGGCCATCGGTCAGAGCCATCCGCGGCTCGAACGGCAGGCCGTTCTCGGCCAGATGCGCATCTCCCTCGGCGACGTAGGGGGGATTGGCGACGATCAGATCGAAGCGTGCTCCTTCCAGCGGTTCAAACCAGTCACCTGCAACGAGACCGATATCGACGGCATGACGATCGGCGTTCCTCCGCGCCACGGCCAGCGCTGCCGCAGACAGCTCGACTGCCGTCAGGGAAGCCTGGGGACAGTGTCGCTTTAGGCTGATCGCGATGGCTCCGGAACCCGTACCGAGGTCGACGACTTCAGGTGCCGGCAAGGCTTGCAGAACGTCGAGTGCCAGCTCGACGAGCAGTTCGGTCTCCGGGCGCGGGATCAGCACCGCCGGAGAAACCTCGAAAGTGAGACCGAAGAAGTCGGCAGAGCCGATCAGGTAGGCCAGCGGCTCCCCGTTGGCCCGACGGCTGACGAGCTCGTCGAGGCATTCGGCCTGAGCGGCCGGGAATGCCCTTTCCGGACGTGCCAGAAGATCGGCGTGCGTGCATTGCGCGACGTGCTGGACGAGCAGGCGAGCGTCGAGGCGATCGATGCTACGGCAGGCGGCTCGCCAGGCATCACCGATACTCGTCGCCATCGCCTCAGCGGGCGAACGGTCGACGGGTGCTCGGAATGTGGTTCGCGCGGTCATCGGTTGTTCCCGGCCGGCGACTCACTCCGCCTCGGCGAGCATGGCCAGCTGGTCAGCCTGGTGCTCGGCCGAGAGTGCCGCGATCAGCTCGTCGAGGTCACCATCGATGATCGCATCGATCCGGTAGAGGGTCAGGTTGATCCGATGGTCGGTCACACGACCCTGGGGAAAATTGTAGGTGCGTATCCTTTCCGATCGGTCGCCGCTTCCGATCAGGCTTCGGCGAGTCGACGCGAGAGTCGCCTGCTGTTCGCGCTCCCGGCGGTCCCTGATTCGCGCCGCCAGGACGGAGAGAGCTTGCGCCTTGTTCTTGTGCTGCGAGCGATCGTCCTGGCATTCGACGACGATCCCGGTCGGGAGGTGAGTGATGCGTACCGCCGAGTCCGTCTTGTTGATGTGCTGTCCGCCCGCTCCAGACGCCCGGAAGGTGTCGATCCTCAAGTCCGCCGGATTGATCTGGACTTCCTCGAGCGCGTCGGCTTCCGGCATGACCGCTACGGTGCATGCGGAAGTATGGATGCGGCCCTGTGCTTCCGTCTCGGGGACTCGCTGGACACGATGTGCGCCTGATTCGAATTTGAGCTGCGCATATACTCCCTGGCCGGAGATGCGCGCGACGACCTCGCGATAGCCGCCAAGCTCCGAAACGCTTGCCGAGATCACTTCGATCTGCCAGCGCTTGCGCTCCGCGTAGCGCGCATACATGCGGAAAAGACTGCCGGCAAAGAGCGCCGACTCGTCTCCACCCGTTCCTGCGCGAATCTCCAGAAAGACGTTGCGTTCGTCATCGAGGTCTTTGGGGAGAAGGTGCGTCTGCAGATTGGCTTCGATCGCCGGCAGTCGCGTGCGTACATGGGCAATTTCAGCCTCGGCGAGTTCACGCATCTCCGGGTCGGAAAGCAGTTCGGTCGCCGAGGCGAGTTCGCTCTGGGTCTCTTGCCAGGTCCGGTAGAGCCCGACCACTGGTCCGATCTCGGCGTGCTCGCGCGACAGGCGCCTGAACTCGTCGATGTCCTGGGCGGCCTGACCGCTGGCCAGCATCCGGTCGAGTTCATCGAGCCGTCCGGCGAGCTGTTCGAGTTTTGCGCAAATACTCTGGTTCATCTATCGACTGATCGAGGTGAAAGCGAGGCCTGTCAGCGAACGAGGCGGTATCACTCGCCGTGCGGTGTCTCGATGTGCAGGTGGAAAAGATGCGCGACCAGCGAATGCAGTGCTTCACGTTCGGTGCGGCCCGCCTGGTTCAGCGTCTGCGTCGGTGCATGCAGGAACTTGTTGGTCAGGCGGTGTGAGAACTGGTCGAGAACACGTGCTGGATCGTCGCCTTTGGCAAGCAACTTCAACGCATGTTCCACCTCGTGCCGGCGGGCGCGTTCCGCCGCGTCACGCAGCGAGCGGATTACCGGGACGGTGTCACGTGTTGCCAGCCAGCGCAGGAAGCCCTCGACGCGCTCGGTGATGATCGCCTCGGCGTCGACGACGGCAGCCTGTCGCGATTCGAGTCCGGACTCGACGACCTGGGCGAGGTCGTCCACGGTGTACAGGAAGACGTCATCCAGGTCACCGACTTCGCGCTCGATATCTCGTGGGACGGCGAGGTCGACCATGAAGATCGGGCGATGGCGGCGCAGCCGGACGGCCCGCTCGACCATCCCGAGGCCGATGATCGGCAGGGGACTGGCGGTGCACGAAACGACGATGTCGAACTGTTGCAAACGCTCGCCGATCTCCTCGAGACGGATCGCTGCTCCGCCGACGCGTTCTGCAAGGGCCAATCCCCGCTCGACGGTGCGGTTGGCGATGACGATCAGCCGCGGCTGTTGCGCAGCAAAGTGTGTGGCGCAGAGATCGATCATCTCGCCCGCCCCGATGAACAGGATCTTCTGGTCGGCAATGCATTCGAAGATGCGTCCGGCGAGACGGACGGCGGCTGCCGCCAGCGAGATGACGTTCGCTCCGATGGCGGTCGTCGAGCGAACCTCCTTGGCGACAGCAAATGACTGCTGGAACAGTTTGTGCAGGGTCGCCCCGAGGGTTCCGGCTTCCTCGGCGAGGCGCGCCGCTTCCTTCATCTGACCGAGGATCTGTGACTCGCCGAGGACCATCGAATCGAGGCCGCTGGCGACGCGAAAGGCGTGCCTGACGGCGTCCCTTCCCGGATAGGTATACAGGTAGGGCCCGAGTTCGTCGAGAGCCACGCGGCGGTAGTCAGCGAGCCATTCGCCAACCGCTTCCGGAGACTCGCTGCTGATATAAACCTCCGTGCGGTTGCAGGTCGACAGGATTGCTGCTTCCTGAATCGGCTTGCAGCGGGTCAGGTCGGTCAGCGCCTCAGGGACTCCGTCGGCTTCGAAGGCCACCAGTTCGCGCATCGAAATCGGCGCTGTATGGTGGTTGATGCCAAGGGTGTACAGCGCCATTGTCGATCGACGGGATGGGCAAGAGGCCGGGAGCGGAAGGGTCGGATTATAGCACCGGCACAGAGGCGCACCCGCTCTGGCGCAAGCGCCGGGACGCCCCATCCGAGCCTGCCCGATTACTCCAAGCTTTTGTTTCCTCGCTGTAATTACAGGGTGCTCGAAAGGCGAGCAAGGATTGCTCAACTGACCTCCGGGGTCGGTCTGCCGATGAAGTAGCCTTGCGCGTAGTCTACGCCGAAGCTGCGCAGCATGTTCAACGCGCGCTCGTCCTCGACGAACTCGGCGACGGTCTTCTTGCCGAAACCTCGGGCAACTTCGGCGAGCGCGCGAACGAAGACCTGATCGTCGGGACTGTCGACGAGCGTCCGGACAAACGATCCGTCGATCTTCACGTAGTCGACGGGCAACTGCTTCACGTAATTGAACGACGAGAAGCCGACGCCAAAGTCGTCGAGCGAAAACGAGCAACCGATTTCACGAACCGAATCCATGAATGCGCGCGCCGAGGAGAAGTCGGAAACCGCTGCAGTCTCGGTGATTTCGAACACGACATGGCTGGGCAGCATCGGACTGCGCGACGTTTCGTGGCGAATGAAGGAGAGCAGAGTCGGGTCGTTGATGCTCACCGCGGACAGGTTGATCGAGAAACGGTAGTACCTTCCGGCGGCAAACAGAGCGATCATCCTGGCGAATACCTGGCGGATGACCTGGCGATCGATCTGGCGAATCAGTCCGCTGTGTTCGGCAATCTCCATGAACATGCCCGGCGCGATCACCGAGCCATCTGCGCCACGCATGCGCACCAGCGCCTCGTAGTGGCTAACCTGGCGTGCGCGTATGTCGAGAATCGGCTGGTAATGCACGATCAACCCATCGCTGGCCAGTGAGCGATTGATCATCTCTTCCCAGTACAGACGACTCTGCATCTTTTCCTGGACGCCTTCGCCCTCGGAGTAGACGTGCCATCCCGCGCCGCCCTTCTTCTTGGCCTGATACATCGCGATATCGGCGTTGGCCAGCAGGCGGTCGACGGCGTCGCTGCTGGCTTCCGAAAAGACGACGATACCGATGCTCGCGGATACGCGGTGGTTGGCGCCGAGACCAGGGTATTTTCTCTCGGCCAGCCGCCTGTTGATTTTCTCGGCGACCTGTATCGCCCCTTCCCGATCACACTCGTGGAGCAGCAGTCCGAGTTCGTCGCCACCGAGTCTGCCAAGGAGATCACTGGCGCGAGCGGCCTTGCCGACCTCCTTGGCGACGTCCTTGAGCAACTCGTCGCCTGCCTGATGGCCGCTGACGTCATTCACATACTTGAAATTGTCGAGGTCGAGGTAAAGCAGGGCGCCGTCGGTGCCAAGGCGATGGGCGCTGATCAGCGCATCTGCGAGTTCGATCTGGAAGCGCTTGCGATTGACCAGATCGGTAAGCACGTCCCGCTCGGCGAGGCGCTTGACGTCTGATTCCGCTCTCTTGCGCTCAGTGTGGTCGATACCGACGGAGAGGATCGTCACCGATTCGTCCAGCTGGACCGAAAGACGGGAATGGTTCCAGGTGATCTCGTAGTGCTGGCCGTTCTTGCCGCAGACGATCGATTCCATCTGGGCGTCGAGACGCTCGCCCGCGGCGATTTCCTGAAGAACCTCGCGCATTGCTGCGAGCCGCGACTGGTCTTCGCCGATCAGATCCAGGAAAGGCTTCCCGATCAGTTCCTGTTTGTTCCAGCCGGAAAGCAGCGAGCCATAACGATTCACACTGTGGATCCGCCCGTCACCACGCTGGGTAAGGATGATCACCTGCGCGGTGTCGAGGAGGCTGCTGCTGAAGTCGCGCTGTGCGGATATCTCCTGCACCAGGCGGTCGGTTTCCTGCTTGTGCGCCAGCTCCTTGGCTTCGAGCTCTTCGAGGCGATACGAAAGGGCAATCGCCGCTTCGTCGAGGCTGTCGATCTCGTCGTCGACAAGGCGTCGCCGGCGCGGTGCAATCCGGTTGCGCGCCTCGGCAAACGCACTGCGGCCCAGGAACGGGATCGCTTCGGCGGTACGTGTCATGCGCCGCAGCGGAGAGTTGACGAGCCAGGCGAGGACTCCCAGCGAAGCCAGGGAAACTGCGAGTTCGCCGGCCAGGCGGAGCAGGACGGCATCGGTGATGTCCTTCAGCGGCCCGGTCAGATCGTCGATGACGACCATCATCGGCGGCACGTTCTTTCCGTCTGGGGGCACGAGCGCCAGGAAGGACAGCTCGTAGTGCCGCTCCTCGTGGCTCAGGGACACGCTCGCATGACCCGGTGGGTCGGGGATCTGCGGGATTGACGCGAGTTGCTGAAGGACTGGTCGAGCCTTGCCTTTGCTGCTCAGCAGCGTGGCGCGCAACCCGCTCTGGCGAAGGATGTCGTTGTCGGACAAGGCGCCACGGTCGGTGGCCGGGACGAGGACGCCGAGATCGGCATTGGTGACCTGCTGGAATGAGTTGACCACATCGGCCAGCGAGCTGCCGAGGACGACGGCCCCCGCTACCTGCCCCTCGGAGAGGATCGGCGCAGCCGCAAACTGGCTGCACGTCTGTCGGCAACTGGTCCAGTGCATCGCGCGCTCCTCGGCGATGACCGTATGCACCTGCGCGTCCTGAGCCGCTTCGGGCAATGAACTCGTCGACCAGCTCAGGAGAGGGGCTCCACTTCGTGCGTAGACCTGAACCGAGTCGATTCCGAGGTCGAGCTGCAGGGCCGGCCAGTAGCTGTCGAAGTGCTGGCGCAGCAGAGCGTTCCCGGCGGGCGTCTGGAAAAGGCTCACGCCGACGGAGTCGAGCGCTGCCAGCATCCCGGCCAGAGCCTGCAGTCGTCGACCGAAGTCGTTGCGCAGCGCGAAGGCTTCAGCGACCAGTCGCTGGCGGATTTCTGCGCGCTGTTCCTCGAAACGCGTCTTCAGATCGCGATAGTGGTGCCAGGACAACGCTCCATTGACCGAGAGCATGGCCACGCCGAGGGTCAGCAGCACCTTCCACTTGAGGCTCAGGAACCGGGACCTGCCCGGCCGCTCATCGGTTGCTGCACCTTCCGCCATGTCAGGAAGCTAGAAGCGGAAAGACGCCTGGAACATGAAGTTGTCCCAGTTGCGCCGCAGATCCTGGATGTTCGGGTTGTCCTGCGCAGGCAGGAAGCCCGTGCCGTCGATGCGGTGGACCTCTGCGCGGAGCATGAACTGCGGAGTGACGTCGAAACGCAGTCCGAAGGTCCAGTCCCGGGCAAAGCGGCTGAATGCCGGCCGTCGGGTCGCAGCAGCGAAATCCTCTCCGTCCCGGTCATTCCGGTCCGCGTAGTAGGCGTCGTAACGCAAGAGAGCTTCCCACTGTGAGGCCAGCCGGTAGGTTCCCTGGATGTAGTAGCTTTCCCCGTTGGCCTTGCCGTTATAGAAGAAAGGCCCGAAGTTCTTGACCGTTGTCGGGCGCCAGGCATATTCGCTGGTCAGGCTCCAGTCTTCAGCGTTGTATTGAGCGGAAAGGATCAGCGGTTTCAGCTTGAAGGTTCCCGCTCGCAGGCGGTCTGCAGGCCCGGGTTTGTAGCGCAGCTCGAGCTGCGTGGCCGTCAGCCCCAGGCGGTAGCGGCCGCCGGATCCTTCGTAGAGCACCTGAAAGTCCGGGGATAACTGAGCGTCGAGATTCCCCGGCGGGTTCACGTTGAACAGCGCAACCTTGGCCGCTTCGTTGTCGGTCTGCGGTTGTCCGTAAGCGAAACTGGCCGACAGCGTACCGGCTTCGGCATAGCGCTCGAGATAGATCTCGGCACCATCGGCGGATACGGTCAGGTTGCGAGTGCGTTCGAAATAGATCGACTGCGGCAGAATGATGCTCGGCCGGGTGAAGGGGACGTCGCGGGTGGTATTGTACAAGCCGTAGGCGGTCTTTATTCGCCCGACGCGAACACCGCTCCGACCCTCCTCGCTGGTCAGCGGAGTCCAGTCGATCAGTCCGTAATCGAGTCGTACGTTTCCGTTGTCGGTTCCTCCGGCACGATGCGACAGGGCTTCGGCCGAAACCTGCAATTCGGGCAGGATGCGCCACGAGGCATTGACGCCGACCTCGGTGAAGTCCTTGCTGATCCTGTCGTCGCTCTTGCCGAAGAAGTTGTTGTCAGTGGTGTTGACCAGGGTCAGAGAGGCAAAACCGTGCAACTGGAAGTCGCCGTCCAGATAGTCGAGGGCGCGCACCGCGGGGGAAGCCGACGCGAGAGCGCCGATCCACGCGAGGCAATACGCGCGCCTAGCGAATCTTGAGGACACGAACATTCGGAGTAACCTCGTTGGCCTTGACGTAACCGATGGCCCCCGGCGTGGAGGCGACCTTGGCCAGCATCTCCTGAGCCGAGCCGACCTGCTCGGGGTATTGCCCCTGTCCCGAGAAGACCTGCCGATCCCAGGCCATGCGCAGCTGATGAGGGAAAACCTGCAGCAGAGTCTTGCTGAACGTCGCGTGGTCGGGCGCGTCGTCCCTGAGCACGAAGACTTTGGTTGGCGTGTCGCCTGGCCATTTCTGCAGACGCATGCCAAAGATGGCGCGCAGCGACGCCCGCGGAATCGTTTCTTCACTCGTCGCCGGGTGACCGATGGCGACCATCACCGGCTCCGCGGTCTCGGCGAGGCACGGTGTACAGCACAGCAGCGCAGGCAGCAGCGACAGCCAGCAGATGCGGAGAATGGAAGTGACGAATTTAATGGCAAGAAGCGTTTGCATCACGGCGCATCGTACCAGACAAAGCTCCTCGCGAAAGGGTCAATGCGGGTCATGCGCTCGTGTGGGCGCGGGAGGCGTGTAGCCGAGCGGCCGGCAGCGGATCGCTAGATGCCTGATCCGCCTTCTTCCAGGCCACTCTGCGGGACAGCGAATACCCGCAGTTCCCGCGGCCGGAACCACACCTGCTGTCCTTCACGGAGGGCCAGCGAACGGGCCCGCTCGCGAGTGAGCTCGACCTCGATCAGTTCCGATGCGTACGCCAGCTCGACGCGTACCAGTGGCCCGACCGTGTGAACCTGCTGGACCGTTGCAGCGAGTCCGCCGGGTGCCGGACGGTGCTCGATTTCGATGTCGTGGGGCCTGACGAACGCGGTTGCCTCGTCGGCGGGCAGATCTTGCGCCTGTTCACGGCCGATGTCCGCCCAGGCACCGTGCACGCGGCTGTGGAAGACGTTGACGTTGCCCAGAAACTGATAGACGAAAGGCGAGGCCGGATGCGAATAGACATCGTCCGGTGAGCCGATCTGTTCGACGCGTCCCTGATTCATGACCACCACCCGATCGGCCACCTCGAGGGCCTCTTCCTGGTCGTGGGTGACGAAGACGCTGGAAATATGCATCTCGTCATGGAGGCGGCGCAGCCACCGGCGCAGTTCCTTGCGCACCCGCGTGTCCAGCGCGCCGAACGGTTCGTCGAGGAGCAGCACCCTGGGCTCGACCGCCAGGGCGCGGGCCAGTGCGATGCGCTGTCGCTGGCCCCCCGAGAGTTGCGAGGGGTATCGCTCGGCCAGCCAGTCGAGCTGTACGAGCTTGAGCAGTTCGCTGACCCGGCGTCGGATCTCGGCCTCGGCAGGACGCAGCTTCCTGGGCTTGACGCGAAGGCCGAAGGCAACGTTCTCGAAGACCGACATGTGTCGGAACAGGGCGTAGTGCTGAAAGACGAAGCCGACCTTGCGTTCCCGCGCATGGACGTGAGTCGCTTCCTCGCCGGCGAACAGGATGTGTCCCGAATCGGGGCTTTCCATTCCGGCGATGATCCTCAGCAGCGTCGTCTTGCCACAACCGGACGGACCAAGCAAGGCGACGAGTTCTCCGGAGGGTATGTCGAGCGTCACATCGTGCAGGGCCACGAAGCTGCCGAATCGTTTGCTGATCGCGCGTATTTCAATGCTCATGGCCACTCGCCTGAGGGATTCGAGCGGAGGCTGCCGGCGCTGGCCCCCATGTCTCTGCTTGCACTGGCCACCGGCCGTTCCTGCGCAGGGGATTCGGAGAGCACACGGGTTTCGCGGCGAATCCGCCATTCCACGGCCGTCTTGGCGATCAGTGTGACGACCGCCAACAAAGCCAGCACCGACGCAGAAGCGAAGGCTCCGATGGCGTTGTACTCGTTGTAGAGGATTTCCACGTGCAGCGGCAGCGTGTTCGTCTGGCCGCGGATGTGCCCGGAGACGACCGAAACGGCGCCGAACTCACCCATCGCGCGGGCGTTGGCCAGGATCACCCCGTAGAGCAGTCCCCACCTGATGTTCGGTAGCGTCACCCGCCTGAACATCTGCCAGCCGCTTGCGCCGAGCGAGAGCGCGGCTTCCTCTTCTTCCCGGCCCTGTGCCTGCATCAGCGGGATCAGTTCGCGGGCGACGAAAGGTGCGGTGATGAACATCGTGACGATGATCATTCCCGGTAGGGCAAACACCACCTTGATGTCGTTCGCCGCCAGCCACGGCCCGAAGATGCCCTGCGCTCCAAAGATCAGCAGGAAGACGAGGCCGACGACCACCGGTGAAACGGCGAACGGCAGATCGATCAGCGTCACCAGCAGATTCTTGCCCGGGAAGTCGAAGCGAGCGATCGCCCACGCCGCGGCGATGCCGAACAGGATGTTCATCGGCAGGACGCTGATCGCGATGATCAGCGTCAAACGGATTGCCGACTGCGCGTCGGGGTCAACAAGCGCTTCGAGGTAACGGCCCCAGCCGGCAGCGAGGGCTTCGCTGAACACTGCGATCAAGGGGATCGCCAGGAACAACGCGAGGAAGCCGAGGCCCGTACCGATCAGCAGATGGCGCAGCCATCGGGGTTCTGCATTGGCGCGGCGTGGGGGCGGTCCACCGATCACGGCTGTCCCGTCCCTGCGCCGTCCCGGCCATCGCGGTGGGCGGTCCACCACTGCAACGCATTCACCGCGAGAAGCAGCACGAAGGAAATCGCCAGCATGACCGTGGCCAGTGCCGTCGCGCCGACGACATCGTACTGCTCGAGCTTGGAGATGATCAGCAGCGGCGTGATCTCGGAAATCAGCGGCATGTTGCCGGCAATGAAGATGACCGAGCCGTACTCGCCCACTGACCGCGAGAGCGCGAGGGTGAAACCGGTGAGCAGGGCGGGGAGGATCGTCGGCAGCAGGACGCGGACGAAGGTCTGGAAGCGTGAGGCACCGAGCGAAGCAGCGGCTTCCTCGACTTCGGGCTCGATGTCCTCGAGCACGGGTTGCAGTGTGCGCACGACGAAGGGCAGACTGACGAAGGTCAGCGCGACGACGATACCCAGTGGCGTGAAGGCCACCTTCAGGCCCAGCGGTTCGAGGTAGCGGCCGATCCACCCATTCTCCGCATAGAGCGTGGCCAGCGTGATGCCGGCGACCGCCGTCGGCAGCGCAAAAGGCAGGTCGACCAGCGCATCGATCAGCCGCTTTCCTGGGAACGAATAGCGCACGAGAATCCAGGCAACGATCAGGCCGAAGAAACAGTTGATCGTCGCAGCCAGCAATGATGCGCCAAAAGTCACCCGGTACGAGGCGAGTGCGCGTTCGCCGCTGGCCGTCTGCCAGAACTCGGCCAGGCTCAGCTGACTCGCCTTGATCGCCAGGCCGGTCAGTGGCAATACGACGATCAGCGACAGGTAGACGAGCGCACAGCCAAGCGCGAGGCGAAAACCCGGCAGAAGCTGCTGGCGGTAGTGGGGGACAGGCATCACTGAATCGCTGTCGATTTGGGTGTCGCCGGAAAAATGTGCGGCGGCGGTCGGCGCCTATTTCTGCTGATAAATCTGGTCGAAGGTTCCGCCGTCCCGGAAGTGGATTGGGAAAGCTCTGGCCCACCCGCCGAACAGCTCGTCGACGGTGAAGGTCCGGATCGGCGGGAACTGGGCCGCGTACTTGCGAAGCAGCTCGGCGTTGCGCGGACGCAGGTAGTTCTGGGCAGCGTTCTCCTGGCCGGCCGGTGACCAGAGAAAGTCGAGATAAGCCTGAGCCACCTTGCGCGTGCCCTTCTTGTCTACCACCCGGTCGATGATGGCCACCGGAAACTCGGTGAGCACCGAGATCGACGGGTAGATGACCTCGAAGTCCCCCTTGCCGAATTCCCGGGCGATCAGCTCGGCCTCGCTCTCGAACGAGACCAGCACGTCGCCTATCCGACGCTGCATGAAGGTCGTCGTCGCGTCGCGCCCCCCGGCAGCGAAGAGCGGTGCATTCTTCAGCATGCGCGCGACGAAGTCCTGTGCAGTCCTGTCGTTTCCGCCCGGCTGGCTGATCGCGTAGCCCCACGCCGCGAGATAGGTATAGCGGCCGTTGCCGGTGTTCTTGGGGTGCGGCAGGATCACCTGAACGCCCGGGCGAGCCAGGTCATTCCAGTCCTTGATCGCCTTGGGGTTGCCCTTGCGGACGATGAAAACCATCGTCGAAGTATAGGGAGAAGCATTGTTCGGGAACTTCCGCGTGTAATCACGGGCGACGAGCCCCTTGTCGGCGAGGAAGTCGACGTCCGATGCCTGGTTCATGGTCACCACGTCGGCCTCGAGGCCGTCGGCGACCGCACGCACCTGCTTGCTCGATCCGCCGTGCGACTGCCGAATGTCGATCGATTCTCCGCTCGTTGCTTTCCAGTGCTTCTGGAAGATCGGGTTGTAATCCTTGTAGAAGTCGCGCGACACGTCGTAGGAAACGTTGAGCAGATTGCTGTCGGCCATTGCCGGGGGCCCAGCGATGGCGAGTGCGATGACCAGAAGACGACTGAGAAACTTGCACGACATCCTTTGCTCCATCCCCGACGGGGAAAGGGTGGAACTATAGCCACGGTGTTTAGAACTGCAAAGTATCTTTGCTTATTTGTTTATTCCCCGAACGAATTCCCGGGGCTCGTGCAATGCTGGCGGACTGCAAAAAAAAGCCACGGCGCTGGCCGTGGCTGACACCGGGCGACAGCGGGTCAGACGCTCGTCGGCAGCCTGCCGGTCGCCGATGCACTCTCCATCCAGCGCTTGATCCGGTTGGCGTCACCGATCCGTGTCTGCTTGCCCGATGAGTCGAGCAGAACGATGACAATTGGTTTGTCGGCGACCGTCGCCTGCATCACCAGACACTTTCCCGCTTCCTGGATGTAGCCCGTCTTGGACAGGCCGATGTCCCAGGTCGGACTGCTGACCAGCTGGTTGGTATTGTGGAACTCGAGTTCGCGGCCCTTGACTTCGGCGCGTGCTCCCGGAGTCGTCGAGAACTCGCGGATCAGCGGATAGCGGTGCGCGGCGGCGACCATCCGCGCGAGGTCGTGCGCGGTAGACACGTTGTTGCTGTTCAGACCCGTCGGATCTTCGAAATGGCTACTGGCCATGCCGATCGACGCTGCCTTGCGGTTCATTGCCGCCACGAAGGCTTGCAGGCCTCCCGGGTAGTGACGGGCGAGTGCATTGGCTGCCCGGTTCTCCGAAGACATCAGAGCCAGCAGCAGCGCCGTCTCGCGGGTGATCACCGTGCCGATGGCGAGACGCGACCGACTGCCGCGAAGGTAATCCACGTCCTCGTCGCTGATCGTGATCGACGCCTGCAGATTGGGCATGCTGTCGAGGACCACCATCGCCGTCATCAACTTGGTGATCGAGGCAATCGGCACGATCGCGTGGGCGTTCTTTTCGAACAACGGGTCGCCACCGTTCTGCCCGATGACCAGCGCCGAACCCGACTGGACGGCCAGGTGCCCAGGTTCCTGCCAGAAATCCGCACCGCTGGCCAGGGCCCGGGTCAAGCCTCTCCTGTGGATGGGCGCCGTGCTTCCGCCGGCTGGCTCGATGGCGACGTATCTTCCACCCTTCGCGGATTTCGGAAGCGCTGGCTTGGCCGCCAGCCAGACGTTCGATTTCGGCTGGGCCATCGCCGGACCGCGAACCGCCTGACCACGCTGCGTCACCGACGTCCGGCCGTTTCCGGCTGTCCTGTCGGTCGGGGCCGAGCCCTTCGTCCTGTACTGCGCCGGATCCCTGCCCTTCTGTGCCAACGATCTGGCGGTCCCCGACCTGGATTGTGCCGCTGGGGCGGGGTTTGCCTGTCGGGCTCCGCCGTTGGCCCTGGCCTTTGTCGAGGCGACCCTTTCCCTGGCCTTGTCGACCGCCTGAGCCGTGTCGACCGGAATCACTGCCGAGCCGATCAGTGAACCCAGCAGCACGACCGCCTTGAGCATCCTGCGCATCACCAGCCTCCTGCATCCGTCCGTCGATCGGTATTCTAACCCAGGCCGTCGTCAGAGAGCCAGAGGTCATCAAAAATAAGTACATGGAGTCGCTACATGATGTGGCTTGTGATGTACGGTCAGCTGCTTAGGAAGGATCCGACGTCCTCTCGCCGGGCCATCGTGTCACGGTAACCGAGATCGATCAGCGCCTCGGTGAAAGGTCGTTCGAAGAGCAGATAGCTGGTCAGCGCACCGCCCCGCCGGTTCATCGCGCCGATCATCCGCAACAGGCCTCGAACCGCGAATGGCAGCGTGTGCGCGTAGCGCGCAGCGAGGTCATCGAGGCGCTCCGATGGGGTGATGATCAGTGCTTGCAGAGGTCGCAGACCGAAGTCCCGGCTGCTCCGCACTTCATCGGGGATATGCAACAGCGTCCTGTTGATCCTTTCCATCCGTTCGACGTCCATCGACAGAGTGTCGATGAAGATCGACGACAGGGCGTGTCCGGCGATCTGGGCCAGCGTCGGATAGTTCCGTGAGCTCTGTCGCTGGGTCCCGCTGCTCGCCTGTCCGAGCGCGACGACGAGCACTTTCTCGGCGCCGAGATGGACCGCCGGGGAGAGCGGTGCGAGCTGACGCATCGATCCGTCGCCGAAATACTCGCGATTCAGGTAGACCGCCGGAAAGATGAACGGAATGGCGCTCGAGGCCATCAGGTGGTCGACCGTCAGTTCGGCCTGGCATCCGACGCGTTGCGCCCGCCGCCAGCGACCGACCTCGGGGTGAGCCTGGAAAAAACTCACGCTGTCACCGGTTGCGTAGCCCGAAGCGGTAATGCTGACCGCGAACAGTGCGCCGCTGGCGAGGCTTCGCGCGATCCCGCTCATGTCGAGTCTGGCCTCGAGCAGCCGGCGCAACGGCTCGTTGTCGAACAGCGACCGGGGACTGCGACGGAAGGCCCAGCCGAAAGCGAGTGCGCTGAGCCAGCGGCCGCCCGCAGCGCTGATCCCCGGCAGATCGGCCCGGTAGATGTCGCCGGCGTGCATGCCGCGCCAGACTGTGGCCAGCGTGGCGACCGCGGCGCCGAAATCATGTGCGTGGCAAGCCAGTGCCGCCGCGTTGATCGCTCCGGCCGAAGTGCCACAAAGGATCGGGAATGGATTGGCGGCAGATCGCCCGCCGAGCAACTCGCGGATCGCCAACAGCACGCCGACCTGGTACGCGGCACGTGCCCCGCCCCCGTTGAGGACCAGAGCGGTTCGCGAATTGGCCATCGGGACTGCTGCCGCTCGGTCCCTGGTCAGCGGTCCCGGCCATCGGGAACTGCGCTGTGGCGGGTTCCCGGGCAGGCGTGGTGAGCATCTCTGCGAACGTCGGTCTCAGCGTTCATTCATCAGCTTGTCGACGACGGTCAGGGCGGTCATGTTGACGATCCGCCGAACGGTCGCCGTCGAGGTCAGGATATGCACCGGCTGGGCCGCGCCGAGGAGGATCGGGCCGATCGTCAGATTGTCCCCCGCAGCGATCTTCAGCAGATTGAAGGAAATGTTCGCCGCGTCGAGCGTCGGCATGATCAGCAGGTTGGCCTGTCCCCTGAGGCGGGCATCGGCCGGGAAGACGCGTTGCCGGATATGGTCGTCGAGTGCGGCGTCACCGTGCATCTCGCCTTCGACCTCGAGGCGCGGGGCGCGTTCCTTGAGCCTCTGCAGCGCCGAACGCATCTTCAATGCCGTGGGGGTGTTCTCCGAGCCGAACGAGGAGTGGGAGAGCAGCGCGACGCGCGGTGTGATCCCGAAGCGACGAACCTCGTCGGCGGCGAGGAGGGTCATGTCGACGAGTTGTTCGGCGGTCGGTTCGTAATTGATGTAAGTATCGGCGATGAACAGCGTCCGGTCCGGGAGGACCAGCAGGCTCATCGCGTAGAGGTTGCGGACCCCGGGAGCCAGACCGATGACGTTCTCGACGTACTCGCGATGGACGTCATGGCGGCCGAAGGTTCCACAGATCAGACCGTCTGCGTCACCCATGCGGACCATCATCGCTCCGAAGAGCGATGCCCGTCGGCGCACCTCCCGACGGGCGAAATCGACCGAGACACCCTTACGTTCCATCAGGTGGCGGTACTCGCGCCAGTAAGCCTCGTAGTGCTCGTCGAAAAACGGGTTGTTTTCGGCGTAGACGATGTCGAAATCGTCGTCCGGGCGAACGCGCAGGTTCAGCGCCTCGAGCTTGCCGGCAATTTCCACGGGCTCGCCGATCAGAATCGGTCGGGCGATTCCCTCGTCGACGATCACCTGTACGGCACGCAACACGCGTTCGTCCTCGCCCTCTGCGAAGACGATCTTTCGGGGCGCCTGTTTGGCCTGCGAAAAGACGGGCTTCATGATCAGCCCGAAGTGGTAGACGAACTCGTCGAGGCTTTCACGATAGGCTTCGACATCGCGCAGCGGCCGTGTCGCGACGCCCGATTCCATCGCTGCCTGGGCGACCGCCGGGGCGATCCTGCCGATCAGCCGCGGGTCGAACGGATTCGGGATCAGGTACTCAGGGCCGAAACCGGCAACCATCTCGCCGTAGGCCCTGGCGGCCACCTCCGACTGCTCGACGCGGGCCAGTTCGGCGATCGACCTGACGGCTGCCAGTTTCATCGCCTCGGTGATCGTCGTTGCCCCGACGTCGAGCGCGCCGCGGAAGATGAACGGAAAACAGAGCACGTTGTTGACCTGGTTCGGGTAATCCGAACGGCCGGTGGCGATGATCGCATCACCGCGAACCTCCCTGACTTCCTCGGGCCGAATTTCCGGGACGGGATTGGCCAAGGCCAGGATCAGCGGCGAATCCGCCATCCGGGCAACCATCTCCTTCTTCAGCACGCCGCCAGCCGACAGGCCAAGGAATACGTCGGCGCCTTCGATGACCTCGGCAAGGGTACGCGCGTCGGTGCGTTTGGCATAGCGCGCCTTGATCTCGTCCATGTCCTCGGTTCGCCCCTCATGGACGAGGCCCTTGATGTCGGTGACCCAGATGTTCTCCACCGGGATGCCGAGCATCACCAGCAGGTCCAGGCAGGCGAGAGCCGCGGCACCAGCCCCCGACGTGACCAGCTTGACCTGCTGCAGATCCTTCCCCTGCAGGTGCAGGCCATTGAGCACTGCCGCTCCGACGACGATCGCCGTCCCGTGCTGGTCGTCGTGGAAGACGGGGATGCTCATCCGCTCGCGAAGTTTCCTTTCGATGTAGAAACATTCCGGTGCCCTGATGTCCTCGAGGTTGATCCCGCCAAAAGTCGGTTCGAGCGCGGCGATGATGTCGACGAGGCGGTCGGGGTCTCGTTCGCTGATCTCCAGGTCGAAGACGTCGATGTTGGCAAACTTCTTGAACAGGACCGCCTTGCCCTCCATGACCGGTTTGGCGGCCAGCGGGCCGATCGCCCCGAGGCCGAGCACGGCGGTGCCGTTGGTGATCACGCCGACGAGGTTGGCGCGCGAGGTCAGCGTGCTCGCCTCGGCCGGCGTTGTGGCGATTTCCTCGCAGGCTGCGGCGACGCCGGGCGAGTAGGCCATCGAGAGGTCGTACTGGTTGGTCAGCTGCTTGGTCGGTTGCAAGGCGACCTTTCCGGGCCTCGGGTGTCGATGATAGAAGAGTGCGGCGGTGCGCAGCTGATCCTTCGACTTGCTCATCTCTCTCCTCCTGGCGACCTGCCTGCCCCCACGGCGGGCAGGCGTGTGTTGTCTTGCGACCGTGTCTTGCCCGGATGATTACACAAAGTGCATCGCCCTTGTAGCCACATCGTCCGGTCGTCCAGGCGGATCACCGGCAGCGAAGCGACGGCTTGCTGGCCGGCAGGCTGGCGGGCCGCGTCTGGTGCTCATGCTGGCAGTCGGAGAAGACGCCGGCCACCTGCGTTGCGGACCAAAAAGAAAGCCGGCCAGTTGGCCGGCTTTCGGTGATCCCCGTAGCGGCGGGTGTCAGGCTGTCGAGGCGATCTTCCAGACGTCGGGGGCACCTTCGGCCCGCTTGGCGAACTCCTCGCGCTGCTTCTCGAGCTCGCTGGGCAGGCTCGCGCCGAACTTGCCGAAGAACTCCTTGATCTCCTCGGTCTCGTCGAGTGCTCCCGCGCGACTGATATCCATGATCTGCGCGTACTGTGCTTCACCGAAGCTCAGTCCACCCCAGGTGATGTCCGCATAACGCGGCATCAGGCCGAACGGGCTCTGGACGGCGCCGACGCGCCCGTGTACGCGATCGACGATCCACTTGATCACGCGCATGTTCTCGCCGTAGCCGGGCCAGACGAACTTGCCTTTTTCGTCCTTGCGGAACCAGTTCGTGCGGAAGATCTTCGGCAGCTTGAGGTCGGAGCGGCCGCCCATCCTGAGCCAATGGCTCCAGTAGTCGGCCATGTTGTAACCGGCGAAGGGCAACATCGCGAACGGGTCGCGACGAATCGCGGCTTGTCCGATTGCCGCCGCCGTCGCCTCGGAACCCATGGTTGCGGCCATGAAGACGCCGTGGTTCCAGTCGAAGGCCTGATAGACGAGCGGGAAGGTCTTCGACAGACGGCCTCCGAAGATGAACGCGGAAATCGGTACGCCGGCAGGGTCTTCCCACGACGGATCGATCGTCGGACATTGTCCCGCCGGGGCTGTGAAGCGCGCGTTCGGGTGTGCGCCGGGCCTGCCGCAGTCGGGCGTCCAGTCCTTGCCTTGCCAGTCGATGCCGTGAGCCGGAGGCGGACCCATGCCTTCCCACCAGACGTCCCCGTCATCGGTCAGGACGACGTTGGTGAAGATGGCATTGGCCTTGATCGACTCCATGGCCATCGGGTTCGAGCTATACGACGTACCGGGTGCCACGCCGAAGAAGCCTGCCTCGGGATTGATCGCGCGCAGAGTGCCGTCAGGTCCGGGCTTGATCCACGCGATGTCGTCGCCAACGGTCAGCGCCTTCCAGCCTTCGAAGCTCTCGGGCGGGACGATCATCGCCAGGTTGGTCTTGCCGCAGGCGCTCGGGAAGGCCGCCGCCACGTAGGTCTTCTCCCCTTCGGGCGATTGCAGGCCGAGGATCAGCATGTGCTCGGCCAGCCAGCCCTCGTCGCGGGCCATCACCGACGCGATGCGCAGGGCCAGGCACTTCTTGCCGAGCAGTGCGTTTCCGCCGTAGCCCGACCCGTATGACCAGATCTCGCGCGTTTCCGGGAAATGAACGATGTACTTGCGGCTGATGTCCCCCTCGCATGGCCACGGCACGTCCGCTTGCCCGGGCTGCAGGGGGGCGCCAACCGAGTGCATGCACGGGATGAAGAAGCCATCCTTGCCCAGCACCTCAAGGACTTTCGCTCCCATTCGCGTCATGATCTTCATGTTGACCACGACGTACGGACTGTCGGTGATCTCGACCCCGATCTGGGCGATCGGCGACCCGAGCGGGCCCATGCTGAACGGGATCACGTACATTGTCCGCCCACGCATGCAACCGTCGAACAGGCCTTTGAGCGTCGCACGCATTTCCGCCGGGGGTGCCCAGTTGTTCGTCGGCCCGACTTCCTCTTGCCGGTTGGCGCAGATGTAGGTCCGTTCCTCGACCCGCGCGACATCGGAGGGGTGCGAGCGAGCGAGGTAGCAGTTGGGTCGCTTGTCGGGATTCAGACGGATGAAAGTTCCGCCATCGACCATCAGGTTGCAGAGCTGGTCGTACTCCTCCTGCGATCCATCACACCACACGACCTGCGCAGGCTTGGTCAGGGCAGCCATCTCGGCAACCCAGGTTTTCAGGCGTTCGTTCTGCACGTAGGCAGGCGCAGCAGAGATACCTTCACTCATAGCAATAATCTCCAGGTAGGTAGGTGTCGAGTTGTTGAAGGTGTTGATGTCGCCCGCTGCGCCCTAGGCCACCCGACTTCGCTGCTGCCGGAGGCTTCCGGCCGCGGGACATGAGGCGCTTCTCCTCATGCTTTTATTGCACTGCAGTATAACACATCCCGCCCGGCGAAAGTCAGCCAGCTTTGCCGGGGCGGACCCGGCATGCCGCGCGGCAGACCGGGGGCGGCGGTCGGGATCGACGCCGAGGTTGGCCGCGGCGGCCGTGATGGATCCCTGGAAGAGCCCCGGAAAAGCGGCTATGATCGTTGTCGGTTCCCGGCTGCTCGTGCGCCGATCTCGGGTCCACGGTTCCCGGCCGGCTCTGGCCGACAAGGAGGGTTCCAGCAATGCCCAGCTTCCCTGCTCCCCGACTCGCCGAGATCGCCCCTTTTCACGTCATGGAGCTGATGGCCCGGGCAAAGGCGTTGGAAGCCGAGGGGCGGGACATCATCCACATGGAAGTGGGTGAGCCCGACTTTCCCACGCCCGAACCGGTCATTTCTGCTGCCCGAGCGTGTATCGAGAGCGGTCGAGTCTTCTACACGCCAGCTCTCGGTCTGCCGGAGTTGCGCGCGGCGATCGCCGCCTTCTATGCTGTCCGCTACGGGGTCGACGTAGCGGCAGAACGCGTCGTCGTGACTGCCGGCGCATCAGCCGCGCTGTTGCTGACTTTCGCCTGTCTTGCCGCGCCGGGCAGCGAGTGGCTGCTCACCGACCCGGGCTATCCGTGCAATCGGCACTTCATTCGCTGCTTCGAGGGCGTGCCGGTGCCTATCCCGGTCGGGCCCGAGAGCAATTTTCAGCCCACCGTGGCCCATCTCTCGGCGCACTGGAACATACGCTCGGCCGGCGCCTTGTTCGCGTCTCCGGCGAATCCCACCGGGACGGTGCTCGACGGTGAAGAACTGCGCGCGATCGCCGAGTTCATCCGTCAGAACCAGGGGCAGCTGATCATCGACGAGATCTATCACGGCCTCAGTTACGACCGTCCCGAGCAGACGGCGCTGCACTGCGGCGACGACATCTTCGTCGTGCAGAGCTTCTCCAAGTAC
Source organism: Accumulibacter sp. (assembly GCF_023806625.1). Lineage (GTDB taxonomy): Bacteria > Pseudomonadota > Gammaproteobacteria > Burkholderiales > Rhodocyclaceae > Accumulibacter. The sequence continues at coordinate 51,692 of NZ_JAMTDX010000041.1, forward strand.
TTCAACATGACTGGCTGGCGGTTGGGCTGGATGGTCGTTCCCGAACGTTTCGCTCGGGATATCGAGAAGCTTGCCCAGAACCTCTACATATCGCCTTCGCTGCCGGCGCAGCGCGCAGCGCTGGCCGCCTTCACGCCGGCGACGATCGACATCCTCGAAGCGCGGCGCGCCGAGTTCCGGCGCAGGCGGGATTTCCTCGCTCCGGCGCTCGAGAATCTCGGCTTCCGGATCGCCGCGAGGCCCGAAGGCGCGTTCTACCTGTACGTCGATTGCCGGAATCTGACCGCCGACAGCGAGGCGTTTGCGCATGCGCTGCTCGAATCGGCCGGAGTCGCCGTCACGCCCGGTATCGATTTCGGCAGTCACGCCGCACGGCAGCACCTGCGTTTCGCGTATACGACAGGCGTCGAACGCCTGGCCGAAGCGGTCGAGCGGATCCGCCATTTTCTTGGCTGAGAGATGGTGAAGAAATCGTCACCAGCAGGCCGATGGGCCAGGCACGAAGAAAGGGGAGGGTCCCTTCCTTTTCCTCCTGGAGCGAACGACGAGACCTGTCCGAGGCCGGTCAACCTTCGCCGGGTTCGGCCGCGATCGGGCACGGCGCTGGTCGGTCGCGTACGTTGCCGGGCAACAGGCCGAAGGCTCCGAGGCGCTGCCAGTCGAAGCGGGGGCCGGGATCCGTCTTTCGCCCCGGAGCAACGTCGCTGTGTCCGACGATCGCCCGGATCGGATAGCTTCTGCGAAGTGCGTCGATGAGCCCGCTCAAGCTGGCGTACTGCCGGTCGTCGAACGGCGTGTCGTCGCAGCCCTCGACTTCAATGCCCAGCGAGAAGTCGTTGCAGCGCGCTTGTCCGTTCCACGAGGAGACGCCGGCGTGCCAGGCGCGCTCGAGGCAGGAGACCAGCTGGATCAACGAGCCATCGCGAGCGATCAGGAAATGCGCCGAGACGCGCAGATTGCAGATCCCGACGAAGTAGGGGTGAGCCTCGGGGTCGAGCCGGTTGGTGAACAGGTCCAGCACGGCCTTGCCCCCGAACTGCCCGGGCGGCAGGCTGATCGAGTGGATGACGATCAGCGAGATCGGCACGCCGTCGGGACGACCGTCATGGTTGGGCGACTCCACCCGTGTCACTCCCTCGATCCAGCCGTCGCGGCCCACCAAGGGCAGGGCGGCACTTTGCCTTCCGCTCACTCTTCGATGCCCAGGCGTTCGATGCGATAGCGCAGCGAACGGAAGCTCACGCCGAGGAGCCTCGCCGCGGCCGTGCGGTTGAAGGAGGTCTTCGCCAGAGCATCGAGGATCGCCTGCCGTTCCAGGCGGTTCACGTATTCGTCGAGCGACTCCCCTTCGCGGCCGGCACTGTCGGCCGCGGCGATCGCCGGCGCCAGTTGCAGGTCGTCGACCTGGACCACCTCGCCGTTGCACAGGGCAGTGGCACGCTCGAGAATGTTCTCGAGTTCGCGGACGTTGCCCGGAAAGCTGTAAGCCGTGAGGGCCGCCATCGCTTTCGGATCGAGTCTCGGTGTCCGGGCGCCGCAGATTCGGGCCAGCAGAGCTTCGACAAGCGCTTCGACGTCCTCGTTGCGTTCGCGAAGCGGTGGCATGCGCAGTTCGATGACGTTGACCCGGTAATAGAGATCCTGACGAAAGCTGCCGGCGTCGACGCGATCCTTGAGCTGGTGATGCGTCGCCGAGATGATCCGCACGTCGACGGCTTCCTCACTGGTGCTGCCGACCTTGCGCACCTTCTTTTCCTGAATCGCCCGCAGGAGCTTGACCTGCATGCCGAGCGGCAGGTCAGCCACCTCATCGAGGAACAGCGTTCCGCCGTGGGCCGCCTGAAAGAAGCCTTCACGATCGCTGTCGGCACCCGTGAATGCTCCCTTGCGGTAGCCGAAGAACTCGCTTTCCATCAGGTTGTCAGGGATCGCCCCGCAATTCACCGGCACGAAAGGGGCGGCGCATCGCGCGCTCTGGTTATGGATCAGGCGGGCAGCGAGTTCCTTGCCAGTCCCCGACTCGCCTGATATGTAGATCGGCGCCTGGCTTCGGGCCAGCTTGTCGATCATCTGCCGGACCTGTTCAATGGCTGGCGAACTTCCGATCAGCCGGGTCGTGGAACCAGCGGGGGGCGCGCCGTCGGCTGTCCCGTTTCGCCGCGGCAGACTGAGTGCCGACTTGATCAGGCTGCGCAGCTGTTCGAGGGCGAGCGGTTTGGCGACGTAATCGAAGGCGCCGGCCTTGAGCGCAGCGACCGCATTCTGCATGTTGCCGAAGGCGGTGATCACGGCGACTGGTGTTTCCGGGTGGTGCTCGGCAATCAGGCGAACGATCTCGAGACCGTCGCCGTCGGGGAGGCGCATGTCGGTCAGACAAAGCTGATAGCGCTGCTGGTCGAGCAACTGGCGGGCGCTCGCCACACTGGCGGCGCAGTCGGCCGACAAGCCCATTCGGGCCACCGTCAGATCGAGCAGTTCCCGGATGTCGGGTTCATCGTCAATCACCAGTACTCGAGCCAGCTCGCCCCTCGGCCGGCGTTCCGATCGGCCACTCAGCATGTGGCGTTCCTCCCCAGAAGTCGAAAGTTTGCTCCCTTCTCCGACGCCAGCAGATCGAGTCGTGCGTCATTGGCGTCGCAGAGTTCGCGGGCGATGTAGAGCCCGAGACCGGTGCCCCGATGGTGGGTGGTGAAGAAGGGTTCGAAAATCTGCTCCCGGCGTTCCTCGCTCACGCCCTCACCGTCGTCAAGGATGTGGATCTCGACCTGGTGTTCGGTGGGGGCATCGGCAATCAGCAGGCGCACGCTTCCTGGCAACCGCTGCGAGTGTCTGAGCGCATTGCTGAGAAGGTTCCAGAGAACCTGATAGAAATGCGCGCGATCGAAGCAGAGGTTTGCCGAACCCGAGATCTGCATATCGACGACCTCGCGCGGCAGCTGCTCGTTGATCAGGCATTGCTCGATATACGGCGGTACGATCTCGCGCAGGTCGATCGGTTCCCGATAGACCCGGTCCCGTCGGCCCAGCTCGAGAACGTCGCTGACGATGCGTTCGAGTCGCTGGGTGTTGTCGAGGACGATGCGCAGCAACCGCTCGTGCAATTCGCCGCGGCGCTCCTCGCGCATCAGCTCACTGGCATAGCTGATCGCGGAGAGCGGATTGCGGATTTCGTGCGCGATGTTCGCCGTCAGGCGGCCGAGCGCAGCCAGCTTGATCTGTTGCGCCTGTTCACGCAAGCGGCCAAGGTTTTCCAGAAAGACGAGCACGTCGCTTTCGCTGCTCGCGGTGCCGACGAAGCGTGCCTGCAACTGCGTGCCGTTCGTCGCCACCTCGACGAGGATCGTTTCGTCGCCCGAGTCGCCGCACCAGTTCGCAAATCCTCTGGCCAGATCGGGCGAGCACGTGTCAAGGACGGGATAGGACGCGCCATTCGATCCCAGAAGCTGCCTGGCTCGGGGATTGCTTTGCCGGACCCGTCCGTCCCTTCCGACGACGAGAACGCCATCCTGCATCTCCTCGATCACCCGCTGGCTGATCACCCTCTGGTTGTCGAGATCGACGCCGCGCCGGCGAGCCAGCGTTTCGTTGGCGATCACGCGTCGTGCGAGCAGGCGGGCGGAGACGGCGACGGCAAAGCAGCCGGTACTGAACAGGCCGGCCTGGACGAAAGCGGAGCCTTCGAAGCCGCCCTCGAGTGCCCGGTACAACTGCTCGACGAGGACGGCAACAGTGGCCGTCGCCGCGTAGAAGAGGACCAGTCTTCCCTGGCCGACCAGGCCGGCGCCAGCCAGAGTGACCAGCAGCATCGAGCCAAGCCCGCTGCTCAGCCCGCCGGTGATGCGAATCAGGACAGTGATGACCAGCACGTCGATCAGCACGCTGACTGTCAATTGGCGATGCGAATGCCGGCGGTAACGAAAGGCGACGATCAACGACAGGACCGTTGCGGCGAGGTAGGAGCCTGGCAGAACGAGGGGCAGCAGGGCTGGGAATGCGTGGTGCACGGGAAGCGCCGGCGGATACAGCAGCACGGCGCAGAGCAGCAGGCCGGCGACGACGCAACGGTAGATACAGAAGTAGCGCAACGACCTCCAGTGTGCCTCGGAGAAGTCCTCGGGGACCACGTCGTAGCCGGTCATCGGCATGACTCGTCCCGGACGGCTCTCGTCTTGCTCAGCGCGCTGGTGCCACGCCGCAGCCTGCGCACCGCCGAGCGGCGAATCCGGAGACACCCGCTCGTCATGGCCAGGGCGTCTGCGCACCTGGCAGGGTTTCCCACCTGCCGCAGCTGGCGACGCAGCACCGGTGCCGTCCGGTCGGGGGCTGCACGCGCGCACGGCCGGTTGCCGGGGTGGCCGGGTCGCCGTGCCGGCGTCTCACCACCTCGGCCATCCTCGCGACCGGCTCGTCGTCGCAAGTTCGTCCCGTGGGCGGAGGGGGGCGGCAGACCTTCGCTGTCCTGGCGCCGGCCGGCATGTTCCGTACTCTGCTGATTCTGTGTGCGCGATCAGCCGTTGCCGGAACGGCTCTCGTGCAGGTGAGCCCGGCAGCAGTAATAGCGATCGTCGGCCATGATGCTCTCGCTGAGCGGCAGATTGACGCCGCAGCGCGCGCACGGCACCATGCGCTCCGGCCCGGCGTCAGGCGGTCGACGGTGGCCTTGCTGCCCGTTTGCCCGAGACCTCTGCCAGGTCCACCAGAAGAAGAGCACCAGCCCGATGAGTACGAGGTATTTGGCCATTTGCCGAGAAATCCTGCTGTTCTCCGAGCATCGCGGAAGCACCGGCCGACCAGCGAGGATCCGGAGCGGCAAACGAACGCGCGGACTGCGCGCGACGGCTGGCCAACGAAAACGCGGGCTGCCAGACGGACAACCGATGGCCAACTCGGGCCGTCGCCGTACGACAACGGCTGGTCGGGGCGAGAGGATTCGAACCTCCGACTCCTGCGTCCCGAACGCAGTACTCTACCAGGCTGAGCTACGCCCCGACCGAAGACGCGCAGACGCTAATGGGTTCTGGCGACTGCGAACGCACACAATTCTAGCAGCGAATCCCGGTACTGAGAAGCGGGAACGTCCTCGATCGCTGCTGCCGCACACTCCGCTTCGAGCGTCGCTTTCTGTCTCGCGTAGTCCAGCGCGCCGGTCGCCCGAATCGCCGCGAGGACCAGCGGCAGGTCGTCGCGCCCGCCGTGCTCGATCGCCCGTCGGACGCTGGCCGCCTGTTCGCTCGAGCCGTTCTGGAGAACGAAGATCAGTGGAAGAGTCGGTTTGCCTTCGGCGAGGTCGTCGCCGAGATGCTTGCCCGTTTCGACCTCGGCACCCGAATAGTCGAGCACGTCGTCGATCAGCTGGAAGGCGGTGCCCAGATGCGCGCCATAAGTGGCCAGAGCCTGTTCGACGATCGGGCCGGCGCCGCCGATGATCGCTCCGAGCTGGGCCGCCGCTTCGAAGAGCTTGGCGGTCTTGTAGCGAATCACCTGCAGGTACCCCTGCTCATCGACGTCCGCGTTGTGGCAGTTCATCAGCTGCAGGACTTCGCCTTCGGCGATGACGTTCGTTGCGTCGGAAAGGACCTGCATGACACGCATGTCGTTGACCCCGACCATCATCTGGAAGGCTCGCGAATAGAGAAAGTCTCCGACGAGCACGCTGGCCGCATTGCCGAACATCGCATTCGCCGTTTCTCGGCCGCGCCGCAAGTCCGAGTCATCGACGACGTCGTCGTGCAGCAGGGTCGCGGTGTGGATGAACTCGATCACCGCGGCGAGTTCGTGGTGATGCCTTCCGCGATAACCGAGTGCGCCGGCCGCGAGCAGAACGAGGGCCGGGCGCAGTCTCTTCCCGCCGCTCTGGACGATGTATTCTGCGACCTGCCGAACGAGCACGACTTCGGAATGCAGGCTGCGACGGATGACTGCGTCGACCGCCTGCATGTCGGACTCGATCAGCTTGTAGAACTGCTGCTTTCTCACTGTGCGGGCACTCAGGGTGCAAAAACTCCGGGATTCTAGGCGGCTGCTCTGTCGACGTCAAGCAAGCTCCGGCGCATGCCGAAGCGCCCGAGGCGGCCTCTCCAGGGCCTGGCGAACAGAGGAAAAGTCGCGATTTTTCATTGGCTTGATTGAGGGCGGCAGGGCTGGCGGAGAGAGTCGGCGGACTCCCCAGGACGACTCTGGCCGAGCGGCCACCCCCGGAAACCGGTGACCATGATCGAGTCTGGCCCATTCGAGAGACAGGTTGTCCCTACCGCCGATGGCTCACTTTCGGTATATGCACCCGCGTTTGGTGAGGCCTACCATTCTCTGAACGGCGCGCTTCGCGAGTCCGAGCACGTGTACATTCGCCACGGCTACGACCAACTGGCGGCCTGCCGCGAGAGGCTCGCCATTCTCGAAGTCGGTTTCGGCACGGGGCTCAACGCGTTACTGACTTGGGAGCGGCGCCTACGGAGCGCGATCGCCGTCGACTATACGGCGATCGAGGCGTATCCACTGCCTATCGATCTCGCTCTTGGCCTCGACTACGGACGCGGCCTGCATCGGGCCGGGGCCGAAGACGCGTTTACGGCGATGCATCGCTGTCCGTGGAACCAGCCGCACCGTCTGGACGGTCGCTTCACGCTGCTCAAGCGCCTGGCCAGGCTCGAAGATTTCGAGCCACGGCTCGATTCATGCGACCTCGTCTATTACGATGCCTTCTCGCCGAACGTTCAACCCGAATTGTGGACTGCGGCAATCTTCGAACGACTTCGGGCAGGCATGCGCCCTGGGGCCCTGCTGGTGACGTACTGCGCGAAGGGCGAGGTCAGGCGCACCTTGCGGGCTGTCGGGTTCATCGTCGAAGGTCTGCCGGGCCCCCCAGGGAAGCGCGAGATGACCCGGGCAAGGCGGCCCTGAGCAGAAGGCCAACGGCGTCTCACGGTTGCCCAGGGCCCGTCTGGACAGGAGGCAATGCGCTGGTCGAGGCAAGGTTCGTCGGCAGTGTTGCCCGCCGCTCGGCAGAGGGGCTTTGCCGAGGTGGTTCGTTTCTTCGTCTTCAGTCCTGAGCCGCGTGCCGTTCCCGCCACTCCCGAACGGCGAGCAACGCGAGCGGCAGTGAGGGCAGGACGTGCACGTTGTCAACCTTGCTCGCCCAGCGGCTGCCGGCACCGCCGATCCAGAGCTCGACCTGCGGCGGTAGAAGATCCCTCAGGCAGCGGATCAGCGCGGCGATCCTTCGTCCGGGAAAGGCCAGCGAGAACGAAAGGGCCACGGCGTCGGCATGGTGCGCGAGGGCGGCCATCCGGATGTCGACGAGAGGTGTCTCTGCGCCCAGGGGAACGCACGGGACGCCGTCGAGAGTGAGTAGAGCCTCGACCATCAGCAGACCGAGGAGGTGGGGTTCGTCGGGGACCGTCGTCAGCAGCACCCGCGGCCGATTGACCGCGGCGGGCAGGCTGGCGATCGCCTGCCGCAGCAGCCCTTTCATCTCCTCCGTATAGAGGTGTTCCTCGAAGACCTTGAGCTCCCCGTTTGTCCACGCCTCGCCGACGGCCTGATTGAGCGGTGCCGCGACCTCGATGACGAAACGCTCGATGCCCAGGCGCATCAGCGATTGCCTGAGAATCTGGCGCAGCCCCGGCAGGTCGTGGTTCCTGATCTGGCGGATGACCTGTTCAGCAACGTCGTCGCCCTCGTCGATGCCGGCGGGTGTTTCGGGCCGGCGCCCGTCGCTCAGCCTGTCGAGTTCCTCCTCGCTTGCCGCCAGCAGCTTGCCGGGGCGATGGCCACAGTCGATCAGGCGCTTGAGCAGACGCAGGCGGTCGACCTGTTCTGCCGGGTACCAGCGTTCGCCCCTGCCGTCGCGTTCGGGTTTCGGGAATCCGTAGCGACGCTCCCAGACGCGCAGCGTGTCTTTTCCGAGACCCGTCTCACGCTCCACTGCGCTGATGCTCATGGCCGGCTGAGGACTCAGTTTGTCCTGGACAAAATCGTATATAGACATTGACAACCCTCCAAAGTCAGGCCTATACTAGCCAAGAATCTGGTAATTGTCCAGGACAACTTGGGGTCCAAATGAAGCAGTCGAGCTGGTCGAAAGCTTTCCGGAGGAGGTGCCTGACCTCTTGTGCCAGGGTGGCGGCACTGGCCGCTGGCCGACGGCACCTTGCGTTGTCACCCGATTCTCGCAGAGCAGGCGCCCGGGCTCTTCCTGCTCCTGACGAAGTCGTCCTCGCTGAGCGCGGCTGGACGAAGCGGCCGGTGTCAGGCGGGAGCCCGGGGGCGGTCGACGGGTTGCGCTGGGTGCCAGCGCTGCCAGCCGCACTCGTGTCGGCCGGACTGCTCGTGTCCGCACCCTCGCTGGCCAGCGAGCCCTGCCCGAAGCTCCTCGACTACCGCTTTTCGTCCCTGATCGGAAAGCAGACCGAGTCGCTCTGCCAATGGCGCGGCAAGGTACTCCTGGTGGTCAATACGGCGAGCTACTGTGGCAACACCTCGCAGTACGACGGCCTCGAAAAGCTCTACGAGCGTCTCCGCGAGAGGGGACTGGTCGTCGTCGGTTTCCCGTCCAACGACTTCGGCGATCAGGAGCCGGGGACCAATCAGGAGATCGCCGAGTTCTGTCGCCTCACCTACGGGGTGAAGTTTCCGATGTTCGCCAAGACGTCGGTCGTCGGGCAGGCGGCCAATCCACTTTACGTCGAACTGGCCCGGGTGACCGGCCAGACGCCGCAGTGGAACTTTCACAAATATCTGATCGATCGCAGCGGCCAGCGTGTGCTCAGTTTCAGCAGCCGCGTCAAGCCCGACGACAAGTCGCTGCTCGGTCACATCGACGAGTTCCTCGGCCGGTAGCCGGAGTTCCCGCCGTTTGCCTCGTGACCACTTGAACATTCTGGAGATTGCTCAATGAACGCACCCGATGTCTTTTTCCTCCCGGACATCCAGGCAAGCGCCGACTCCCGGCAACTGGCCATTCATCAGGTCGGCGTCCGGGGCCTGCGCTACCCGCTTGCCGTGCTCGATGCCTCAGGGCGTGTCCAGCACACGGTCGCGTGCCTGTCGATGTCCGTCGCTCTGCCACCCGAGGTGAAGGGCACGCACATGTCGCGATTCGTCGAACTCATCGAAGGACAGCGGGCTCCACTGGACCTTGCGCGCCTGAGGCGCCTGTTCGACGACATGCTGCTGCGGCTCGATGCCGAGGCTGGGGAGATCGAACTGGTCTTCCCCTATTTCATCAGGAAGACCGCTCCGGTTTCGGGCGTCGAGAGCCTGCTCGATTACGACGTCCGTCTGCGGGTAGGCAGAGCAGAAGGACAGGCCGTGATCCAGACTCTCGAAGTCGTTGCTCCGGTGACCAGCCTTTGTCCCTGTTCGAAGGAGATCAGCGAGTACGGTGCGCACAATCAGCGCTCGCAGATCACGATCTCGGCGGAGTTGCGCGGCGAGATGAGTCCCGAAGAACTCGTCTGTCTGGCCGAAGAGGAGGCCTCGTGCGAGCTGTTCGGTTTGCTCAAGCGTCCCGACGAGAAATGGGTTACCGAGCGCGCCTACGACAACCCCAAGTTCGTCGAGGACCTCGTTCGCGACATCGCCCTGCGCCTGCTCGGCGAGCCGAGGATCGCGCGCTGGAAGGTCAGTTCGGAGAACTTCGAGTCGATTCACAACCACTCGGCCTACGCCGAGATCACCGGCGAGAATCGCCTCGGAGACGAGTGATGAGCCGTGCCCCTGGACAACGCATCGCCGTAATCGGTGCGGGAATCTCCGGCCTGGCCAGCGCGTGGCTACTGTCGCGCCGGCATTTGGTCACCGTCTATGAGGCGGCCGCCCATGCCGGAGGGCACACGAACACCGTAGACGTCGAAGTCGACGGGATCCGTCATCCCGTGGACACCGGCTTCCTGGTCTACAACACGAAGACCTATCCCCAGCTCACCGCGCTGTTTGCGCACCTCGGTGTCGCCAGCAGTGAAACCGAGATGTCTTTCTCGGTGAGCATCGAGGACGCCGGAGTCGAGTGGGCGGGCAGCAATCTGGCGACGATCTTCGGGCAGAAGCGCAATCTCGTGCGCCGGGACTTTTGGCGGATGCTCGCCGACATCCTGCGTTTCAACCGCGAAGCCGGCGCGTGGCTCGACCGGAACCCGGATTCGTCGCTGACCCTGCGTGCGTTTCTCGATCGCGGAGGGTATTCGCGGTCCTTCGTCGAGTGGTACCTGTTGCCGATGGCCGCGGCGATCTGGTCGTGCCCGGCGGGTCAGATGCTCGACTACCCTCTGGCGAGTTTCGTGCGCTTCTGTCGTAACCACGGCCTGCTGCAGATTTTCGATCGGCCGCTCTGGCGAACGGTCGTCGGTGGCGGGCGGGAGTACGTGCGGCGTCTGACCACGCATCTCGACGACCTTCGCCTGGCGACTCCGGTTCGCCGTGTGCAGCGCTCGGCGGATGGTTTGAGCGTGATCACCGATGGCGCAGTGGAGACCTACGACCAGGTGGTTCTCGCCTGTCACAGCGACCAGTCGCTGGTCATCCTCGGGGACTCGGCGACTGCCGATGAGCGGCGTCTGCTCTCGGCGATCCGCTATGCGCCGAATCGCGCGGTTCTGCATACCGACCCGGCGCTGCTGCCGCGCTCGCCAGCGCTGTGGTCCGCGTGGAACTACCTGTCGGCGGCCGGCGAGCTCGACCAGCGCCCGGTCAGCGTCTCGTACCTGATCAACCGGTTGCAGGCGCTGCCCTTCCGGACACCGGTGATCGTCTCGCTGAATCCGCAGCGCGAGCCCGATCAGGAGCGGATCATCGCGGGCTTCGAGTACGCGCATCCCGTATTCGATGGTCCGGCGATCGCCGCACAGCAGGAACTGGCGGGAATCTCGGGTGTCGCGGGTGTGTGGTTCTGCGGTGCGTGGAACGGCTATGGTTTTCACGAGGACGGTTTGCGCTCGGCGCTGCGCGTGGCCAACGCGCTCGGCTGCCACGCGCCGTGGCAGTTGGGCGTTCCCGACAGCGACGGCGGGCGGGTTGCGCTGCACCGAGTCGGGGCAAGCGCGAGGTGAGCGTGTCCACGGCGCGTCTGTTCTTCGGGCAGGTCATGCATCGGCGCCTGCGGCCGGTAGGCAATCGCTTCGTCTACCCGGTGTACTTCTGCCTTCTGCCGTTGACCACCATCGAGCAGGTTCCGTGCGCGCTGTTCTCGGTCAACCGCTGGAACCTGTTCAGCTTCCACTACCGCGATCACGGCGCGCGCGATGGCTCTCATCCGCTGGCCTGGATTCGCGACCTGCTCTCCCGCGAGGGGCTCGCCGCCGACGGCGAAATCCTCCTCCAGTGTTTCCCGAGGGTGCTCGGCTTCGTCTTCAATCCAGTCAGCCTGTGGTTCTGCCACGACCGCGCCGGAGCACTGCGGGCCGTCGTCGCCGAAGTCAACAACACCTTTGGAGAGCGTCACAATTACCTGCTTGCCCATGACGACGGGCGGCCGATCCGCGACGGCGAGGTGCTCGAGCGGCGGAAGGTCTTCCACGTCTCGCCGTTCATGGCCGTTTCGGGGTCTTATCGCTTCCGTTTCCACTGGCGCGGCGAGAGCCACGGCCGGCCCGAGTGGCGCCTGGTGCGGATCGACCACGCCGATCCGGCCGGAGACCTGCTGCACGCGTCGCTCTCCGGCCATGCCGAAGCGCTGGCCAGCCGGCCGTTGCTCAAGGCCTTCTGCCGCTATCCGCTGATGACCATCGGTGTCGTCGTGCGCATCCACTGGCAGGCGCTTCGCCTGTGGGTCAGGGGCGCGCCGTTCTTTTCCAAACCACCCGCTCCTGCCGAGGAGACCACACGATGAATGTCAGTGAGAGCACACTCCGTCTGCCGGTCGTCGAGCAGCACCGGCGCATGCCGCGCGGCGCCCGGGCGCTTCTTTCCCTGTTCGAAGGCATCGACCGCGGCGGCCTAAACGTCCGCCTGCCCGACGGTGAGGCCCTGCATTTCGGGTCCTCGGGTGAGCACGAAGCCACATTCGAAGTCCGTGAATGGCCGGTCTTCGACTGCATCCTCGAGCGCGGCGATGTCGGCCTGGCTGAAACGTGGATCGACGGTCAGTGGCAGACAGCCGACCTCGCCAGCCTGCTGACGCTGTTCACCAACAACCGTCCGGCGATCGCCAAGGCGCTCTACGGCCAGTGGTGGCCTCTGCTCCGCGCCCGCCTGCGTCATCTGCTGAACGCCAACACCCGCTCCGGAGCGAGACGGAACATCATCGCCCACTACGATCTGGGGAACGACTTCTACCGCTTGTGGCTCGATCCGACGATGAGCTACTCGAGCGCCCTGTTTTCGGTCGCTGGACCGCGTTCGCTCGCCTCGGCGCAACTGGCCAAATACCGCCGCGTGCTGCAGCGTCTCGCTGCCCGGCCGGGCCAGCGGGTGCTCGAGATCGGCTGCGGCTGGGGAGGTTTTGCCGAGACGGCCGCGCGCGAGGCAGGCGTCGAGGTCGTCGGCCTCACCCTGTCACCCGCCCAGTTGGCGTACGCCCGCGAGCGCATGGTCGTCGCCGGTGTGGACCGGCAGGTGCGCATCGAACTGTGCGACTACCGCGAACTGGGCGCCGAAAAGTTCGACCATCTGGTGTCGATCGAGATGATCGAGGCGGTCGGCGAGCGCTGGTGGCCGACCTATTTCGCGACCATCGCGCGCGCGCTCGCGCCCACGGGACGGGCGGTCGTGCAGGGCATCACGATTCGGGACGACCTGTTCCCGCGCTACCGTCGCGGCACGGACTTCATTCAGCAGTACATCTTCCCCGGCGGCATGCTGCCGAGCCGGGCGGTCTTCTCGCGCCTCGCCGATGCAGCGGGTCTGGCGATCGGCGACGAGTTCGCTTTCGGCCGTGACTACGCGCGCACGTTGCAGTACTGGTCGACAAGCTTCGACGAGAACTGGCCGGCGATCGCCGCGCTGGGCTTCGACGAGCGCTTTCGGCGACTGTGGCTCTTCTATCTGGCCTACTGCCAGGCAGGATTCGACAGCGGCAGCACCGACGTCTGGCAGTTCGAACTGGCGCACGCGCGATGAAAAGGGCCTGGCTGGCGCTCTGTCTTACGGTCTGGTCGGCTGTCGTTCAGGCCGTCCCCGACGCGCTGCGCGACGCCGGAGCGAGCTGGCGACAGTGGGGAAGCGGCGAGATGCGCTGGCTCGGAATCCCGCTCTATCGGGCGACGCTCTGGGTGGCCGGCGCCGCCCGCTCGGGCGATCCAGGCGATTCGCCACATGCGGTGCAACTCGACTACCGTCGCGAAATCACCCGCTCACGGCTCGTCGAGGTGAGCGTCGATGAGATGCGCCGTCTCGGTGCCAGCGAGGAGCAACTCGAGCGATGGAAGGGGGTGCTCGGGCGAGTCTTTCCCGACGTGCGCGACGGCGATACGCTGTTCGGTGTCCATTACCCGGGTTGGGGAGCGACTTTCTACGATCGCCAACGCTTGCTCGGCGAAGTGCCCGACGCCGATTTCGCGCGCTACTTCTTTTCCATCTGGCTCGACCCGCGAACGCGTAACCCGGGTCTGCGTGCAGCGCTGCTCGAGAGGCCGCCGGGATGAGTGGCGCCGTTTCCGCGGGGCTGTCGCTGACCCGTGGGCAGATGCTCGCCTACGGCGCCCTCGGTCTGCCGCTGGCGATGGCTGCGCTCCCCGTCTATGTTCACCTGCCGCGTCTCTATGCCGAGGCCACCGGCCTGAGCCTCGGTCTGCTCGGCGTCCTGCTGCTTTTCGCCAGGCTTTTCGACGCCGGCATCGATCCGCTGCTCGGCGGCTGGGTCGATCGGGCAGGAACTCGTCGTCGCCTGGTCGTCGTCGCCTTGCCGTTTCTCGCGCTGGGCATTCCGGCTCTGTTCCACCCACCGCAGTCGCTGGTGCCACTCTGGTTGTTGTTCTGGCTGACCTGCACCTACTTCGGCTTTTCTCTGGCGACCGTCGCCCATCAGGCGTGGGGGGCCGAACTCGGCTGCTCACCCGGCGAACGCACGCGACTGACCGCCAGCCGGGAAGGCTTCGGGCTGATCGGCGTGATTGCCGCCGCCGCGGTGCCAGCCTGGCTGGCGAGCGACTTCGTCGCCGGGATCTCCGGTCTCGCGCAACTGTTTCCCGGGCTGCTCCTCGTCTTCGCCGCGTGGACCTGGTTTGGGTCCCCGCCGACGCCCGGGCGGCTTCCGCCGCGCCGTGCGCTGCTCGGCGAACTCGGCCACGCTCTGCGCCACGGCCGCTTCCGTCTGCTGCTCGCGGCTTTCGTGCTCAACGGCCTGGCCGCCGCACTGCCGGCGACTCTGGTCCTTTTCTTCGTGGCCGACGTGCTCCACGCGGAAGAGTGGAGCGGCGTCTTTCTCGCCGTATATTTTGCGAGCGGAGTCTTCTTCCTGCCGCTCTGGGTCCGTCTCGCCGGGCGCTGCGGAAGGGTCCGCAGCTGGGTCGTCTCGATGCTCGTCGCCATCGCTGCGTTCGCCTGGGCCTGGCGTCTCGGCAGCGGGGACGTCTGGCCGTTCCTCATCGTCTGCCTGCTCTCCGGGGCGGCTCTCGGCGCGGATCTGACGTTGCCGCCGGCGCTGCTCGCCGACCTTGCCGAGGATTCACCGGCCGCCGACCCCGCGGGCGAGCGACAGGCGCAGGCCGGCGCCTACTTCGGCTGGTGGAATCTCGTCGCCAAGCTCAACCTGGCGCTCGCCGCCGGGCTCGCTTTGCCTCTCGTCGAAGCCCTCGGCTATCGTCCGGGGGCCGCCGAAGGGGCCGAACCCCTGGCCATCGTCTATGGTCTGCTGCCTTTGCTGTTCAAGCTCGCGGCCGCCGCGCTGGCTTGGCGGTGGCGTGACCTTCTGGAGCCATCCCGATGAAATCGTTGCATTTCCTCGCCCTGGGTTGTGGTCTTCTCGGGCTCACCGCGTGCACCGGTGTCTCGCCCGGGATCTACCGTGCCGAGCAACCGGTGCTCGACCTGGCCCGATATTTCGACGGCACGGTGGACGGCTGGGGAATGTTCCAGGACCGCTCGGGAGCGGTCGTCAAGCGCTTCCAGGTGCGCATCGACGCGCGTTGGGAAACACGCGATGGCGCCGAGGTCGGGACTCTCGACGAGAGCTTCTCGTGGTCGGACGGAACGACGTCGCGCCGCGTCTGGACGATCACGCGCGTCGGCCCGTCGAGCTACGTCGGTCGCGCCGACGACGTCGTCGGCGAAGCGAGCGGTGAGGCCGCGGGCAACGCCCTGCGCTGGCGCTACGTCCTGGCGCTGCCTGTCGACGGTCGCACGTGGCACGTCGACTTCGACGACTGGATGTTCCTGATCGACGAGCGGGTCATGCTCAACCGGTCGGTGATGAGCAAGTTCGGCTTCCGGCTCGGCGAAGTGACGCTGAGCTTCAGCAGGCGCTGAATCGGTGAACCCGCGGATCACCGACTGGCGGGGCCTGCGTGTCTGGGTGCTCGGCGCTTCGAGCGGCATTGGCGCCGCGCTGGCCAGACTGCTGCTGCAAAGCGGCGCCAGGGTTGCCCTGTCGGCGCGCAGCGCCCCGCGCCTCGCCGAGGTCGCCGAAGACCGTCGATGCGCGCTCGTGCTGCCCTGCGATGCGCTCAGCGAGGCCAGTGTGCGTGCCGCCTGCGACCAGCTGGTGGCCTCGTGGGACGGGATCGACGTGGCCATTTACGTTGCCGGAGACTATCAGCCGATGCGCGCCTGGCAGATCGATCCTGCCAGGGCCCGGCAGATGATCGGCGTCAATCTCGGCGGGGCGATCGCTTTCGCGGCCTGTGTCGTGCCGCAACTCCTCCGCCAGGGCCACGGACAGATCGCTTTCGTGGCCAGCGTCGCAGGCTACCGTGGCTTGCCCAGGTCGCTCGTCTACGGACCGACCAAGGCGGCGCTGATCAACTTCGCCGAATCGCTGTATCTCGATCTCCGCCCGCGCGGCATAGGTGTCCGGCTGATCAACCCCGGCTTCGTCGAGACGCCGATGACCGCTGGCAACGATTTCACCATGCCGGCGTTGCTCAGTGCCGAGCAGGCAGCCCGTGAGACGGTGGGCGGATTCGCCACTTCTTCGTTCGAGATCCATTATCCGAAACGCTTCACGCGGCTGCTCAAGCTGCTCGCCGTCCTGCCCTACCGGATCTACTTCGCGCTTGTGCAGCGCGTCGCTGGCTAGCACTGGCCGGCATGGACAACCGGCGGGCCGTCGACGCGCTGGTCGACTTCTACGAGAATCTTCGGCCGGAGACGGTGGCCGGCATCGACGATCACTACGCCGTCGACGCGGTCTTCAAGGATCCGTTCAATGAAGTCTGCGGAAGGCCGGCGATCCGGCGGGTGTTCGCCCATCTGTTCACCCAGGTTGGCGAACCGCGCTTCGTAGTCGTCGACCGGGTCGTCGACGAGCGTGGCGCGCTGCTGATCTGGGAAATGTACTACCGGTCGAGCACGAAGACGCCGAGGAACCCGACCGAGGTGATTCGCGGAGCCTCGCATCTGCGCTTCGACGCCGAAGGCCGGGTGACCTGGCACCGCGATTACTGGGATGCCGCCGAAGAACTCTACGCGCGGCTGCCGGTGATCGGCTGGCTGATGCGTGCCCTGCGCCGTGCGCTTGCCGCGCCGGAAAGGGCCTGACCAGGGCGGCGGCGCATTCCGGGCGGTGGAAGTGGCCTGCGAAGCGGCAGCCAAAGCCGATAATCCGCCCCGCGCTAGACGGACCTTCTGCATTGCCGGCTGCGCCTGCGGCCGTGATCGATCTCACGAAGCGCCCCCTGCGCCGCCGGTATAATCAAATCCGCCGATGCCCGCGGGCCGATTTCCCGGTGGGCAAGCCATTGACAGGAGCGAACGTGGGCATGGAGATCCGGAACGAAGTAGTGGCCATCCTGGACGAGGTGCTGAGCCTCAAGGGGCGCGCGGCCGACTTGGCGCTGGACGCGCCGCTGCTCGGCGCGCTGCCCGAACTGGACTCGATGGCCGTCGTGTCGCTGATCACGACCCTCGAGGAGCGCTTCGCTTTCACCGTCGACGACGACGAAATCGATGGTTCGGTGTTCGCGTCGCTGGCCACGCTGATCGACTTCGTGCGTCGCAAACTGGCTGCCTGACAGGGACTCGCCGTGGCGCTGGAGGCGTTCTTCCTGCCGGCCTGTCCGGGCCGGCGTTTCGCGCTCCTGCATCTGCCGGACGGACCGGCAGTCCCCATTGGCGCCGTCGTTTTCGTGCCCCCCTTCGCCGAGGAACTCAACAAGTCGCGACGGATGGTTGCGCTGCAGTCGCGCGCTCTCGCAGCCGCCGGCTACGCCGTGCTGCAGGTCGACCCGCTCGGTTGTGGCGACAGTTCGGGCGACTTCGCCGAGGCGACCTGGGAATCGTGGCTGGCTGACGTGGACCTGGCGTGTGCCTGGCTCGAGCGCCGGATAACCGATGCTCCGCTATGGCTGTGGGGTCTGCGCACGGGCTGCCTGCTGGCCAACGATGCCGCCAACCGCATGTCCCGACCGGTGAACCTGCTCTTCTGGCAGCCGGTGCTCTCGGGCAAGCAGTTCCTCCAGCAGTTCCTGCGCCTGAAGCTTGCCGCAGAACTGCTTGGCGGCGAGAGCAAGGGGGTCATGGAGCGCGCCCGTGCACATTTGCGCGACGGCCAGGCAGTCGAGGTGGCGGGTTACCTCCTCTCCTCGGTTCTCGCCGCGGGTCTCGAGAAAGCCGATCTCCTGCTGCCGCATCGCTCGGGCCGCGTCGAGTGGATCGAGATTTCCGGAAAGGCCGAGGCAACGCTTTCCCCGGCCGCCCAAGCCCGGCTCGCGCAATGGCACGCGGCTGGCCAGATCACCCGCAGCCACCTGGTCGGTGGACCACAGTTCTGGCAGACCAGCGAAATCGCCGAATGCCCTGAACTGATCGAGACGACGCTCGGCGCTCTCGCCGGAGTCGCGTGATGGACGTCATCGAGGAGGCGCTGGTCTTTTGGTGCGCCGGCGAGCAGTTGCCGGGGATCATCGCCTGGCCACAAGGACTCCATCAGGCGACGCGAGGGACCGGCGCTGCTGACGCCGATGCGGGCTTTCGTCCGTGCCTGCGCGGCGACGACGGATCGCTGTTGCCCGCTGATGCCGAGGCTCTCGGGAACGGGCGAGCGCCCGGCCGGAGCGGCGTCCTGGTCGTCGTCGGCGGTCCGCAGTACCGCGTCGGCAGCCATCGCCAGTTTCTGCTCCTCTCGCGGCGTCTCGCCTCCGCCGGCTACGCGGTGATGCGCTTCGATTACCGCGGGATGGGCGACGCGGGCGGCGCGATGCGCAGCTTCGAAGAGGTCTCGGACGACATTGCCGCGGCGATCGACGCCTTCCAGCGAGCGTGCCCGGCCGTGCGACGGATCGTTCTCTGGGGACTGTGCGATGCGGCCTCGGCGGCCCTGCTCTATGTCGAACGGACGAACGATCCGCGCGTGGCCGGACTGGTGCTCCTCAACCCGTGGGTCCGCTCGGAGGCCAGTCTGGCGCAGACCCAGGTCAAGCACTACTACGGTCAACGCCTGCTGCAGCGCGCATTCTGGGCCAAGCTGTTCGCCGCGCGCGTCGATCTACGCCGGTCGTTGCGCGAGCTGTGGCAAACGCTGGGCGTCGCGCTGCGCAGACGACCGGCCAGCCAGCCGGATTCCCGATCGTTCCAGGATCGCATGGCCGACGGCTGGCGCCGATTTCGCGGTGGTCTGCTGCTGATCCTCAGCGGACACGACTACACGGCCAGAGAGTTCATCGAGTACACGACGACGAGCGCCAGCTGGGCAGGCCTCCTTGGCGAGGCGCGGCTGACCCGGATCGACCTCGCCGAGGCTGATCACACATTCTCTTCGGCAGACCAGCGCCAGGCTGTCGAGGAGGCCACCCTGGAATGGCTCACGCAGCAAGAGGAATCGCTTTCATGAATACGGGCAGCGCGGGCACCTATGGTTCGAGACGTTCCCGCCGGGGCAAGGCCCGTCCCGGGTCATCGCGCTGGTTCAGGCGTTATCGGTGGCTGGTCATCGGCGGCTGGCTGGTCGGATTGATTGCCGTCGGTTGGCTGCTGTTCTTCCGCTCGGAGAGGGTGGGCACGGTACCCGCTCGGCCGGCGGCCGAGGCCGATGCGCCGAAGACCAGCGACGCCGCGGCCATGCCGCCCGTCAGGTTGCCTGCCGACGATGCCGTTCACGATCGGCTCACCGAGTGGTGGTATTACAGTGGACACCTGCAGAGCGAAGCCGGCGAGCGCTACTCGTTCCATGTCGCGGCCTTCCTGCGCCAAGGAACGCTGACGCACACCGTCTTCCACGGATCGCTTCTCGACCACCAGACCGGAAAGTTGTACACCGAACAGGCGCGAACCGCGGGGAGTCCTTCCGAAGGTCTGCGCGACGGCTACGCCCTGAACTTCGGCGCCTGGCAGATGCGCGGTGAGGGCGCGCGGCACGCGGCACGAATGGAGGGCAAGGAGTTCTCGCTGAACATCGATCTCGATGATCGGTCGCCACCCGTGCTGCACCAGGCGCCGGCTACGCCGGTCGTTGGCCTGCTCGATTTCAGGGCTGCCGGGAAGAGCTACTATACGTCCCGCCCGCGGATGTCGGCGGCGGGCACGCTGACCATCGCCGGGGTCAGCAAGGCGGTCCGCGGCGACGTCTGGTTCGACCACCAGTGGGGTGACTTCGAGGCTGCGCAGTTGCGCTGGAACTGGTTCGCCCTGCAGCTTGCCGACGGCGCCGACGTGATGATCTTCGAACTGTCCGATCGTCAGGGAACCCCGGTGCTGCGAATGGGCACCTATGCGCGGGAGGGAAGGGTCTACGCGCTCGGTGCAGCGGACATCGAAGCCCGTTCGCAGGCGACCTGGAAGAGTTCGGCTTCGGGGATCGTCTATCCGGTCAGCTGGACGATCAGCATCCCTTCGCGGGAGCTCAAGCTGAAGATCGAACCGGTACTCCGGGCGAGCGAGTTCGACGCCCGGACGACGACGCTGAACGTCTACTGGGAAGGCGCCGTCAAGGTCAGTGGCTCGCAGAGCGGTGTCGGCTTCATGGAACTCAGCGGCTACGATCCGCCGCGCGATTCGGCGGCGGCGGGCCGCAACTCCTGAGTCGGCTGTTTGCGCGGGCGTCTGGGTTGGATCGGGGGCAACGACCGAGACCATTCGGCAGTCCATCTCGGCCATCACGACTCCGCAGCCGGTGGCTGGGGACGCCTCAGCCCGATCCTGACGCCACGGGAACTGATCGACCGCCTTGCCGCGCGGATTTCGCCGCCGCGGCGACACCGGAGTCGCTACACTGGCGTGCTGGCAGCCAATGCGGCCGGCCGCTTTCAATCGTGCAACGCAGAACGTAGGATCGCTGGCAGCCGGCTGCCGCGCCAGGTCGCCGCCGCATCACCGGGCGCAAGATGTTGACCGATTCCCGGGAAACCCCTTCGATCCCCAGCCATGCCGACCAACTCCGACGAAATCCTGCGGCGCAGTCTCTTCAACGCCCTCCCGGAGAGTGCTGTCGGCGGCACCGACGTCAGCGGCTACTACGTCAGGCGGACCGATGACTCTGAAAACGATCCCGTCGCCAACCTGAAGCAGTACATCGCGTGGGACGACGAAGAGGCCGGAGCGTGCTACCTGTTCAGCGGCTTGCGTGGCTCCGGGAAGACCACGGAACTCAACCGCCTCGTCGGCGAGCTCCGCGCGGAGGGCGCGGCAGCGTACTATATTGCGATGCCAGCGAGTACCTGAACCCCAACGATCCCCGGCTCACCCTCCCGGAACTCCTGATGGCCGCGCTGGCCGACGTCGTCTGCTCCGCCCTACCTGCATGCCGTGCTGCACGGCGTCAGCGGCGGCTTTTCCCAGTCGGTCGCCTTGCCGAACTTCGAGGTCATCAAGCGCAGTTGCCGGCGGCGGGCGCGGCGAGCGCAACCCCGACGGCCTCGCGCGCATGGTCGCCATCGTGGACAAGCGTTTCGCGGACTGGCGGCAGGCAATCACGGGAAACGTGATGGAGCACCTCGCCTGGATGTCGCGCGGCAATGTCCGGCGCTTCTTCAGGCTGGTCCGCGCCGTGGCGCGCAAGGCCGCATTGAGCCAGGTCGGGTTGCCAGTCAGCGATACCGGCTCGCCGCCCGTCCGGCTGGCCCTCGGCGAGGCGGCCCAACCGTTGCAATGGCCCACGGCTTCGGACCGCACCTGGCTCAGGCGCTTCATGGACGACAGCCCCGGTCCGGCCCAGCACATCGAGGACCTGTCCAGGGATCTGCCGACGATCATCCGGCTGTTCGACCACTCGCTGGGCCTCGATTACCAGAACGGCGAGGTCTGGTACCAGGTGCCGGAGATCGTCCGCGCGCATGTCTGACGGGGGTGGAGAACAGGACTTCGAAGCCGCCTGGGCCGAGCTCAAGTTGCTGCTGGACTGGCAGCGCGGATTCGCCATCTTTCTCGTCTTCGGCGACGACCGCCGCGTTGGCCAGCGCCTGCGCCAGCGCGTCGAGGACGCCACGCTCCTGACTACCCGCATGTTGCAGTGGGTGCGCCCGGAAACCGCCGGGCAGGCCATGGACACCGTCCTCCGGGCGGTCTTCGCCGCGGGCGACGATAGCGCTACAAGCACTGGCGCGCCCCGCAGTGGATCGAGCCGACTGCAGGCCCGGGCGACGCCGAGTGGCAAGCCGCCCGGCGGCAAACACTGGCCGCCCTCAACCAGCGGCGGGGCGTCCTGGAGCGAGACTGTCAGCGTCCGCTCTACCTGCAGTTGCCGGAAGCGATGGCCCCCGGGGTCGTCACCTGGGCGCTCGACCTGCGGAGCATTCGGGAGTACGTCGCCGTCCTGCCTGCCGCCGGGCCAGAGCCGGAGCCGGACATCGTCAAGCTTGAAAGCTTCCGCGACGACGCCGTCGCACTCGTCCGCGACGGCGACACCGCTCTCGAGGGCGGACGGATCGACCAGGCCCTGAGCGCCGCGCGAGCCGGTGTGCAACGCTTCAGGCAACGGCGCGCCGCGCTCGGAGACCCCCCGCAGGCGCTGCGCGACCTCTCGGTCAGCCTCGAGCGCCTCCTCGCCATCAACGTGGCGCTCGGCAGGGCAGCCGACGCCGACGTCGAAAAGGAGCTCAGCGAAGTGCGGGGGCGGCTTTCGACGGCTGCCGCCAATTTGCCCGCCGAGTAAGCGCAGCCGGGGTCGCCAGCGTCGCGAGGGACTTCTCGTGAGGTGCGAGAGAGCATCGCTGCCTTCGCCGCGCGCGGTGAGCAGAGCGGCGAGTTCCTGGATCCACGGCAGCCGGCCTTCGGTGGCCGCATGGAGACCGCGCGGGTCGCTGACCGCTCCCCCCGAGCGTGTCGGCCAGCAATTCGTGCACCGGCTGGCGATCGAGTTCCTGTACCCGGTCCCGGGGCCTTTTCCGGGCGAGCTTTTTCAGGACGAGGCGGCGGTCGCTGGCGTTGAACGGACGTTCGTCGGGCAGGCGCGTTTCGGCCACTCCTTTCGCTTCGTCCCACTTCCCTTCGATTTCCCCCAGCGGATCGCGGGGTAGAAGCCGGCTGCTCATGCCGCCTGACCGGAGCGCTCATTCTGGCGCCCCGCACGACGCCCGACAGCCGGCGCTCTGCGTACCTCAGGCATCGAGGGGCCGCCGGCTATGCGACGCGCCCGGAGAAGTCAACGGGAATTCCCGGTTGATGATGGACATCAAGAACGCAGATACTCGCCGAGTGCTGGCTGGATTTCCTGTGCTTCCCGTAGAGCAGACAATCGCGCGGTTGCCCACGGTCCTGCCGGTACCGAGTGGGAGCACGTGCTCTACCAGAAGCTGCGCATGTGCCGCGGCGTGGTCGCGCTTTGCAGCCTGCACTGGATCGAGTCGCCCTGGTGCGTGGCCGAGGCGATGATGGCGCGCGAGCGCGGCAAGCCGGTGTTCCTGCTCGCCGCGGAAGGTTCGAGCGTCCCGAATTTCCTCAAGGACTTGCCGTTCATCCCCTTGAGCGGGCTCCCCCGCAGCAGGTCCTCGAGCGGCTGTTGCGCGGTCTGCGCGAGGCGGGAATCGCGGGCGACTCCCCGCTGCCGGAGCGGCCTTATCCCGGGCTCGATCCCTTCACCACGAACGATGCGGCAATCTTCTTCGGCCGCGACGCCGACATCGCGGGCGTGCGGGCACGCCTGCAGCAGCGCCTCGGCAATAGCGCCAGGGGCTTCATCGTGGTGTTCGGTGCTTCGGGCTGCGGCAAGTCCTCGTTGGCGCGGGCCGGCGTTCTGCCGCGCCTCGACCACGAGTGGGTGATCGCCGGGCCGATCACCGGCGCCGAGGGCCTGGACGGTCTGGTTCGAGCGCTCGGTGATCTGCTCGGCCGAGCCCCGAGCGATCCAGGACAAAGCCTCGGCGCATCCCACGACATCTACGACCGACGGCAAGGCCCCGCGTGGCTACCGCGCGATCTCGCCAACGACGTCAACGGGAAGCAAAGCCCTGCCTCGACGAGTGCTGCTGGTACTCGACCAGCTCGAAGAGGTCTTCGGGACCGCGGAGGGCTCTGAAGCTCGTGCGCTGTTGAAGCTGCTGCTCGTCGCCGCGACAAGCGACGGCAGCTCGCTCGTCGTGCTCGCCACGATGCGCTTGGACTTCCTGAATCTGTTTCAGCTCTTCCCGGGCGTGCAGGAGAACTACCAAGGAATCCCCCTCGACCCGATGCCGAGCGAGCGCTTCGCCGAGGTGATCGATGGTCCCGCGAAGCGCTCCGGGCTCGACCTCGGTCAGGGTCTCAGCGAGCGGCTGGCCACGGACACGAGCTTCAACGGTGCGCTGCCCTTGCTCGCCCATACGCTGGAGAAGCTGTACGAGCGTTGCCGCGACAGTGGTCAGCTGACCGTCGAGGTCTACGAGTCGCTATTTCCGGCGGTGACGATGGTCGAAGGCGGCAAGGCCGTCGAATACCGTGGTGTGGCCGCATCGATCGAGCACCGCGCCGACGACATCCTGCGTCACGCGGGCTATGTCCTGAGCGGGCAGATCGAGTCCGAGGCGACGGAGCGCAAGTGGCCGTGGCCGGAGGACCGCGTGATCGACGCGGTCGGCGAGATCGGGCCCAGCGGCGTGTCGCTCGAGGATGCGGAGCACCCCGAAGTGATGCGCGCCTTTCTCGGCCCGACCGGCCGGGGAGCGCTCGATCAACTGCCCGCGCTCGGTGCGTTCGTCCCACATCTTTCCGGTCCTCTTCATGGCGCGGCGCTTTCGGGTGCCGTTCCGGGCGCACCGCGATCTCGTCAATCGCGGCCGCTTTCGGAAATGCTCGCCGACCACGGTTTGCGGGCCGAGGCCTGAGGAGGAAGGATGGCGCGGGTGAGTCCCATCCGCACGGACGGCCTTTTGGGGCCACGCCGTCGGGCGCATATCAAATAGGGGCGCCTCCCGGGCGATGAGCCCCGAGGCGCCCCGCCTCCTTGGGCCGGTGCTGCGCGCTGCGCGGGCAGCCCGTCGGCGGCGGCATCGCCTGCTGCCGACTGAACTGCGGCCCATGCGCCCGAAGTATCACCGCCAAGGCCTGCGCCATCCGCTCGACGACGCCAGGCGGCAGGGTGCCGTGCCGCACCGCTCTTTCGGCAGGGCATCGAACATCGCCTCTGGCATAGCCTTGCCGACGAGGCTGGCGAGGCGCGCATCGGCGAAGTTCTCCCGCTCGTCTGTCCGTAGTGCGGCGGCGCGCGGCGCTTCCATGCTACACTCGCCACCGGCATCGCAGCTTGGCGTGTCTTCGCGCTCGCGCTGAGCCCCCCGGGAGGATCTCCATGGCCGTCCTGCAGTTTCGTGTGCCCGTGGCGTTGGGTGCTTTCGCGCTCGTCCTGGCGACGGTCAACGCGCCGATGTTCAGCAGCAATCGACCGGTCCGCAACGAACTCGCCGCGCGAGCTGCTCGCCTCGCGCGGGGTCACCTTGAGCGCCGCACCGTCGTCTGCTGCGAAGAGGCCAGCGGGATGAGCGAGGAGAAGCAGGCGAGGAGACGCAGAGCAGTCCTTTCGTCCGCTTGCTGCCGGTCGCCATCGCCATTCTCGTCTGGTTCGGCCTTCAGGCGAGTCAGCCGGTTCAGGAAAGCCACACGTAGGCCATCCTGCACGGCAATCTGCAGGCGACGCACGCGAACTCATAGAAGCTGCTCGGGCAACTCGACGCACTCGCTGCCGGCACGCAGAAACTCGCCAATGCCGGCAACAGGAACGCCCGGAGCGTGGTCGGAGCGCTCCAGCAGCGCGGGATCGCGGTCAATCCGGATGCGCCGAACGCGCAGTAGCTGAGCCAGCGATCGATCTGCAGCATGGCCGCCGGGTTCAGGCTGGCGTCGCGATCCGCTTACTGTCGCGCGCAGCAGGCATCTGGCCTGGTCACGGTCTGAGTGCATCGACGAGAACATGAACCTCCTCAGGACCCTCGCGACAGTCAGCAGCATGACCCTGCTGTCGAGGATTCTCGGCTTCGTCCGCGACTTCGTGATCGCCCGCTCCTTCGGCGCAGGATTGCTCACCGACGCGTTCTTCGTCGCTTTCAAGCTCCCGAACCTGTTGCGCCGCCTGTTCGCCGAGGGAGCGTTCTCCCAGGCTTTCGTTCCGGTTCTCGGCGAGTACCGCAACCGGCGATCACCGGAAGAAACCAAGCAGCTCGTCGACCGGGTCGTCAGCCTGCTGTTCGTCGTCGTTCTCGTGGTGACCGTGCTCGGAATGATTCTGGCGCCGGCGCTGGTGTTCATCTCGGCTCCGGGGTTCATCGACGAACCCGACAAGTTCGCGCTGACCGTCAGCCTGACGCGGATCACCTTCCCCTACATTCTGTTCATGTCGCTCGTCGCGCTTGCCGGCGGCGTGCTCAACACGTGGAGCCGCTTTGCGGTGCCGGCGTTCACCCCGGTTCTGCTCAATCTGTCGTTCATCGTCATGGCGCTGTTTGCCGCGCCCTTCTTCGACCCGCCGGTGATGGCGCTCGGTTGGGCCGTGTTCATTGGTGGTGCTCTGCAACTGGGTTTCCAGGTGCCGAGTCTGCGGCGGCTCGGGATGCTTCCCCGGTTCTCGCTGAGTGTGCACGATGACGGGGTACGACGGATCTTCCGCCTGATGGCGCCAGCCCTGCTCGGCGTTTCGGTCGCGCAGGTCAGCCTGCTGTTGAATACGGTCTTCGCCTCTTTCCTCGACACTGGTAGCGTCTCGTGGCTCTACTACGCCGACCGGCTGATGGAATTCCCGTCGGGAATGCTCGGCGCGGCTCTCGGAACGATCCTTCTGCCCTCGCTGGCCAGGTGCCACGCCGCCGAGCGGCACGATGACTACTCGCGCCTGCTCGACTGGGGGCTGCGCCTGAGTTTTCTGCTTGCCGCACCGGCCGCCGTGGCGCTGGCCATTCTCGCCGTGCCGCTGATCAGCACGCTTTTCTTTCACGGTGCCTTTGCGGCGTCGGATGTGTTGCGCACCCGCGAGGCGCTGGTCGCCTACAGCGTCGGTCTCGTCGGACTGATCCTCGTCAAGGTTCTCGCGCCGGGTTTCTACGCCCGCCAGAACGTTCGCACACCGGTGCGGATCGCGATCCTGACGCTCGTCGCCACCCAGCTGTTCAACCTGCTGCTGATCGGCTGGCTCGAGCACGCCGGCCTGGCACTGGCGATCGGGTTGGCAGCGACTCTCAACGCCGCGCTGCTCTTTCGCGGCCTGCGGGCACGCGGGATCTATCGGCCGCAGCCTGGTTGGCCCGGCTTCTACGCGAGGCTGGCGATCGCGCTCGGTGTCCTCGCTGCGGTGCTCGTGGTCACCGCGGGTGAGACCAGCAGCTGGCTGACCTGGGGCCTCACCGAGCGGCTGCTGCGCCTCTGCGTCGTGGTGGCCTGCGGAGCCGTTGCCTATTTCGCTACACTATGGATTGCCGGATTCCGGCTCCGCGACTTGAGGCGCAGCGCGGCCGATTGAACACTCAGGAGGATTGGCGATGAAATTGAGCAGCAGCAGTTTCGAGGAGGGTCAGAGGATCCCGGGCGAGTGCGCTTTCTGCATTCACGACCCCGACCATCACGTCTGCCTCGGGAGCAACCGGAATCCCCACCTGGCATGGTCGGGGGTACCAGCCGGAACACGGTCTTTCGTGGTGATCTGTCACGACCCCGATGTACCGAGCCGCGGCGACGACGTCAACCAGGAGGGACGCACCGTCCCCGCGTCGCTGCCGAGAGTAGACTTCTTTCACTGGGTGCTCGTCGACCTCCCGGCGACGGTGAACGGGATCGGCGAAGGCGAGTTCTCGAACGAGGTGACACCACGCGGCAAGGCTGGCCCACATGCTCCCCACGGGTCGCGGCAGGGGATCAACGACTACACCGGCTGGTTCGCCGGCGACAACGACATGCGCGGTGACTACTACGGTTACGACGGTCCGTGCCCGCCATGGAACGACGAGATCGTGCACCACTATGTGTTCACGGTCTTCGCTCTCGACGTCGCGACTCTCGGTGTCGAGGGTAAGCTTACCGGTCAGCTGGTGCGCGCGGCAATCGAGGGCCATGTGCTCGATCAGGCCAGCCTGACCGGAACCTACACGCTCACCCCCGCGCTGCTCGCGTAGATCCCGACCCGCTGCTTCTCCCGAACTGGCCCGGGAGAAGCAGGATTCGTCTCGGCCAGGCGCTTCTCCGCTGGCCGATTCTCCTCCTCGAGAAGGTCTTGCCGGCAAGGCGTCGAGGAGACCCCAGGCTGTCCCGCCCGGACCGCCGGGTTGAAGGGCAACCTGGCCAGGCGGCGAGGGCGTCCTGGTGCGCGCTGGAATGCTCGGCACAGGGCGGTGCGTCGGCCGTTTTGGGGACCAGCGGCCGGGAGGCAGCTGCCTGCCTCCCGGTGCTGGAAAAGGAAACGGGCCGCATGGCGGCCCGTTTCGTTGCCCAGTCGTGGCTGCGACCCTGAAGTCGCGGCCGGGTGAGCACTACTCGATCACGCTGACCTCGACCCGGCGCGCTTCGGCAGGGTCGCCGCTGCCGGTGGTGACTTCCGGCTTCTTCAGTTCGATGCGTTGCTCGGCGATACCGACGTTCTTCAGCGAGTCATAAACGGCCTTCGCGCGGTTCTTGGCGATTTCCTCGTTCGCCGCCTGGCTGCCAGTCGTGTCGTGGAAGCCGGCGATGGCCAGCCGTGAAGCCGGGTTGGACTTCGCGTGCGCGACGATGACCTCGAGCGTCTTGCCGAGGTCGGGCGGTACCTCGGCCGAGTTGACAGCGAAGTAGACCTTCGCCACCGGCACGGCGACGACCGCGACGACCGGTCCCGGAGCAGCGGCGGCGGGCTTGGCCGGCGACGCAGGAACCATCAGCGGAACGATCATCAGCGCGACGATGTTGATGATCTTGATCAGCGGGTTGACCGCCGGACCCGCGGTGTCCTTGTAGGGGTCGCCGACCGTGTCGCCGGTCACCGCCGACTTGTGCGCGTCCGATCCCTTGCCGCCGAAATGACCGTCCTCGATGTACTTCTTGGCGTTGTCCCACGCTCCGCCACCGGTGGTCATCGAGATGGCCACGAACAGACCGGTGATGATCGTGCCCATCAGCAGGCCGCCGAGCGCTTTCGGACCGAGCAGCAGGCCGACGAGAACCGGGACGAGGACGGGCAGCAGCGACGGGACGATCATTTCACGGATCGCCGCAGCGGTCAGCATGCCGACCGCGCGCGAGTAGTCCGGCTTCGCCTTGCCTTCCATGATGCCCTTGATTTCCTTGAATTGCCGGCGCACTTCGATGACCACCGAACCGGCCGCCCGGCCGACGGCTTCCATGGCCATGGCGCCGAACAGATAGGGAATCAGGCCACCGAGGAAGAGGCCGATGATCACCATGTGGTCGGACAGGTCGAACTTCAGGGTGCCGCCGAGGACCTCGAGGGCGTGCGTGTAGTCGGCGAAGAGGACCAGCGCCGCCAGACCGGCCGAGCCAATCGCGTAGCCCTTGGTCACCGCCTTGGTCGTGTTGCCGACCGCGTCGAGCGGGTCGGTGACGTCGCGCACCGACTTCGGCAGCCCGGACATCTCGGCGATGCCGCCGGCGTTGTCGGTGATCGGACCGTAGGCGTCGAGGGCGACGATGATCCCGGTCATCGAGAGCATCGAGGTCGCCGCGATGGCGATGCCGTAGAGGCCGGCCAGCGCGTAGGTGACGTAGATCGCCGCGCAGACGGCGAGCACGGGCAGGGCGCAGGCCTTCATCGAAACGGCCAGACCGGCGATGATGTTCGTGCCGTGACCGGTGGTCGAGGCCTCGGCGACGCGCTTGACCGGCGAGAAGTCGGTGCCCGTATAGTATTCGGTGATCCACACGAGCAGACCGGTGAGCACCAGGCCAACCGACGCCGACCAGAAGATGTTCATCGAAGTGACCACCGTTCCGTCACCGAAGGTGACGCCGCTGCCGAGCAGCATCGTGGTCACCGGGTAGTAGGCGATCAGCGCGAGGATGCCGGCGACGGCGAGCCCGCGGTAGAGCGCGTTCATGATCTTGCCGCCCTCGCTCGCCCGGACGAAGAAACAGCCGATGATCGAGGCGATGATCGACACGCCGCCGAGAACCAGCGGATAGATGATCAGGTTGTCGCTTGCCCCGACGGCGCCCTTCAGCGACATCGCACCGAGGACCATCGTCGCCACGACGGTGACCGCGTAGGTCTCGAACAGGTCGGCCGCCATGCCCGCGCAGTCGCCGACGTTGTCGCCGACGTTGTCGGCGATGACCGCCGGGTTGCGTGGATCGTCTTCGGGAATCCCGGCCTCGACCTTGCCGACGAGGTCGGCACCGACGTCCGCACCCTTGGTGAAGATGCCACCACCGAGTCGCGCGAAGATCGAGATCAGCGAACCGCCGAAGGCGAGACCGACCAGCGGTTCGACACTGTGCTGAAGATCACCGCCGCCGCCCCTGAGAATCGCATAGTAGCCGGCGACGCCAAGCAGACCGAGGCCGACGACGAGCATGCCGGTGATCGCGCCGCCCTTGAAGGCCACGCCGAGCGCTGCCGAGATGCCGCTGCGTGCCGCCTCGGCGGTGCGCACGTTGGCGCGCACCGAGACGTTCATGCCGATGAAGCCGGTGGCGCCCGACAGGACCGCGCCGATCAGGAAGCCGAAAGCCATCAGCTTGCCAAGGGCGAAGAAGATGATCACGAAGAGCACCACCCCGACGATGGCGATCGTCGAGTATTGCTTGGCCAGGTAAGCCGAAGCCCCTTCCTGGACG
This sequence comes from Accumulibacter sp., assembly GCF_023806625.1. Classification (GTDB taxonomy): domain Bacteria; phylum Pseudomonadota; class Gammaproteobacteria; order Burkholderiales; family Rhodocyclaceae; genus Accumulibacter. The sequence continues at coordinate 81,932 of NZ_JAMTDX010000041.1, forward strand.
GCCTTGGCGATTTCCTGCATCCGTGGGTTGCCAGCCGGCAACGAGAGAATCCATTTCGTCATTGCCGCCCCGTAAAGGACCGCAATGACCGCGCAGACCAGCGCGAAGATCAAACCAGAAGACATAGACAACCTCCCTCTCTGAGAAGAGTTACCCGAACCCTGCGAAGCCGACCCGGACTCGGGAACGACCCCGCGACTTGATCACGATGACCGGCTGGAACGGCTACGTTGCTTCGAGCCATGAGCGCGAGACCGGCGCACAGGCGGCAACGGCAACCGGACCCCGCCCGGCGAACACTCTGCCCGAGCCGGGCGAACCGCGAATCTGCGACCAGCGAGGCGTCTTCCGGGCCAGCTCCGACACCTGATCAAGGCGCTCTTCCTGGCCGCACGACAACCTCTCCCCAAGACGATCAGCAATCCCGCGCGCGGTCAATCGGCGTGTCAGCAGGCCGCCGCCATGCTGGGCGAGCTCGTTCAGATACTCTCGCGTCGCTCCATTCGAGAGCCGATTCGTCAGCCAGCGTGCCGCAGCCATCCGGTGTCGTTACTGCAGGGCCTCGAAAGCGGCCTGCCTGATCTCGTCGACGCTGCCGACGCCGGCGATCGTCCGGCACTTCGGTGCCCGGGGATCACCGCTGGCCGCCCAGTCCCGGTAGTAGTCGAGCAGCGGCCTGGTCTGTGAATGGTAAACTTCGAGACGCTTCCTGACCGTTTCGACGCGGTCGTCGTCACGCTGGACGAGATCCTCTCCGGTGATGTCGTCCTTGCCTTCGACTGTCGGCGGATTGAAGCGGACGTGATAGCTCCGCCCCGACGCCGGATGGACCCGACGGCCGCTCATCCGCTCGATGATCTCCTGGTCGGCGACCGCTATTTCGAGGACGTAGTCGATCCCCACGCCGGCAGCCTTCATCGCTTCGGCCTGTGGCAGCGTGCGCGGGAAACCGTCGAACAGATACCCGGCCTGGCAATCTGCAGCACGCAGCCGGTCGGTGACCAGCCCGATGATGATCTCGTCGGAAACGAGTCCGCCCGCATCCATCACCTTCTTTGCTTCGAGCCCGAGTGGCGTTCCAGCCTTGACGGCGGCGCGCAACATGTCGCCGGTCGAAATCTGCGGGATCCCGAATCTTTCACGAATGAACTGTGCCTGGGTTCCTTTCCCGGCTCCCGGTGCGCCGAGCAGAATGAGCTTCATGGTTCGCCTTCAGAGAGAATCGTCACGCGCTGTTTGTATTCTAGATCAGAGACTTGTATTCGAGCGTCGAGGCCGGATCAGCACGTTGTCGTGATCGGCAGGCGGAAACTTACCGCCAAACGCCCGGATGGTCAAACCTTTTCGAAGTGTTCCTGCATCCGCCGGGCGTCTTCCGGGGTGTCTACGCCAGCACCCGGCCGGTGTTCGGCAATCAGTACGCTGATCCGGTGACCGTGCCATAGGGCACGCAACTGCTCGAGAGCCTCGAGCCCTTCGAGCGGCGAGCGGGCGAGCGTGCGGTAGAGGCGGAGGAAACGCGCGCGGTACGCGTAGACGCCGACATGCCGGTAGGCGATCATCTCCGCGGGCAGCGTCTCGCCTCCCGCTTCATGAGCGAAGTGATCGCGAGCGTAGGGTATCGGCGCACGCGAGAAGTACAGGGCGTCGCCTGTCGCCCTGACGACGACCTTGACGACGTGCGGATTGAAAAAGTCCGCAGCCTCGACGAGCGGGTGGGCGACGGTGGCCATGTCGGCGCCGCTGCTGGCCAGCTGCTCTGCGGTTCGGGCGATCAGCGCCGGATCGATCAGCGGCTCGTCGCCCTGCACATTGACGACGATGGTCTCGTCACTCCAGCCTGACAGATCGACGACCTCGGCGAGTCGATCGGTCCCGCTGGCATGCGCCGGGCTGGTCGGCACGGCGTGCACGCCATGATCCCTGGCGGTGGCCAGGACCAGATGGTGATCGGTGGCGACGACCACCTCATCGGCCCCCGAGAGCCGGGCGCGCTCGGCCACGCGTACGACCATCGGCTTGCCGCCCAGATCGAGCAGCGGTTTGGCGGGCAGGCGGGTGGAGCCGTACCGCGCGGGGATGACGACCTTGAAGGGCAGCGCGGCGGAGGGTGGCGCCGACCGCGGACTCCGTTCAGAGTTCATCCGTCGACAGCGGTCGTGCCTCGTCGGCGAGCATGACCGGAATCCCGTCACGCACCGGATAGGCCAGCCGGCAGGGTTTACAGACGAGCTCGTGGCTGGCCTTGCGGTATTCGAGGTTGGCCTTGCACACCGGGCAGACAAGGATGTCAAGCAGACGGGCGTCCATCGAGTCTCTCCAGAATCATCTCGAACAGGCCGGACTGGCCCGGTTCCGCGCCGATCGCAGCGTCGACCGGCAATACCCAAGCCTCGCCGAGAGCCAGTGCGGAACATTTTACCGCATCTTTTTCGGTCATCAGCAGCACACCGTCGCGCGCGAAAGCCAGATCAGCCTCGCTGTACGGGTGGTGATCGGGGAACGGGTGCGCCTCGAATTTGAGCCCGAGGGTGGACAGGTGTCGGAAAAAGCGATTCGGCTCGCCGATTCCGGCGATCGCATACAGCTTTCGGCCAGCCAGCGACTGCGCCGTGCAGAACCCTTCCGTCGGGCCACCGAGGGCGACGAAGCGATCACCGACCAGGCGCATCGTGAAGCGCGGAGTGTTTCTGGCCGCCTTCTCTGTGCGCGCTTCGGGTATTCCGTTCCAGATCACGGCACTGACCTGTGCGAGACGCCAGAGGGGTTCGCGGAGCGGACCGGCAGGCAGCAGGCGGCCGTTTCCTGCCCCGCGCCCGTCCAGCACGGCCAGTTCCAGCGAGCGCTGCAGGCCGTAGTGCTGCAGGCCGTCGTCGGAGATGATCACGTCGCATTCGGGGTGCGCAGCGAGCAGCGCGGATCCGGCAGCACAGCGGTCGCGGCCGACGAAGACCGGTACTCCTCCACGCCGGGCGAGCAGCACCGGCTCGTCACCGACCAGCGCCGAAAGCGAAGCAGCCGTCACCGCCTGAATGCCCTGGCCCGCGCCTCCGTAGCCGCGGCTGATCACTCCGGGATGCCAGCCGCGCTCCCGGAAGTTCCTGACCAGCCAGAGCACCAGCGGGGTCTTGCCGCTGCCGCCGACGGTCAGATTGCCGACCACGACCACCGGGACCGGCAGCCGACCGCCGGCCAGCAGACCGCAACGGTAGAGCAGACGCCGCAGCGCGGCAAGCCAGGCGAAGGTCCACGAAAGCGGCAGGAGCGGCCAGTGGGACACCGGCAGGCGTTGCTCGTACCAACCGTCGACGAGCCGTCGAGCGAGGCCGGCGACGGCCATCAGCGAGGCGACTGGGTGGCGAAGGATATCCGCGGATAACCGGCCGTCTGCGCAGCCTGCATGATGTCGATGACGCTTTGATAATTCGCCTTGGCGTCGGCGTTGATCACGATCACCGGTTCCTTCGTATCGCCTGCGGCGCGGCGCATCGCTTCGCCGATCGCCTGCACATTGACCACCGCGAGCGGAACCTTGTTGATCAGGACCTGTCCGCTCGCGGTCAGCGTGACGTCGATCTCGTTGGGCGGTTCTGCCCGCTTGCTCGCGTCGGCCGTCGGCAGATTGATCTCCAGTCCGGAGAACTTCGCGTAGGTGGTGGTGAGCATCAGGAAGATGATGATCACCAGCAGCACGTCGATCATCGGGATCAGATTGATCTCCGGTTGTTCGCTGATCCGGCCGCGACGAAAGTCCATCAGATCTTCCTCAGCCGCGGCGCTGGCCGTGCAGGACCTCGACGAGGCGAACCGCCTGCTGCTGCATCTCGACGACGAAGCCGTCGACGAGTGCACGGAAGTGCCGCCAGAAGATCATGCTCGGAATGGCGATCAGCAGACCGAAACCGGTGTTGTACAGGGCGATCGAGATGCCGTGGGCGAGCTGGATCGGGTTGCTGCCGGACGGCGCCTGCGAGCCGAAGATCTCGATCATCCCGACAACGGTGCCGAAGAGACCCATCAGTGGGCTGATCGAAGCAATCGTGCCGAGCGTCGTCAGATAACGCTCGAGTTCGTGTGAGACGACGATGCCTGCTTCCTCGATCGCCTCCTTCATGATCTCCCGCGAGCTGCCGACGTTCCGGAGGCCCGCGCCAAGCACCCGGCCGAGCGGGGAATGGGCTTCCAGCTCACCGATCATCGTCACGTTCACCCCATTCTGGCGGTACTCGGTGACCACCCGCTGCAGCAGCCCCGGCGGAACGACCTTGCTGCGTCTGAGTGTGACGAGGCGCTCGATGATCAGTGCCACGGCAATGACCGACGCCAGAAGCAGCGGCCAGATGGGCCAGCCGGCAGCCTGTACGATCGAAAACACGGGGACCTCCGGGATGTCTTGCGCAGGCGGGCACTTTAGCTTGCGCCGGCGTTTGCGGCAAGTCCCGGAGCTCCCTGTACAATCTGCGCATGGCTGATCTCTTCACGGTGGGCGCCGGGTCGCTGGCCGAGGCGCCGGTGCTCACGGTGTCGCTGCTCAATCGCCTTGCCCGGCAGCGCCTCGAGGCGGTGTTTCCGCTGTGCTGGGTGACCGGAGAGATCTCCGGTCTGGCTCGCGCGGCTTCGGGCCATGTCTATTTTTCTCTGAAAGACAGTGCGGCGCAGGTCCGCTGCGTGATGTTCCGCAGCCGCGCCGACCTGCTCGGCTGGAGGCTCGAGAACGGACAGCACGTCGAAGCGCGCGTGCTGGTCACCCTCTATGAGGCACGAGGGGATTTCCAGCTCAACGTCGAGACGCTGCGCCGGGCGGGGATCGGCAACCTTTACGAGCAGTTTCTCCGCCTCAAGGAGCGGCTCGAACGTGAGGGACTGTTCGACGCCGCGGCCAAGCGCGCCGTGCCTGCTTTCCCGCGCCGTGTCGGTGTGGTCACTTCGCCCCAGGCGGCAGCGTTGCGAGACGTGCTGAGTACGCTCGAGCGGCGGGCGGCGCAGGTGAGCATCGTCGTCTATCCGACGCTGGTTCAGGGCGACGGAGCCGGCGAGCAGATCGCCCAGGCGATCCGCCGGGCTGGCCAACGGGCCGAGTGCGAGGTTCTGATTCTCTGTCGGGGTGGGGGTAGCGTCGAGGATCTGTGGGCGTTCAACGACGAGGCTGTCGCGCGCGCGATCCGCGCTTGCCCGATTCCGGTGATCAGCGGGATCGGGCACGAAACGGACTTCACGATCGCCGATTTCGCGGCCGACCGGCGGGCGCCGACGCCGACTGCTGCAGCCGAGCTGGCCGCTCCGGAACGGGCCGTGTTGCTGGCCCGTGTGGCCGCTGGCCGGCTCGCCCTACGCCGCCAGTTCGAGCAGCAGCTGATTTCGCGCGGCCAGCAGCTCGACTGGTTGGCGCATCGCCTGCAGGCGCCAGCGCAGTACCTTGCCCGACGTCGGGACGGTCTCGACGGCCTCAGGCTTCGCCTGCGCGCCGGGTTGCTCCAGACCGGGGTCAGCGCGCGTGGCCGGCTCGTCGATCTCGGCCAACGCCTGCTCCGCGTGCGTCCCGACCCGGACCGATTCGTCGGCGTGCTCGACGGACTCGCGCTGCGACTGCGCGGCGCGAGGCAGCAGACGCTGCTCGGCAAGTCGTCGCAGGTGACCCGGCTGGCCGCTGGGCTCGCTCACCTCAACCCGCGGGCAGTCCTCGATCGCGGCTATTGCCTGGTCTTCGACGCTCAGGGACGGATCGTTCGCGAGAGCCGGGTTCTGGAACCTCGACAGCCGATCGCTGTCTTCTTCCAGCGTGGTCGCGCCGATGTGTCGGTGCTCGCCGTTTCCGATGACGAGACTATCCTCGGAAGCGGTGCCAGCGTTGTCACTGCGACGAGCGGCGAATAGAATCCCGTCCATGCGCGAGACGGGATTTCCGGCATGTCCAGCGCCTTTTTCAGTCCCTTCACCAGACAGTCTCACGGAGAACCTCAGATGGAACATCAGCTGCCTCAACTGCCCTTCGCGATCGGTGCGCTCGCTCCGCACATGTCCCAGGAGACGCTCGAATACCATCACGGAAAGCACCACCAGGCCTATGTCACGAATCTCAACAACCTGATCAAGGGTACCGACTACGAGGCCCTCGGGCTCGAAGAAATCGTCAGGAAAGCGCCGCCGGGCGGCATCTACAACAACGCCGCGCAGGTCTGGAACCACAGCTTCTTCTGGAACTGCCTGACGCCCGACGGCGGGGGCGCGCCGGCCGGTGGGCTGGGCGCTGCGATCAATACGCGATGGGGTTCTTATGCCGAGTTCGCGAAAGCCTTTCAGGCCTCGGCCGTCGGCAATTTCGGTTCGGGCTGGACCTGGCTGGTCCGCAAGCCCGATGGTGCCGTCGACATCGTCAATATGGGCGCCGCGGGAACGCCGCTGACCACCGGCGACAAGGCACTGCTGTGCATCGACGTGTGGGAGCACGCCTACTACATCGACTACCGGAACCTTCGTCCGAAGTTCGTCGAAACCTTTCTCAACAGCCTGGTGAACTGGCGCTTCGCCGAAAGCAACTTCGCAGACTGACGGTCGGCAGCAGCCGAGCCTCGGATCAGGCGTGGTGCGGCGCGCGCTTCGGCGCCTCAGAAGGGAATGTCGTCGTCCATGTCCTCGAAGCTCGGCGTCTTCTTCGCCGGCGTCGGGCGCGAAGAGCCGGCCCCGCCGGCGCTTGACGAGGGCATTGCGCCGCCATATTCGCTCTCCGCGGACGCCGGCGCGCCAAGTCCTTCCCGGCTGCCGAGCATCTTCATGTCATTGGCGATGATCTCGGTCGTGTACCGCTCGTTGCCATCCTTGTCCTGCCACTTGTTGGTCCGGATCCGTCCTTCCACATAGACCTGGCGACCCTTCTTGAGGTACTGGCCGGCCGTTTCGGCCAGCTTGCCGAAGAAGACGATCCGGTGCCATTCGGTGTTCTCGCGGTATTCCCCCGAATTCTTGTCGCGAATCCGGTCAGTGGTGGCGATCCTGATGTTGCACACCGCGTCACCGCTGGACAGATAACGCGTTTCCGGGTCGGCTCCGAGATTGCCGACGAGAATCACCTTGTTTACCGAAGCCATGCTGTGTTCCCCCTGTACTGGTGGGCTGGAAGAGAGCGATCAAATTATAGGTGCTTTTGTCCGGCTGCTTCGGGCCTGCGCAGGGCGCTTGCCGGTAGGGTCAATCCGAGGATCAGCCAGACCGCTGCCAGCGCCGCTCCAACCGTCCAGACGGCGAGTGCTCCGGCGTTCTTGGCGAGAGTGCCACCGATGACGCCGCCGAGGAAGAGCCCGATTGCCTGCGTCGTATTGTATATCCCGAGTGCCGCGCCCTTGGCGTGGGACGGGGCGATGCGCGAGATCAGTGAAGGCTGCATCGCTTCGAGCACGTTGAATGCAGTGAAGAACAGCGTCAGGCAGACGAACAGGCTGTGGAGTCCGTTGGCGAACAGCCCGAATCCGGCCTCGACGACGATCAGCATCCCGATGGCCAGATTGAAGACCAGTTTGACGTGGGCGAAGCGCTCGGCCAGGACGATCGCCGGAACCATGACCAAGAAGGAGAGCAGCAGCGCGGGCAGGTAGACCTGCCAGTGGTCGCTGACCGGCAGGCCGCCTGCCTGGACCAGCTCAGCCGGCAACACGACCCACATCGCGGTGAGCATCAGGTGCAGCGCCAGGACGCCGAAGTTGAGGCGCTGCAGCCGGCCGTCGGTGAGCACCTCGATGAAACTCGGCCAGGCGGGCTGGCGCGGAACCATGGGCGCTGCAGGGATGACCTTCAGGACGAGGGCGATGGCCAGCAGGGCGAGGACGCCGGTCAGGGCAAATATCCCGGACATGCCGACCAGCGAGTAGAGCAGTGGCGCGGCGACCATCGATAGCGCGAACATCAGACCGATCGACGAACCGATCATCGCCATCACCTTGGTGAGGTGCTGTTCGCGCGTGAGATCAGCCGCCAGTGCGGTCACCGCGGCGGAAATGGCTCCGCTTCCCTGCAACACGCGGCCGACGATCACCAGATAGATGTCGCTGGCGCCGGCGGCAACGAAGCTCCCCGCCGCAAAGAGCAGCAGCCCGACGACGATCACCGGCTTGCGACCGAAGCGATCGGACGCGGCGCCGTAGGCGATCTGCAGGCAGGCCTGGGTCAGCCCATAGGCTCCCAGGGCCATGCCGACGAGAGCGGCGTCGTCGCCCGAAGGCAGCTCGCGGGCATGGATCGCGAAGACCGGCAGGATCAGGAACAGGCCGAGCATGCGCAGGGCGAAGACCGCCGCCAGGCTGATGCCGGCGCGCCTTTCTTCACGGCTCATGCGGTCGGTGATCAGGGCGGTCATGGAATTTGCTGCGCAGCTGCGAGATTCCGTATATTAGCAGGTTTGCTCATGCTTCCCGGCGAGCTGCTCATGGACGAAACGGGTACGATCAGGATCCGCGGTGCCCGCACGCACAACCTCAAGAACATCAGCCTCGATCTGCCGCGCAACCAGCTGATCGTGGTCACCGGCCTGTCCGGTTCGGGGAAGTCGTCGCTGGCTTTCGATACCCTCTATGCCGAAGGGCAACGGCGCTATGTCGAGTCGTTGTCGGCCTACGCGCGCCAGTTCCTGGCACGGATGGAAAAGCCCGACGTCGACCTGATCGATGGACTGTCGCCGGCGATCGCGATCGAGCAGAAGGCGACGAGTCACAACCCTCGCTCGACCGTAGGCACGGTTACCGAAATCCACGACTACCTGCGCCTGCTCTTTGCCCGAGCCGGCACACCTTACTGCCCAGAGCATCAGTTGCCCCTCGACGCTCAGACCGTGTCGCAGATGGTCGACCACGTGCTCGCCCTCCCGGAAGGCACCCGCCTGATGATCCTCGCGCCCGTGGTGGCCAATCGCAAGGGCGAACAGGTCGAGCTGTTCGCGGAGTTGCGTGCGCAGGGATTCGCGCGCCTGCGGGTGGACGGACAGGTCCACGAGATCGACGCCTTGCCCAAGCTCGCCCGAACCCAGAAGCACTCCGTCGATGTGGTCGTCGACCGGCTGAGGGTTCGGCAGGATGTTCGTCAGCGCCTAGCCGAATCGTTCGAGACCGCGCTGCGCCACGCAGACGGCCGGGCCAGCGCGCTCGAAATCGACGATTCACGCGAGCACCGTTTCTCAGCCCGCTTCGCCTGTCCTGCATGCGCGTATTCGATCCAGGAACTCGAGCCGAGGATCTTCTCGTTCAACAGCCCGATGGGCGCGTGTCCGCAGTGCGACGGTCTGGGAGTCATCCAGTTCTTCGATCCGCAGCGCATCGTCAGCGACCCGGCGCAGTCGCTGGCCGGAGGCGCGATCCGCGGCTGGGACCGCCGCAATCCCTTCTACCTCCAGATGCTCGGATCGCTGGCCGCGCACCATGGCTTCACGCTCGAGACGCCGTTTCGCGAACTGCCGGAAAACGTGCAGCGGGCGATTCTCTATGGATCCGGTCGCGAGACGGTGGCGTTCAGTCATGTCGATGAGCGCGGCCGGCCGACGCTGCGCGAGTACCCTTTCGAGGGAGTGGTCGTCAACCTCGAACGGCGCTATCGCGAGACCGACTCGCCAGCTGTCCGCGAGGAACTTTCCCGGCTGATCAGCACCCGGACCTGTCCCTCGTGTGGTGGCAGCCGGCTACGCGAGGAAGCGCGCAACGTGCGCGTCGGCACGCGAGACGATGCGCGAACGCTGCACGAAATCAGTCGTCAGCCGATCGCTGCTCTGCGTGCCCATTTCCTGGCGCTGCAGCTCCCCGGCAACAGGGCGCTGGTCGCCGAGAGGGTGCTCAAGGAGATCGTCAACCGTCTTCAGTTCCTGATCGACGTGGGTCTGGACTACCTGTCGCTCGATCGCTCGGCCGAGACCCTCTCCGGCGGGGAAGCGCAACGCATTCGCCTGGCTTCGCAGATCGGGTCGGGATTGACCGGAGTGATGTACGTGCTCGACGAGCCGTCGATCGGTTTGCACCAGCGCGACAACGAACGCCTGTTGCGCACACTCGGGCAGTTGCGTGACATTGGCAACACGGTGATCGTCGTCGAGCACGACGAGGAGGCGATCCGCAGCGCGGACTTCGTCGTCGACATGGGTCCCGGCGCCGGCGCGCATGGCGGGGCCGTGGTTGCCGAGGGCAGACCGGCGACGATCGCCGCGAATCCCGCCTCGGTGACCGGCGACTATCTCGCCGGGCGGCGGCGCATCGCTATCCCCGCCGTTCGCCGGCGGGTCGATTCCAGTCGAGTGGTACAGATCGTCGGGGCATGCGGCAACAACCTCCGGGACGTGACGGCGACGATTCCCGTGGGCTTGTTCACCTGCATAACCGGTGTCTCGGGTTCCGGGAAGTCGACGCTGATCAACGACACGCTGTACCTCGCGGCTGCCCGGCACCTCTACTCGGCGAACGCCGAACCGGCGGGGCACGAGCGAATCGCCGGCCTCGAGCATTTCGACAAGGTCATCAACGTCGACCAGAGCCCGATAGGCCGTACGCCGCGATCGAATCCGGCGACCTACACGGGGCTGTTGACACCGATCCGCGAACTGTTTGCCGGAGTTCCCGAGGCGCGCTCGCGTGGCTACGGCCCCGGGCGTTTTTCGTTCAATGTCCGGGGAGGGCGCTGCGAGGCGTGTCAAGGCGATGGCGTGATCAAGGTCGAGATGCACTTCCTGCCCGACATCTACGTCAACTGCGACATCTGTCACGGGCGGCGCTACAACCGCGAGACGCTGGAGATCGGGTACAAGGGCCGAAACATCCACGATGTCCTGCAGATGACCGTCGAGCTGGCGAGAGAGTTCTTCGATGCCGTCCCGGTCGTCGCGCGCAAGCTGCAGACGCTGGTCGATGTCGGGCTGAGCTACATCACGCTCGGTCAGTCGGCGACGACCCTCTCCGGCGGAGAGGCGCAGCGCGTCAAGCTGGCGCTCGAACTGTCGCGGCGCGATACCGGGAGAACTCTGTACATCCTTGACGAACCGACCACCGGCCTGCATTTCCAGGACATCGAGATGCTCCTTGGTGTCCTCCAGCGGTTGGCCGATCACGGCAACACCGTCGTGGTCATCGAACACAATCTGGATGTGATCAAGACTGCCGACTGGTTGATCGACCTGGGTCCGGAAGGCGGCGCTGGCGGGGGGCGCATCCTGGCCAGTGGGACCCCCGAACAGCTGGCGGCTATCGATGCCAGCCACACCGGGCGATTCCTGCGCTCGTTGCTCGCCGACGCTGGGCGGGCCGCCTGCTAGGCTGTTCGATGGTCGACGCGCACTAAAAATCCGTTTATTCGCTCAGATACTTGTTTGGCCCGGGAGAAAAGCGTGCCAGAATTCCGTGCTCCGGATTCCGCGCCAGCCCTCTTCCCTTGGCGGCCGCGAAATGCCAGAATTCGCATCCGGGGAAGGCCATTCATCGACCTGAGGAGAAGCCATGAACAAGTCTGAAATGATCGAAGCTATCGCCGCGCGCAGCGAACTCTCCAAGGCGGCGTCCGCCAAGGCGCTGGATGCGATGATCGAGACCATCATGGACACCGTCGCCCAGGGAGAGACCGTGACGTTGGTTGGCTTCGGCTCATTCAAGTCCAGCGCGCGTGCTTCGCGTGAGGGCAAGAACCCCAAGACCGGCGCCAGGATCGTCATTCCGCAGACGATCGTGCCCAAGTTTGCAGCAGGTGCGGGATTCAAATCGCGCGTGTCGGGCAGGCCCGACTAGGCCGGTCCGATGCCGGTCTGTCGGGCCCAGACGAGCAGCCAGAATCGCCCACCGAGATCACTGGCTTGGGCCTGCTTCTCGCCTCGGTCGCCTGCCGAGAGAAAGCCGGAGTGATTCGGGGGAAGGACGAAGCCTTCTGTTGCGATGCGCGTGAAAGCCGCGGCCAGGCCGGTTCGGGCGGGCGCTGAGCGGCGATGGGCGTTCCCGGGGCTCTCCTAGGCGTCGATCGGCGCTGGCTGGTCGCTGGCGTCGTCTCGGCTGCCGTCGACAGCACGACATTCGGCATCTTGCAGTTCGTTGTCGGGTCGCTGGAACTGTCGCAGGCGGTTGCCTTTGCGCTATCTCTGCTGGCCGGGCTGATTGTGCTCCGCGGGGTGCCTTTTCCCCGTCCGCGTCTGCTGATGCTCCTGGCCGTTGTGCTGGCCTATCCGCTGCGCGCTGGCGTCCTGTCGCTCACCGGGCCTCATCTGCCGGCGGCCTTGGCAATCGTTCCCGGCGCATTGCTCGGCTCGCTGGGTCTGGTGCTCGCCGTCGCCACGATGTCCGACGGACGGGGTGCCGTCGTCTGGACACGGGCTGCGGTATTGGCGATCGCCTACCTGCTGGTGCTGCGGCTGGTGTTCATCGGGCAGATCAATCTGCTTCCGCAGGAAGCCTATTACTGGAACTACTCGCGGCATCTCGACATCGGTTACCTCGACCATCCGCCGATGGTCGCCTGGCTGATCGCCGCCTCGCTTGCCCTGGGCAAGAGCGAATTCCTCGTTCGCCTGCCAGCGGTGATCTGCTGGGCGGTCATGCTCGGCTTCGCCGTCGCGCTTGCGCGCGACGTGGCCGGCCGCACGTCTGTCCCGGCGACCGCCTTGCTCGCCGCCACACTTCCCTATTTCTTCATCGTCGGGGTGTTCGTGACGCCCGACTCACCGTTGGCCGCTGCCTGGGCGGCTGCCCTCTATGGGCTGCACCGCGCACTGTTTTCGGGTAGCCAGCGGGCGTGGATCGGAGCCGGGGCGGCAATCGGCATCGGCATGCTTTCGAAGTACTCGATGGTCCTCGTTCCGGCTGCCGCTTTCGTGTTCATTCTCGTTGATCCCCAGTCGCGACCCCTGCTGCGCTCGCGCTGGCCCTGGTGCGGGGTGCTCGTCGCGCTGCTCGCTTTCTCGCCGGTGATCATCTGGAACCTGCAGCACGACTGGGCGTCGTTCAGTTTCCAGGGCTCGCGCCGTCTGGCCGAGCGGACCGTCGAATTCAGCCTCCCGGAGTTCCTCGCCTACGTGCTGCTTCTGCTGACTCCGCTGGGTGTGCTGGCCTTCTGGAGACTTCTGCATCCGGTCGCCACTCAGGCTGCTGATGGACCAGGACGTGGCCGGGGCGCTCCCGTCGCGGCGATCGACGCGCGCGAACGGCGATTCCTCTTGTCGATGACGATCATTCCGCTGAGTGTCTTCGCCGTCGCGAGCCTGCGTGCCGAAACGAAATTCCACTGGACCGGGCCGATCTGGCTCGCCCTGTTGCCGGTGCTGGCGGCGACGACGGCTCTCCCAGGGCTCGCTGCCCAGGCGCTCGACCGCCTGCTGATCCGCTGCTGGCCACCGCTGCTCGGTGTACTGATCGTCGTCTACGCCTATGGCTTCTTCTACTACCCTGTCTGGGGAGTTGCCGGTGTACGGGTCCTCAATCATTACCTCAAGGTGGACTGGCGCGAGTTGCGCGCGCAGGTGCTGGCCATCGAGGAGGCGGTGTTTCAGGAGACCGGGCGTCACCCCGCCGTCGTCGGCCTGGATCGGCACAACACGGCCGACGAACTCGCGTATTATGATCCGCGAGGTGACGGTAGCCGCGATACGGCGAGCCGTCACCTTTTCTTTGACGACAACGCGGTGATGTACGAATTCTGGTTCTCGCGAGAGGCGTTTGCGGGGCAGGACCTGATCGCCGTCTCGCCCAGGCGCGAAGACGTGGAGGATCCGCGTGTCGTGGCTGCCGCGACGCGCCTCGGTCCAGTGCAGGTCCTGACCGCAAAGAGAGGGGGCGTCGTCGTCGGGACCTATTACGCTCGTGTCGTCTATGGCTATCGGCTTCCGGAGCAAAGGCCATGAACATCGATTTGCAGCGCGCGATCGATCGCTATGTCGGCGTACCACTTTGCGCGGCGGCTTCGCTCGTCACCCGGTTGCTCGGGCGAAGGGCGGCGCAGCGTCCCTTGCGCGCGATCGTCGTCATCCTGCTCTCGGAGATGGGCAGCCTGGTGCTTGCCCAGCCGATGTTCGCACTGTTGCGGGCGCGTTACCCCGAAGCATCAGTGCACGTGATGTTGTTCGGGAAGAACCGCCAGATTCTTGACCTGATGGGCACCGTTCCGCCCGGGAACGTGATCACCATCGACGACCGTTCGCTTGCCGGTCTCGCCCGCACTCTTGGCGAAGCGATCCGCCAGGTGCGCCGACTCAGACCCGATGCGGTGATCGACTGCGAACTGTTCGCACGGATCAGCAGCCTGCTGGCCTGGGCTTCGGGCGCTCCGCTCCACGCCGGTTTTCACCGGCACACGCAGGAGGGGCTCTATCGCGGATCGTTCATCAGCCGGCCGGTCCTCTACAACCCGTACCGTCACCTGTCGTTCCAGTTCCTGACCCTGGCCAGAGCCCTGGAGTCGGAAACGCACCCGCTGGACAAGGAAAGCCTCGATCAGCGTGAGCTTCAGGCGCCGCGGCCGATGTTCGCGCCGGGCGAAGCCGAGGCGTTCTTCACGCGGCTGCTCGGCGATTTTCCGCGAATTTCGGAGCGTCGTCTCGCGCTCGTCTATCCGAGTGGCGGTATCCTGCCAATCCGGGCGTGGCCGGAGGCCAGCTGGCGTGCAGTCATCGTCGGGCTGCTCGCCGATGGCTACGTCGTCGCGATCATCGGACTGCCCGCGGACAAGGCGCTCGGTGAATCGCTGGCCGGCGCAGTCGGCGAAGCCGACTGCATCGACCTGACCGGATACACTCGATCGCTGCGCGAACTCGTCGTACTGTTGGGTTACGCTGCGTTGCTGGTGACCAACGACGGCGGACCGGCACAGTTCTCGGCTCTCACCGGGGTGCCGACGGTCGCCCTGTTCGGGCCCGAGACGCCGCTGCTCTACGGGCCGCTCGGGGACCATGCAAGCTGTCTTCACCTGACTCTCGCCTGTTCTCCGTGCCTGACCGCGTACAACCATCGCAACTCGCCCTGCGATGGCGACAATCAGTGCCTCAGGCGGATCACTCCGGAGCAGGTGTTGTCGGAGGCGCGCGTCGTCGTCAGCCGATCCGGCGTGGCGGGCTAGGTGGAACGGATGACTCGTCGTTTCGAGCGGCTGCGCCGCCTGCCGGTGATCGGCTACCTGGTCCAGCACCGCTTCGTCCAGTTCGGAATCGTCGGCGCGACGGGCACGCTGGTCAACGTCGTCGTCCTGTACATTGCCCAGGAGTTCGTCTTTCGGAAGATCGAATCGCCGGTGCTGCGCCTGAATCTCTCGCTGGCGACGGCGATCTTCTTCTCGACGGCCAACAACTTCCTGCTCAACCGCCGGTGGACCTGGTTCGACCGCCGCCAGCACGTCACGACGTCGATCCTCCTCCAGTTCGGGCAGTACTCGATCGCCTGCTGGCTCGGGATCGGTCTGCAGTTCGTGCTGACCCATCTGTTTGCGCGGCACTTCCACTATCTGCTGGCCAACGTGCTGGCCATCATCATCGCCAGCGTGGCCAATTTTCTGGTGAACGACCAGTGGACCTTCGGTCGCCTGCAGATGCTGATCCGGCGTTGGCAGCAGAAGCGTGGTCACCCCCCGGACGCTGCCGAGTAACGAAGCGCCAGTGCCTGCCAGCGTGCATGGCACGGATCGGCACAGAGGTCGACGAGCAGGGCGAAGGCCTGGTTTGCGTTGTCTGCCGCCGCTGCGCCGAGTCCCGCGCCGAGCGCGAAGCATTGGCCGGCGACGCACACGACGAACGCAGGGGGCGCCACCTCGCCGATCTGACGCAGGACACCGAGCAGCGCGCCGGGCGAGAGAGCGTGCGTCAGCGGTGTCGTCGAGGCGCATTCGCGAACCGGTGCAAAGACGAACGGCGCGGGCGTCTCGTGTCCGGCGTCGATGAACAGCGCAAGACTGCGCTCCGCGAGGTCGAGCGCGTTGTCGATCTGCCATTGGACGTCGGCGATCAACTCGAAAGCCCCGGCCAATCCGCGCTCGTCGAGCCAGTTCTGCAGCCGGTCGAGCAGCAGTGGACCGAGTGCATCGTCGCCGCGGCCGGGGTTGCCGCAGGCGAGAACGACGACCGGCGCACGTGCCATCTGCGTCTCGGGCGGCGCTCAGAGGTTGTGAATAAATCTGCTGCGCGACCGATCTGCGGCGTTGCTCACTCGCTCACTCCTCGCCTATCCATCTGATATGTCTCGTCGTTCGCTCGCTCGCGCCTTGCATCTAGGCCTGCTCGCGACGATTTCTTCACAACCTCTCAGCCTGACGAGCGCAGTTGCGCGATCCGTTGCCCGAGACAATCGACGAGCTCGACTTCGAGTGGCATGCGGCCGAGGGCATGAGTCGCGCAGGACAGGCAGGGGTCGAAGGCGCGGATGGCCACCTCGATGTGATTGAGCAGGCCCTCACCGAGCCTGCGGCCGTCGAGGTGGCGGCGCGCGACCTCGCGGATCGCCTCGTTCATCGGCTGGTTGTTGTGCGTCGTGGACACGATCAGGTTGCACATGGTCACCAGATCGTCGTCGTCGACCTGGTAGTGGTGGATCAGCGTGCCGCGCGGGGCCTCGATGACCCCGATTCCTTCATGGTGGCGCGGGCCGGCGGTCAGCAACTCGCTGCCCGACAGTTCGTCGTCGTGAAGCAGATTCTTGATCGCTTCCGCCGCGTGCAGCATCTCGATCATTCGCGCCCAGTGGTAGGCCAGTGGCGCATGAATCGGCCGGCCCTGGCCGTGGTCGACGAACTCGCGTCGCTCGGCCTCGGCCAGTGGCGTGGCGATCGAATCGCAATTCTGCACACGGGCCAGCGGTCCGACCTTGTACCATCCGCGCTCCGGGCCGAGCGCGGCGAGGAAGGGAAACTTCATGTAACTCCACGGCTTGACCTCCTCTCCGATCAGTTCGGGATAGTTCCGGACCGCACAGCCGTCGACGAGGAGCTTCCCTCCGGCATCGCGGGCGCGCAGCCGCCCGTCGTAGAAATCGAGGGCGCCACCGGCGCCGACCAGCGACAACAGGTTCGAAGGTGTCGTCCCGAAGCCGTCGTAGAGCTCGGGGTCGGCCGTGTGCAGTCGCTTGACGAGGTGCACGGACTGCCGGCTCCAGCCGATGATCGTGTAGATCTCGGCGAGCAGGGCAGCGCGCTCCTCGTCACCGAGGGCGCGGTTGACGCCACCCGGGATCGCGCCGGTGCCGTGGATCCGCTTGCCCGCGGTCAGGCGGATGATTTCCTGTCCGAAGCGGCGCAGCAGCACGCCCTGACGGGCGACCTCGGGATACGCTGCGGCGATGCCCACGATGTTGCGCCGCGTCGCGTCGCTGGCGAAGCCGAAAAGCAGGTCGGGCGAAGCGAGGTGGAAGAAATGCAGTGCGTGCGACTGGAGGATCTGACCATAGTGCATCAGCCGGCGGACCTTCTCTGCAGTTGGCGTCAGGCGTTCGGCGCCGACGACGTGGTCGAGTGCCTTGGCTGCCGCCAGATGGTGAGACACCGGGCAGATTCCGCATAGCCGCTGGACCATCACCGGTACTTCCCAGTACGGTCGGCCCTGGATGAACTTCTCGAAGCCACGAAACTCGACGATGTGCAGGCGCACCTGCTGGACCCGGTCGTCGGCGTCGAGCAGGAGGGTGATCTTGCCGTGCCCTTCGACGCGCGACAGCGGGTCTATCGACACGCGGCGCAGCTCGGTGTCGCCCGGCGGAGCGGTTTCGAGGGTCCTCGGAGAAGTGGCGTCCATGAGCACGCGCTTCAGTCGAAGTGCAGCAGCGGGTGGCCGAGCCGGGGCGTTCTGCCGTCGAGCAGGTCGGTGATGAACTTCCACAACGCGTCACCCGAGGGCGGGCAGCCGGGAATGAAGTAATCGACGCGCACGACCTCGTGGACCGGATGGACCTTGTCGAGCGGCAGCGGCAGCTCGGGGTCGTCTGGAACCTGCCCATGGACGATTCCCGGGCCGGTCAGATAGACTTCCTGGAGGCACTGCCCGAGGTCGAGGTGGTTGCGCTGGGCGGGCAACCCGCCGTTGATCGCGCAGGCGCCGACGGCGACGAGCAGCTTGCACTGACGACGAAACTCGCGCAGTACATGCACGTTCTCGGCGTTGCAGATGCCGCCCTCGACCAGGCCGATGTCGCAGCGGCCGCAACGCTTGATGTCGGTCAGCGGCGAGCGATCGATGTCGACCCGCTCGATCAGCTCGAAGAGGCGCTCGTCGATGTCCAGAAGCGCCATGTGACAACCGAAGCAGCCGGCCAGCGAGGTCGTCGCCAGGCATCGGCGGGTGGCTGGCCGGACGCTCGGCTCGCTGTTGCTCATTGTTCTTCCTCGTCGTCGGCGCGGCGCCGTGCCAGCCAGTCCACTCGTCGGCTGATCGGTTCGCCGTCGAAGCGCCGCTGGCCGATCGGCACCGCGAATCCGCGCCGCTTGGCGATGATCACGCCAACCGGGCAGACGTGCGCCGCCTTGTCGGCCAGCGAGAAGTCCGTATCCGCGAGCCGCCCGGATTCAGCATTGACGATCAGGTGCTTGCCGATTCCCCGCCCGGACAGCGCGAAGACGCTCTTGCCGTCGACGTCGCGGCTGGCGCGCACGCAGAGTTCGCAGAGGATGCAGCGGTTGAAGTCGAGCAGTACGTCGGGGTGCGAGGCGTCGACCGGCCGGTCGGGATAGAACTGCGGGAAGTGCGGGCCGAGCATCTCGAGCTCGTAGGCCAGTGCCTGGAGCAGGCAGTCGCCGCTCTTCTCGCACGACGGGCAGAAGTGATTGCCCTCGACGAAGAGCATCTGCAGCATCGTCCGTCGCTTGTCGTTGAGCTCCGGCGTGTTGCTCTCGACTTCCATGCCCTCGCTGGCCGGCATCGTGCATGCCGAGACGTAACGGCCGTTGGCGCGCACGGTACACAGCTTGCAGCTGCCCTGCGGCGTGAACTGGGGATGATGGCAGAGGTGCGGAATGAAGATTCCCGCGGCCAATGACGCATCCATGATCGTCTGCCCGTCGTCGAAAGGCACTGGCAGGCCGTCGATCGACAGACTTCGTGCATCCATCACCGGCCCCCGGCCGGTGTCGGCTCGAAGTGCGCGGCCGGGTCGTCGCGGCCGGTCATCTGGCGGGCGGCGGCGAGTGCGCGGTCGAGGTCGAAACCCGGTTCGAAATCCAGCGAGCGGAGCCGCCGCTCGTACGCGGGTCGGAACTTGTGCAGCGTGTCAAACAAGGCGTTGCACGCCGTCTGTCCGAGGCCACAGTGGCTCGCAGCGTGGAGCAGGCGGTGGATTCTGAAGATCTCGTTGATCTCGTACTGCGACCCGTGGCCGTTGGCGATCTTGTCCATGCACCGGGCCACCAGCGCCGTGCCGACGCGGCACGGCGTGCAGAAGCCGCAGCTTTCGTGCGCGAAGAAGTGCGCGAAGTTCCGCGCCACCTCGAACATGTCGCGATGCCCGGCGAAGACCATGATCGCGCCGGCCGTCGGCACGTCCTCGAAAGCGATGCGCCGCGAGAACTCGTGTCTCGCGAGACACGTCCCGGAAGGCCCGCTGACCTGAACCGCCTGCGCATCGCTGGCGCCGCAGTCTTTGAGAACCTGGTTGACCGGAACGCCGAACGGATACTCGTAGATCCCCGGTCTGTCCACGTCACCGGAGACCGACAGCAGCTTGCTGCCGGTCGATTGCCGGGTCCCCAGGCCGGCGAACCAGTCGCCGCCGCGGATGGCGATCACAGCCGCCTTGCACAGCGTCTCGACGTTGTTCACTACCGTCGGCTGTCGGAGATAGCCTTCGCTGACCGGGAACGGCGGGCGGTTCCGCGGTACGCCGCGCTTCCCTTCGAGCGATTCGAGCAGCGCCGTCTCCTCGCCGCAGACGTAGGCGCCGGCGCCGAGATGGATGTCGATGTCGAAGGTGAAGTCCGGCCTGCCGCAGATCGCTTCGCCGAGCAGGCCGCTGCGCCTTCGTGCCTCGAGCGTCGCACGCAGCTCCGGCAGCAGGTAGGCGTACTCTCCGCGCAGATAGACGAGGCCGCGACACGCGCCGATCGCCAGCGCGGCCACGGTCATCCCGTCAAAGAGCAGGTCGGGATGGGCGGTCAGCAGCACGCGGTCCTTGAACGTGCCAGGTTCGCCCTCGTCGGCATTGCACACGACGTAGCGCGCGCGCGAGCCTTCGCGGCAGGGTGCTCGTCTTGCCGACTCCCACTTGACGTGGGTCGTGAACCCCGCACCGCCCCGGCCACGCAGGTTCGACGCGCTCATCTCCGCGAGCAGCGCCTCCTCGCCGCGGGCGATCGCCGCGCCGATCGCTTCCCCGGCCGGCCAGCGCGTGCCGAGCAGGACGTCGCGGCGGCGGATGTTGTCTTCGACGGCGAAGTACTCGGCCGGCCAGTCTTCGAGCGGCGCCTGCGCGCGGATCAGTTCGGCCAGCCGGTCGATGCGTTCCGCCGACATCCGGGTCAGCGGCCGCCCATTGACCAGCAGCGCCGGTCCCTGGTCGCCCATCCCGGTGCACGAAGTCCGGTCGACGCTGACCAGACCGTCCTCGGAGACCTTGCCGGGTTCGATCCACAGCCGGTTGCAGAGCCGGTCGAGCAGTTCCTCGCTGCCGAGCATCCGGTCGATGATGTTGTCTGAAAAGAGCACCCGGTATCGGCCAGCCGGGACGAGATGCAGAAAGGCGTAGAATCCGGCGACCCCTTCGACGCGTGCCCGAGGCAGCCCGACGGCCCGGGCGATCGAGGTCAGGGCGGCCGGCGGGAGGTAGCCGAGATCGTCCTGAACATCGCGGAGGATCTGCAGCAGCCGTAGCGGGTCGGACCCGTGACGCGCGAGGACCGGCTGCAGCAGGTCGGCCAGCCTGTCCTGGTCGCACGTCGGCCCGTCTTCCAGAGTGTCCACGATCGTCATCCACAGCGCATGGGGCGGTTGCCCGTCTGCCACGGGCCACCGGCCATCGCAAGTCAAGCTTAGCGTCTCTTGGGCAGCGTGTGCTGACGCAGGTCAACCTCCGCCGTTGCCGCGTGCGGCGTTGACGCCTCGCCTGTCGCTTCGCGCCGGACCGCCCTTGCCGGGCGTAGGCATTTCTGGTGCATTGCAGCATAATGCGCGCTGCTCCCTTCGTGCGATCGATCTCCGTGCGATTAGGCGGCTGGAGATCCCGGCGAAGAGGAGCAGCATACTTCGGAGAACGACCATGCGCTTTGAGACCCCTCTCGAATATCTCGAAAGTCGGACCTACGAAGAGATCAGCGTCGGCGACACCTCGTCGCTGATGCGCACGCTGCGTCCCGAGGACGTCAAGCTGTTCGCGCTGATGTCCGGCGACATGAACCCCGCTCTGGCCAACGCCGAGTTCCAGCGCAGCGGCCTGTTCCAGGACTTCATCGCCCACGGGATGTGGACCGCGTCGCTGTTGTCGACGACACTCGGCACCCAGTTCCCCGGGCCGGGAACCGTGCTCATCGAGTCAACGCTGCACTTTGCCCGGCCGATCTCGATCGGCGACACGGTCACCGTGACGATCACCGTTCGCCAGAAGTTCGACCACAACCACCACATCATCCTCGACTGCGCCTGTCACAATCAGGATCAGTTGCTGGTCGTCTCGGGTAGCGCCGAAGTCCTTGCCCCGGTCGAGAAGATCCGCGCCAAGCGCGGGGCGATGCCGGAGATCACCATTTCCGACAAATACGCGCGTCTTCAGGCACTCGTCCAACGCGCCGCCGGGCTCGAGCCGATCGACATGGCCGTCGTCCATCCCTGTGATCGCGAATCGCTGAAGGGTGCGCTGCTCGCGGCCGAGGCCGGCCTGATCCGGCCGATCCTCGTCGGGCCCGAGCAGAAGATCTGCAGCGTCGCCGAAGAGAACGGCTTCGACCTCGGGCAGCACCGGATCGTCAGTGTCCGGCACAGCCACGAGGCGGCGGCGATGGCCGTCACGCTGGTCCGCAGCGGCGACGCGGAAGCGCTGATGAAGGGCAGCCTGCACACCGACGAACTGATGGCCGAGGTCATCTCGCGCAGCGCCGGGCTGCGCACCGAGCGGCGGATCAGCCACGTCTTCCTGATGGACGTGCCGACCTACCCGCGGCCGATCATGATCACCGACGCGGCGATCAACATCGCCCCGACGCTGCCCGAGAAGGTCGACATCATTCAGAACGCGATCGACCTGGCGCATGTGATCGGCACTCCCGAGCCCAAGGTGGCCATCCTTTCGGCGGTCGAAACGGTCAGCCCGAAGATCCAGTCGACGCTCGACGCCGCGGCGTTGTGCAAGATGGCCGACCGCGGGCAGATCAAGGGCGGCCTGCTCGACGGCCCGCTGGCTTTCGACAACGCGGTATCGATGGTCGCCGCGAAGACCAAGGGGATCAACTCGGCGGTCGCTGGCCGCGCCGACATTCTCGTCGTTCCCGACCTCGAATCGGGCAACATGATCGCCAAACAGCTCGAGTACCTGGCCAACGCGCTCAGCTCGGGGATCGTCCTCGGCGCCCGAGTGCCGATCGTCCTGACCAGCCGGGCCGACACTGCCGAGACGCGCATCGCCTCGTGCGTCATCGCCGCGCTGATCGCCCACGACGCGCGCCAGCGCCAGACGGCTGTCTGAGACGGCGTTGCCATGCGCCTGTCGGGCCGGTGGCGTAGCGCCGCCCCCGGGCAGCGCCCAGCGGTGACTCCAAACCTTCGAGGACTCGCCTCGCGCGGCTGAGGATAACTATATCTAGTGATCGTGTTGCATCTGACCACTAGATATAGTAGTCTGCGCCTTGTTCGACGCCGCATACGCCAGCAGTCTCGCGAGCAGCCAGGCCGGGCGTCCCCTGAAACCAGTCGCGGAGGAAAAGAAAAAATGAGTCAGCTCGTCCAGCAGTTGCCCCTGTCGGAGATTGCCGAAGCTTCGGGAATTGCACCGCTCGCCGAACAGGAGATCTCGACCGAGGTGCTCGTCGAGAAGTACGCCAAGGGCAACGAGACCTCGGTGCATGACGTGCGCCGCCGCGTCGCTCGCGCGCTAGCCGCCACCGAGGACGAGAAGCAGCGCGCCCACTGGGAGGCGCGCTTCCTCTGGGCACAGGAGAACGGTTTCGTCCCCGCCGGGCGGATCAACTCGGCGGCCGGAACGACGCTCGCTGCGACGCTGATCAACTGCTTCGTGCAGCCAATCGGCGACTCGGTCGTCGAGGTCGTCGACGGCAAGCCGGGAATCTACAGCGCGCTCGCCGAAGCCGCCGAGACGATGCGCCGCGGCGGCGGCGTCGGCTACGACTTCTCGTCGATACGGCCGATCGGCGCGCTGGTCAAGGGCACGCAGTCGCGCGCCTCCGGGCCCGTGTCGTACATGCGCGTCTTCGACCGCTCCTGCGAAACCGTCGAATCAGCCGGCGCCCGCCGGGGCGCGCAAATGGGCGTGCTGCGCTGCGACCACCCGGACATCGAAGTGTTCATCCACGCCAAGGACCACGGCGACCTGAGCAATTTCAACGTCTCGATCGCCGTCACCGACGCGTTCATGCGCGCCGTCGAGGCCGACCAGGAGGTCGAACTGACGCACCGCGCCGAGCCGGGTGCCGACATGAAGCGCGCGGGTGCCTACCTGCGCGACGACGGCGTCTGGGTCTACAGGCGCGTGCGTGCTCGCGACCTCTGGGACCAGGTCATGAAGTCGACCTACGACCACGCCGAGCCAGGAATCCTCTTCCTCGACCGGATGAACCGCGACAACAACCTCTACTATTGCGAAGTCATCGAGGCGACCAATCCCTGCGCCGAGCAGCCGCTGCCGCCGTACGGATGCTGCTGCCTCGGCTCGATCAACCTGACGCTGTTCGTCCGCGCGCCTTTCTCGGCAGACGCCGAGTTCGATTTCACCGCCTTCGCCGAAGTCGTCCAGGTGGCGACGCGGATGCTCGACAACGTCCTCGAGGTCACCGCCTGGCCGCTGGCACGGCAGCGCGAGGAAGCGGCCAGCAAACGGCGAATCGGGCTCGGCTTCACCGGCCTCGGCGACACGCTGTGCATGCTGCGCCTGCGCTACGACCGCCCCGAAGCGCTGGCCATGGGCGCCCGGATCGCCGAATTCATGCGCGACGCCGCCTACCTCGCGTCGGTCGAACTGGCCCGCGAGCGCGGGGCTTTCCCATTGTTCAACGCCGAACTCTACCTCTCGGGCGGCAACTTCGCCTCACGCCTGCCGCCGGACATCAAGAGCGAAATCCGCAGGCACGGCGTGCGCAACTCACACCTGCTGTCGATCGCGCCGACCGGGACGATCTCGCTGGCCTTCGCCGACAACGCCTCGAACGGCATCGAGCCGCCGTACTCCTGGACCTACAACCGCAAGAAGCGGATGGCCGACGGCACGCTCAAGGAATACGCCGTCGAGGATCACGCCTGGCGGCTGTTCCGGCACCTCGGCGGCGACGTCGACAAGCTGCCCGAATATTTCGTCACCGCCCTCGAAATCTCGGCGAAAGCGCACAAGGACATGGTCGCCGCAGTCGCCCCGTACATCGACACGTCGATCTCGAAGACCGTCAATGTGCCCGCGGACTATCCCTACGACGACTTCCAGGACCTCTACCTGAGTGCCTGGAAATCAGGCCTCAAGGGTCTCGCGACGTACCGGCCGAACGCCGTGCTCGGCGCCGTGCTCTCGGTCGACTCACAGAAGCAGGCCGAGGACCGGAAGCAACCGCAGGACTTCGTCCTCGGCGACGCCAATCGCCGGCTGACGATCAAGACGCTGCCCGCGCCGGTGCTCGCCAGCCTGCGCTGGCCGAACCGGCCCAGTCTGCCGGAAGGCAACATGGCGTGGACCTACATGATCGAAGGCACACACGGCAAGTTCGCCCTGTTCGTCGGGCACATCGAACAGGAAGGGCGCTACTGGCCCTTCGAAGCCTGGGTCAACGGCCCCGAGCAGCCGCGCGGCCTCGGCGCCGTGGCCAAGACGCTGTCGATGGACATGCGTGCCAACGACCACGGCTGGCTCGCGCTCAAGCTCGAATCGCTGGCCCGGACACCCGGTGAAGACGGCTTTGCGATGCCCTTCCCGCCGCACGGCGAGGAGAAGCGCATGCCCTCGGTCGTCGCTGCGATGGCTCAGCTGATCCAGTACCGCGTCGAACGCCTCGGGGCCTTCCGCCGCGAGGGCCCGACGCCAGTGCTCGACGCGATGTTCAGCCTCAAGGAGCCGAAGACCGGCACCGACGGCACGCTGTCGTGGACCGTCGACGTCTTCAACCCGGCGACCGGCGAAGACTTCGTCCTCGGGCTCAAGGAGATCACCCTCCCGGACGGCGTGACTCGTCCCTATTCGGTGTGGCTCTCGGGCAACTATCCGCGTGCGCTCGACGGGTTGACCAAGCTGCTCTCGTTCGACATGCGCGTCCTCGACCCGGCGTGGATCGGCATGAAGCTGCGC
>NZ_JAMTDX010000041.1:107332-144280 GCF_023806625.1 Accumulibacter sp.
CTATCCCGAGCCGCTGGGCGATTTCATGGCCTTCATCCCGGGCACCCGCCGGCAGACCAACTACCCGTCGACCGTCGCCTACCTCGCGCAACTGATCATCCACCGCTACGCGATGCTCGGCATCCTCGACGAGTCGGGTCTGCCGCTCAAGCAGATGGGTATCCTCGAAGCGCCGGCCGGCGGCACGGCCGCCCGGCCGACCGCGGGCAGGCTGTGCAGTGAATGCGGCAACCTGACGATGATCCGCAAGGATGGCTGCGATTTCTGCACCGCCTGCGGGGCGGTGGGGACCTGCGGGTGAGCAGAAGTGTGACGCGGCGATCGCCTCATGGAGCGCCCGCTTTCTGATCGCCGGGGCTCATGGGCTCGCTCGACCGTCGTCCCAGAGCAGCCGCAAAGCCAGCGACCCGGTGGGCCGCAGCGAAGGTACGCAAGGGTCTGGCGATAGCAACCCCGCGTGCGCGTATCGACCCGCCCGAGGCAAGGACAACCGCCGCCCGTTTCGGGTCCGGGCGCTCGCGTCCCGGCTTGGTCATGGCCGATGCCCAGTTGCCTGACAAGTTGGAGTAAACTTGCAGAAAGCGAAGACGAGGGGGAGGCGAACTGCAGCTGTTCGCTGCTCCGGGGGCAATATCCACAGGTCGGAGGGGTGCATTTCCGGCGCCTGGCGGAAGACCGCGGGAAAGTGCCTCCAATCCTCAACGTGACCCGGCTTCTTCCGCGCAGCGGCGGTATGGCGCTGGTCAAGGGGGCGGATCTCGACAAGCCGCGAACCTAGCGAGGCCAGTCTCCGTGGAGTGAATGTGAACCTCAACGAAAAGAAGATCGCAGTCGTCGGCCTCGGCTACGTCGGGTTGCCGCTGGCCGTGGAGTTTGGCAAGTCACGGCCGGTGGTCGGTTTCGACATCAATCTGGCGCGTATCGCAGAACTGCGCTCCGGCAGGGACAGCACGCTCGAGGTGACGCCCGACGATCTTCGGTCCGCGACGCAACTGGTCTACAGCAACAACCCTGAAGATCTGGCCGATTGCCGGGTGTTCATCGTCACGGTTCCGACACCGATCGACAGGGCGAATCGCCCCGACCTGACACCTCTGATCAGGGCCAGCGAAACCGTAGGCAAGGCGATGAAAGCCGGTTCGCTGGTCATCTACGAGTCCACCGTATATCCGGGCTGTACCGAGGAGGTGTGCGTGCCGGTGCTCGAGCAGTGCTCCGCCTTGAGGTTCAACATCGATTTCTTCTGCGGGTACAGCCCCGAGCGCATCAACCCGGGGGACAAGTTGAACACGTTGACCAGGATCAGGAAGGTGACCAGCGGTTCGACAGCCGAGGCGGCCAGGGCCGTGGACGACCTTTATGGCACGATCATTGGCGCGGGGACTTTTCCGGCATCGAGTATCAAGGTGGCCGAGGCAGCGAAGGTCATCGAGAACACGCAGCGCGACATCAACATTGCACTGGTCAATGAGCTTTCGGTGATCTTCGATCGTCTGGAGATCGACACGATCGAAGTCCTCGAGGCGGCAGGCAGCAAGTGGAACTTCCTTCCTTTCCGGCCGGGCATGGTTGGCGGGCACTGTATCGGGGTCGACCCCTATTATCTGACGCACAAGGCGGAGATGCTCGGCTATCACCCGCAGGTGATTCTCGCCGGTCGCCGGATAAACGACGACATGGCGCGGCACGCTGCGCGCAACGTCGTCCGGTTGATGCTCAGGAACGGGATCGACGTGGCGCGCAGTACGGTCGGCGTGTTCGGCGTCACGTTCAAGGAGAACTGTCCGGACATCCGCAACAGCAAGGTCGCCGACCTGGTCCGGGAACTCGAAAGATGGGGTGTCCGGGTGATCGTCGCCGACCCCTGGGCGGACGCGGACGAGGTCGCGCACGAATATGGAATCACGCTCGGCAGTATCGACCGCGAGCATCCCGTCGATTCGCTGGTTGTGGCGGTCGGCCACGACGAGTTCAAGCAGCTCGGTTTGCCGGAGATCCGGCTGCTCTGCCATGGCAACAACCCCGTGCTCGCCGATCTGAAGGCCCTTTTCGACCGCCACGCGGCGTCCGCCGCCGGGTTCACCGTCTTCCGCTTGTAGGATCCGCGGCATGCGCAACTATCCTGTCATTACTGGCCGTAAGATCCGCATGGGGCTGGTCGGTTGCGGGCGAATCTCGGCCAACCACTTCACGGCCATGGACAAGCATGCCGAGGACATCGAGATCGTCGATGTTTGCGATGTGGATCGCAGTGCGCTCGACAAGGCCGTCCAGCGCACTGGGGCGAGAGGCCATCTCAGCTTGCACGAGATGCTGGCGGCGACGACGGCAGACCTCGTTGCCCTGACGACGCCGAGTGGGCTGCATCCCGAGCAGACGATCGAAATCGCGCAGTCGGGGCGGCACGTGATGACTGAAAAGCCGATGGCCACCCGCTGGCACGACGGTTTGCGCATGGTGAAGGCCTGCGACGACTGTGGCGTGCGCCTCTTCGTGGTCAAGCAGAACCGGCGCAATGCCACCCTGCAACTGCTCAAGCGCGCCGTCGAGCAGAAGCGTTTCGGGCGCATCTACATGGTGAATATCAACGTTTTCTGGACACGTCCGCAGGAGTACTACGACAGCGCCAGGTGGCGGGGAACCTGGGAATTCGACGGTGGCGCGTTCATGAATCAGGCCAGCCACTACGTCGATCTCCTCGACTGGCTGATTGGCCCGATCGAAAGCGTCCAGGCTTACACGGGGACACTCGAGCGCGACATCGAGGTCGAGGACAGCGGGGTGATGAGCATTCGCTGGCGCTCGGGTGCGCTGGGATCGATGAACGTGACGATGCTCACCTACCCGAAGAACCTGGAGGGCAGCATCACCATCCTCGGCGAGAGAGGCACCGTGCGCGTCGGAGGTGTCGCGGTCAACGAAATTCAGCATTGGCAGTTCGCCGAGCAGCGCCCCGAGGACGAGCAGATCGTCTCGGCCAACTACGAGACCACGTCGGTGTACGGTTTTGGCCACCCGCTTTACTACGATAACGTGATCCAGGTCCTGCGCGGCCTGGCCGAGCCGGATACCGATGGACGGGAGGGGTTGCGGTCTCTGGAGACCCTGATCGCTGCCTATCTCTCGGCGCGCGATGGCCGGCGCATCGCACTTCCACTGGATTACTGACGTGGCGGTCAGCATCCATGCGCCCCGCCATCGTCGATGAAGGTGCCCAAATTGGCGACGGCTCCCGCGTCAGGCACCTTGCCAGCATGGGCACCGGCGCTCCATGCCATTCGCGCACCGCGCCGCGCGTCAATGGCCGCTGAGTGAGGCCAGCATGCCGAGTGTCGTGAACAATGCCATTCTGCTCGAGCAGCAGCATCTGGTCGCCGGTCCGAGGGCCCTGTTGTTCCAGAGGCCACCGAGTCACACCACCGGTGCTCGGCCGGTTGTCGAGTCCCCGCCCGCACGCCAGCGTTCAGACCTGGAACGCCGTCGTGTCGGGGATCGCAAAGCTGTCTTGATGGAGTCCGCGGACAAAGACCTTGTCCGGTCGGGACTGCCCCCCTGCTGACCGTCGGGGGATCCGCCCTGGACAAGCCGCAAGTCATCATTCTCGGCGCCGGCAAGCCTTTTTCGGGCGAGCGCCCATCAGCACTCGTCGAGGCGCCCTGGACGAGCCGCAGAGTTCTCGATTGGTTGCTCGAGGCGTTCGCATGCCTTGGCGACGCCGAGTTTCACTTCGTGGGCGGCTACCGTCTGGAAGAGGTGGTCGCGCGCTACCCCAATATCTATTTCTCGGTCAGCCCAGACTGGAAGCGCAGCGGCGCGGCGGCTTCCCTGCTGGCGGCGCCGCTCGACGCTGGCCGTGCGGCCTATGTCTGCTACGCGGACATCGTGTTCTCGCCAGAGGTGGTCGCCGCACTTGCCGCCGGCCAGGCCGATATCACGGTGTGCGTGGACCGACAATGGCGCGAGCGCTATGCGGGCCGCTCGAAAGCGGACTTGGCGCGCGCCGAAAAGGTCATCCTGAACCTCGACGGTCGAGTCGATCTTGGCCGGCAACTCGATCCGGCAGCTGCGGATGGCGAGCTGGTCGGCGTCTTTCGCTTGTCTCGGCGAGCCATCGCAGCCGTCAAGACTCTCGACCGACAGCTGGGCGACAGCGACTTCCGTCACAGCGACATGCCCGGCCTGATCAGCCGGCTGGCGTCGCTCGGGCTGAGTATTGACATCGTCGAGAACCCCGGGCGGTGGGCTGAGCTGAACGCACCGCAGGACCTCGCCCGCTTCGTGCTCGGTACCAAGGCCGAGACCCTCGAGCGCCTGCGCCCGCTGGTCCAGGCCAGCCGCATCGGAGAGCAGATCTGCTTCACGGCGAGTGACTGGCGCCGTGACCCCGCGGCGGTCATCGCGGCCATCCAGCAGAAGTTCGGGACGGTCCATCTGGTCGTGCGCAGTAGTGCAGGTTCGGAAGACGGCTGGGCAGCCTCCAACGCCGGTGGTTACGAGAGCGTACTCGACGTACCGGCGCAGAGCGCGGCGAGCATCACCGAGGCAGTCGATCGCGTGATCGCCAGCTACGGTCGCAGCGACCCGGGCGACCAGGTGCTGGTGCAGGCAATGCTGGGAGACGTCGTGCTCGGCGGAGTAGCTTTCACTCGCACGCTGACCCACGGTGCACCGTACTACGTCCTCAACTACGACGATAGCAGCGGGCGCACCGACGGCGTTACCTCGGGCGCCGGCCACAGACTGCGGACACTGTTCGTGCAGCGGAGCCACCGTGCCGCGGTCGGCCGGCTGGACCGGCGCACGGTGCTCGTTCTCGACGCCATCGCCGAACTCGAGGATCTGGTAGGCCACACCTCGCTGGACATCGAGTTCGCAGTGGACCGCCAGGGCGCGATACATGTACTTCAGTTACGTCCCATAGCCGTTCGCCATGGCCTGTCGACCGTCTCGGACGAGCACGTCGAGTCGGCGCTGAGCCAGGCAGCTGCCTGGTTTTGCGGCGCGCCCGAGCGCGGCAGCCGCCTGCTGGGCACGCGCACGCTGTTTGGCGTCATGAGCGACTGGAACCCGGCGGAGATTGTCGGCACGAAGCCGCGCCGGCTGGCGATGTCGCTCTACCGTCACCTGATCACCGACGACGTCTGGGCGACCCAGCGGGCCGAATACGGCTATCGCGACGTCCGTCCATGCCCGCTCGTCGTGAACTTCGCCGGCCATCCCTATGTGGACATCCGGGCCAGCTTCAACTCGTTTGTGCCCGCCGGCCTGGACGAGGGCCTGGCCAGTCTGCTGGTCGAACATTACCTGCAGAGGCTCGAGCAGCATCCGGAACTTCACGACAAGGTCGAGTTCGACGTGGCGTTCACCTGTCTAACCTTCGATTTCGAGGAACGCGCGCACGAGCGTCTGGCTCCGGCCGGTTTCTCAGAAACCGACATCGCCACGCTTGGCTCAGCACTGCGCGGGATTACCCGGGAGGGCATGTCCCGGGTCGATGCCGACGAAGCGAGGATCGCCGAGCTGGACCGCCGCTATCAGGCGCTGCGCGTTTGCCGCCTCGCGCCGCTCGACATGGCCTTCGAGCTTCTCGAGGACTGTCGTCGCTTCGGCACGCTCGCCTTTGCCCATTTGGCGCGCAGCGCCTTCGTCGCCGTCAGCCTTCTGCGCTCGCTCGAGCGCACCGGCGTGACTACTCGCGAGGACAGCAGCGCCTTCCTGGCGTCGCTCGAAACGGTCACCCGGGCGTTCGAGCGCGACGGTGCGCGCGTGTACAGCGGCCAGCTGGCGCGCGACGCTTTCGTCGCCCGCTATGGACATTTGCGTCCCGGCACCTACGAGATCACCTCCGACGCCTACGCCGACGACCCGGGCCGCTACCTGGAACCCATGATCAAGCCGGAGGCCTCGGCCAGCCGTCCCTTCGCCTGGTCGCCCGCCGCGCGCGTCCGGATTGAGGCACTGCTGCATCGGCACGGGCTTGAGCCTGACGTCGACGCCTTCGAGCGGTTCCTGCGCCGTGCCATCACCGGACGCGAGTACGCGAAGTTCATGTTCAGCCGCAACCTGAGCGCGGCACTGGGCGCGCTGGTCGCCGTCGGAGCGGCGCACGCGCTGGACCGCGAGTCCGTCTCGCATCTGGACATCGCCGACCTCTACAAGCTGCGCGTCGGCGCACACCCGACCGACGTGGCTGCCTGGCTGGCGGCGCGCGCCGAGGAGGGTGCTGCCGAGCACGACCTCACCCGTGCCATCGAGCTGCCGCCGCTGATCGTCGGCGCGGGCGATTTCGAGTGCTTCGAACGGCCTGCAAGCGAGCCCAACTTCGTCAGCCAGGGTCGCGTGGCGGCCGAGGTGGCTGTTCTGGCCGACGGCGAGGCCATCACCTCAGCTGCGCTGAGCGGCAAGGTGGTGGTCATCCCACGTGCCGACCCGGGTTACGACTGGCTGTTTGCGCACGGCATTGGCGGACTGATCACGCAGTACGGCGGGGCCAACTCGCACATGGCGATCCGCGCGGCCGAGCTCGGTCTGCCCGCGGCCATCGGTGTCGGCGATGCCCTGTTCGAGCGCCTGGTCGCCGCCCGGCTGGTGGTGCTCGATTGCGCCGTGCGTAGAATCGAGATCCAGGCCTAGGATGAAACGCATCGGATTGACCCAGCGCGCCCATGCCGTGTCAGGTTACGGCGAGCGGCGCGACATGCTCGACCAGCGCTGGGCGGCGCTGATCGAGAGGCTCGGCGCTTGCCCCTTGCCGCTGGCCAACAACGTGCGCGACGCTGCCGCTTGCCTGGGCACGCTCGCTCCGGACGCCTTGGTGATGACTGGGGGCAACGACATTGCTGCACTGCCCGGCGCGGCTGACGGGGCCCCGGAGCGCGATCGCTACGAGGCGGCTGCCTATCGCTACTTCCTGCAGCACGGCAGACCGGTGCTGGGTGTCTGCCGCGGCGCGCAGATGATCAACCACCTGGCAGGCGGCCGCCTGGTGCGCGTGCCCGGCCACGCTGGCACGCGACACGAGCTGGTCTGGGCCGGTCAGCTGCCCGAGTACTGGGATCGTCCGGCCGAGGTCAACAGCTACCATGGCTGGGCGATCCCTGCCGATGGGCTGGCACCCGGGATGGAGGCGCTGGCCTGGGGCCGAGACGGTACCGTGGAGGCTTTCCGCTCCGTTAGTGGGAACGTCAATGCCGTCGTCTGGCATCCGGAGCGCGAACCCGAACTCGGCCCCTCGACCTTCGCTTTTCTGGCCGCCGTGCTGGGCCTCTAGACAATCCCCGCCGTCACCCGACCCGGACTCGCTGCAATGAGCACAATCCTCGCACGGATGAAGCGCCCGCTCTCGGGCCTGAAGCACCTGGTTCGACATGCCATGGTGGCGCTGGCCTATCGCTTGCACGGAGTCGGGATCTTGTCTCTGGTAGCGGCCCGTCGGCTGGTGCGCCTGACCGAGCGGCACACGATCGACACGAGCTCCGACCGCTTCGTCATGGAACTGCCTGGACTGCAGCGCAGGATCCGGCAGGAGCTGCTGCGGCAGCGTCGTGAGTACGACAGCTACGCCTACTTCCACGGTTACCCCTACCAGGCGCTCGCCATCCTGGACGTGTTCGGCGAGCGTGGTACCGAGGAGCGCTTCGATGCGTATGATCTGGCCAGACTGATCGGGCGCGACGACTACGTGCTCGACATTGGCTGCAACTGTGGTTTCATGGCCTTGTACGCGGCCTTCCGCACGGGGTGCCGAGCGGACGGCATCGACATCAATCCCCACATGATCCGCATCGGCCAGCACTGCACCGAGTTCCTGCGCCTGCAGGACCGTGTGCACCTGATGGCGCAGCCTTTCCAGGACTTCGCGCCCGGGCAGCCCTACACGGTCGTACTCTCGTTCGCCACGCACTGGACCGACGACCGCAATTACCGCGTACGCTTGCAGGACCATTTGCTGCGCATCCACGGCATGATGGTCGACGGCGGCCTGCTCGTTTTCGAGTCGCACTCGACCGACGTTGGCAACCCGCAGTTCTACGCCGCGCTGGAAGAGATGCGTGCGCATTTCACGTGGGAGGGCCCGCGCCCGATGGCCAGGAGCACACGCGAACTCTATCTGATGCGGCGCATTGCCGCGTGAAGCCTCGTTGCAGCGGGTGTAACCTACCCACGACAGCGTAAAGGATCGATGAATTGAAGGCCTTGATACTCGCCGCCGGACAGGGCAGCCGACTGCGGCCGCTGACCGACGACATTCCCAAGTGTCTGGTCGAACTTGGCGGCAAGAGCCTGCTCGAGCGCCAGGCCACGGTGCTGCGCCGCGCCGGCATCCGGGACATCATTGTCGTTTCGGGTTACCGGGCCGACCAGATCGCTGCGCGTGGCTTCGCCACGCGCGTGAATCCGCGCTATGCGACGACCAACATGGTTGCCACGCTGTTCTGCGCCGCCGATCTCCTGAGCGGCAGCGACGATCTTCTGATCTGCTACGGCGACATCGTTTACGAGGGCCGCGTGCTCGCGGCCCTGCTCGCCGGTGAAGCGCCATTTACGGTGATGATCGATCGCCAGTGGCTGCGCTACTGGCGCCTGCGCCTGGAAGATCCGCTGACCGATGCCGAGACGCTCAAGCTCGGCCCGGGTGGCCGCTTGCGCGAACTGGGCAAGAAACCGCGTGACTACAGCGAAATCGAGGGTCAATACATGGGTCTGATCAAGGTGCGCGCCGACCACGTCGAGCGGCTGAGGGAGGTCTATGGATCGATGGACCGCGCTGCCGCCTACGACGGCAAGGATTTCGACAACATGTACATGACCAGCTTCATCCAGTATCTGATCGACCACGGCTGGGACGTGCGCATCGCGGAGACCGACAACGGCTGGCTGGAGGTGGACAGCGTGAGCGACCTGCGGCGCTACGAGGCGATGGCTGCCGACGGCACCCTTGCGCCCTTCTATGACTTGCGGGAAACGACATGATGACCATGCCTCTGGCACGCGAGGAACTCGCCTGTGCCATCTGCGGCAGCAGCGGAGCGGTCAGCGAGATCGATACTTACAAGTCGACCTGGCTGTTCTGTGCAAGTTGCGGCTGTTATTCCCGGATCCAGAAGGCCGCCTATCCGCTGGAAAGGGCGGCCAGGGCTCTGCTGCCGGTCTTTCGGTATGTGCCCAAGCTGAACGGGTTTCTGCATTCGCTGGGCCGCAAGAAGCAGGGTGTCGATTTCTACCGTTACTACTCGGAGCAACTGGCCTCTGGTGAACGTGGACCATGGGTGGGTCAATTCGAGATGGTGACGGCCGAGTTGCGTAGCGCCGACCTGCTGGTCGGCTGGAGCGGCTGCAAGGTACTCGAGATCAGCGGAGAACCTGGTTACTTTGCTCAGGACCTGATGAAAGCGGGCGCGGACGTCGTGGTCTCTGCCTTTGCCGACGATGTCGCGCGCGCGATGAGCGAGCGGCTCGGGGTGAACACCCTGACCTACGACTTCAATGCCGACGACATCGTGCGCAAGGTCGCCGCGGCCAATCAGAGTGGACCGTTCGACTTCGTCTTCATCCGTTTTGCGATCGGCTTCTGCGAGGACGTGCCAGTGCTGATGCGGAAGCTGTCTTCCCTGCTGAAGCAGGGGGGGTTGCTCTACGTGTCGTTCAGTCCGGCGTCGCGGGCAGTGCTGCTGCGCTGGATGTTCGATGACTACACCTATCTGCGTCAATACACCGAGGCCCACCTGAGTGACGCGGCGGCTGCCGCCGATATGCGGGTCCGCGCCCGTTTCGACGAGGGCTATTTCCATTGGGACCGTGGACCGCACAGCCTGCACTGGTCGCTGCGGCCGTTTGCCCGGCGCTATTTCAACGCCAACCCCTTCTACCGGGACGGCGATGAGTACGACGCCGTGCAGCGCCGGGTGGCCCTGGTCTTTTGCAGGGGATGAAAATGACGGCCGTAGACCTGCAGGGGGCCGCGCATGAGGCTGCGGCGCTGCTGGCTCGGATCGATGCCTGGCTGGCGGCTGATCTGCGCAGCGGGCCTGGCGACGGGGGGACGTCGTCAGCATCCACCCTGGATCTTGAAGGCGCGTTGCACAGCCAAGCCTGGTCAAACCTGACTCCCGAGGCAGACGCTCAGCTCGACCGTCTGCGCAAGAAGATCGAGGTGGCGCGCAAGCTTTGTCGTTACTACGTGTCCGACCTGTCGCGCGCCGCGGAGCCGACGCCGCTGGCTGCGGCGGCGGTGCGGCGTCTCTGTGTTCTGCTGCTCAAGGCGGCGCTGGTCCGGGATGATGCCCGCTACCTGAACTCGGCGCTGAAGCTGCTCGACGGCGTGCTCGGCCGCGACGATTGCTCGTTCCCGGACGAACTGCGCCAGCTCGCACGCTCGACGCTCGATGCGCTCGTGCCGCCGGCGCCTCCTTCGACATGAGAACCATCCCCTTGGCCCTGCTGGTCTTCCGCGGTGGTTGTCCGGTCACCGAGGCCTATCTCGCCTACCTGAGCTTGCATGAGATGCGGCCGGCCTTGATCCTGGCCATCGACTACGTGGGCGACGGCCCGCGCTCAGAGCGGCTGCGCCGGTTGGTGGGCACAGGTGTGGCCGCGCGCCTGCAGCGCATCCGACGCAACCGTGCCGCGCGCGTGCCCGCGGCGCTGGCCGAGACGCTGCAGAGGAGCTTGCCGGTAGTGCTCACGCCCGGTCGCGAGCCGGACTACGAGGCCGTTGCGCAACGGGTACTGCGCCTGACGGTCGACAACTACGCGGACCCACGCCTGCTGAAGGCCATGCGTGACTGCGGCGTGCGGACCTTCCTGTACTGCTCGGGCGGGCGGGTGCCAGCCGCGTATTTCAAGGAGGACTTGAGTATCCTGCATATCCACCCAGGCGTCGTGCCGCATGTACGCGGATCCGACGGGCTGCTATGGTCGATGCTGGCTCGCGGACGTCCCGGCTGCAGCTGTTTCTACATGGACGCAGGAATCGATACGGGTAGACTGATCGCCACGGCGGAGTATGAGCCGCCGCGTTGGTCCGGCCTGCGAGCCGACGCCGATGGGTTGTACCACGCACTGCTGTACTGCTACGACCCGCACCTGCGTGCGGCGCTGCTGATTTCGGTGCTCGAAAGGCTGGCGCCCGGCCAGGACCTGGCCGCTCTGGAAACCGCCGCACAGCCACACGGCGGTGGCCACTACTACACGATGCATCCCGAGCTGCGTGCGCGCGTCCTGGCCCGGCTCTTTGGATGAGAGTGGCCGAGGTCATGACGCACCACCTGCTCGCGGTGTGGCTGCAGCGCTGGCGCAGCTCGGCACTGTTGCGTCGCCTCGGCGCGCTGACCTCGGCGACGGCGCTGGCGCAGGCGATCCAGCTGGCCAACTTCGTTGTTCTCGCCAAGCTCTACACGCTGGCCGAGGTCGGCATATACAGCGTGTTTGCCGCCATCGTCGGCACGCTGGCGCCCGTTGCGCTGCTGGGCTATGAGATGCTGATTCCTGCCGTTGCGGACGACGACCTGGCGCCCTGCCTCAAGGCTCTGCTGCTGCTCGTGCTGCCCATGGCGGCCGCGTTGTGCCTGCTGGCCGCGTTGCTGTCGTATGACCACGCGGCCGCTGTGGGCCCGTGGGTGGCCGGAGCGATGATCCAGCGGCTGGCCGAGATGTTCAACGTACGAGGCAATCGCTTCCGCTGGATCGGCGTCGCCCGCCTCGCACCGCCGCTGACGATGGCGGTCTTGCTGGCCGCCTTCGCCTGGTGCGGAGTGCAGGATGTCGACCGCCTGATCGCCTGGCAGGCCGGCCTCACGCTGGTGCTGGGGGTGTGCTACGCGGTCTTGACCTTGCCACGTGCGCTCCTCTCGGCCCCGCATACCTTGGCCCGACTGCGCGCGACACTGCGTAAGCTGGCCAATGCGCCGATGTACCTGATGCCGTCCAACCTGCTGAACCTGGCGGCCTACAATGTTCCAGTGCTGGTGATCGGCGAATGGTTCGGCCCCGAACTGGCAGCACAGTATGCCTACGTGCTGCGCTTCGGCTTCGGTCCGGTTGGCCTGGTGGGGGGGACTCTGTACCAGGTCTTCTACGGCTTGCTGGCGGAGGCGGTGCGTACCGGCAACGAAGCGATCTTCCGCCAGTTCGTGCGGGCTCGTCGTCACGTGGCGCTGGTGGCGCTGGCCGCTGCCCTGGGTATGGCGCTGGTCTATCCGGTCGGCTTCCGTTACGTGCTCGGGCAGGAGTGGATGACGGCCGGCTGGATCGCGATGGTCTTTTCCCCCTTCTTTGCCGCGATGCTGTACCTGACACCGTTGTCCGTGTCGCTGAACGTCTTCTCGAAGCAGCAGTACGAACTCAAGACCCAGCTTCATTACTTCGCCATCTCGGTGCTCTCCTTCGGCCTGGCGATCGTCACCGGCAACGCCTGGGTTGGCTTCGTTCTTTTCTCGGCGCTCGGCTGCCTGCGCTATGCGTTGCTGCTACGCGATATCAACGAGGTGCTCGTAGACCACAAGGTCACCGGACATGACCCTGATCCGCGCACTTGAGTACGCGCTGGGGCCGAGGTTCCGCAAGGATCTCCTCTCGCTGCTCCGCCACCGGATGCAGCCCTCCCCAGACGTCCTGTTCGTGGCCGGTAGCCAGGTCGACCTGCAATGGGTGATCCCGGCCTACGAGGCGGCCGTCGCGCGTGGCCTGAACTGCGCTTTTGCCGGGCCTGACTTGAGCGTGCCGCCCGGCGCGGCCTACGTGAACATGACCATGCACGTGCTGCGCTTCGCCCGCGCGACGCTCCTGGTGACGGCCACCAGCGGCCTGACTTTGGCCCGCATGCCGCGAAGTTGCGTGCGCCGGGTGGCGGTACCGCACTCGCTGGTCAGTCTCCACATGGTCTATCCGCCGGGCACCTTCGACGGCTACACGGATGTCTTCTGCTGCGGCGAGCATCACCTAGTCGAGATTGAAGCGATGAACCGGCGAGACGGGCTGGCCGGGCGCCGCCCCGTGCTGATCGGCTATGGCAAGTTCGAGCGTCTGGCGACGACCCGGCCCACCGCGCCCACGGTCGACGGCGGGCCGACACATGTGCTGGTCGGCCCCTCGTGGGGACCGGGTAACCTTCTCGAGACCTTGGGCGAAGCCCTGCTCATACGGCTGCTTGCCGAGGGTTACCGCGTGACGCTGCGGCCCCATCCGTCCTTCTTCGTGTACGGCGACGCGTTGATCGCCCGCATCGTCGAAGGCCTGCGGGGTTTCTCCTCGTTCGTCCTGGAAAATTCGGTCGAGGAAAGCCACGCGCTGTGGACGGCGGACATGATGATCGCCGATTACTCGGGCTTTGCCATGGAGTTCGCCTTCGTTCGCGAGAGGCCTGTTCTCTACGTCGACGTGCCGCCGAAAGTGCTGAACCCTGGTTGGCGCGACCTGGGGCCGACGCCGCTGGAGCTTGCAGTACGCGAGCGGATTGGAGTGGTCGTGCCGCCGGCCGTCGATGAGGTGATCGCAGGCTTGGCCCGGCTTGGGCAAGACACGGCTCAGTGGGCAAGCCGAATCCGGCAGGAGCGCGAACGCCACTGGGTGAACTTCGGCGGCTTCGGCGAGGCCTGTGCCGAAGAACTGGCCGGCATGCTCGCGACGGCCCGGCAATGAGAAAATGACAGGTTACGACAGCTTGCCGCCCATGCCCTATCAGATCTGCACCCGCTGCATCATGGATACCAGCGATCCGGACATCGAGTTCGATGCCGCCGGCGTCTGCAACCACTGCCGAAATTTCGACCAGCATCTTCGCCCGCACTGGCACCCGGACGAGACGGGGCGCCGCATGCTGGACGCAATCGTCGCGAAGATCAAGCGCGAAGGGCAGAGCAAGTCTTATGATTGCGCCATCGGCCTCAGCGGCGGCGTCGACAGCTCGTACCTTGCCTACGTGGCGCGCAAGCAACTGGGGCTTCGCCTGCTCGCCGTGCATGTGGACGGCGGCTGGAATTCGGAGCTGGCGATACGCAACATCGAGAACATCGTGCGCAAGCTCGACGTCGACCTGCACACCTACGTGGTCGACTGGGAAGAGATGCGCGATCTGCAGCGCGCCTTCCTGCGCGCCGGGCTTGCCAACCAGGACGTGCCGCAGGATCACGCCTTCTTCGCCGCGCTGTACAGCAACGCCCAGGCCTATGGCCTGCGCTTCGTACTCAGCGGCGGCAACATCGCGACCGAGTCGGTGATGCCGGCTGAGTGGGCCTACAATGCCATGGACCTGCGCCATCTCGAAGCGGTGCACCGGCGTTTCGGCAACGGCAGACTCCAGAGTTTCCCGCGAGTCAATTTCTTCCGCTACTATTTCTGGAATCGCTACGTCAAGCGGATGCAGGTGATTCGCCCCCTCAACTACCTGCCCTACGTGAAGGATGAGGCGATCGCGACGCTCGAGCGCGAACTTGGTTTCCAATACTACGGCGGCAAGCATTTCGAGTCGCGCTTCACCAAATGGCAGCAACTCTACTACCGTCGGCGCAAGTTCGGCTACGACGAGCGGCGTGCCTACCTGTCGAGCCTGGTTCTATCCGGGCAGATGACGCGGAACCAGGCCGTGGTCGCCCTTGCCGGCGACACCGACAGCGAGCGCGAGGCGGAGCAAGACACGGACTATGTCCTGAAGAAACTCGCCGTCGGCGAGGAAGAGTTCCGTGGGCTGATGGCGCAGCCGCCGCGGACGTTTCGCGACTACCCGTCCAACTACCTCCTGTTCAATACCAAGACCGCCCTGCGTGAGTGGCTGCGCTCAAAAGGAATACACCTTCACCCGAACTCCTGAGTCCCCGGGCCAGGGGCGAGTGAATAGGATGCAAGTCTATGATTGTTGTTGACTACGGCGTCGGCAATCTGTCTTCGGTGTGCAACATGTTGCGCAAGGTTGGCGCAGAAGTATCGGTATCGAGCGACGCCGAGGAAATCCTGGCGGCAGACAAGCTGGTCCTGCCCGGTGTCGGCCATTTCGACCACGGGATGAACAGGCTCGATG
The DNA here is from genome assembly GCF_023806625.1 of Accumulibacter sp. Taxonomy (GTDB): domain Bacteria; phylum Pseudomonadota; class Gammaproteobacteria; order Burkholderiales; family Rhodocyclaceae; genus Accumulibacter. The sequence goes on from NZ_JAMTDX010000041.1 coordinate 122,346, forward strand.
CCTCGCGACTACGCGGCGTCCTTGAGCGCTATGCGCTGGAATTGCGGCGACCGGTGCTGGGCATATGCCTTGGTGCGCAGATACTGGGTAGGGGCAGTGAGGAGGGGACGGCGGCCGGTTTGGGCTGGATCGACATGCATTGCCTCCGCCTCCCGGCTCTGCCCGGCCTGCGCGTCCCGCATATGGGTTGGGCGCCCGTGAGCCAGAGGCGGCCATGCCCGCTGCTCGACGGTGCAGCAGCCGACGCGCGGTATTACTTCGTGCATTCCTATTACCTCGATTGCGCCGATCAGTCCGACGTGGTCGGCACATCGGAGCATGGCATCGAATTCGCCAGCGTCGTGCAGCGCGGTCATATCTTCGGCACGCAGTTCCATCCCGAGAAATCCCTGCGCCATGGCATGGCGGTGATGCGTGCGTTTTCCGAGTACTGTCCAGATGAATAGGACGCGCGTCATTCCGGTGCTCATGTTGCGCGGTCGAGGGTTGGTCAAGACAGAGAAGTTCAGGAAGGCCAGGTACGTCGGCGATCCGCTGAACGCGGTGCGCATCTTCAACGAAAAAGAGGTGGACGAACTGGTGTTTCTCGATATATCGGCGACCGCTGGCGGGCGAGAACCACCGTTCGATCTGCTCGCCGACATAGCGGGCGAGGCTTTCATGCCCATGGCCTACGGAGGGGGGGTCAGGAGCCTGGAACATGTTCGGCAGATATTCGCCCTGGGCTTCGAGAAGGTCATCCTCGGCAGTGCCGCCTATCGCGGCCTGGACCTCGTCCGGGAGGCGTCTGCCATCTACGGAGCGCAGAGCATCGTTGGCTGCATCGACGTCAGGAAGAGCTTCCTGGGACGATACGAACTGACCTCGCACTCGGCGCATCGACGACAGGCGGTCGGGCTGGCGGAGCATCTGGCGGCGCTCGAACGATCCGGTGTGGGCGAGATCCTGGTGAACGCGGTGGACCGGGATGGAACCATGTCCGGCTACGACCTGAAGCTGATTCGGGAAGTGGCGTCGCGAGTCTCGGTGCCCGTGGTTGCCTGCGGTGGTGCGGGCAGCATCGACGACTTTGTCCTCGCCGTACACCAAGGTGGTGCAGCAGCCGTTGCCGCCGGCAGCCTTTTTGTCTTCATGGGGCCGCACCGGGCGGTGCTGATAAATTACCCTGAGCGTGACCTACTGAGCCGCTGTTTGCCCTGATATGTGTGGTATTGCCGGTTACATCTCGACCCGCAGCAGCGAGGTCGCCAAAGAGATCATCGAGCGCATGACCGACGCCGTCGCGCATCGTGGACCCGACGGAGCTGGCGTCTGGGTTCATGGGTCCGTCGCTCTCGGGCACCGGCGGCTGTCCATACTCGATCTTTCCGAGCTGGGTCGCCAGCCGATGATTGATCCCGACTCGGGCCGGGTGATCACTTTCAATGGCGAAATCTACAACTACATCGAGCTGCGCAGGATCCTGGCAGGGCAAGGTTACCGGTTTCGCTCGCACACGGACACCGAAGTAATCCTGAACGCCTACGATTTCTGGGGCCAGCGCTGTGTCGAGCAGTTCAACGGCATGTGGTCCTTCGCGATCTACGATCCGCGCGAGAATCTTCTTTTCTGCTCGCGGGACCGGTTTGGCGTGAAGCCCTTCTATTACGCCGAGACGACTGCCGGGTTTGCCTTCGGCTCGGAAATTCGGCAGCTGCTGCCGCTGCTGCCGAGCCGCCAGGCCGACGCCCAGGTACTCCTCGGGTTTCTTGTCGCGCGCGTAGCAGAAGACATTACCCACTCCTTCTTTTCCGGCGTGCGCAAGCTGCCCGGCGGGCATAACCTGGTTTTCGACCTGGCCGCGCAGAAGTATACGATCTCCCGTTACTACAGCCTGGAGGTCCAGGCGGGATACGTTGCGCTGCAACTCGACGAGGCGGTGAACGTCTTCCAGGAACTCTTCCGCGATGCCATTCGCCTGCGTCTGCGCTCGGATGTCCGGGTGGGCACCTGTCTGAGCGGCGGGATGGACAGTTCGAGTATCGCGACGCTGGCGGCCGAGGCCTACCGCAGGGAGAGTCAGCAAGCCTTCCTGGCCATCACCGCGGTCAGCGAGGACCCGCAGACCGACGAGTCGCAGTTTGCACAGCGGGTCGTCGAGAATGCCGGTCTGGAATGGATCATCGTCAAACCGGGCTACTCGGACTTCTGTGACCAACTGGCGGCTGTGGTCCGGGCTCAGGAAGAGCCTTTTGCCAGCGCCTCGGTGCTGATGCAGTTCTTCGTCATGCGCGAAGCCAGGCGCGCCGGAGTTCCGGTCCTGCTCGACGGGCAAGGTGGGGACGAAACCTTGCTCGGCTATGATCGGTACTTCGCCGACCATTTCCTGCAGTCGCTCAGAAAGGGGAAGCTGGCCGCGGCCCTTGCCGTGGTGTCGGGATTGCTCAGGAATGGGCGACGCGGCGCCTTGAGCATCCTGCTGAGGGACCTGCTGTATTTCCACGCGCCGGCTGTACGCAGGATGGCGACCAGGAATCACTCCTCGCTGTTCCGGCCGGAGGTCGGTCCGTCGCTGCGCGCGGCGCGCGTCCCCGCGAGAGACTACGGCGGCCTTTCGGCGATGCAGAAGGACGAAATCGAGCGCACCAATCTGCCGGTGCTGCTGCGCTACGAAGACAAGAACTCGATGGCCCATTCGATCGAGACCCGCTTGCCCTTCCTCGATTATCGGCTGGTCGAGTTCGCGACGTCGGTGGCGACGTCCCTCAAACTCCACGACGGCTGGGGCAAGTATCTTCTGCGCCGGTCGATGGCCGGGCAAATGCCGGAGGCGGTCGTCTGGCGGAAGAACAAGTTTGGCTTCGAGGCGCCGGAGTCGAGGTGGATGCGACTTTACAACAGCCAGATCCAGGCCGCCGTTCGGTCTTCCTGCCTGCTCAGCCAAATCTGCCGCGAGAATGCTCTGCAGGGGACAAGCCTCGACCAGTTCAACCAGGGGATGCGCTGGCGACTGTTTTCTCTGGCACTGTGGGAAAATGAGTTTGCGGTCACCGGGATGACGTAACGTGTCGGCCAGCCGGCATAGCTGGGCGATGTGCTTCGGCATCCCGGGAGTGGCACTGGCATAATCACCGCCCGGCGAGCGGGCTCTTTTGGCAAGCAAACATGCGAGGTGCTGGCGTGAAGACGATAGGCGCAGCAGTAAGAGAAATCAGCAGGGGCCGGCTTTTTCACTTGCTGTTGCCGATGCCCTTGATCCTGGTCCATATGTTGTGGGTGTTGGCCTATTACCTTCACGTTTCCGACTCGGGCTTCGCCTACCTCGTGAACATCGGCCTGCGAGCCGTGGTTGCGGTGTTCTTCCTGGTGCTTGGCGTTGTCGTCGTTGGCGATCAGCGTGCAGAGCGGTCACTGCGCTGGGTGGCGGCTTCCGTGCCGGCTTTCTTTGTCGTCTGCTTCGTCGTCGCCATTGGCAACTTCGGCTTGGACCCCTATCTCCGGAAGGCGGCCGGGCAGTTCGCGTTGAATGCACTGCCGGCCTATGTCGTCGGCGTCTACTGTGCAGCGAACAGGGCTGGAGAGGACTTGCTGCGGGGCATAGAACAGTGTGGTCTGCTCATCGCGCCGGCGGCGGCGATTTACGTACTGAGGTTCTTCATTTTCACCGACGAAATTTATACGGCAGACCTGAAGCGCCTCGGCGGCATTGACTACATGAGTTTTGCCTACGGGTTGGTGGCGTTTATGGTTGCCTCCTGTCTGCTGCTCTTCGATGAGCGGGCGGCGAGGAAGCTATTGCTGGGCAGGTGGCTGTTGGTGTGGACGTATTGGTTGGCGATCGTTTTCTCGCAAACCCGCGGGGCTGTCCTGGGTATAGCCATCTTTCTCTGCTGTCTGGTCGTCGCCAAGTTCAGGGTGCAGAAGAAACGTGTGTTGCTTCTGGCGTTGTCGTGCCTGTTGATCTTCGTGGTCAGCTTGCAGGTGCTGCCCGGGCTCTTCGGGGAGCGCAATGTGCGTTTCTCGAAGGAGTACACCAAAGAGGCGCTGAGCTTTTCCGGGGAGGTGGCCACCTTCATCGGGGAGGAGGAGGGCCCGCTGCCAGGTGCGGCGGGCCAGGACAGCAAGCTTTGCCGAACGGATCGTCCCGGCTGCCGCTTCCTGCTGGAGAACCAGGAGAACGGGGTCTTCTTCGATCCCGCCAAAGGTCTGTGCACGATCGACAACAAGGAGATCGCCAGGCAGATCGTCATTGACGAGGCATTGTACAGCTCGCTCAAGGAAGCGGGGTGCACGATCAAGCTTTCACGCATGGCGTTGATCGTGATCGCGACTGAAGAGATCAAGAAGCGACTGCTGCTCGGCATGGGACCGCTCGCGTTCCAGGTGCGCTATTTCGGGTTTCATCCGCACAGCCTGTTTGTCGAGCTGCTGGCCGAGTTGGGGCTTGTCCTTGGCGGATTGATCGTCTGCGCCATCGGCTACCTGACCTATGCGTGCCTGCGGCGAAGCAAAGCGATGGAGGGTGACCACAACATCCTGTTGTTCGGCAGCGCATACATTCCGATGTTCCTGGTGAGTGGGACGATCTGGGGCGATGCCCTGTTCTCGTTCGTCATCGGGTATATCGTGGTGTTCTTCTGGAGAACGCAGCAGGAGACGCAAAGCGGCGCGCTAGGTGCGGTGCAGTAAGCAATGGGTGCGGTGCGTACACTCGGCAGCTACCTGACACTGGCTTCGAGTTCCGCGTTCGCCCAGGCCTTTCTGCTGCTGATTTCGCCAGTGATCACCCGGCTGTACGCGCCGGAGGACGTCGGAGGCTTCGGCATCGCATTGGGAGTTGGCGCGCTGCTCGCCTCTGTGGGAACCGGCCGCCTGGAGCATGCGATTCCAGTGGCCAGGAACTCGGTGGACGCGATACAGGTCGCCTTGCTCGGAACGACGCTGGTGTCGGTTATCGCGCTGATCACGACGCTTCTTGTCTTGATCGTACCGCTTGCCAGCGTGGTGGGGCCGCCGCTGACGCGAGATTTTCCAACGCTGGCCATTCCGGCCATCGCCTTCAGCCTGGCACTGTTCCAGATCGTCAACGCGCTGCTCCTCCGGCAGAAGGCGTATCGCAGCGTAGGGGCGAGCAAGATCCTTCAAGGGGGAGTCACGGGAGTCGCGCAGCTGGGACTCGGCTGGTGCGGACTGGGAGCTTCAGGCTTGGTCTGGGCTCAGGCGCTGGGCTATCTGGTGGGGGCGGGGAGCGGGGTGAGCAGCGTCGCGGTCAAGGCTTGGGTCGTCCTGCGCGGACGCGGTGCGCAGTTCGCTGCGACCTTTCGCACGCGCTGGAGGTTTCCGCTGGTGCTGGCACCGGCTGCGCTGTTCAACCAGGCAGCACAGCAGTTTCCGGTGTTGGCCCTGGGCTATACCTACGGGTTGTATGAGGCGGGACTCTACGCGCTGGTGATGCGGGTGTGCGGTGCCCCTCTCGGCTTGCTCGGACAAACCGTGGCCCAGGTCTATGCGGCGGAGTTTCGTGACTTCATCGGCGACCGGAGTGGCGCGCTGGCGCAAAAGTACCTGGCCATGCTGTTGCGCCTGCTGGGGATCGGGCTGCTGGTCGTCGGCGCGCTGGTACTGGTGATGAACCTGTGGGGTACCTGGCTCTTCGGAGCGAAGTGGGCTAACATTGGCACGGTCACGTTGCTGGTCTCGTTGATGCTGGTGACCGACTTCGCGACGACCCCGCTGTCCATGACCCTGGGCTACCTGAGCCGGGAACGCACGCAGCTGCTCTGGGACATCGGGAGGTTGGCTGCTGTGGTCAGCGTATTCGTCGCCGCGCATCATTTTTCTCTGCGATTCGGTCAACTCCTGGTCCTCCTCGCGGTAGTGTGGTCTCTGAGTCTGCTGGTTCATGCGTGGCTGACCTACCTTGTTTGCAGCATGCGGGGAGCGGGCACTGCGGCCAGGGGCTGAACGCTGTCGCCGCGCAAGCGGAATAAGGATATGGGCATTTCGACATGATTTCCTTGGGCTACGTCGTCTCGAGAGTGCTGCGCAAGGCGCGGGGCAATGCCATTACCGGGAGCGTCATTGACCCGACTTCGAAAATCGAGTCGGGCAGCACGATAGTGCGCACGCGCTTCGACCGGCACTCGTTCTGTGGCTATGACTGCACCTTCATCGATTGCGATGTCGGGGCGTTCTGCTCGATCGCCAACCGTGTCACGGCGGGCGGTGCGCGCCATCCGATGGAATACGTGTCTACCAGCCCGGTCTTTCTCGCGCATCGCGACAGCGTGAAGACCAAGTTTTCGCGGCATCCCTACGCGTGGCGCGTCAGAACGACGATCGGCCACGATGTGTGGATAGGCGAAAACGTGCTGATCAAGGGAGGCGTCAACGTTGGCCACGGTGCGGTAGTCGGCATGGGCAGCGTGGTGACCAGAGATGTTCCTCCATACGCGATCGTCGCCGGCAACCCAGCCCACCTGATCCGTATGCGCTTCGGCGCAGAGATGATCGAAGCGCTGCTCAAGCTGGAGTGGTGGAACTTGCCCGATCAGGAATTGCGACGCCTCGCGCCTCAGTTTACCGATCCGGAAGTGATGTTGCGGCAAGAGGGATTCCTGTGAGGATCGCCCATGTCTGCCTGTCATGCTTCTATATTGACGGATATGCCTACCAGGAGAACGAGCTGGTCAGGCAGCATGTCCAGGATGGGCATCAGGTCATGGTAATCGCATCGACGGAATCGTTTGGTGCGGACCGCTGTCTCACTTATGTCGAGCCTTCTTCCTACCAAGGTCGCGACGGGGCGCCGGTGACTCGTTTGCCATATCGCCGCTTGCTGCCGCACAAGCTGATGCGCAAACTGCGTATGCATCCAGGTGTCCGTGAGCTACTGCAGCAATTCCGCCCGGAAGTCATCCTGTTTCACGGCCTTTGTGGCTGGGAGTTGCACGCTGTGGCGCGCTACAAGCGCGAGAACCCGGATGTGCGACTCTACGTGGATAGCCACGAGGATGCGCACAATAGTGCGCGCAGCTTCCTTTCGCGAGTCCTGCTGCATAAGCTCTACTATTCGTGGATCATCCGCCGATGCCGGCGCAGTTTCGACAAGATCCTCTGTGTGTCGCTGGAAACGATGGATTTCGTACGCCAGAGCTACGGCGTGCCGGCCTCGGATCTGGAGTTCTTTCCCCTTGGCGGAAGGGTTTTCGACGATCCGGAGTACGACGTGCGCAGGGATCGGGGGCGCCAGGCTGCTGGTGTCGACACCGGGCAAGTTATGCTCCTGCAGACCGGCAAGATGGGGCGGCGGAAGAAGCTGCTGGAGAGCCTGCGGGCCTTTTCCTGCACACCGGGGAGCCACCTGCGCTTGGTTCTTGCCGGGTCGCTGGACGAGGACATTCGCATCGAGGCGCAGCGCCTGATTGCTTCTGACGAGCGTGTCCGCTTCCTCGGCTGGAAGGATACCGACGAGCTCAACGACCTGCTTTGCGCTGCGGACGTCTACGTTCAGCCCGGCACGCAGTCGGCGACCATGCAGATGAGCCTCTGCGCCCGTTGCCCGGTCATTCTCGACGCCGTGCCCAGTCATGTCCCCTTCCTGGACGGGAACGGTTGGTCGGTATCTGATTCCCGAGATCTGGCCAGAGCCTTCATGGAGGTGGCCAGCGATCCGGCTGCCCTTGGTGTCAAGGCCGGGCGGTCGCTGGAGATCGCCCGGCGCCTTCTCGATTACAGGACCCTGGCTGCTCGCCTTACGCGCGCGGCCTGAGCGACGGGCAAATCGAGTGCCATTGCCGGGCAATGGTGACCAACTCGGCGGGTGCCGCAGTTGCCCCCGAACGGTCGGTGATGGATGACGGGACGACCGACCGTCTGCAGATGATGGGATCCGGCCATGAACATCGCTCTGTGGTGCGATGCAGCGGTCGCTGGCCGAATGATTCGGGCGTCAGAATCTGCGCAGGGCGCAGGAGCGGGAAATGCTTGCGTCGGGACGCCGCCGCGAGCAGGAAGGATGGCCTGCGCGCCATCCTGCAGCGTGCGTTCGGCGGCGAAAGAGTACTTGCTGCCCTGCCCTTCAGGCGGATGCTGGATGCCTGCCGGCCAGTGATCTGAATGACTCGCGCGGGCACTTGACAACAATGGCATTACCTTCGGGGAATTGACGTGGACAGGCCGTACCAGATTTGCAGCAACTGCGTGATGGATACCAGCGACAGCCAGATCGTCTTCGATGAGCAGGGCGTCTGTGACCACTGCATCGGCTTCAGGCGCGACGTTCTGCCCAATTGGCATCCCGACGAGAAGGGCGCGGCGATGTTTCGTGCGACAGTGGACAAGATCAGAAGCGCGGGCAAGGGAAAGCCCTTCGATAGCATCATCGGCATGAGCGGTGGTCTGGATAGCTCCTATCTGCTGCATCTGGCGGTGACCGAGTTCGGTTTGCGGCCGCTGGTCTTCCACGTCGATGGCGGCTGGAACACCGATATTGCGGTGAACAACATTCAGATGCTGGTGGACAAGCTGAGCCTGGACCTGTACACCGAAGTGATCAACTGGGAGGAAATGCGCGACTTTCAGCTGGCTTTCTTCAAGGCCGGCGTGCCGCACCTCGACATTCCCCAGGACCACGCCTTCGTCGCCACCCTCTACCACTTCGCCAACAAGCACGACATCAAGTGCATACTCAATGGCGGCAATTACGCGACGGAGTGCGTACGCAATCCGCTCGAGTGGCTCTACTACGGTACGGACATGGCGCAGATTCGCGACATCCAGCGCCGTTTCGGGACGCGTCCGCTGAAGACCTATCCTTTCAGCGGGGTATTGTTCCACAAGTTCTACCTTCGCTACCTCAGGGGGGTCCAGGTGGTCAAACCTCTGAACTGGTTGCCGTACACCAGGAAGATCGCCATCCAGACGCTCTCCGAGAAGTACGCCTGGCGCGCCTATCCACAGAAGCACTTCGAGTCCCGGTTCACCAAGTTCTTCGAGGGCTACTGGTTGCCAACCCGTTTCGGGTACGACACGAGGCGAGTCCAGTATTCGAGCTTGATCCTCACCGGGCAGATGAAGCGTGGCGAGGCGCTGGAGTTGCTCGAGCAGCCGGCGTATGATCCGAACACCATCGACGAGGAGTTCGAGTACATCGCGACCAAGCTGGGCATTTCCGTGGCCGAGCTCCGGCAGTACCACAGCATGCCTAAAAAGAGCTACCGGGATTATCGCAATCAGGAATGGTTGTTCGATCTGGGAGCAGCGACACTGAAGCGGTTGGGCGTAGAAAGGGCCATCAAACGATGATTGCGATCATTGACTACGGGTCGGGCAACGTCGGGGCCATCGCCAATATCTACAAGTGGCTGAAGGTCGCGCATCAAGTCACTGGAGAGTTCCGGGAGCTGGCAGCGGCCGAGCGCTATATTCTGCCGGGGGTCGGGGCGTTCGATGCGACGATGAGTTACCTGACCAGGTCCGGCATGGTCGATCTGCTCAGCGAGCAAATCCTGGTGCACAAGAAGAAGGTCCTCGGCATTTGCGTTGGCATGCAGATTCTCGCGGATTCGAGCGAGGAGGGCATTCTGCCGGGCCTTGGCTGGATTCAGGGCAGGGTACGCAAGATCGATGCGAGCGCACTTGGTGCACCGCCCTTCCTGCCGCACATGGGCTGGAACTCGGTGAGTCCTCAGCCTGGGGCAGGCCTGTTCGAAGGTGTCGATCTGGAGCGGGGCTTCTATTTCCTGCACAGCTATTTCTTCGCCGCGGCGAGAGAGCAGGACGTGATTGCTACGGTGACCTATGGGCGAGAACTACCCTGCGCCGTAGCGCATGGCAATGTATTCGGCGTGCAGTTTCATCCGGAAAAGAGCCACGCCAACGGCGTCGCCGTCTTTCGCAACTTCGCGGAGTTGTAACCATGCTGCGCTCCCGCATAGTTCCGTGCCTGCTGATGCATGACGGGGGTCTGGTGAAGACTCGGCAGTTCAAGGATCCCAAGTACGTCGGCGACCCGCTGAACGCGGTCAAGATCTTCAACGAGAAGGAAGTGGACGAGTTGATGTTTCTCGACATCGACGCCAGCGCTCACGGGAGAGAGCCAAACCTGGCCTTGTTGCGCAGCCTGGCCGTCGAATCCCGGATGCCCCTATGCTACGGCGGAGGCATCACGGCTGCCGCGCAGGCGTCGCGCATCGTCGCACTGGGCTTCGAGAAGGTATCGATCAGTTCAGCAGCGTTGCGGCGGCCGGATCTGATCCGCGAGATGTCCGAGGCGATCGGCAGCCAGAGTGTGGTGGTTACGCTGGATGTGCGCAGGAACAGGCTGCTCGGCGGGTATGCGGTGTTTACCCGTAACGGCCAGGATAAGCAGAAGGTCGACCTCGTGGAGTTTTGCCAGCGGGTCGAAGCGCTGGGCGCCGGGGAAATCGTCATCAACTCCATCGACCGTGATGGCGACATGGGCGGCTACGACCTGGAACTCGCACGAAGAGTGCGCGCTGCAGTGTCGCTGCCAATGTCGGTATTGGGGGGAGCTGGCAGCGTGGAGGACATGAAGGCGCTGATTGAAGCGGTCGGCATCGTTGGCGCGGCGGCCGGCAGCATGTTCGTGTTCAAGGGCCCCTATCGAGCGGTGCTGATCAATTACGCGCGTCCAGAGCGCCTCGGGTGAGGCCGGGAATCGAGAGATGAAACAGGTTTTGCAGGACATGGCCAGGGGCGGCACTTACCTGGCCGAGGCCCCGGGTCCGGCGGTCATCCCTGGAACACTGCTGGTCCACACGTCGGCGAGCTTGATTTCGGCCGGTACGGAACGCATGCTGGTGGACTTCGGGCGAGCCTCATACTGGGAAAAAGCTCGCCAACAGCCTGAGAAGGTGCGCATGGTGCTGGAGAAGGTGCGCACAGATGGCCTGTTGACCACCGTCGAGGCGGTTCAGTCGAAGTTGGCGCAGCCGCTGCCCCTGGGGTACTGCAACGTCGGAGTTGTCGCCGAAGTGGGGGCTGGCGTGGACTGCTTCCGGGTCGGAGACCGCGTAGTGTCGAACGGTCCGCATGCCGACGTGGTGAGGGTCGGCAGGAATCTGTGTGCGCGGGTGCCGGACGAGGTCGATGATGAATCTGCGGCCTTCGTTGTGCTCGCCAGCATCGGGTTGCAGGGAATCCGCCTGGCCCAGCCGACGCTCGGCGAGGCGTTCGTGGTCACAGGGGCAGGGCTGATTGGGCTGCTGACCGTGCAACTGCTGCGGGCTCAGGGCTGCAGAGTGCTGGCCATTGATTTCGACGAGACGAAGCTGGATCTGGCCAGGCACTTCGGGGCGGTGACCTGCAATCCGGCGAAGGGGGAGGATCCAGTTGCCGCCGGGATGGCCTTCAGCCGCGGGCACGGCGTCGATGGGGTGATCATTACGGCATCCACCCAGTCGAGCGATCCGGTGGCGCAGGCGGCGCGGATGAGTCGCAAGCGCGGGCGAATCGTGCTGGTGGGGGTGACCGGCCTGGAGCTCAACCGTTCAGATTTTTACGTCAAGGAGTTGAGTTTCCAGGTGTCGTGTTCCTATGGGCCGGGCCGCTACGATCCGGCGTACGAAGAGCAGGGACAGGACTATCCGCTGGGTTTTGTGCGGTGGACGGAGCGGAGAAACTTCGAAGCGGTTCTTGATCTGCTGGCGACCGGGCAACTGGACGTCAAGCCGTTGATCACGTACCGTTATCCGTTCGAAGATGCACCGGCTGCGTACCAGCAATTGACCCAGGACAAGAGCGGGCTGGGCATCATTCTGGGGTATGCATCGCCTGCCGCACAGAGAGGCGTGCGGCGGGTTCCCCTCCATGCCGGTCGCGAGTACAAGGCGGGCAGTCCGGTCCTGGGTTTTGTCGGGGCAGGCAACTATGCATCGAGGATGCTGATCCCCGCTTTCAAGCGCGCGGGCGCTCAGCTGCATAGTATCGTGACTTCCGGCGGAGTCAGCGGGGTCATTCATGGCAGCAAGGCCGGCTTTGCCGAGGCGACGACCGACGTTCAGGACATGCTGGCTGACCCGGCGATCAACACGGCGGTGATCGTGACCCGGCACGATTCGCATGCTCAGCTCGTGGTGCAGGCGTTGAAGGCGGGCAAGCACGTCTTCGTCGAAAAGCCTCTCGCCCTTCATCTTGAAGAACTGGGGGAAGTTCAACTGGCCTATGAGGAGTCCCATCGCGCCGGTCCTGGGCCGCTGTTGATGGTCGGTTTCAACCGTCGCTTTGCTCCGCAGGTGCGGCAGATGAAAGCGTTGCTCGAGACAGTTCAGGAGCCCAAGTCGTTCCTCATGACCATGAATGCGGGGGCGATCCCGGCCAGCCACTGGACTCAGGACCTAACGGTAGGCGGTGGCCGCATCATCGGAGAGGCCTGTCATTTCATTGACCTGATGCGTTTCCTGGCCGGCAGCCCGATCGTCTCGGTACAGGCACTTCGCATGGGAGACGCGCCAGGCATCGAGGTCGTCGAGGACAAGGCTTCGATCACGTTGGGATTTGCCGATGGCTCCTTTGGAACCATCATGTACCTGGCCAACGGTGCGGCCAGCTTTCCCAAGGAGCGCGTGGAGGTATTCGCCGCCGGGCGAGTGCTTCAACTCGATAACTTCCGCAAGCTTCGCGGTTATGGTTGGCCCGGTTTTCGCAAACTCGACCTCTGGCGGCAGGACAAGGGGCAAGGAGCGTGTGCGGCCGCATTCCTGGACGGCGTGCAGCACGGAGTACAGGCCATCCCGTCAGACGAGATCTTCGAAGTCGCGCGTGTCACGATCGAGACAGCACAGCTCTTGCGCAGGCAATGAGGCGTGTTCCGCCCCTGACCTTGTTGCGCACTCTGTTCGCGCTTGGCTTGCGCAGCATCGTTCGTGTTCTGGTCTACCGCGCTGGAATTCGCTTCGCGTTCAATCCCGTCCGGCGTCTGCGCGCTGACACGCCGCAGGGCGCCTTCTTTTCGCCAGTAGTGGCCGACAACGTCGGATGCGGTCGGAACCCGGTTTCGGACTGGCAGCAGACTGCCCGCCTGTTCGGTTTCGTATCGGTGGCCGTTGGCGACGAGCCCCCGGAGTGGCTGGCGAATCCGCTCAGCGGCCAGTGCGTGCCTGAACCGGGGCGGCCCTGGTGGCAGATTCCCGACTTCGATCCGCGCGTTGGCGACATCAAGTTGATCTGGGAGCTGTCGCGGATGGACTGGGTCCTGGCTTTTGCCCAGCGCGCGCTCTGCGGGGATCGACGGGCCATTCACAGGCTGAATGGCTGGCTTTCGAGCTGGTGTGAGACGAATCCTCCGTATCGAGGACCCAATTGGAAATGTGGCCAGGAGGCGTCCATCCGCGTGATGCACCTGGCGATGGGCGCATTGATCCTCGGGCAGGTACGCCTGGCCACCCCAGCTTTGCGAGATCTGATTGCCCTTCACCTCAGACGCATTGCGCCGACGCTGAGTTATGCCCTAGGGCAGGACAACAATCACGGCACGTCGGAGGCGGCTGCGCTGTTCATTGGCGGGAGCTGGCTGGAGTCGCTCGGAGTCGCGGAAGCCGCGGCCTGGGCCGCGCGGGGGAGACACTGGCTGGAAGAGAGATGCCGGCGGCTTGTGGGCACGGCGGGCACGTTCAGCCAGTATTCGCTGAACTACCATCGCGTCATGCTGGATACCCTGAGCATGACCGAGATCTGGCGGCGTCAGCTTGGCTTGCCGGCGCTTACGGAGGGGTTGTGCCAGAGGATGCAGGCAGCGGCGAACTGGCTCCATGCGATGGTCGATCCGGTCAGCGGTGACGGCCCGAACCTGGGGGCCAACGATGGCGCGCGCTTGCTTCAGCTGAGCGATACCCCCTATCGGGATTATCGGCCGAGCGTCCAGCTGGCGATGGCGCTGTTCGCTCAACGACGCGCCTACCAGGCGGTCGGCCCCTACGATCAGGGGTTGATCTGGCTCGGTGTTTCGCTGGCCATGCAAGCAGCTGCGCCACCGGCCAGCCGCGTGGCTGATGACGGAGGGATCGCCGTGTTGCGCCGCGGCAAGGCCATGGCCGTGCTCCGCTACCCGCGCTTTCGCTTTCGTCCCAGTCATGCGGATGCCTTGCACCTCGACCTGTGGCTGGCAGAGGACAACTTGCTGCGCGATGGCGGGACCTGTAGCTACAATATGGACACCAGTTGGTTGAACTATTTCTCGGGGACGGCCAGCCACAATACTGTGCACTTCGACTGCCGGGACCAGATGCCTCGGCTGGGTCGATTCCTCTTTGGCGACTGGCTGCGAACGACGCAGGTCGAATGGTTGCAGGAACTCGACGATGTGACCTCTTTCGCCGCAGGCTACCGCGATGCACGGGGGGCGTTTCACTTGCGCAGGATCGAGCTCAGCGACGCGGTGCTGCGCGTGACGGACGAGGTGCGCGGATTTTCCTCCAAGGCCGTCCTGCGATGGCGATTGGCCCCGGGATCGTGGAAACTCGATGGACAGCGGGTGAGCGATGGCAGACGGACGCTGACCGTGCGTGCGAGCATGCCCATAGTCCGTTGCGAGCTGGTGGATGGCTGGGAATCCCGCCACTATCTGGAGAGAACTGTCTTGCCGGTTCTTGAAGTGGAGGTGGGCGAGGCTGGGGTCCTTACTACTGACTGTGAGTGGCCTGGATGAGGGTTCTCTATTTTCATCAGCACTTTTCGACTCCCAGAGGCTCGTCAGGGATCCGTTCGTATGAAATGGCTCGCCGCCTGCTCGCGCGAGGGCATCAGGTGACGATGGTGTGCGGCAGCTATGGGGGTGGCCAGACAGGGTTGACCGATCCCTTTGTCGACGGTCGCCGTGCGGGCAAGACGGATGGCATCGACATCATCGAGTTCGATCTCAGCTACTCGAACAGCGACAGCTTTCTCAAAAGAACGGCTACCTTTCTCAAGTTTGCCGTGCGAAGCGTCGGTCTGGTCTTCGTCGAGCAGTATGATCTGGTCTTTGCGACCACCACGCCGCTGACCGCTGGTCTTCCCGGAATCGTCGCACGCTGGCTTCGTGGCAAGCCTTTCGTGTTCGAGGTACGGGACCTATGGCCTGAACTGCCGCGGGCGATGGGCGTGATCCGTAACCCCATGGTGTTGTGGGCCATGTCTCTGGTCGAATGGGCGAGCTACCGTTCAGCACAGCGATTGATCGGTCTGTCGCCGGGTATCGTCGCGGGGATCGCGCGCCGAGGCGTTCCGACGGAGAAGGTGATCATGGTGCCCAACGGCTGTGACCTCGACATCTTCGGGGCGAGGGTTGAGCCGTGGCGTCCTGCCCAGGTGGCTGAGAGCGATCTCCTCGCGGTTTTCGCGGGAACACACGGCATGGCCAACGGCCTGGACGCAGTGCTCGATGCTGCCGCAGAATTGAAGCAGCGCAAGCGACACGACATCAAGTTGCTGCTCATCGGACAGGGCAAACTCAAGCCGGCACTGAAGGCGCGTGCTGCACGGGCGGGGCTGGACAACGTCGTGTTTCACGAACCGGTCGACAAGGTCCGATTGGCCGGCTTGATGGCCGCAACGGACCTTGGGTTGCAGGTTCTGGCAGACGTCCCGGCCTTCTATTACGGGACTTCGCCGAACAAGTTTTTCGATTACATTGCGGCCGGCGTTCCGGTGCTGAACAACTACCCAGGTTGGCTGGCCGAGTTGATTCGGCAGCATCGCTGCGGCTATGCCGTGCCCCCGGGTAATCCGGCGGCGTTTGCGGATGCGTTGGAGCATGCGGCAGCCGATCGTGAGGCGCTCAAGCTTATGGGCGCCAGAGGGCGAGAACTGGCGCAGGGCGAGTTCAGTCGGCAGATGCTGGCGGACCGGTGGGTCGACTGGCTGGAGGCCCTCTATTCCTCCCTCCAGTCGGGCCGCTGATGGCGAACCGGGGCATGCACGGGATGACCAAGCGTCTGATGGATGTTCTTCTGGCAAGCCTGCTGCTGCTGCTCTTGCTGCTGCCGATGTTCCTGTTGGCAGGCGTCGTTCGACACAGGCTGGGAAGCCCCGTGTTCTTCTGCCAGACCAGACCAGGCCTGCATGGTCGGCCGTTCAACATGATCAAGTTCCGCACCATGACGGACGAGCGTGGGCCAAAGGGGGATCTGTTGCCGGACGAGCAGCGGCTGACGGCGTTTGGCCGCTTCTTGCGGGCCAGCAGTCTCGACGAGTTGCCCGAGTTGTGGAACGTACTGCGCGGTGACATGAGCCTGGTCGGCCCGCGTCCTCTGTTGATGGAATACTTGCCGCTGTATTCGCCGGAGCAGGCGCGGCGACATGAGGTCAGACCCGGCATCACCGGTTGGTCCCAGGTCAACGGGCGCAACGCGCTCAGCTGGGAAGACAAGTTTCGACTCGATGTGTGGTATGTCGATCACCAGTCGCTATGGCTGGACCTGCGTATCCTCTGGCTCACGGTGTGTAAGGTGCTGCTGCGAGAGGGGATCACTGCGCAGGGTGAGGCGACCATGCCCAGGTTCACCGGGAAGAAGCCGTGAAACGACTGGCATTGCTCGGGGCCAGTGGCCATGGCAAGGTGGTGGCCGATGCCGCTTTGTCCAGCGGATGGGCTTCCGTCGTGTTTTTCGACGACGCCTGGCCCAAGTGCAACCGGAATGGTGCCTGGTCGATACTGGGAAATGCTGCCCAACTGATGGCAAGACTGGAGGAGTTTCAGGGCGTGCTCGTGTCGATCGGCGATTGCCCAGTGCGCTGGGAAAAGCATCGCGAGCTCTTCGCTGCTGGCGCCCCGCTGACCACCGTCGTCCACCCCGCAGCGACGGTAAGTCGGTACGCCCGGCTAGGGGCTGGAACAGTCGTGATGGCTGGGGCCGTCGTCGCTATCGACGCGATTGTCGGCCAGGCGGCGATCATCAATAATGGAGCGACTGTCGATCACGACTGCCGTATCGCCGACGCGGTGCATATTGCTCCAGGTGCGAACCTGTCGGGCGGTGTCGAGATCGGGCGATGCAGCTGGGTGGGGGTGGGCGCTACCGTGAGACAGGGCATTCATATCGGCGAGCAGGTAGTGGTCGGTGCTGGGGCAGTCGTCGTTCGGCCGGTCCCAGATGGCTGTACAGTAGTTGGCAATCCCGCCCGAACGATGCGTATCGGCAAGTAGTCACTCGCGAGACACAGATCGGATGCTTGGTACCCCCTTTTCACCTTGGCCAAGCTTTACGGAGGAAGAAGCTCAGGCCGTCGGACAGGTGCTGCTCTCCAATCGAGTCAATTACTGGACGGGTAGCGAATGTCGTGAATTCGAGAAGGAGTTTGCGGCGTGGAGTGGGGCACGGTATGCGGTCGCCGTGGCGAACGGCACTGTGGCCCTCGACCTGGCGCTTCACGCTTTGCGCATCGGACCGGGCGATGACGTGATCGTGACGCCGAGGACCTTCCTGGCGAGCGTCTCGTGCGCGGTGAACGCCGGTGCCAGACCGATCTTTGCCGATGTCGAGCCGAGCAGCGGCAATCTCTCGGCACGGACCATCGCGCAGGTGCTCACGCCGCGGACTCGGGCTGTCATCTGCGTGCATCTGGCCGGGTGGCCGTGTGACATGGACCCGATCATCGCGTTGGCCGCGCGACACGGCTTCCAGGTCATCGAGGACTGCGCGCAGGCCCACGGCGCCCGCTACAAGGGGCGCAGCGTCGGGACCATTGGCGATATTGGTGCGTGGTCGTTCTGTCAGGACAAGATCATGACCACTGGTGGTGAGGGCGGCATGGTTACCACCAACGACCGGGCGCTGTGGTCAGCGATGTGGTCGTTCAAGGATCACGGAAAGAGTTACGAGGCGGTGTACGAGCGGCAACATCCCCCGGGGTTCCGCTGGTTGCACGAGAGCTTCGGGACCAACTGGCGGATGCTCGAGGTACAGGCGGCGATCGGGCGCATTCAGCTGCGCCGGATGTCCGAGTGGACGGCGCGGCGCAATGCCAATGCCAGGGCTATCGCCACCGCCTGTACGCGTCACACGGCCGTGCGCGTTCCCGAGTTCCGGTGCGCTCCCGCTTGTAGCCCGGCTTGTGCCACGGCCAGCGACTGCGTGCATGCGCACTACAAGTTCTACGTCTATGTGCGCAGGGACCATCTCGCATCGGGCTGGTCCCGGGAGCGGATCATCGACGAGATCAACCGTGCTGGCGTGCCGTGCTATCAGGGTTCATGTTCCGAGGTCTATCTGGAGAAGGCTTTTGACCGGACGGGGTGGCGGCCGGTCGAGCGCCTCTCCGTTGCGCGTGCGCTCGGCGAGGATTCGCTGATGTTCCTCGTTCACCCGACGTTGACCGATGCGGAGATCGCCAGAACCTGCGATGTCATCGATGCGATATTGGCCCAGGCGTCGGCCTGACCTTTTCCGGAAGATGCTGAAGCGCTTCTTGCGGCTGCCCCGCCGCCAGAAGCAGACAGTCTCGATCTGCATCGATTTCGTGCTGCTCATCGCGGCTTTCTGGTCGGCGCTGGGGCTACGCTTTGAGACGCTCAGGCCCGATCTGACTGCCTACGGCTGGCAGATGGTGGCCGCGCCCGTCTTTGCCATTCCGATCTTCGCGCGGCTCGGGCTTTATCGCGCGGTGGTTCGCTTCATGGAGGACCGCGTCGTATTCGTGGTCGCCGGCGGTGTCACGTTGTCGGTACTGTTGCTTGCGGCATTGGTCGCCCTGACACACAGCCCCGGCCTGTCGCGCGGGGTGCTCGCGATCTACTGGCTTCTGGCGATCGTCTACGTCGGGGCGACGCGCTTCCTGGCGCGCACGTGGTTCCTGCACGCAGAGCGGCAGCACGCTGGACGCAAGCGGGTAGCCATTTATGGTGCGGGGAGCGCGGGCACGCAGTTGGCCTACGCGCTGCGTGCTGGCAAGGAATATTGGCCAGTCCTCTTCTTCGACGATGATCTGGCGCGGCAGAAGGTCGAGGTTGCGGGCTTGCGCGTGCGTGCGCCGTCTGAACTCGAGCGCCTCATCGATAAACTGCGGATTGAGGAGTTGCTCCTGGCGATCCCTTCGGCGACCCGCGCTCGCCGGCTGGAGATCATCGACCGCCTGGAGCATGTCCAGTGCAGCGTCAAGTTGGTCCCCGGTATGGCCGATGTGGTCAGTGGGAACATCGCCGTCGATGCCATCCGTGAGGTCGAAATCGAGGACCTGCTCGGGCGCGAATCGGTTGCACCGGACGAACGCCTGCTCGGGAAGTGTGTGACCGGGAAGGTGGTGATGGTCTCGGGCGCCGGCGGTTCGATCGGCTCCGAGTTGTGCCGGCAGATCGTGCGCCTGAGGCCGGTCCGTTTGGTACTGCTGGATCTGTCCGAGTTCGGGCTCTACTCGATCCACCAGGAACTCTCGGAGACCTGCGCGCGGATGAACCTGGAGGTCGAACTGGTTCCAATGCTGGGCACGGTGATGCACCAGCGCCGTACCGAGATCGTGATGCGCTCTTTCGGCGTGCACAGCGTGTATCACGCTGCCGCCTACAAGCACGTGCCGATCGTCGAGCACAACCCCGTCGAAGGCATCCGCAACAACGCCATCGGCACGCTGCGCATGGCCGAAGCGGCGCTGGCGGCGGGAGTCGAAACCTTCGTGCTCGTGTCGACCGACAAGGCTGTGCGGCCGACCAACGTGATGGGTGCCAGCAAGCGTCTCGCGGAACTGATCCTCCAGGCGCTGACGCGTCCGGAGGGGCGAACTCGCTTCTGTATGGTGCGCTTCGGGAACGTCCTCGGCTCGTCCGGCTCCGTGGTGCCCCTGTTCCGCAAGCAGATTTCCGCTGGAGGGCCAATCACGCTGACCCATCCCGAGATTACGCGCTACTTCATGACCATCCCCGAGGCGGCCCAACTGGTCATCCAGGCCGGCTCGATGAGCAAGGGCGGCGAGGTGTATGTGCTCGACATGGGGCAGCCGGTCAAGATCATCGACCTCGCCCGGCGAATGATTCACCTGAGCGGGCGGGAAGTGCGTGACGAGCAGCATCCAGACGGTGATATCGCGATCGAGACCATCGGCCTGCGCCCGGGCGAGAAGCTCTATGAGGAACTCCTGATCGGCGACAACGTCGAGGGCACCTCGCACCCATTGATCATGCGCGCCTACGAGCATGAGGTGCCGTGGTCGGTGCTCAGTGAGCGCTTGGCGCAGTTGGACGAGGCGTGCCAGGCATTCGATTTCGAGAAGGTGCTCGAGTTGCTTGCGCTGCTGGTCCAGGAGTACAAGCCCGTACGGCATGGCGACGAGGCATTGGTGTGGCGCGCGCTGGTCACGTCGGGACGGAGCGGCATTGCCATGGTGCCTTGACTTGGGCGGAAGCCAGCCAGTCAACAAGGGGGAATTGCGCAAGCTGCTGGTGGGCTCTCAGGAACTGCCGTTGAAGAGCACGCAGCGTGCGCATTCCACGGCCAACTGGACACGGATTCCACGAGGACCTGGACAGTGATTGCATGAACACCTGGACAGTCATTCCACGAGGATCTGGACACCGATACCACGGGGACCTGGACACCCGAGTTCGACGTGCGCCGTGCTAAGGCGGCGCTTTTCCAGTGGGTGCGAAACCCACCCGGCGACTTTCGCTCCAGCCGGTAGCAATCGGAGCAGTCATGGAGGTAACGAAGTGGCTGAAGCCTTCGGTGTAGAGGGTCACTAGGTGACTTGGCGAGCGTACAGGCTGCAACGTGAGTGAACGCTGAGCAAGCCTCGAAAAGGGTGATGCACGGGCCGACCTGCCAGTCGATGCGGGGAAGGCTGAGACTACTTGGGAAGAGAGCGGAACGAGCACTGGGTAGCCGTGCCGGGGTATTGGCGGTGGCATGTACGAAAGAGGAAGAGCGCGCGCAACACGGGAAGTCCTCGATGGTGGAGGTGGGAGTCTCCAACAAGTGGCCGGTGACGGCGAGGCTTGGCCATGGAGGATGGCGGAGGGGCCTGTAGTACCGTGGAAGCCGGGTAATGCCGGTGGAGGGAAGGGGCCCTGGTTCAGAATCAACGCAGGAAGTGGCGAGGGCAGGAGATTGGGACACCTATCAACTCCGACAAGCGTTCAGCCCAAGTTCCGCAGTTAGCCAGCCATTTTTCGGTTTTGCGCCGGGAGGCATGTAGTTGAATCAATCAGTTAGTGTGTCATTGACCGGCATAAAGGAGCCACCGATAGCCGGCATAATGGAGCCAGTTTGAAGAGGTAGAAACGGGCTTTTTCGGGGCTTAGATTTCGGCGGATTTTACCTGTTTTTGGGGTGACGGCTTGGCGCCGGCCGGCGGCATTTTCGGCGACCGGTAGGAGGCGCCGTCCAGCGTCAGGCAATAGGCGTTGTGGCGCAGCCGGTCGAGGGTGGCGGCGGCGAGCAGCCGGTTGGCCGGGAACGCTTGATCCCACTCGGTGAAGTCGAGGTTGCTGGTGACGAGGGTGGCGGCCTGCTCGTAGCGCTCGGCGATGAGGTCGTGGAAGTCCTCGTCGGCCGGCGGGCGCATGGGCTTGAGGCCGAAGTCGTCGATGATCAAGAGGGGCACGCGGGCGAGCGTGGCGATCTTGCGATCAAAGGTGCCGACGGCGCGGGCGACGGTGAGGCTCGCCGTGAGCTGGGCCTGGGTGGTGAAGAGGACATCGACGCCCTGGCGCACCGCGCAATGGCCCAGGGCTTGGGCGAGGTGGCTTTTACCGGTACCGCAAGGTCCGACGATCAGCACCGGCGCCTTCTCGGCGAGATAGCGGCCGGTGGCGAGGTCATGGATCAGCGCCCGGTTGAGGTTGGGCAGGCGCGAGAAGTCGAAGCCTTCCAGGGATTTGCCGGCGCGGAAGGCGGCGCGGCGCAGCCGCAGGTCGAACTTCTTCTGGTCGCGACGGGCGACCTCGTCCTGGATCAAGAGCGACAGGAACTCGGTGTAGGCGAGCTTGCTCTCGATGGCCTGGCGGTTCCTGGCCTCCAGCGAATCGA
>NZ_JAMTDX010000042.1 GCF_023806625.1 Accumulibacter sp.
TCGGGGCCGCGTCGGTCATTTATTGGCGGGCCACGGAGCGGGCCGGGGTTGGCAATGTGCTGCCTTATGGGGTTCTGCAAGGCTATTCAGTGATCATCGTGCTGTTGCTGGCGATGCTGAGCCCGTCGCGCTATACCCGAGGCAACGATCTCTATTGGGTGTTCGGGTGGTATGTGCTGAGCAAGTTGTTGGAAACGTTCGATGCCGAGGTTCTCCATCTGGGCAATGTCATCAGCGGCCATACGCTGAAGCATGTCGCGGCGGCCCTCGCCGGCGGCACGGTTTGCTACATGTTGATGCATCGGACCCTCAAGGAACCCGAAGCCTCGCGGGAATCCTCTAGCAACGCATTCGGCGCCACCCCGGAACGGGTTGCCAAGGGTGTTCCTCCCTCGATCTGAGCGGACTGCCGGCCAGGAATCACTCGCTATTTGCGCCAGACGGGAGCGGAAGCGGTGGATATTCACGCCGGTTGAGTGGGTATTGTTCCTCGTGATTCCAAGGAGTTCATCCAATGACAGACGTGACCTATGGGGTCCATTCCGAAGTCGGCGTCCTGCGCAAGGTGATGGTCTGCGCCCCCGGTCTGGCCCACACCCGCCTGACGCCGACCAACTGCGACGATCTGCTCTTCGACGATGTGCTGTGGGTGCAGAACGCCAAGCGCGACCATTTCGACTTCATGACCAAGATGCGCGATCGCGGTATCGAGGTCGTCGAAATGCACAATCTCCTGGCCGAAACCGTCGCCATCCCCGAGGCCAGGAATTGGCTGCTCGACCGCAAGGTGACGCCCAACAACGTCGGTCTGGGGCTGATCGCCGAGACCCGCGCCTTTCTCGAAAGCCTGGAGCCGCGCAAACTGGCCGAGTTCCTGATCGGCGGGGTTTCGGTGGTCGATGTGCCGGACGAGTTTGCCACCTCGGATTATCTGGATCTGGTCCGCGAGTCGCACGGCGTCACCGAGTATCTGCTGCCGCCGCTGCCCAACACCCTGTATACCCGCGACACCACCTGCTGGCTCTATGGCGGGGTGACGCTGAATCCGCTGTACTGGTCGGCCCGCAAGGAAGAAACCTTCCTGACCACGGCCATCTACAAGTTCCATCCGAGTTTCGCCAATGCCAGGTTCGAAATCTGGTGGGGCGACCCGGATGTCGATTTTGGCCTGGCGACGGTGGAAGGCGGCGATGTCATGCCCATCGGCAACGGCGCCGTGCTGATCGGCATGAGTGAGCGGACCTCGCGCCAGGGGATCGGCCAGATGGCCGCCGCCCTGTTCGAGAAGGGCGCCGCCGAGCGAGTGATCGTGGCGGCCATGCCCAAGCTCCGGGCGGCCATGCACCTCGACACGGTGTTCACCTTCGCCGACCGCGATGTGGTCACGCTGTATCCCGAGATCATGAACCGGGTCCATCCGATCTCGCTGCGGCCCAGCGACAAGCCGGTGGGCGTCGAGGCCACCCTGGAGAAAAAGCCGTTTGTCGACGTGGTCGCCGAAGCGTTGAACCTGAGGAAACTGCGCGTCGTCGAAACCGGCGGCGACCACTATGCCTCCGAGCGCCAACAATGGGACAGCGGCAACAACCTGGTGGCGGCTTCTCCCGGCGTGGTGTTCGCCTATGACCGCAACACCTGGACCAATACGCAGTTGCGCAAGGAAGGCATCGAAGTCATCACCATCGTCGGCGCCGAACTGGGTCGCGGCCGGGGCGGCGGGCACTGCATGACCTGCCCGATCATCCGCGACCCGGTTGATTTCTAAAATCTTGCAGTCAACAGCGCCGACGATGAGCCGGCGCTTGATCGATCCGACTCGATCCCACCAATCTACTCAAGGACTAACCCTCATGACGGATACCGACCCGACCACGACCTCGCCCGCAACGGCCCCGCTGCACGATCTCCGGGAGACCATCGAGGAGCGACGCGCGACTGGCCAGGCCGCCCGAAAGCAGGCTCCACGGAGCGCGCGGGCGCATTGGGACGAAACCGCGCGCGGGCACGATGCCCTCGATACGATCCTGGCCCAGAACGCCATCCGGGTCCCCGAGCTGCTCCCCATCCGACATGGACGCATGGCGGCCTCGCCGTGGACCTACTACCGTGGAGCGGCCGCCGTGATGGCCGCCGATCTCGCGTCCCGGCCCCACAGCGGGCTGCGGGTTCAGCTCTGCGGCGACGCCCACGTCCTCAACTTTGGCCTGTGGGCCACGCCAGAGCGGAATCTCCTGTTCGACCTGCGCGACTTCGACGAGACGCTACCCGGACCCTTCGAGTGGGACGTGCAGCGTCTCGCCGCCAGCCTGGTGGTGGCGGCGCGGGAGGATGGCCTCAAGGCGGCCACGGCCGATGAGGCGGTGGTCACGGCGGTGGAGGCCTACCGGAACCAGATGGCCCGCTACGCGACGATGACGGAACTCGACCTCTGGTACGACGGGACTTACGTCGACAGTCTGATCAAGTACTTCGCGCCGGCCGACCGTGGGCAGTTGTTGGTCCACATCGAGAAGGGGTCCAAGCGCCGCACCCACCACGGCGCGTTCGCCAAGCTCGCCACGATGGTCGACGGCCGGCCCCGGATCGACGAGGCCCCACCCATCCGCGTCACCATCGACGACGGCGAGCAGGACGCGCTGACCGACCAGTTCCTGGCCGACTACCGGATGACCCTGCAGGAGGATCGGCGCCACCTGTTCGATCGCTTCACGCCCGTTGACCTGGTCCGCCAGGTCGTGGGGGTGGGTAGCGTGGGCATGCGGGTCTACCTGGCCCTGCTTGAGGGCCGCAGCGGCAACGACCCCCTGTTCCTACAGATCAAGCAGGCCGGTCCGTCGGTGTACGAGTCCCACCTCGGCCCCAGCCAGCACGATAACCACGGCGCCCGGGTGATCGCCGGAAAGCGGGCGCTGCAGAGCGCGACCGACATCTTCGTCGGCTGGGGCTCGTTTCAGGGCAGGGACTACTACGTGCGGCAGTTCCGCGACATGAAGATCATCCTCGACATCGAGTTGCTCGCCCCCATCCTGGTTGAGTTCGCCGCCGCTTGCGGCGAGACGCTGGCCCGGGCCCACGCCCGCACGGGGGACGCCGTGGCGATCAGCGCGTACCTCGGCAAGAGTTCGCGGTTCGCCACCGCCCTCCGCGACTTCGCCCGCCGGTACGCCGACCAGAACGAGCGCGACCACGCGCAGCTCAAGCGCGCTATCGCCGCGGGCACGGTCGAAAGCGCACCTGGCTGGTAGCAACCCGTCGGGCGGTACTGGATCGACGATGCGCTCACAGGTCAAGCGGTGTTATCCGGGTGCCATTCAGGCTCACGTTCGCCCTTAGACCCGAGTTCGTCAGCACGAAACCCACGACCGGCTGCTGCGCGGTCTGGGTCGTGACCCTGGCGTTGGCGCCCACCGTCAGCAACGACAGGGAACCATCGACGCCGGCGGTCCAGCCCCGGCTGGCCTCGAAGCGGCCCAGCGCGTCCTGGGTCATGAACAGGATGAACACTGCCTGCGACTGCGTACCCGCCTGAAGTCCGACCGAGGCCTCGGTCATGCGGAAGTAGCCGGTGGACTTGCCGCCCCGCCTTAATGCGCCTTGACCGTTCGCCCCGCCGACGATGAAGCCGGCGGAAATCACCGACGGAAATACCAGCACGCCCCGTGCCGATGCGACGATTTCCTTCGATCCGGGCGCTTCCTGGTACAGACGCGACAGAGCGCTGTCGACTGCGGAGTCGATGGCCTCGCGCTGTAGCGCGGGATCGCCGGGATTTCCGCTGGTGGTGGTGCAGCCCGTCGTGAAGAGCGCAAGAGCCGCCAGCGAGAGACCTGCGGTAACGAAGTTTCGTCTGTTCATTTATTACCCCTTTCAATGGTTCGAAGAGTGAGTGCAGCCGCGAGCTGCGGGTGGTTAAAAGCAGAGCTTAACCCGAAATCCAGTCCGGATTCCGCTACGCGGCATCCGGGCGAAGAGACTACCCCAGCATCGAGGCCAGGACCCAGACATAGAGCGCTCCGACCGACAATTG
>NZ_JAMTDX010000043.1 GCF_023806625.1 Accumulibacter sp.
GGACCTCGGCCAGAGCGCGTGATCAGGTTTGCTGAACATTGTGGCTAATCATGTCCAGCCAAGACCCATCTCTTCGAGCGGGGCTGCTTCGGGTTCGGGGCCGACCAGCCCGGGATCGCCCGCACCGTGGGCCTTGCCGAAGGTGTGGCCACCGGCGACCAGCGCGACCGTCTCTTCGTCGTTCATCGCCATCCGGGCGAAGGTTTCGCGAACGTCGCGGCCCGAGGCGACCGGGTCGGGATTGCCGTTGGGCCCCTCCGGATTGACGTAGATCAGTCCCATCTGCACCGCAGCGAGGGGATCCTCGAGTTCGCGGTCGCCACGGTAACGCCGGTCGCCGAGCCATTCGCCTTCGGAGCCCCAGTAGATGTCTTCCTCGGGTTCCCAGATGTCTTCGCGTCCGCCGGCGAAGCCGAACGTCCTGAAGCCCATCGATTCCAGCGCACAGTTACCGGCGAGGATCATCAGGTCGGCCCAGGAGATTCGCCGGCCGTACTTCTTCTTGATCGGCCAGAGCAAGCGGCGAGCCTTGTCGAGGTTGCCGTTGTCCGGCCAGCTGTTGATCGGTGCGAAGCGCTGGTTTCCGGTGCCGGCGCCGCCTCGCCCGTCGGCAATGCGGTAAGTGCCGGCGCTGTGCCAGGCCATGCGGATGAACAGGCCGCCGTAGTGCCCCCAGTCGGCAGGCCACCAGTCCTGCGAGTCGGTCATCAGCGCGTAGAGGTCGTTCTTGAGCGCGGAGAGGTCGAGCCTCCTGAACTCTTCGGCGTAGTTGAACTGCCCGCCCATCGGACTGACCTTCTCCGAATGCTGGCTGAGGATCTTGAGGTTCAGCCGCTTCGGCCACCAGTCCCGATTCGACTGCACGCCCGCCGTTGTCCGCGCACCGTGCAGCGCGGCGAATGGGCATTTCGCTTCGGATGACATCGTTCGCTCCTTTCGTTCAGGGTGATTACCTGTAAACAATCTAGTCTGCCAACCCGCGTCGGGCCAATTGTTTCTGTTCATCGAGGCCATAGCCGAATTCACTCGCGCAATCCTGCTGCACGGCGCGCGGATGATTCTCCGGCGCCTGTCCGGCCGGAACCGGGTCCTCGGACGGCAAAGCACGGCTTGCCAGTCGCCGGCTCTTCGGCTATCTTGCCGCAGGATCGCGGCCGCCCCGAGACTCGGCGCCGGGATCGACGGCGACGGAGCGCCGGGAAGATCTCTCGCTGTCGCTGGCTCTGTTTCGAGCTCGAGGTGAAGTGAAGCGTGAAGGCGATCATCGACCGCTCGACCTGCTTCTGCGCGCGCCAGGTGCGCTGCTCGGCGGATCCGGCACGCCTCCCGGAACTGCGCGTGTGATGGACGCGGCGGGCCCGCGGCAATGGATCGCCGGCGTCTCGCTGATGATCTGTTCGGCGGGATTCGCCTGCACGCCGTCGGTCGAGGAGTGGCTGGCGGAGACGACAGCCGTATTCCGCCGGCACAGCGACGCCTTCGAACGCTGTCCGGTCGATGAACCGGCCTACAACCGGGTGATCGCCGACTGGCTGCGTCGGCGCCCGCAGGCGGCGCCGCTGACCCGTCTGTCGCTTGGCCGGGCGATCGATTTTCCGTGGATTTCGGGTTACCTTGCCGAGCGGGCGCTCGACCATCGCTCGTGGGACTCGCGTCGG
This sequence comes from Accumulibacter sp., assembly GCF_023806625.1. Taxonomy (GTDB): domain Bacteria; phylum Pseudomonadota; class Gammaproteobacteria; order Burkholderiales; family Rhodocyclaceae; genus Accumulibacter. Next base: position 1,659 of record NZ_JAMTDX010000043.1, read on the forward strand.
GGAAAGGTCCGCCACGGGGATCTGAACGGACTCGCTGCGGCGATCCTCTCGGAGGAGAAGCTCCTTTCACGACTGGCGGCGCCGTTCTGCGACACCCCCTACCTCCCGGTCGCCGTGTCCGTCGAGAAGGTTCTCGTCGGCCCGGCAAACGGTACGCTGGCGAAGCCGGGGAGCGGGAGGCGGCTCGTCCCCCATGACGCGCAGATCTGGCTGAGGATCGAACGTCGCGGCACGGCGTCGGGCGCGCCGCCGACAGAGTGTCGATAGCGCTCCTGCCGCACGGCCGGTCAGTCGAACTGCCCGCACGCGCAGCGGGCGGGCGGAAAGTCTGCCGTCGCCGACGGTCAGCCGAGCAGACTCGCGGCGACGTTGACCGTCAGGGCGAGCAGCGTCATGTTGAAGGCAAACGCGGTCATCCCCTGAACCATGGCCAGACGGCGCATCTGCGTGCTGACGATGGCCACGTCGGCAGTCTGCGAGGTCATTCCGACGACGATCGCGAAGTACAGGAAGTCGGGATAGACCGGCGTGTCCTGGCCCGGGAAATCGAGCGGCGGCCTGCCTTCCCGACCGACCGCGACGTAGTGGACGTGCGCGTAGTGCAGCGCGAAGGCCGTATGCACGAGCAGCCAGGAAACGACGATGGTCACGGCAACGAGAGCGAGGCGCAGGATCTGCCGGGTCGTCGCGAGGCTCTGCAGGTCCGAGAGTTCGATGACGATCGCCGCCAGGCTCGCCAGCGCTGCAGCCACCGACAGACAGAGCACCACTGCCGCGCCGTCGTCCTGGATCCGCGCCCGCCAGCGCATGTGCTCGACCGAAGCGCGCATCATCATCGTCCAGCCGAGAACGAGATAGAGACCGGCGCCGACATCCCAGGTGACCAGCGCGCGCGTCGACTGCGTCCAGGTCGAGGGAAGGATCACTTCGATGAGCAGTCCGGTGATGATCGAGGCGACCAGCCGCGGGCGCACGCGCACCTGGCGCCATATCCTGGCAAACGGGGACTGGGCGGGGCTCGATGCACTCACCGGCGCACTATACTCTCTCAGTGGCGAGTCCGACAAGGCGGCCGGACGCCGGTCAGGTGAACCGCGTCAGCGACCGACACGTCAGGCCAGCGCGGACAGCGTTTCCCTGACCCGCTTCAGCCCACGCGTCACGGCCTCGGCGAGCCGCACCGCCTCGGGGTCGCTCGGGATGGCCGACGCGCTCCACTCGCAGAAGGAGGCCATCATCGTCGCTCGTTCGACCGACAGCTTCGCATCACTCAGTCCGATCTCGATGATCGGGATCAGCGCGGCGGCTGCGCGAAGGCGATTGAGTTCGGGGGTCGCGGGAGAAATCGGGCTGGACATGGCGCGATTCTAAAGGCACCCCGACGATCGACCGAGGAACTTTCGCACAAGCTGCGGCCTGGTCAGCGTGGCGGGCCTTGGCGGCCGCGTGAGGGCTGCTGCCCGCGCGGAGGCGTTCGCGGCGCGGCCGGAGGACCAGGTGCTTCGGGTATAATCGCAGCCGTTCCATGCCTGCGAAGGGTTGCCCATGCCGATCTACGCCTATCGCTGCACGTCCTGCGGTTTCGAGAAGGATCATCTGCAGAAGATCGACGACCCACCGTTGGAGGTCTGTCCGGAATGCGCTCAGCCGTCGTACCGCAAGCAGGTGACGGCGGCAGGCTTCCAGCTCAAGGGCACCGGCTGGTACGCCACCGATTTCCGTGATGGTGGACGGAAGGCGAAGGTTGCCGACGACAAACCGACGGCAGCCGATAACCCCCCGGCAGCCGACAAGCCGGCGACTTCCCCGCCGGCCGCCAAGAGCGAAGCTCCCGGCGGAGCGAACGCGTGCGCCGACAGCTGATCAAGCGCTACTTCATCACCGGCCTGCTGATCTGGGTTCCCCTGGCGATCACCGTCTGGGTGCTGACGCTGATCGTCGGCACGATGGACCAGTCGCTGCGCCTGATTCCGGAAGCCGTGCATCCGCGCCACGTTCTTGGCTTCGACATCCCGGGTTCGGGAGCGATCCTGACGCTGCTGATCGTTTTCCTGACCGGGCTGCTGGCGGCGAATTTCATCGGCCAGCGCCTGGTCGTCTGGTGGGAACGGCTGCTGGCGCGAATCCCGGTGGTCAATTCGATCTACAACAGTGTCAAGCAGGTCTCGGACACGCTCTTCTCGTCGTCGGGACACGCGTTCCGCAAGGCACTGCTCATCGAGTACCCGCGCCGCGGTTCGTGGACGCTCGCCTTCCTGACCGGCCGACCGGGCGGCGACGTACTCCGTCACCTGCACGGCGATTACGTCAGCGTCTATGTGCCGACGACGCCCAACCCGACCTCGGGCTTCTTCCTGATGATGCCGCGCAACGAGGTCATCGAACTGGACATGAGCGTCGATACGGCCCTCAAGTACGTGATCTCCATGGGCGTCGTCGCTCCACCACCTCCGCGGCCGGCCACGGCCGATGCGGCCGGGAATCTGCCGGGCAACTGAGCTCAGGGTCATTCGGGAAAGAACATGCGCACTCACTATTGCGGACAACTCGACTCGCGGCTGATCGGCCGGCAGGTCGTCCTCTGCGGCTGGGCCCACCGCCGCCGCGACCACGGCGGAGTGATCTTCGTCGACCTGCGCGACCGCGAAGGGCTGGCCCAGATCGTCTGCGATCCGGATCGCCCGGAGATGTTCAGGACCGCCGAGTCGGTGCGCAACGAGTTCTGCCTCCGGGTCAGCGGCAAGGTGCGCGCACGGCCCGAGGGAACCGTCAACCCGCATCTCGCCAGCGGCGAGGTCGAGGTGCTGTGTCAGGAGATCGAGGTTCTCAATCCGTCACTCACCCCACCGTTCCAGCTCGACGACGACAATCTCTCGGAGAACATCCGTCTGACCCACCGGGTGATCGACCTGCGCCGCCCGCAGATGCAGAAGAACCTGCTGCTGCGTTACCGCGCGACCCGCGCTTTCCGCCGCTTCCTCGACGAGGCGGGGTTCATCGACATCGAAACACCGATGCTCACCAAGAGCACCCCCGAAGGTGCGCGCGACTATCTGGTTCCCTCGCGCATCCACCCGGGGCAGTTCTTTGCGCTGCCGCAGTCACCCCAGCTGTTCAAGCAGCTGCTGATGGTTTCCGGGTTCGACCGTTACTACCAGATCACCCGCTGCTTCCGCGACGAGGACTCGCGCGCGGATCGTCAGCCGGAGTTCACCCAGGTGGATATCGAAACCTCGTTCATGGACGAGGGCGAGATCATCGGGCAGATGGAGGAACTGATCCGGGCGGTGTTCCGTGAAGCGATTGCCGTCGAACTGCCCAACCCGTTCCCGCGGCTGAGTTACCGCGAGGCGATGGAGCGCTACGGGTCAGACAAGCCCGACCTGCGCGTGACGCTCGAACTCGCCGAGGTCACCGACGTGCTCCGCGACGTTTCGTTCAAGGTCTTCTCGACGGTAGCCAACAGCGAAGGGGGCCGGGTCGCCGCGCTGCGCATTCCCGGCGGCGCGCGCCTGACGCGCAGCGAGATCGACGCCTACACTCAGTTCGTCGGCATTTACGGTGCCAGGGGCCTCGCCTACATCAAGGTCAACGATGTCAGCCAGCTCAACGAGAGCGGCCTGCAGTCGCCGATCGTCAAGAACCTCCATGGCGCGGCGTTGCGTGCGATCGTCGAGCGGACCGGCGCAACTTCGGGCGACCTGATTTTCTTCGGCGCCGACCGGCGCAAGGTGGTCGACGACTCGCTCGGCGCGCTGCGCGTCCGTATCGGGCACGAGAAGGGCTTCGTCAACGGGAACGACTGGGAGCCGGTATGGGTGGTCGATTTTCCGATGTTCGAGTACGACGAACAGGAGAAGCGCTGGACCGCCTGCCATCACCCATTCACCAGCCCCCGGGACGAGCATCTCGAGCTGCTCGAGAGCGACCCGGCCAGCTGCCTGGCCAAGGCCTACGACCTGGCGCTGAACGGCTCCGAGCTCGGCGGCGGGTCGGTGAGGATTCACCGGGCGGCCGTCCAGGAGCGGGTGTTCAGGGCCCTGGGGATCAGCGAGCACGAAGCGCAGGCGAAGTTCGGCTTCCTGCTCGAAGCGCTGAAGTACGGTGCGCCGCCGCACGGCGGTCTGGCCTTCGGGCTCGACCGGATCGTCGCGATGATGGCCAGCGCCGAGTCGATCCGCGACGTCATCGCATTTCCGAAGACGCAGCGCGCGCAATGCCTGCTCACCGATGCGCCGAGCGAGGTCAGCGAAAGGCAGCTCCGCGAACTGCACATCCGCCTGCGCCACAGGGTCGACACGCAGATCGAGCTGGGCAGGACCTGAACGTGTGCCATGCCGTCGTGCTCCGCCACGGGGGCGGCGCGGTAGACGCCGCCGCGCAGCGATGAGCTGGCAGCGCCTGAACGCGGCGATCGACCGGGTCCGGGCACTCGTCCGGCTGCTCCTGCTGGCGACGCTGGTCGGCGTGCCCGGGCTGGTTGCGCCCGCTCAGGCACGCGAGTCGCCATCGCTGCCGACCGTTGCCCTGGCCGATCTCCCCCCCGAAGCCTTGCGCACGCTCAAGCTGATCCGGCAGGGGGGCCCGTTTCCTTACCCGAGGAAGGACGGCAGCGTTTTCGGCAATTTCGAGCGGCATCTGCCCATCCGCCCGCGGGGCTACTACCGCGAGTACACGGTCGAAACTCCGGGCAGTCCCGACCGCGGAGCGCGGCGAATCGTCGCCGGCGAAGGCCGAACCGGCGATGTCGCGACCTCGGGAGAGTATTACTACAGCGCCAACCATTACCGCAGCTTCCTCCGGATACGCGAATCGCCATGAAGCGCGAACGACTGGCAGCCCTGCTCAAGGATTGCCGACGGGCGGGGATCTACTCGCTGGCCGGATCGAGCCGTCCGGCCATCCGGGCAGCCGCTGAAGGCGCCGGCCTGAGCTGCTGCGAGGTCAGCTTCGATGATGCCACCGGGGTCGAACCGGTGCTCGCCGCAATCGGCCGGGACCTCCGCTTTCCGGCATGGTACGGCGCCAACCTGGATGCTCTCAAGGATTGTCTGACCGACCTCTCATGGCATCCGGCCACCGGCTACGTGCTGCTCGTCGTGCACGCGGAAAGGCTGTGCGCCGGCAACCCGGCCGGGTGGGCGATGGTCAATGAGGTCTTCGCCGAAGCCATCGCCGAGTGGCGCGAGCGTGACGTTCCGATGTGGGTGCTGCATAGCGCCGACATCGACCCGCTGCTCGCCCGCTTTCCAGGCGCATGAGCCGGTACAAGCGACCGGTCTCGGTGCTCGTGCTGATCCATACGCCTGACCACCAGGTGCTGCTGCTCGAGCGTGCGGCTCACCCCGGCTACTGGCAATCGGTCACCGGCAGCGTCGAGGAGGGCGAGTCGCTCGTCGATGCGGCGCTGCGCGAGGTCGCCGAGGAGACCGGAATCGAAGCCAGCCGGGAGACGCTGCGCGACTGGCGAATCGTCAACCGTTACGAAATCTTCGCCGAGTGGCGGGACCGGTATCCGCCGGGAGTGCGCCACAACACTGAGCACGTCTTCGCGCTCAAGGTGCCGGCGGCCCGGCCGGTGACCGTCGCCCCTGGCGAACATCTCGGCTACTGCTGGCTACCGTGGCGCGAAGCTGCCGAGCGCTGCTTCTCGTGGAGCAACCGCGACGCAATTCTGCTGCTTCCCAAGCGCACGCCACGTCCCTGATCGCGCGCTTGCCGATGCTGAGGGTTCAAGGCGGCCTCGCGCGCGGGCAGCCTGCGGTGATTTGCTAGAATGCGCTTTTCCCGCGTTGCGCGATATCGATGAAACGCAAGATCCTGGTCACTTCGGCACTGCCCTATGCCAACGGTGCGATTCACCTGGGCCACCTGGTCGAGTACATCCAGACCGACATCTGGGTACGCTTCCAGAAAATGTGCGGCCACGAGTGCTGGTACGTCTGCGCCGACGACACCCACGGCACACCGATCATGCTGCGCGCCGAGAAGGAGGGCATCTCGCCCGAGGTCCTGATCGACCGCGTCCACGGCGAGCACACGCGCGACTTCGCGGGTTTCCACGTCGGCTTCGACAACTACTACACGACGCATTCGGAGGAAACCCGCGCCTGTGCCAACGACATCTTCGCCCGCCTCGCGGCCGCCGGACTGATCGAAACGAGGACCATCGAGCAGTATTACGACCCGCTCAAGCAGATGTTCCTTCCCGACCGCTTCATCAAGGGCGAGTGCCCGAAGTGCGGCGCGCACGACCAGTACGGCGACAACTGCGAGAGCTGTGGCTCGGCGTACACGGCCAGCGAGCTGCGCAACCCCTATTCGGCGGTCTCCGGGGCCAGACCGGAGCTTCGCCAGTCCGAGCACTACTTTTTCCGTCTTTCCGATCACCGGTGCCAGTCGTTCCTGCGTCGCTGGACACAGAGCGAAGACCGCCTGCAACCCGAAGCGGCCAACAAGCTCCAGGAATGGCTCGGCGAAGAGGGTGAGGACCGCCTCACCGACTGGGACATCTCGCGCGATGCGCCGTATTTCGGTTTCGAGATCCCCGGAGCACCGGGCAAGTATTTCTACGTCTGGCTCGACGCGCCGATCGGCTACATGGGATCCTTTCGCAACCTCTGCTCGCGTACCGGCCTCGACTTCGACGAGTACTGGAAGGACGGCTCGTCGACCGAGCTGTACCACTTCATCGGCAAGGACATCCTCTACTTCCACGCCCTGTTCTGGCCAGCCGAACTCGAGCACGCCGGCTATCGGACGCCGACCCGGGTCTTCGCGCACGGCTTCCTGACCGTAGACGGCGCGAAGATGTCCAAATCGCGAGGCACCTTCATCACCGCCGAAAGCTATCTCGCCCAGGGCCTCGACCCGGAATGGCTGCGCTACTACTACGCGGCCAAACTTTCCGCGACGATGGAGGACATCGACCTCAACCTCGACGACTTCATCGCCCGGGTCAATTCGGACCTCGTCGGCAAGTTCGTGAACATCGCCAGCCGCTCGGCCGGGTTCATCGTCAGACACTTTGCCGGCCGGCTGTGCACCTGCGACGAGTCGCTGCACGCGGTCGACGCGATCCGCGATCGCCGGGCGGTGATCGCCGGGCACTACGAAGGCCGCGAGTTCGGCAAGGCGATCCGCGAGATCATGGCCCTCGCCGACCTCGCCAACCAGTACGTGGACCGCGTCAAGCCCTGGGAGCTGGCGCGCCAGCCGGGCAGCGAGAGGGAACTCCACACCGCCTGCAGCAACGCGGTCAACCTCTTCAGGCTGCTCGCCGTCCTGCTCAAGCCGGTATTGCCCGCGCTCGCCGTGAAGGCAGAGGACTTCCTCAACGTCGCGCCGTTCACCTGGGACGACGGAGCGACCGTACTCGCCGCCGGCCATGCAATCCGTTCATACCGGCACATGCTCACGCGCGTCGATCGGCGACAGGTCGACGCCCTCGTCGAAGCCAATCGCCAATCGCTCGCTGCCGCGCCGCCGCCGGCGCCGCAGCGACACGCCGAACATCAGGAAAAGGCGGCGGCCCGATCTGCGGTCGAGGCCGAAGGGCCGCCCGTGGGCGGCGCACACGTCGCGCTCGACGAGTTCATGCGCGTCGATCTGCGCGTCGCGCGGATCGCCGAGGCGAGCCACGTCGAAGGAGCCGACAAGCTCGTCCGGCTGCTGCTCGACGTCGGACCCCTCGGCCGGCGACAGGTCTTCGCCGGAATCAAGGCCGCGTACGACCCGGCAGCGCTCGTCGGGCGTCTCACTGTGGTCATCGTCAATCTCGCACCGCGCAAGATGAGGTTCGGTCTTTCCGAAGGGATGATCCTTGCGGCTTCGGATCCCGAAGGACGGCAGCCGGGCATCTTCCTGCTCTCGGCAGATGCCGGCGCTCAACCCGGAATGCGCGTCAAGTAGGCAGGCAATGGACCTCCGCAAGCGCCCGCGAGTCACGCCGAAGGTGATGCTCTATGCGCTCGTCGACGCACTGGGCATGCTCGTCCTGGCCAGCGGATTGATGTGGCTGGTCCGCGGCGAGGCGCTCTTCATCGCCGGATTTCCGGGCAGTGGCGGAGCTGCGGTGGGAGCAGTGATCGCCGGTATCGCGCTGATCGTCTGGGCGGTCGTCAGAATCCTGGGCGAGCTGACCCGGAATCCGGCGGCCGGAACGGACCGTCGATGACCTGGCCAGGCCCGTGGTCATCGGCGCTACGCTGCGCACTGGGGCACACCCGATCAGCGATCACTCGCGCGACCATCGGCCTGGCCGCAGGATCGAGCCGACGCAAGGCCAGTGTGCTGGCCGAAGCAGCACTCGCTCCTGGGCAAGAGGACGGCTGCTCATCGCTCCGCCTGGGCAACGGCCTGAGTGTCCGCTCATCCACCTGATCGGGAGACCGCCTGATGAAACGCAAGGGACTCATTCTCGCCGGCGGCTCGGGAACGCGATTGCACCCGGCTACGCTGGCGATCAGCAAACAACTGTTGCCAGTTTTCGACAAGCCGATGATCTATTACCCGCTGAGCACGCTGATGCTCGCCGGGATCCGCGAGTTGCTGGTGATCTCGACTCCGCAGGACACGCCACGCTTCGCGCAACTGCTCGGCGACGGATCGGCTTGGGGCATCAGCCTCCACTACGCGGTCCAGCCGAGTCCCGACGGCCTCGCGCAGGCTTTCCTGATCGGGGACTCGTTCATCGGCGACGATCATTCGGCGCTGGTCCTCGGGGACAACATCTTTTACGGTCACTACTTTCCGCAGTTGCTGCGCAAGGCGACGAGCCGCGCCGAAGGCGCGACCGTCTTCGCCTACCACGTCAATGATCCCGAGCGCTACGGCGTCGCCGAGTTCGACGCCCAGGGCCGGGTCCTGTCGCTCGAGGAAAAGCCCAGGCAGCCGAAGTCCAGTTACGCGGTGACCGGCCTTTACTTCTACGACCCGCAGGTGGTCAGTCTGGCGAGGAGCCTGGTCCCCTCGGCACGCGGCGAGCTCGAGATCACCGACCTCAACCGCAGGTACCTCGAACAGGACCAACTCAAGGTCGAGGTCATGGGACGCGGCTACGCCTGGCTCGACACCGGAACGCATGAATCCCTGCTCGACGCCAGCCAGTTCATCGCCACGGTCGAGAACCGGCAGGGACTGAAGATCGCCTGTCCCGAAGAGATCGCCTTCCGCCAGCGCTGGATCGACGCCGGGCAGCTCGAAAACCTCGCCGGGCCGCTGATCAAGAACGGGTACGGACAGTACCTGCTGCGCGTCCTCAGAGAAACTCACCCCTTCGCCGGATGACGACATGAAAGCGACAGCGTTGGCCATTCCCGACGTCGTTCTCCTCGAGCCGAGAGTCTTTGGCGATGACCGGGGATTCTTCTTCGAGAGTTTCAACCAGGCGCAGTTTTCCGAGGCTACCGGCCGGGCGGTCAATTTCGTCCAGGACAACCACTCACGGTCGATTCATGGTGCGCTGCGCGGCCTGCACTATCAGATCAGCCAGCCGCAGGGCAAGCTCGTCCGCGTCGTTCTGGGCGAGGTCTTCGATGTCGCGGTCGACCTCCGCCGGCGGTCGACGACCTTTGGTCAATGGGTCGGCGTCGTCCTTTCCGCGGACAACAAGCGGCAGGCGTGGATCCCCGAAGGTTTTGCCCACGGCTTCCTCGTGCTCAGCGAGACCGCCGAGTTCCTGTACAAGACGACCGACTACTGGGCTCCGCAGCACGAGCGCTGTATCGCCTGGGATGACCCCGACCTGGCGATCGACTGGCCGCTCTCGGGAGAACCTCTGCTGTCGGCCAAGGACCGGCAGGGCGTCCCACTGGCGAGAGCCGAAACCTTTGCCTGATCAGCCGGGCTTCGCCGATCGCCGCGCCGGAAGGCTTCGCGCTGCACTGCGCTGATGCCGGCCTCGCTGCTCTACGCCGTCGTCTTCATCGAAGGCTTCTGCTCGCTTGGCGCCGAGATCCTCGCGCTGCGTCAGATCGTCCCGCACATGGGCAGTTCGATCGTCGTCACCGCGCCGACGATCGGCTTCTTCCTGCTCGCCCTGGCCCTTGGCTACCACTCGGGTTCGCGGATCGAGCGCGACTACGTCGGCGCCGTCGCGAGAAACTTTCTGCTCGCCGCACTGCTCGTCGGAACCGGGCTTTCAGGCGTGGCGATCGACCGGCTCTTTGTCTGGCTGACACCGCCCGAGCTCGCCTATCTGACGCTGGTCGGGGCGATCGTCTGTCCGGTAGCCTGGCTGCTCGGTCAGACCGTACCGATCGTCACCAATCTCCTCGAGCACGGACGCGCCGGCGAAGCCAGCGGACGGGCGCTCTATTACTCGACTCTGGGTTCGTTCCTCGGCTCGCTCTCGCTGTCGCTGCTGGTCATGCAGTGGCTCGGCGTGTCGGCCGCGGTCGCCCTGTGCGCGCTGCTGCTCGTCGCCGGCTACCTCATGCTGCGTCGCATGGTGTGGCCGGCGATCCTCGCCTCGACGGCTTCGCTGCTTCTGACGCTGGGCGCCAACGCCTGGCTCCGCCCGGAGATCGAGACCGCCTACGCGAGCTACCTGGTCGTTCCGGTCGACTTCGACGCGTCGATCAACGGGCGGGCGCTGAAGAACAACGACTCGCTGGCTTCGCTGATCGACGACTCCGAGCCACCCCGCTACGCTCGCTACATCGAGCACATCCGGCGACTGCTGATCGATGAACTTCGCTTTCGCGACCGGCGGATCCTCGTCCTCGGCGCCGGCGGTTTCACGCTGTCACACCGGGAATTCGCGAACCACTACACCTACGTGGACATCGACCCGGCGATTCGTTCGATTGCCGAAAGGCAGTTTCTCGGCGAGAGCGCTCGCGGCGATTTTGTGGCCGACGACGCGCGCCGTTTCGTCGTGCGCAGCGACCAGCGCTTCGCCGCCGCGGTGGTCGATGTCTACGGTGCACAGTTCTCGATTCCCGCGCACCTCGTGACCCGCGAGTTCTGGCAGGCGACGCGGCGCGTGCTCGACGCGGACGGTCTGCTGATCGCCAATCTGGTCCTCGACAGCGCACTGGCCAGTCCATATTCGCGCAACCTGCTGGCGACGATCGAAAGCGTCTATGGACGATGTGCAGTCGAGGTGTTGCAGAAGAGACAGGTCCTGGCGAACGTCGTGGTCACCTGCCGCAACGGCGCTCCACCGGAGCCGGCACGCATCTTCGTCGACGAGCGCAATACGGCTGATCTCGATCTGGCACGTTCGCGTTGAGCCCGGACATGAGACCCCGATCGTCGGCCATCCAGGACAGCGACGCCGAACCGTTTGCCGACTGCCTCGCCGCCGATCAGCGGCGGCTACGCGCGCTGACCCGGGACCTCCGGCACGCCTTCGGTGAGCGACGCGATGCGCTGCTCGGCGAACGGGCGAGGCTCGTCGAGAAGTCGCGCGCGGCCGTCGCCGCTCGCCGATCACGTCTGCCGGCGCCGGAGTTTGCCGACGAACTGCCGATCAGCGGCCGCCGCGAGGAGATCGCCCGGCTGGTCGCCGCCCACCAGGTGGTGGTCGTCTGCGGCGAGACGGGGTCGGGCAAGACGACGCAGCTGCCCAAGATCTGTCTCGAACTCGCCCGCGGCACCCGCGGCCTGATCGGCCATACGCAACCGAGACGCATCGCCGCGCGTTCAACGGCAGCGCGGATCGCCCAGGAGCTGCACAGCGAGCCCGGCGAGCTCGTCGGCTACAAGATCCGGTTCACCGACCTCACATCGCCCGGCGCGTTCGTCAAACTGATGACCGACGGGATACTGCTCGCCGAAACGCAGGGCGACCGCTGGCTCGAGCAGTACGATACGCTGATCATCGACGAGGCGCACGAGCGCAGCCTGAACATCGACTTCCTGCTCGGCTACCTCAGGCAGTTGCTGCCACGGCGGCGTGATTTGAAGCTGATCATCACCTCGGCGACGATCGACGCCGACCGCTTTTCCCGACACTTCTCGGGTGCACCGGTGATCGAGGTCTCCGGGCGACTCCACCCCGTCGAGATTCGCTACCGTCCGCTTGGCCGTCTCGGCGACGACGCTGCCGACGACGAGCGCGACCTCTACGAGGCGATCACCGACGCCTGCGACGAGCTGCACGCGGTCGGACCGGGCGACGTCCTCGTCTTCCTCCCCGGCGAGCGCGAGATCCGCGAAGCCGCCAATGCTCTGCGCCAGCACCACCCGCCGCACACCGAAATCCTGCCGCTGTATTCACGCCTCTCGACCGAGGAACAGAACCGGGTCTTCCGCCCGCACCTCGGACGACGGATCGTCCTCGCCACCAACGTCGCCGAAACCTCGCTGACCGTCCCGGGGATCCGCTACGTCGTCGATTCGGGTCTCGCGCGGGTCAAGCGCTACTCGTACCGCAACAAGGTCGAACAGCTGCAGGTCGAGAAGATCGCCCAGGCGTCGGCGAGCCAGCGGGCTGGACGCTGTGGTCGGGTTGCCGCCGGAGTGTGCATCCGACTCTACGAGGAACAGGACCTCGCCCTGCGACCTGCCTATCCCGACCCCGAGATCCTGCGCTCGTCGCTCGCCGGAGTGATTCTGCGCATGAAGACGCTCAACCTCGGAGCGGTCGAAGACTTTCCGTTCATCGAAGCTCCGCCGCAACGGGCGATCAGCGACGCCTATCAGGCACTGCTCGAACTTGGCGCAATCGACCGCGAACACGCTCTGACGCCCCTTGGCCAGGAACTCGCGCGGATGCCGCTCGATCCGCGGCTCGGACGAATGATCGTCGCTGCGCGCGACGCGGGCTGCCTGCGCGAGGTACTGGTGATCACCGCGGCGCTGGCCGTCCAGGATCCGCGCGAGCGACCTCAGGAGCGACAGGGAACGGCCGATGCAGCGCATCGCCGCTTCCTCGACGAGCGATCCGAGTTCGTCGGCTGGGTGAAGCTCTGGGACTGGTACCAGGCGGAGATCGAGAACGGCCGATCCCGCCGGAAGCTCGCCGAATGCTGCCGGGAAAACTTCCTCTCGCCAGTACGCATGCGCGAGTGGCGCGACATCCACGGCCAGCTCCGGACACTCGCCGTCGAGCACGGGTGGCGAGAGAACGACCTGCCAGCCAGTCACGAGGCGATCCATCGCGCGCTGCTCAGCGGTCTGCTCGGCAACGTCGGCTGCAAATCCGAAGAATCGGGACACTATCTCGGCGCGCGCGGGATCAGGTTCCTGATTCATCCGGGTTCACCGCTGGTCAGGAAGTCCGGCAAGTGGATCGTCGCCGCAGAAATCAGCGAAACGACCCGGCTCTTCGCGCGCTGCATCGCCCGCGTCGAGGTCGATTGGATCGAGCAGGCCGGCGCACATCTGCTCAAGCGCAGCAGTTTCGACCCGCACTGGGAGAAGCGCGCGATGCAGGCAGTCGCCTTCGAACGGATCACGCTGTACGGGTTGATCATCGACCCGCGCCGCCGGGTCAGCTTTGCCGAGCTGAATCCGGCGGCGGCGCGCGAGATCTTCATCCGCCAGGCGCTCGTCGGTGGCGAGGTCAGCGACGAGTTCGCCCGGCGCTGGGATTTCTTCAGACACAACCAGCAGCTGATCGTGGACATCGAGACTCTCGAACACAAGTCGCGCCGGCCCGACGTCCTGGTCGACGACGAGCTGATTTTTGCCTTCTACGACCGGTTGATTCCCGAAGCGATCAGCAGCGGCACGGCGTTCGACAGCTGGCGGCGCGAAGCCGAACGCGACAACCCGCGGCTGCTCTATCTGCAGCGCGAGGATCTGATGCGCCATCAGGCGGCCGGCGTGACGAGCGAAGCCTTCCCGCCGCGGCTGCGCCTGGGGGGAGCCGATTACGAGCTGGCCTATCACTTCGAGCCGGGCAGTCCGCGCGACGGCGTGACGATGACGATTCCACTCGCCCAGCTCAACCAGATCCCTGCTGCGCGCTGCGAGTGGCTGGTCCCCGGCCTGCTCCGCGAAAAGGTCGTCCAGCTCGTGCGCACACTGCCGCAAAGAATCCGCTCCAAGCTGGTCCCCGTTCCCGACTTCGCCGACGACTTCGTCGCCCGCGTGGCGCCGTCGGACAAGGCGCTGGTCGCCTCACTGATCGGCTTCATTCTCGAAACCCGCGGGCTCAACGCGCGTGGCTGGGAGATCACTCCCGACGCCTTCCGGCCCGACGCGCTGGCGGCACACCTGTTCCTCAACTTCCGCCTGGTCGACGACAAAGGCCGGCAGCTGGCGATGAGCCGGCGGCTCAATGAACTCCGCGCCGAGTGGGGCCGCGAGGCAAAGCAGGAATTCTCCGGACTCCACGAAGCGCCGCGTGCATTTTCGCGGATGACCGACTGGAGCTTCGGCGAGTTGCCCGAGCTGATGGAAGTCGACGCCGGCGGCGGGCAACGGCTCGTCGGCTATCCGGGGCTCGTCGACCAGGGCGACGGCGTCTCGCTGTCGGTCTTCGACTCGGCCGACGAGGCCCGCAGAGTCCACGTTGCGGGCTTGCTGCGCCTGTTCCTGCTGCATTTCCGCGAACAGACCAGGTATCTCGAGAAGAGCCTCCCGGGATTCCTGCAGATGGCTGTCGATTTCATGCCCCTCGGGACGGCCGACGAACTGCGGCACCAATTGATCGAGCTGACCGTGACCCGCGCCTGTCTGCGCGAGCCGTGGCCGCACGACGAGCCAAGCTTCCGCGCCCGCTGCCACGATGCGCGGCCGCGGCTGACGCTGCTGGCCCAGGAGATTTGCCGTCTCGTCGGACAGATCCTCGGCAGCTGGCGGGCGCTGCAGAAGAAGCTCCCGGCGTTCCGCGCTTTCCCGCGCGTGGTCCAGGACGTCGAGCAGCAACTCGGGCGACTGATCCGCACGCGCTTCGTCGTCGATACGCCCTTCGAGCGCCTCCAGCACTTCCCGCGTTACCTGCAGGCGGTCGCCTCGCGGCTCGACCGTCTCAAGGCCGCCGGCAGCCTCGGCGCACAGCGCGATGAACGCCTGCTCGCCGAGTTCCTGCCGCTGTGGTCGAACTACGAGCGACGGGCGACGCTGCGCGCCAAACAGAACGTCGTCGAACCGGCGCTCGAGCAGTTCCGCTGGCTGCTCGAAGAGCTTCGCGTCCAGCTGTTTGCCCAGGAGTTGCGCACGCCGGTGCCGGTGTCGAGCAAGCGCCTGCAGAAAATCTGGGAAGCCATCTGAGCAGCGACGCTGATCGACTTCGCCCGGACCGCGCTCGCTGGATCCACGCGCAGCGCGCGAGCGGTAGAATCAGCAGCGGACGAACGGCGTTCCTGGAGGCGAGATGAGCTTCGGCGCGATCATCATCGGTGACGAGATCCTCTCGGGGAAGCGTGTCGACAGGCATTTTGCGAAGCTGGCCGGGCTGCTCGCCGAACGCGGATTGCGCCTTTCGTGGGTCGAGTACCTCGGCGACGAGCGACCGCGAATCGCATCGACCTTGCGGCGAACTCTGGCTGCCGGCGACGTCGTGTTCAGCTTCGGCGGAATCGGCAATACGCCCGACGACCATACCCGCCAGGCGGCGGCCGAAGCGCTCGACGTCGATCTCGTCCTGCACCCCGACGCCGAGCGCGAAATCCGTGCGCGCTTCGGCGCCGAGACGAGCGAGGTGCGCCTGCTCCTCGGCACCTTCCCGAGGGGTGTTCAGATCATCCCCAACCCGTTCAACCGCATCCCGGGCTTTCGCATCCGCGATCACCACTTCCTGCCGGGATTTCCGCAGATGGCGCATCCGATGGCCGAGTGGGTGCTGGACACCTTCTACGCTCCGCTATTTCACCGACGGGCGTCGGTCGAACGGGCCTTGCTGCTCAGCGGCGCCAATTCCTACGAGAGCGCCCTGCTCGACCTGATGGAGACGATCGTCGCCGACTTCCCGACGCTGCGCCTGTTCAGCCTGCCGTCGATGTCCGACGACGGGCAGAGACGCCATCTCGAACTCGGCGTCGAGGGAGAACCGGATCTCGTCGACCAGGCGATGTCGATGATGCGCGAAGAGGTCGAACGCCGGGGCATCGCCTGGCGCTGGCGGACCTGACGGCCAGGCCGGACTGCAGAGCCCGTCGCCGGGCGGGGAGATCGGGACCGGACCGGAGCGACCAAGCTGGCTGCGCAGGCGCACCGGCGGGAGGCAAGCGCCTCCCCAAGGACAAAAAACCCCGGCTGCGGCCGGGGTTCGCTGTCCAGTCGGGCGAGCCGATCACTTCTTCGGCGTCAGCGCGGCGGCGGCCTGCGCGGTGGCGTTGGTCGCAGCCTTGACGTTGGTGTCGACGATGTCGGTCATCTGCTTGGCCATCTGCGAGATGTTGTCGAAAGCCGTGGTCGAGGCGTTCATCATCTGCTTCATCGCCGCGCTGAACACGTCACCGGCAATCGGTGACCCGGCGCCCGCCTTTTCGATCAGACCCGACGCACTGTGGCGAAGGTTGTCGTACTGCTCCTCCATCACCGTGGTGATCTCGCGCTGCATGTTCGCGGCGAGCTCGTAGAGGTTGCGCGAATACTCGAGCAGCTTCTCGGCGTTCGGACGCGCCAGCGACTCGGCAACGCCCTTCAGATCCTGGGGATCCTTGACATTCAACAGCTGCTGGGCACCGGCCGTGCTGGTGTTGAACAGCTCGCGGCTGGCAGCCAGGTTCAGTGCGGTCAGTTGCTCGAGACCGTGGAACGCCGTGCGGACCAGCGTCATCATGACCTGGGCGTTGGCTTTCTGGCTCTCGGCGAGTTTCTCGATATCGATGGTGCTCATGGAATTCCTCCGTGGATACTAGGGTGATGCGGATGAAGAAACGAGGCCAAGGCGCAGGACAGCGGACGACCGCTGCCTCCGCGCCCAACTGGGCCGATGTCCCTGGTGCTGACGGGCTCCGATTCTCGCTGGAAACCTGACCAAGACGCCCCCGACCGAGGCCGGGGGCTTCCTGGTTCCAGTCTGCTCGCGAACGGGATCAGCAGCCGCTTGGCAGAACCCGGCAGAACCTACTTCTTGGTCGCGGCAGCCGTCGCGCCGACGGCCTTGACGGTCGCGTTGGTCGCCGCAGCGACGTTCGCCTCGGCGATGTCGGCGACCTGCCGGGCGGCCTTGTTCATGCTGTCGAAGGCGGATGTAGCCGCAGCGATCGCCGACTTGACCGCGGAAACGGCGACCTCGGAACCGGCCGGCGCATTCTTGGTGGCCTTTTCGAGCAGCGCCAGAGTCTGCTTCTGGAACTCGGCGAACTGCGCTTCGAGCAGCTTGGACATTTCTTCCTTGGACTGGGCCGTGATCTCATAGACGCTGCGCGTGTAGGCGACGGCCTTTTCGAGACCGGGCTGGGCCAGCGACGCCTGCAGGGCGAAGAACTCCTGGGCGTCCTTGGCGCCGAGCATCGCCTTGGCATTGGCCACGCCGTCCTCGAGCATCGAGCGGGCGGTGTTCAGATTGAGCGCCGCGATCCGCTCGGCGCTGGCCAGCGCCGTATTGGCGAGAGTCAGCAGCGCGTCGACGGAAGCCTTGTTGGCTGCGGCAAACTGTTCGGGGGTATTGAACATGGCGAATCTCCTCAAGAAAGGGACGGGCACAACACAACATGCCGGATGGCACGTTCCCCGGAACGCTGTCGTGCTCGCTGCCGGGGAGAATTGCTGCGCTGCACCATGACCGCCATTATAGGCTCCCCGGCGAACTTGTCAAGTGATTTTTGCTGCACTGCACCAATCATTCTAGGGCGATGTATTGAATGTGCAAACTTCATGCGCATGGCAAACAGGCTGGTGCCGTTCGGGATTGCTGTGGCGCGTCAGACAAGCGCGGCCCGCGAGAACTCGGGCACCCAGGAACAGACGAGCCTGGCTGCCGACGACGAAGCGAGGGCCGTTCAGTTCGCCGCCGGGTTGACGGTGGTCGCCGGCTTGAGTGGCAGCGCTTCGTTCTTTCCGGGCGCAGGGCTATCTCCCTTTGCTCTCGGCTGAATGATCGCCCGAACGCGCGCCTGGGCGGCGCCGGTGGCGGTCTTCGTGGTCCCCTCACCGGGGGTCACGAGGTACTTTTCGTTCAGCGCATCGTAGGAAATGTACTGTCCGCGCACCTCGTCCTGGCCGGTGCGCACCCAGGCACGGGTGAAGAACTGCGTCGTCTCGGTGCGCGCGTCATGTTCGATGCGCTCGGCCTCGCCCTCCGTGTACTCGTCGACGCCCTCACGCTTCTGGCGAAAATACGCCAGGCCGTTGGCCCCTCCGGTGGCCACGGCTTTCTGGAAGCCATCGACGTCCTGGGTGACGACGAGTCGACTCGTGCGCAGGACCATCGTCCCCTGGGTGAGCACGGCGTTGCCCTCGAGAACCTGTACCTTGTTGACGTCGTCGATGCTCAGACGATCGGCTTCGAGATGGATCGGCTTTTCACGGTCGGCGCGCTCGGCGTTTGCGGCCACCGACAGTAGAAGACAAAGCGCGCAGGCAGCGCTGCGCGCGACGACGATCCTGTCCATCACTGGGGTCCTTTCCTGGCGTACTGGCTCTCGATCTGCCCGCGAACCCGCGACTCCAACACGTAGGTCTGCAACCGGTTATCGACCTGCAGGCCGACGCCGCGAACCCACGACGCCCCCTGCGTGATCAGCACCGGGCTCGCCGTGAACGCCCGTTCGTCGTCGGTCAGTACGGTCAGGTCAGGCATCGTGGCGACGAGTTCCTGACTGTCACTGGTCGCCGATCGGCGAATCTCGACGTCTTGCATGAGATCGACTCTCTCGGCCCGCGAGGTCGCGTGCCCGTGACCGGCGCGGATGATCACCGGTGGCTTGACCGGATCGAGGTAGACGATCACCGGATTGCGCAGGTCGCTGGTGTCGTCGTCGGGATAGTGGCGAATCTCGTCGGCGACGAGTGTGGACTGCAGCCGGCCATTGGCATCGAGCTTCCAGCCGATCGCGCCGACGATGATCGAATCCGGATCGTGCCGAGTCTTCCCGTCGTTGCCCACCTCGGGCATCTCGGTCGCGTAGCGCAGCCAGGCAGTCAGTGCGGCGAGCACGAGCAGGATGGTCACCGGCAGTACCGCCGTACTCCAGCGCTTCATCGCCGTTCACCGGGCAGATAGGCAGCGAGCGCCTCGCTCAGCCTGCCCTGGGCATCAAGGATCAGTTCGCAGACCTCCCTGACGGCGCCGCGACCACCCGCGCAGGTGCTCGTGAAGCGCGCATGTTCCCTGACCAGCCGGTGTGCGTCGCGCGGCGCGGCAGAGAACGCGCAGGCGGTCATCACCGGCAGGTCGACGACGTCATCGCCCATGTAGCCCGAGTCGGCAAGTCCGAGCCCCAGATCGCACGCCAGCGCAGTCATCACCTCGAGCTTGTCGTCGACACCCTGGAACAGATGATCGATCGCCAGGTTCCGTGCGCGCAGTTCGACGCAGCGGCTGCGTCTCCCGGTAATGATCGCCACGGCGATGCCAGCGCGCTGGAGCATCTTCAGCCCGTGACCGTCGAGCGTGTTGAACGCCTTGATCTCGACGCCCTGATCCGTGTAGTACAGCGAACCGTCGGTGAGCACACCATCGACATCAAATCCGATCAGGCGGACGCGTGTCGCACGGACACGGGCTTCCTCCGGAAAACCTGCGGCCATCAGATCACCCTGGCGTTGAAAAGATCGTGCATGTTCAGCGCTCCGATCAGCAGGCCCTGCTCGTCAACGACCGGCAACTGGTTGATCTTGTGTTGTTCCATCATCGCCACGGCCTCGACGGCCAAGCGCTCCGGGCCGATCAGGCGGGGCCGGTGGCCCATGATCTCGGCCACCGTGACGCTGCGCAGATCGAGGTCGCGGGCGAACGCACGGCGCAAGTCACCATCGGTGACGATGCCGATCACCCGCTTCTCCGGACTGACCACCGCGGTCATGCCGATGCCGCCGCGTGAAATTTCGAGGATCGCGTCGGGCAGGCTGGTCCCCGGCCCGACCTGGGGAACGGCCGCTCCGGCGCGCATCACGTCACGAACGTGGGTCAGCAGCCGGCGTCCGAGCGAGCCCCCGGGATGCGAGCGGGCGAAGTCTTCGGGACCGAAGCCGCGTGCATCGAGCAGCGCGACCGCGAGGGCGTCGCCGAGCGCCAGAGTCGCCGTCGTACTCGCCGTCGGCGCTAGGTTCAGCGGGCAGGCCTCCTGGGCAACGGCTGCGTCGAGATGCACGTCGGACTCGAGGGCCAGCGAAGACCGCCGATTCCCGGTCATGCTGATCAGCCGGGCACCCTGTCGCTTGACGATCGGCACGATGGTCAGCAGTTCCTGACTCTCGCCGGAATTCGACAGGGCAAGGAGCACGTCGTCCCGAGTGATCATCCCGAGGTCGCCATGACTGGCCTCGGCCGGGTGGACGAAAAAGGCCGGCGTACCGGTGCTCGCCAGAGTCGAGGCGATTTTGCGCCCGACATGCCCGGACTTGCCCATGCCGCTGACGATGATCCGTCCGCGACAGTTGAGGATCACGCCGAGCGCCTCGAGGAATTCGCTGCCGATCCGCTCGGCCAGCGAACGCACGGCGTCAGCCTCGATCTGCAGAACCTGCCGGGCCAGCTCGAGGGCCCGCGCTGACGGCTCAATTTGGCTCATCTACGGACAGCCGCTATCATGCGGCAAGTATAACAGAAGGTCGCGGCGCCCTCTCCTGCGGACGCCCGCCGCGCGGCTGTCGCCGCAGCAACGACTGTCTGTTCCTGGGGAACGCCGCGATGGACATGTTGCCGACCGTGCTGATGCTGCTCGCCGCATCGGTGGTTTCAGTGATCCTCTGCCGCTCGATCAATCAGCCGCCAGTCCTCGGCTACCTGCTCGTTGGGACGTTGATCGGCCCGCACGCGCTCGATCTCGTCGGCGGGTTGAGCAGCGCGCAGCACCTCGCCGAGTTCGGGGTGGTCTTCCTGATGTTCTCGATCGGGCTCGAGTTCTCGCTGCCCAAGCTCCACGCCATGCGCCGTACGGTCTTCGGACTCGGGCTGCTGCAGGTCCTGCTGACGATTGCCGTGGTCAGCGCGATTGCACTCGCCGCCGGGCTCGGCTGGCAGGCCGGCGTGGCCCTCGGCGGGGCACTGGCGATGTCCTCGACGGCCGTGCTCAGCAGGCTGCTCAGCGAACGCATGGAACTCGATTCGCCACACGGGCGCGAGGTGATGGGCGTCCTGCTCTTCCAGGATCTGGCCGTCGTGCCGCTGCTGATCCTGATTCCGGCCTTCGCCCACTCGCCCGAGCGGATGGCGATGATGCTCGGCCTGGCAGCGGTGAAGGCCGTCCTCGCGCTGTCGATCGTACTCGTCATCGGGCAGCGGGTGATCAATCACTGGTTCTTCATCGTCGCGCGCAGCAGGTCGGCCGAACTGTTCATGCTCAACGTGCTGCTGATCACCCTCGGACTGTCCTGGCTGACCGAACTGGCCGGCCTGTCCCTCGCGCTCGGCTCGTTCATCGCCGGAATCCTGATCTCCGAGACACAGTACCGGCACCAGGTCGAGGAAGACATCAAGCCGTTCCGCGACGTCCTGATGGGACTGTTCTTCATCACCATCGGGATGATGCTCGACGCCCCGACGGTCGTCGGCAACGCGCCGCTGGTGGTCGGCATCCTGGCTTCGCTGCTCGGCCTCAAGTTCGCTCTCGTGCTCGGCCTGTCGCGCCTCTTCGGGACCGGCCCGGGCAACGCCATGCGCACGGCTCTCTGGCTCTGTACGGGCGGCGAGTTCGGGTTCGTGATGCTCTCCGAAATGGCCCCGCTCGAGCTCGCCCCTGCGCCGCTGCTCCAGGCGGTACTTGCCGCGCTCGTCCTGTCGATGCTCGTCGCTCCGCTGATCGTCCAGTACAGCAATCGCCTCGTGCTGCGCTTCGCGAGCAGCGAATGGCTACTGCGCTCGATGCAGATCACCCGCCTCGCGGCGCAGACGATGAACACGTCCGGGCATGTGGTGATCTGTGGCTACGGGCGGAGCGGACAGCACCTGGCCCGCTTCATGGAACAGGAAGCCGTGCCGTACGTCGCTCTCGACCTCGATCCCGAGCGGGTTCGCGAAGCCGCTGCAGCTGGCGAAAACGTCAGTTACGGCGATGCGACAAGACGCGAGACGCTACTCGCGGCCGGCGTGTCTCGCGCCCGCGTGCTGATCACCTCCTTCGCCGATCCGCGAACTGCGCTACGCGTCCTCGAGCATGTCCGCGCGATCAACGCCAGTCTGCCGGTGATCGCGCGAACCCTCGACGAGAAGGACATGGCCGCGTTGCAGCAGGCCGGCGCCGCCGAGGTCGTCCCCGAGACTCTCGAAGCGAGCATGGTCCTCGCCGCCCATGCGTTGAGCCGGGCTGGCGTTCCCGTCGCCGAGGTCCTCGAGCGATTCCGGAAGACACGCAGCGGCGGCTACCGCGAGCTGCGCGGCTTCTTCCGGGGGAGCGGCGACGCCGAAGAGAGCTCGCCGGAAGACGGCGAGACGCGCCTGCATTCGGTCGTTCTGGTTAGCGGGGCGCACGCGGTCGGCCGCTCGCCCGGGGAACTCGGGCTGGCGGCGATCGGCGTCGAGGTGACCGCGGTGCGCCGACGCAACATCCGCGCGCTCGAACCGTCCGCGGACATCCGCTTCGAGACCGGCGACGTGATCGTCCTGCTCGGCGGTTGGCCAGCGCTGAGCGCCGCCGAGGAAAGACTTCTCAAGGGCTGAAGCGACTGACGATGAAGTCTCCTGACCAGCCGGAGGAGCGGGCGACTTGCCGGAGAATGGCCGATGACTCCTGAATCGTGGTTCGCGTTCGTCAGCGCATCGGCGATCCTGCTGGTCATTCCCGGGCCGACGATTCTCACGGTGATCAGCTACTCGCTGGCCCTTGGCCGAGCGGCCAGGGTGCCGCTGATTGCTGCCGTCGCCCTCGGCGATTCGACAGCCCTGTTCCTGTCGCTGGTCGGGTTGGGCGCCCTGCTGGCGGCGTCGGACACCTGGTTCACCGCGATCAGATGGCTCGGCGGTGCCTACCTGCTGTTCCTCGGCGCAAGACTGCTGCGTGCCGCCGGGGCGGCCCCCGACCCTGCCTCGCCAGCCGCGCCCGGCTCGCGCTGGCGCCTCTTTGCGCACACCTATCTGGTGACCGCGCTGAACCCGAAGGGAATCGTCTTCTTCATCGCCTTCCTGCCCCAGTTCCTGAACCCGAAGGCTGAAATCTCCGCGCAGTTATGGCTGCTGGCGGTGACTTTCGTCGCCCTGGCGACGATCAACGCGACGCTCTATGCCCTGTTCGCCGCGTCGGCCCATCGACTGCTGATCTCGCCGGCGGCCCGGCGTCGCTTCCACGTCGCCGGCGGCTGCCTGCTCGCGGCCGCCGGTGCCTGGGCACTTCTCGGCGGGCGATAGACGATCGGCGAAACGCGAGCGGACAGCCGGCGATTCCGGCAGCCGCTCGCGATGTGCGGCGTCGGCGCGAGGTCAGCGCAACGAATCCTGCACCGACTGGAACTGGCGAACCCACGGGCGATACACGCGCAATTCCTGCGGCAGCGCCTCGATCGCCGCGCGCGCCTGGGCAACCGTAGCGAAGACGCCGAGGAACAGGTTGTAGCGCTGGCCCTCGCTGCCTTCGGTCACCGAGTAGGCGAGCGAGTCGAGCGCCAGTTGGTCGACGTTGCGGTCGATGAAACGAGCCATGTCGGCCTGGCTCGGCGAGGTGACCAGCTGCACCGTGTAGGCCTTCGGGTTCTGCCTGATCAGCCACTCGCTGTCGCGCAACACACCACCGCCCGCCCCCTGGGTCTGCAGCTTGCGGACTGCGGCGCGCAGTTCCGCGAGGCTTCTCTCGAGACTGCCAAGCTTTCCGGAGACCCGGTCGATGCTCGCTTCCTGCCGTGCGTCGAGATCCTGCTGCGCGGCATCGCGGGCGCTCAGTGCGGCAACCTGACCGCCAACCTCGGCGATTCGTGCGTCGCTCCGGGCGACCGCGGCCTCGGTGCTCGCCGGAGCAAAGGCGGGCGACCACTTGACGAGAGCGAAACCGATAACCGCCACGACGAGGACGCCGGCGATCGCCAGATGCGTCCATCTGAAGCGGTCGCGAGTTTCGACCCGGTGAGTGGCCAGCGCGGCGCTGACCTGGCTGATCGCCTGGTCGAGGCGCTGGCTTTCCGACTGCAGTACGCCGACCAGGCCCTTCAGGTTCTCGATCTCCGCGTAGTGCTCGCGCTGCAACGCGCTCAGACCGTCGATCCGCGCCTCGACGATCGTGTGGCGCTTCTCGGTCTGTTCGCGGACCGCTTCGATCCGCGCCTTGTTGCCACGCGTCGCCGTATCGAGCAGCTGGTAGGCCACGTCGAACTGGTCGAGCCGCGCGCGCTGCTCGGCAATGATTCTCTCCTGCGCCTGCAGCAGCGCATCGAGAGAACCGATTCCGGCATCGAGCCGGGCGAGATCCGACCCGATCCGTGCATTGCTGATCGCCAGCCGGGCTTCCCAGCGCTCTTCCGAACCAGCCAGCGCATCGTGCGCTTCGCTGCGCAGCGCCTCGACCTGGCTCTGCGCGGTCGCCGCCTGCTGGGCGAGCAGTTCGCCGTGGTGCCGGAGTCCGGCATCAAGCTGGTGCAGCCTGCTCGAGAGGTCGCCGCCGGAGCTGCGCAGCTCGGCCAGATGGCTGTCGATCCGCCGGTTGTTCTCGGCGTAGAGCGCGGTCAGCTCGTCGTAATCGCGCAGCACGCGGTCGAGCTGGGCGTTGATTTCCTTGGCCGTGGTGGCCGAACCGCCGACCTGCGTCAGTTCGAGCAACCTGGCCATCTCTGGTCTGATCACCGGGACCTGGGGAGACTGGGCGCCTGACGCCTCGGCGGACACGTTCTCGGGCTGCACGTCGTTTGGAATCACCAGTTCTGCGTTTCGGGTCATCTTGGCCTCTCCTTCATAGTGGATTCGCAGGCTTGCGCCTGGTCGTGTCGCGACGCGCTCGCGCACGGCTCGCCGGAAGTTTCGCGCTACTTGCGTCCTTTCCTGAATCGCTGGCAGCATCGTCAACTACGACGCCGGGCGCGAGTATATGTTCCGCCGTCAACCGGGGTCAATCGTCGTCGGCCTCCACCACGCCGGCGAACGCCTCGAGGCAACGGGCCTCACCAGGCGGCGACGGGTCGCCGGACGCTTAGAATATCGCATCCGCGCAGCGCCTTTCGCTCGCGTTGCGGACCGTGGGGCGAGCGGGACGCGGCCCGCCGACCCATCGCTTTCTGCCGGCAGCATCCAGACGAGGAGAGTTTCCGATGAAGGTATTCCAGGTCGAAGAGCAGTGGAGCAGGGAACACCTGCGTCCGTCGACCCGCCCCGACCCGCATCCCGGGCCCGGCGAGGTGCGCGTGGCGATGCGTGCCGCGGCGCTCAACTACCGCGACCTGCTCGTTCCCCAGCGCGGCTACGGGGCGCGGATGCAGGCGTTGCCGCTGATCATGCTCTCCGACGGCGCCGGGATCGTCGATGCCGTCGGGCCGGGGGTCACCACGGTCGCCGTCGGCGAACGCGTCTGCCCACTGTTCTTCCAGAGCTGGACGGGTGGCCCGGCAACCGGACGGCGCCTCGGCCGAAGCCTTGGCTGCGAGGTCGACGGAACGATGGCCGAGTACCGGGTTCTGCCCGAAGCGGGAGTCGCTCCGGTACCGGCGCATCTCGACGACTTTCAGGCGGCGACACTACCGACCGCAGCGGTGACCGCATGGCGGGCACTGATCGGCGAAGGCCGGGTTCGCCCGGGAGACAAGGTGCTCGTCCAGGGCACCGGTGGCGTCTCGCTCTTCGCGCTGCAGTTCGCCAGGCTCGCTGGCTGCCAGGTGGTCGTCACTTCGTCGAGCGACGAGAAACTCGCGCGAGCCCGCTTGCTCGGCGCCGACGCGACGATCAATTACCGGAGCGTCCCCGACTGGGGCCGGCGCGCACGCGAGATCGCCGGTGGCGGGGGAGTCGACCACATCGTCGAGGTCGGCGGCGAGAACACCCTCGGCCACTCGCTGCGCGCGATCCGCCCCGGCGGAACGATCAGCCTGATCGGCGTCCTCTCGGGCGGCCGGATGGACGCCTCGCTCGGGCTCGTGGTCACCCGGCACGTCCGCCTGCAGGGCATCACCGTCGGCAGCCGCGACGATTTCCTGGCGATGAGCGCGGCGATCGGCCAGCACGCGCTGCAACCGGTGGTCGACCGCGTCTTTCCGTTCGCCGCGCTGCACGAGGCGCTCGACTACCTGGCCAGCGGCAGACATTTCGGCAAGGTCTGCGTGAGCATCCGGGACGACCTCTGATCCGCTGACGGCGAGCCGCGCCGCTCAGCGGGTGCCGGTCGTCGGCCGCTCAGGCCGGCCAGGGGAGATCGAGGCGCTGGTCGTCGGGGAGATAGACGGCGACCGGCGCGGCAGCCAGGACGGCGATGATTTCCATCGGCTCCTCGCCGGTGCTGAAGATTTGGTGCAGCGCGTCGCGCGGCACGGCGATCATCTCGCCGGCAGCGAAGCGGTGAACCTCGGCGGCGATGTGCAGTTCGCCGCTGCCGGCCAGGCAGATGACGATTTCCTCGCAATCGTGCCGGTGCGGCGGCGTCGCGCCGCCCGGCGCGACGCTCTGCCGCCAGAGGGTCAGCTGGGTCAGTCCCTGGGCCTGACCTGCCCAGGTGCTGTGGGCGATTCCGGGAAGCGCAGTGGCCAGGGGCGGAGTCTGGGCGTGAATGTACATGAGGGTCCTCCTGAATGGGCGGGTAGGGCTGTCTGTCGGGTTGTTCGTACTCGCGGCGCCACGCGTGCGACGCAGTATGCAGCCGCAGGCGGCAGAGCGGAAGCCTGCGCAATGTCGTAACATTGCCGATAGAATGTCCTCGATGAACGGGGTCTCGCGGTGCACGGTCTCCAGCAGCTGATCGCTTTCGCCGAGACGGCCAAGCACGGCAGTTTTGCGGCCGCCGCCCGCGAACTCGGAACCGCGCCGTCGACGCTGGCCAAGGCCGTTGCCCGACTCGAGGCTTCGCTCGGCGTCAAGCTGTTTCACCGCACGACGCGGCAGGTTCGCCCGACCGCCGACGGCGAGCGCCTGTTCGAGCGCTGTCAGCGCGTGCTGGCCGAAGTCGAGGCGCTGCAGTCCGAAGCCGCGGGCACGCGCGGCGCCCCGGCAGGGCTGCTGCGTGTCGACCTGCCGATCGTCTATGGGCGCCGCGTGCTCCTCCCGGTACTCGCCCGGCTGGTCGAGCGTTACCCGGCGCTGCAGCTCGACCTGCGGCTGCACGACAGCTACACGGATCTGATCAGGGACGGGATCGACCTCGCCGTGCGCGTCGGTACCCTCGGAGATTCACGGCTCGTCGCCCGCCGCTTCGCCGAGCAGGTCCTGGTACTCTGCGCCAGCCCGGCTTATCTCGGCGAACACGGGCCGCCGCAAACGATCGATGATCTGGCGACGCACCGGGCGATCGTTCACCGCCTGCCGACGAGCGGTCGACTGCGCAGCTGGGTATTGGCCAGCGCCGGACGACGGATCGACGTCGACCCGCCGTCGCGGGTGCAGATCAACGACGGCGACGGGGTCGTCGCGGCGGCGTGTCTCGGGCTCGGCCTGGCGCAGGTTCCCGATTACATGGTCGCCGACGAGATCGCCGGTGGTCGCCTCGTCGAAGTACTGCCGTCGCTGCGGCCGCCGGCCGAACCGATCAGCGTCGTCTACCCGTCGGGCCGGCTCGTCCCGCCGCGCGTGCGGGTGGTCATCGACAGCCTCTTGAGCCTCGGAGTGGTCAGCGACGGGGCATCGCCGGCGACCGATCGCTGAGCGGTGCCCGTGCGGCGAGGAGGTCCAACAGGCCCTCGAAGGAGCGTCTGTCGCCGGTCAGGCTCACTCGGCATCGTCGTTGACGTTATCGCCTCCCGCAGCCTCGTCACCCTGATCCGCCTGATCCATCTCCTCGTCGGAAAGCGCCTCGCCAGTGTCCTGCGCGTCCTCCGCCAGCGGCAGCTCTTCGGGCGCCCGGCCGAGCTCGACGGGCAACGTCACCGGGCGCGAGAGCTTCTCGTCGATTCTTTGGACCAGATAGTTCACTCCGGCGAGCACGCCGGTGGTCGGGTCGTCCATCTGGCTGTGCCACATGTCGTCGAGTGCGGCGTTCAGGCTCGCGCGCAGTTCGGCCTCCATTTCGGGGCGCTGACTCTCGTGGGCCAGCGCCCCAATACCAAGGGCACCGAGTGAGATCACCGCACCGGCGACGCCACCGATTGCCGCCGCGGCGGCACTCGACAGGCCACTCGCGGCAAAGCGGGCGACAAGCTTCTCGCTGGCCCTCTTGGCCACTGGCGAGATCCTCTGTTCCGAGGGCCCCGAGCCGGCGCTGCCAGCCGCCGGGCGAATCCGCGCGAGCAGGGCCGAATACGCCGGCAGCGCCGCCAGCGGATCGGCGCGCAACAGGTCGTGGAGCGAGGCGTCGTGCGCCGGCGGTGGGGCGAGCGCGATCGCCGGGATTCCCCGCAGCCGCTCGTCGAACTGATCTGCCGGCACGCCGTGGCGCATCGGGATTGGCCGGACACCCCGGCCGAGCGACTCGACGTAGAGTCTCGTTGCCGTTTCCCTGACCAGATCGGGATCGACCTCCCGGGCCACCGGGTCGAGCACGCGTTCCCGGTACTGCTCCTGCAGATACGCGGCCAGTCGTCTGACCGCGGGATCCGTTGCTTCGCCCGAGCCCAGCCTGTACCAGGCCACCTTGATCGCCAGCCACTGCTGCGTCCAGTAGCCCGAGAACCAGGGAATGAAGTCCGACTCGTTGCGCCTGGCGACCATCCCGCGCCATTTCTCCATCGCCGTTCGCGCGTAGCTGCCGGCCGAAGCCGCGGCAACCTCCGAGGCGAGCGCGATTTCGCGGTCGACCTGCCACCAAGTACTTTCCGGGACATGCACCGGCGAAGCGGGCTCGGCGAGGCGCTCGCGTGTCGCGCACCCGGCGAGCACGACGACGAGCACGACGATCAGTCCGCGGATCAGCGCCACCACCGATGTCCTCGACGAAGGCGCCGGCGATCGCCGAACAACCGGCGCAAGTCTTCTGGCTGACTGTTCCATGGTGCGTTTCCCGTGCTGCGATGAGCAGGAACGTCTCGCCCGATCGTCGCCGGTCCGTTGCCGAGCGACACCCGGCGGCTCCGCCTGGTACGGGCCAGCGGGCGATCGGCCCGCACAGACGACCGCTGCGCAATGGGCAGCAGCGCTCAGTATAGGCGGCCGGAATCGGCACCCGCGAGTCGCGGACCGCCGCCAGATGGCGGTGATCGATTGCCCCGGAAGCGAGCCGACGGCGAGCCGTCCGCTCACCGCCGGCGCGAGCACGGCCGCCCCGCGCTGACGATTCTGCCGGCGCCTTTCGCCAAGAATTCCACTTTGCCGTTCCCGGCCCACGAACTAGAATAGCAGCAACGGCGACGGGGCGACCTCGTCGGCCTGATCGTAGGCCAGCGAATGGCAAGGCGACCGCCCACGCTTCGCCCGAATGAAGAGCCGAAGAAGTCTCGTCGTCTTCGGCGCAGGCACATTGCCGGGGTGCCGCAGGCGTCGCGGGATCGGCAGCGACCTGCTTTGCGCAGGCGTCGCGGCCACGGTCGGGAGCGATCAAACAACCACAGGGAGGGATCCGACAGTGCCCAGGGAAAGAAAGTTATTGCTGGCCTTGCTGGCTCTCGTGGTCGTGCTGGCGCTGGTCTGGTTCGGCAGGGACTGGCTGCCGGGTGAACCTCTGCCCCCAACCCCGCCTCCAGTCGTGACACCCGCCCCGAAGCCGGCAGCCACTCAGCAGGCGACTGCCCCGGCACCCGACGCGCTGATCGGTCAGGTATTCGAGGCCACCGGGATCAGCCGGAGCATCGACGCGATGCAGCAGCGTATCGGCGTCTCGATCGAGACCTTTGGCGCTTACCTGCGGCTCGGTCCAGAGCAGCAACAGCTGATCCACGCGGCGCAGCTCGAGGCGTTTCCCCCGGATGCGCTGCGCGATCGCCTGCAGGAGCGCTTCAAGGCCCAGTTCAACGAAGCGCAGTTGCGCACGCTGCTCGCCGACTTCAATGGCCCGGTTGCGCGACGGATGAAGGAACTCGCCGCGGCCGGCGCAAGCGACGAGCAGGCTTTCGTCCGCTTCGTCGAACAGATGCGCACGCAGCCGCTTAGCGACAAGCGGCAGGCCTTGCTGCAGCGACTCGACCGGGCCATCGGCGCCGGCCAGTGGACCGTCGAGATGACCCTGGACAGCGCCCGGGCCATGTTGCAGGCCGCATCGGCAGCCGGAGGAAAGCGCGTCGCCGACGTCGAGGGGGAACTCGCTACGCTGCGCGCGACGCTCGAACCGCGGATTCGTGAGTCTTTCGTCAGCAGGCTTGCCTATGCCTATCGCGAGGCGACCGACGACGAACTCGCGGCCCTGGCGGCGATCTACGAAAGCCCGGAAGGCAAGTGGTACACGGAGAACGTCTGGCAGGTGATGCGCGAACACTTCCAGGACGGTCAGCAGCGCTTCGCCGGCAGGCTGGCCGAGGTCTTCGCCAGTCAGCCGCGCCCGACGGCTCAGGCAACAGCGCAGCCACCGGGCTCGCCGGAAGCCGGGAGTCCGAGCGGCGAGGAGACCGGCACGCCTGCCCGCCTGGTTCGCCGTCCTACGCGCTGGCACCTCGACGCGCGGGCGTGCCTGCAGTATGAGCGGCCGGCAGACGTGGCCCGCTGCGCGCAGAAGTACTTCTGAGCAGGGATCGCCTCTGACTGACGTTCAGCTGCGCCCCTCGCCTCAGCCCCGCGAACCGATCGGCCACAGGTCGTTCAGCTGCACGGCTCATGCCTTGGCAAGGCGGCTTCCCCCCGGGCACCTGCGCGGTCAGGCAACGGAGACGCCCGCGACCCCGATGTCCGGTGCGAATGCGGGTATCGTCGGGTAGCTCACTTGCGCAGTGCTTCGCTGCCGGCCGGACTCCGCCGGTAAAGCGGCGCGCGTAAGGACAGCGACGAGCAGGGTTGCGCCCTCACCGGTCACCTGACCGTGCCAGATCGATCGCGCGGGCACTCCGGAGGACTTGGGGGTGGAACATGAGTCTCTTATCTCGTCAGCGATCTACACGAGAATGCCAGCAAACGCGCGTTCGACCATGGCCTGGATCTCGTCGTCAGTCGCCGCCCAATTCACCGAAGTGTCCTATCCGCGGTACGTTCCTTTCCGGACAAGCGTACTGCCCCGCATGTAAAGGATCCTGACGACCACATTCGCTGACTTGGCGATCGAGACGTGAGTGACCCAGGCGGTCAGCATCTCTGCCTCGACTGCGAGGTCGGGATCCGCGGGGGACGCGTCAGCGATCCTGAGAACCTCGATGCCCTGTTGGCGCAAACCAGCGAGAATGCTGCTCAGCCATTCGGCCCCGTCCGCGGGAGCACGCACGAGACGGCCGTACAGCACCCCAAGGTTGACCGGGTCCCTGCGAAGGTCCCTTACTGACGACAGCCGGATGATGCATTGCGCAGGCGCCGCTGGCCCACGTCCCGGCAGGCTGGCAATCTCGCGGGGCTGCCATTCGGAGCGCAGCACCAGCGGATTCGATGAGACGCAGGCGGCAGCGGCCAGGCAAATCGGTATCTGGCTGGCAACCTTGACGAGTCTTCGCCAGACGCCCGCGTCTCACAAGGCGCCAGACTCGACAAGAACCCATTGCCCATCGAACAACTGAAGCAGCGTCCCATGGGCGTCAGTCCCAACCACCTTCCCGTAGTAAGCACCAACACTGGAGTTCGGCAGACTCCCGAGGGCCGCCGCGGCTTCCGGCGTGCGCGCCAGACTCTTTTCGAGCATCCAGTGCACGCGCGCAATGCCGATATCGAGCGCCTGCCGCGCCAGCTGGCCGTCACTGGCAGCCCAGCGCTGGACGTTGTCCCTTGCCTCCCCGATGGGGATATGGAGCGCTATCACGCTCCTGAAGGAGTGGGCATAGGCGAGGTTTTCCGGATTCAGCCGATCAGCAGGCGAGCCGCCACCCGGAATCGCCGTGTTCACCAGCTGCACCTCAAGGCCCACCTCTATGCTTGCGAAACTCGCCGAACACGAGTAGGAGTATTCAAGAAACGCGACCTGATCGGTCGCGCTGGCGTCGAGAAGCCTCTCGCGCTCTTCTCGCGTCGAAGGCTTCGCCAGGGAGACACTCTTGACGCCCAGCCAATCGTTGTGCGTCAGCAGTTCCTGCAGAGCCTCGGTGGCGCGCCGGTCGAAATCATAGCCGGACAGAGCGTCCCGCAGCGGCACGACGTCCGCCTCGGCCTGTTTCGCACGTGACGCGTCGATCGCCAGATCGATCAACGCCGGGATCAGCCCCCCGCCGGCAAAGTTGGCAAAACCCGATCGGACGATCGTCGTCGCGATCTCCTCCTGGGGAATGCTCAGGACAAACTCCCGGCCTCCCGGAAGTGATCGGGCCGACGGCTCCAGTGTCGTCCTCGGCGGCGTGACACACCCGGCAACCGCGAAGACCAAGGCGACCAGGCACAGGATCGATCTCCGGCAGCGCATCTCGGCACCTCTGACGGCTTCTGCAAAATGCACGCGGACGACACAGTCCACACCAGATGAACAGCCCGTGCAGGACTAGTATAGTTGACTTGACGCGCGCCATCCGGATGGCCGACATGGGCGCCAGGCAGGACAGGGGATTCGGCAGGCTCTGGGGTTGGCAGAGGTTCTCGAAACGGCTCAGAAGCGAGGTAGCCCAGCCAGCCGGCAACGTTTCCGGGCCTGGCGAGGGAGCTGTTCAGCGCCCGCGGAGGATTCCGACGCGGCCGGAGGAAATCAGACCGACGAGTCGAGCGCCGACGCGCCGACGCCGAACATCGGCACAGTCGAGCCGGGTTCGATCGCCGTCCCGACGCTGCCCGTGAAGTTCGCCTGGACGAGCGCCAGGCAGGTCACTGCCGGCGACGCGACGGCTGGGCAGGACGGCGCGAAGGATGCCCGAATGAACCCCCAACGGACGAGCGACACCACCGATCGACCGGGCCGCGTTCGCTGCCGGCGCGTTCGTCGCCGCCTTCCGCGTAGGCACCAGTCGATGACAACTGCGGCACCGCCGATCAGTCGGGGCAGCGGTACGCTGCCCCGCGCTGCGCAAGCCGTTCCAGGTAAGCGACATGGGCCTGGATGATCCGCCGCACTCCGCCGACCACCTTCGGATCGTCGAGCGCCGTGTCGAGGCGTTTCGCGTACTCCGGGCCCTGTGCCGCGTGCACCTGGCCGAGCCAGTGGAACATCCGCTTCGCGTAAGCCAGAGCATCCTTCCGGCTGGCCTCGCCGGAATCGAACAGCTCAGGCCGGGCGTAGCGCACGAGGAAGGACTGGCCAGCGACGTCGACGACGCCAATGACGTTTCCGGGATCCGCCTTCGCTGCGTCGCCGTCGACGAGCGGACGGTAATGGCGATTCAGCGCGGCGAGCCTCTGCCGATGATCGGCGCCAGCGGCGTGCGAGGGGCTGGTCGCGGCCGCGGCTGGCCTCGTCTGCTGCTTGAACTCGACGATCTCGCAGCGCTCTCCGCTGCCGTCGCTTCCTCCAGCCAGGCGCACGCGATACACGAAACGCGGGACGCACAGGCTGCCACCGCTGCTCTCCTTGCGCGAGAAACCCTGGTCCTCGATGCTCAGTCTGGCTTTCGGGCCGGCGGCGTCGCGCTCACCCGCCAGCAAGCGCTGGAGTTCCCGCTCGAAGGTCGGCCCGTCGTAGACTTCGCTGACCGCGCGCGGCGCATCGGCCAACCTGCGGATCCTGCCTTGGTTGAGGTCACGCGCCCAGCGCCGCTCGACATCCCGACACGAGCGCGCGCTGCGCCGCTGCTCGCCGAGGATCGCCTTCAGCGTCGGAACCCCTCGCAAGTCCTCGTTGGCGAGGCCCAGGCGATAGGCGTCGAGCGCATCCGGCAGATCCAGCGACGGATTCCAGATCGCGTCGTAGACCAGCGTGTGCAGCAGATCGAGGAACAGGCTGCCCTCACCGCCGTCGTCGAGGTCGATCAGTCCGATCTGCCAGTCGCCCGCCCGCGCGACGCGGACGATGTCCACGTTGTCCGGCTTGACGTCGCCGCCGATGATCCCGGAGTACGCTTCGCCGATTTCCCGGATCGTCCCGCCTGCCTGATCGACCTGCTCGCGCAGACAGGCCAGACTGGCCCCGGGATTCGTGCGCAGGAAGGTGAGCAGTTGCCTGTCGCTGGACTTGCCTTCACGGGCGACGGCGCGAAAGCACCAACTGCTCTCGCCGACGGAACACAGCCTGACGCCGCAGGGGGCGTCAGCGAGAAGCTCCGCAGGCATCCCGAGGACAATCGTGGCAAGTGCAGTGATCAGCGGGTGTGACGGGCGCATCACGGCCTCCGGTCGATTGCCGACGATGCCAGGCGGCCGGGGCGCCGCGTCGTCGGTCAGCCAGTGTAACGCGAAAGTCGCCCGACAACCGGTGGACCGGGCCTCGTGCGCTTGTGGGAGAGCATCCGGAGCGACGGGGGGAGGGAACGGGCATGACCCTGATTCCTCGAGGGGTGGCTCGACGGGCCGTTTCCATCAGCACGCGGCCCCGGGACCCCACGCCGTCGGCAATCCCGGCGAATCCTGCGGCCGCCCTGCACCGGGCGGTCTCGCGGGAATCAGCGAAGCGCACAGGCCGGCCGGAAAAGCGGAGAACGGCGGTCGCTGCGACTCGACCACCGCTGATCGCGCTGGCCGCAGCGGCCGCGCTGACTATCCTCGTGCCCAGGCTCCATCCCGGCTCGGGTCGCCGCCAGCGGGATCCGCCCGACTCCGGTCTATTCGTCGATCATGCGCGACAGCTCGCCCAGCTCCTCGGCGCTGAATACCCGGGAGCGGGTGTGGAAGGCCTTGCCTTCGGGGCCCTCGAGCGAGAAGGTCCCGCCGAATCCGTCGATCACGTCGATGATCAGCTGGGTGTGCTTCCAGTACTCGTACTGAGACTTTCCCATGTAGAACGGGCAGCCGCCGATGTCCCCGAGGTAGACGTCACCCGATCCGATCGTCAGCTCGCCCGGGAGGTAGCAGTTGGCCGCACTGTTGTCGCAGCAACCGCCCGACTGATGGAAGAACACCGGACCATGCTTCTTCTTGAGCAACTCGATGAGCTCCAGCGCGGCCTCCGTGGCGATGACTCGTGACACCATGGCTGACTCCGGAAGAGCGGGGGCAGCTGCCTGCCCCCCGAGGGAGAGAGATCGTCGGGAAGCGGATCGGCAACGATCAGAAGAAGCCGAGCTTCTGCTCGGAATAGCTGACCAGCAGATTCTTCGTCTGCTGGTAGTGATCGAGCATGACCTTGTGCGTCTCGCGGCCGATGCCCGACTCCTTGTACCCGCCGAAAGCGGCGTGCGCGGGGTAGGCATGGTAACAGTTGGTCCACACGCGGCCGGCCTTGATGCCGCGACCCATCCGGTAGGCGAGGTTGCCGTTGCGCGTCCACACTCCGGCGCCGAGTCCGTAGAGCGTATCGTTGGCGATCTCGAGCGCCTCGGCCTCGTCGCGGAAGGTGGTCACCGCGAGCACCGGGCCGAAGATCTCCTCCTGGAAGACGCGCATCCGGTTATGCCCCTTGAACAGCGTCGGCTGCACGTAATAGCCGCCGGCAAGTTCGCCGCCGAGTTCAGCCTGGGCTCCGCCGATGAGGATTTCGGCGCCTTCCTGACGACCGAGGTCGAGGTACGAGGTGATCTTGGTCAGCTGCTCTTGCGAGGCCTGCGCGCCGAGCATCGTCTCGGTGTCCAGCGGATTGCCCTGTCTTATCGCAGCGATGCGCGGCAGGCAGCGCTCGATGAAGCGGTCGTAGATCGACTCGTGGATCAGCGCCCGCGAAGGACAGGTGCACACCTCGCCCTGGTTGAAGGCGAAGAGCACGAGACCCTCGATCGCCTTGTCGAGGAAGCCGTCGTCGGCGGCCATGACGTCGGCGAAGAAGACGTTCGGCGACTTGCCGCCGAGTTCGAGCGTCGCCGGGATCAGATTGTTGGCCGCCGCCTGGGCGATCACCCGACCGGTCGTCGTCGAGCCCGTGAACGCGATCTTGGCGATCCGCTTGCTGGTCGCCAGCGGCAGACCCGCTTCGCGGCCGTAGCCATTGACGACGTTCAGGACTCCCGGGGGCAGCAGGTCGGCGATCAGTTCGACGAAGATCAGAATGCTCACCGGCGTCGACTCTGCCGGCTTCAAGACCACCGCGTTGCCCGCAGCGAGCGCTGGGGCAAGCTTCCAGGCGGCCATCAGCAGCGGGAAGTTCCACGGAATGATCTGGCCGACGACGCCGAGCGGCTCGTGAATGTGGTAGGCGACCGTCGTCTCATCGATCTCGCTGATGCCGCCTTCCTGGGCACGCAGCGCGCCGGCGAAGTAACGGAAGTGATCGGCTGACAGCGGGATGTCGGCATTCAACGTTTCGCGCATCGGCTTGCCGTTGTCGACGGTTTCGGCGTAAGCCAGCCGTTCGAGGTTGGCCTCGATCCGGTCGGCGATCCTCAGCAGGACGTTCGAGCGGTCCGCTGCCGAAATCCGTCCCCAGCGGTCGGCCGCAGCGTGCGCCGCGTCGAGGGCAAGCTCGACGTCTTCGCCCGTCGACCGCGCCACCTGGGTATACGACCGGCCGGTGATCGGCGTGACGACGTCGAAATACTGTCCCTTGACCGGTGGCACCCAGCGTCCGCCGATGAAGTTGTCGTATCTGCGGCCATACTCGACCGTCGCGCCGGGGGCGCCAGGAAAAGCGTAGATCATCCGTATCTCCTCTGTGCGTTGTCGTGGTGCGGAAATCTGACCCGTCTTGACGCGTGTCGTCTGATCTACAGCAGGGAACGTGCCAGCCATGTGCCCGGCGTAGTGCACTGTTTCTCGGACATTCCTGTCTTCGAGAGGACCAGCGACACGCTTGCGGAGCGTCACACGATGACGCACTTGTCCCGATCTGACACAGGCGCGGGTATCGATCGCCGGCGACTGTTGCACACCGGTGGGGCAGCGGGTATGGTCATGGAAAACGGATCGACGGGCCGACCACGGCTGCGCAGCGGCAAAGGAGGAGACGGATGCCGAACAGATCGAGTGGGATCGCGTTGCGCGAGGCGCGCCAGCTGCTGATCGAACGCGGCGAGGCACCGTCCGACGAGTCGGTCGGCCCGCTGGTCGCGCGCTCCTGGCGCCGTTGTCTCGATGCCGGCCTCGCCCCGGCAGGCCCGCTGCCCGAGCCCGCCCTGCTCACCACCAGCGAGTTGCAGAGCGCCGCCGAGCGCCAGGCCGAGCTGCTCGCCCATGCTCGGCCGGTGCTCGACTACCTGTACGCCCAGACGCGCGATTCGCGAAGCATGGTGATCGTCGCCGACGATCGTGGGATCCTGCTGCGGACGCTCGGCGAAGCCGACTTCCTGAGCCGCGCCGAGCGCGTCGCCCTGATGCGCGGCGCGTCGTGGACGGAAGGCGATCGCGGCACCAACGCCATCGGCACCGCACTGGTCGAAAGGCAGCCGGTCGTCGTCCATGGCGCCGAACACTTCCTCGAGCGCAACGCCTTTCTCACCTGCGCGGCAGCCGCGATGAGCGCTCCCGACGGCCGCCTGCTCGGCGTGCTCGACGTTTCCGGCGACCGCCGCGGCCGGAATCCACACACCCTCGCTCTGGTCCGGGTCGCCGCGCAGATGATCGAGAACAGCCTGTTCGCCGCGCGCCACGGCGACGACCTGCGGCTGCGCTGCCATCGGCTTCGCGAAGGCATCGGCAGCGTCGCCGAAGGCTGCCTCGCCTTGTCCAGGGATGGCCTGGTCGTCGGCGCCAACCGGTCGGCGCTGCAGATGCTCGGCCTGCGCCCGGCAGACATCGGCACGACCCCGGTGTCGTCCGTGGTCGACGTATCGGTCGCCGACCTCCTCCACTGGGGACGCCTGCGCTCCGGCATGGCCATGCCCGCGCGCGACGCGAGTGGCCAGCGCCTGTTCCTGCGCGTCGAAATCGGCCGGAAACAGCAGCGGCTGATCGTGCCGGCACCGGCGCCGGCGAGCGACGACGGCCCGGACGCGCTGAGCGCGCTGGACACCGGCGATCCGTGTCTCAGGGCGGCCATCGCCAAGGCGCGCCGGGTGATCGGCAAGCCGATCGCTCTGCTGCTGCGCGGCGAATCGGGCGCCGGGAAGGAACTCTTCGCCAAAGCCTTCCACAACTCCGGCCCACGGCGCGGCAAGGCGTTCGTCGCCGTCAACTGCGCGACGCTCACCGAGAATCTCGTCGAGGCCGAACTGTTCGGCTACGTACCCGGAGCCTTCTCCGGTGCGAGGCGGGAAGGATCGCCCGGGCACATCCGTTGCGCCCACGGAGGAACGCTGTTCCTCGACGAGATCGGCGACATGCCGCTCGCGCAGCAGGCGAGGCTGCTGCGCGTCGTTCAGGAACGCGAGGTCGTCCCGGTCGGTGGAGTTCAGCCTGTTCCAGTAGACTTCGACCTGATCTGCGCGACGCATCGCGACCTCAAGGCCGAGATGGACGCGGGACGCTTCCGTTCCGACCTCTATTACCGGATCAACGGCCTGACACTGATCCTTCCGCCGCTGCGCGAACGCCGCGATCTGGCCCTGCTGACCATGCGCATGCTCCGCGAAGTCTCGCCCGAACGCGCCCTCTCGCTCGACGCCTCGCTCGCCGCTGCGTTTGCCGGCTACGCCTGGCCCGGCAACCTCCGGCAGCTCGCCAACGCGCTACGCACCGCCTGCGCACTGATCGACGACGACGAGAAGGTCATCGGCTGGGCACACCTGCCCGATGACCTCGCCGAAGAATTGCGCGCAGCCGCGAGCGGCGCTGATCCCCGCCTCACCGGCTCCGCCGCCGGAGAGAATCTGCGCGAGATCTCGCAGGCGGCAATCCGCAAGGCGATCGACAGCAGTCGGGGGAACCTGTCCGAAGCCGCACGGCGGCTCGGGGTCAGCCGCAATACCCTGTACCGGCGAATTCGCGCGGGCGCCTGACGCAGGCCGAAGAACGGCGGCGAAGCGCTCCGGTGCCGGGGAAAGCAGGCTAGCGATCGGCGGGCGGCGTTCGCCCACCCGGCACGAGGTGGATTCCGCGCGCCGCAAGCGCCTCGCGGAGCAGGTACTCGATCTGCCCGTTCACGCTGCGCAGGTCGGCCGCGGCCAGTCGTTCGAGTTCGGCCCAGAGAGCAGGATCGACGCGCAGCAGGAAGGCCTTCTTCGCCGGACTGGGCATCGCCGGTGATCATCCGCTGCGGCTCGCCGCGAGCGCCGAATCGATCGCCGCCTTGAGTTTGCGCGGCTCGTCGCTGCCGAGCAGGAAGCTCTTGCCGTCGCGACGGTGAACGACGACCGCGTCGAACCCCGAGATGTTGTACAGCCAGCCACGCCGCGTCCGCCGGATGCCCCACCCCTCGGCAAAGGTCGTCTGCGTCAGGCTCGTCGACGCGAGCTCGGCAAGGCCGACTCGCCCGCGGGGAAAACCGAAACGCCCGAAACTCCAGCTGAGCTCGTCGCCCGAGACACGGATCGTCAGTCCGTCGAAAGCGAAGGCGACGAGCACGACGACCGGCAGCGGGATCAACATGAGCGGCCAGGCGTCGTGCGTCACCGAAAGCGCGACGCCCAGACCGATTCCTGCCAGGAGCACCGGCAGCCAGACGAAGCGCCCGGGCTGGCGATGAGCGTAACGCAGACCCGGCAAGTCCGCCTGGCGGGTGTCCGGACGCCCGACCGCGAAGGCTCGCAGCAGCGCAGCGCCGATGGCGATGGCGACGCCGACCGCGCCGGTGACCATCGCGCCTCGTTCCCCGGCCGGGCCGAGGCCGTGAAGCAACAACGCGACGAGCACCAGCCCGGCACCACAGCCGATCATCACCACGACGAGCAGCGGGTTCATCGTTGCGCGGTCACTCGCTCACTGATACAGCGTGCCGGTGTTGATCACCGGCGCGACTTCGCTCTCCGCGCAGAGCACGACCAGCAGGTTGCTGACCATCGCCGCTCGACGCTCGTCGTCGAGGTGCACGATGTCGCGTTCGGAGAGCCCGTTGAGGGCCATTTCGACCATGCTGACCGCGCCGTGGACGATCTTGCTGCGCGCGGCGATGATCGCCTCGGCCTGCTGCCGGCGCAGCATCACCTGGGCGATCTCGGGAGCGTAGGCGAGGTGCGTCAGCTTGGCATCCTCGACGACGATGCCGGCACGATCGAAGCGGTCGGTCAGCTCGCGGATCAGCGACTCGGCAACCCGGTCCTGGCCCGCACGAAGCGTGATTTCGCCCGGGTGCAGATCCTCGCCTTCGTCGTAGGCATAGGTCGAGGCCAGGTGACGCACCGCGGCCTCGGCCTGGATGCGCACGTACTGCTGGTAGTCCTCGACGTCGAAGCTCGCCTGGGCGGTGTCGGCGACCCGCCAGACGACCGCCGCGGCGATCTCGATCGGATTGCCGCGCTTGTCGTTGACCTTCAGCCGGTCGCTCGCCAGATTGTGCGCGCGCAGGCTGATCTTCTGCTTGCGGTAGAAGGGATTCGCCCAGCGCAGGCCCTCACTCCTGTCGGTTCCCTTGTACTGGCCGAAGAGCAGCAGGATCGCCGCCTCGTTGGGCTGGAGCATGTACAGACCGGCGAGGACGAAGGCCCCGAGCACGGCGAGCGGAATCGCCATCGCCAGCGCGCGTGGGCCGCTCGCCGCGACGTTCAGGAAGAAATAGAGCGCCCCGCCGAGCAAGCCGAGCCCGAGAGCCAGACCGACGTAGCCGCTGATCGTCTCGCGCTCGATCTCTTGCGAGCGCGCCATCGAGTCCGTCGCCACCGCCAACTCCTTTCGCGACCGGGCGGGCAGCGACGGCCGCTGCGTCCAGGCGCTTGCAAATAGATATCATCATGATAGCGCCAATCGCGCGCGCGGCAAAGTCCGCCACCGCGAGAGCCGACCGGAGGTGTGCCGTCGAGGTCGCCGCGCCGCTCTTCCGGCAGCGCGGACTCGGGCTAGAACGCGGCGCAGACCGTGTACTGGTTGCCGTCGACGATGGCCACGGTTGCGGTCGGCGCGGTATTGCGCGCCGACCCGGTCGGGACGGCCTGGACCGAGCCGCCGGCGGTATTGCCGTCGTCCATCGTCGTATCGATCTGCTTGACGTAGCGGCCGAGGATGCCGTCCGAGCAGACGAAGAACGAGCCGCGCATGTTCTGGATGTACGGAGTC
Source organism: Accumulibacter sp. (assembly GCF_023806625.1). GTDB lineage: Bacteria > Pseudomonadota > Gammaproteobacteria > Burkholderiales > Rhodocyclaceae > Accumulibacter. The sequence continues at coordinate 42,862 of NZ_JAMTDX010000043.1, forward strand.
GCGGCTGCGCCGGCCATCTCGATGCCGATGAACCCGCCGTCGGCGTTGCGCGGCCGGTAGTTGGGGTCGGCGATCGCGGTCGGCCCGGTGGCCAGGTTGGCCAGGCGCACGTGCTGCCAGAACAGCGAAGTCTCGTCGGTGAGCACGCCGGTGCCCGCGCCACCGGCGTTCCATGCGCCGTCAATCCGCCCGTTGTTCTGTGCGCACTGCCCCGCCGCAGCCGGCGCGCAGGCCTGAGCGGCGGCGACGCCGAAGGCGTTGTCGAGCTGCGTCTGCGTCTGGTCACCCGGGAACGCCTTGAAGCGGTCCTGATACGCGTACATCAGGCTCGACACGGTGCGGAAGTCGCCGACCATGTTCTTGACTTTCGCGCTGCTGATCAGCTCCTGCCCCTTCAGTACACCGCCGAGCAGCAGGCCGATGATGACGAGTACAATCGCAATCTCCACCAGGGTGAAGCCAGATTCCCGTCCCTTCGCCAGATTCATCTCGTTCTCCGTTGCTTACCGACCATGACGGCCAAGCTGAAGCATGATGCATGCCAGGATAAATCGGCCATTTCGGCGTTCGGCGCGGTGAAAAGTGTCGGATTCCGGTCACTCCTGTCGAAAGCCGGACTGCGCAGCGGTCGCCGCTGCCGTCCCGGGGACGCCCGGTGACCGCTCTTCAACAGGTCGGCGTCGCGCTTCGCCAGCGCCAGCGCTGGCTGCTCGTCGGCCTGCTCGGCGCGCTGCACCTCGCGCTGGTCGCCGGAGCACAATCGGCGATGAGCCTGGTCTGCTGGCTGGTCAATGTCGGGCTGTTCATCCTCTGGCAGCCGTTCATCTACGCCGAACGCAGGCTCGACTTCAGCGGCTTCGCGGTGATCGCGCTGTGGCTCGTCTGCGGTGTCCTGTGGTACGGCTGGTGGCTGCTGATCGTCTGGGTGGTCGTCCTCGCCGCGCTCGTCGGCGGACGCGTGATGTTCCTCGACCACCGGCCGACGCGCGTCTTCCATCTCGTCGCCTTCGCCTATCTGCTCGCCGCGCTGCTCTTCTGGCTGGTGCCGAAGATCGTCCCCGGCTCGGCCCTGGCCGGTCCGCCTCTGGATGGCGAACTCGCCTGGGCGCTGCCGCTCTTTCTGGTGGTAATGAGTGTGCTGCCGGTCCCGGGCGAGGACCAGCGGGCGGACGGTGCGATGGTCGACCTGTTCTACAGCCTGTTCATTTTCCTGCTCATCGCCGTGCTCGTCCTCGGCAGCCTGGCCTTCATGCTGCTACGCCAGTCAGGGTATTTCGAGGCCGTGCTGAACACGCTGATCTCGATCGCGCTGCTGCTCCTGCTGATCGGCTGGACGTGGAATACGCGCCCGGGCTACACCGGCATCGACGTCTTCTTCTCGCGCTACCTGCTGTCGATCGGCCTGCCCTTCGAGAAATGGCTGCATCGCCTGACGACCCTGGCCAGCCGCGAGAGCGAGCCCGACCGCTTCCTCGCGCAGGCACTCGCCGAGATGCGCGACCTTCCCTGGGTCGTCGGCGGCCGCTGGCACGCCGGATCGAAGAGCGGCACGTTCGGCGCCGAAGCCCGCTACCGTCACGACTTTCCTGCCGAGCCGATGCTCCTCACGCTGTATACCCGACACCAGCTGAGTCCCGCGCTGATCTGGCATTTCCACCTCCTCGCGCAACTGGCCAACGAGCATTACATCGCCAAGCTGCGCGCTCGCGAGCTGCAGCAGGTCAGCTACCTGCGCGCAATCCACGAAACCGGCGCGCGGCTGACCCACGACGTCAAGAACCTCCTCCAGTCGCTGAACAACCTCTGCTATCTCGCCCAGGCGAGCGATGGCGCCGACGCTGACCGCCTCGGGCTGCTGCAGCGGCAGCTGCCGCAGATCACGCAACGGGTGCAGCAGACGCTGGCCAAGCTGCAGAAGCCGCAAAGCGAGGCCGGTGGCGTACTGCCCGCCGATATGTGGTGGAAGATCCAGCAGCAGCGCTACGCGACGGCGCCGGTCTGCTTCGCCGAAACCGACTTCGACCCCGAGGCCCTCGTGCCGACCTCACTGTTCGACAGCGTCGCCGACAACCTGCTGCACAACGCGCTGCTCAAGGCGCAGGCCGAGAGCGGGCTGGAGGTGAGCGCGAGCCTCACGGCGGACGCCTCGCGACTCGCCGTCTGCGACAGTGGCAGCGCGATCGACGAGGACATCGCCGGCAGCCTGCTGCGCGAGCCGGTGCGCTCGGAGCGCGGACTCGGGATCGGCCTCTACCACGCGGCACGCCAGGCCGAGAGCTGCGGTTACGAACTGCGCCTGGCGGGCAACCGGACCGGCGAGGTCTGCTTCGAACTGACCCGCAAGGAACGCTGCGATCGGCCGGCACCGGCGACTCGCGCAGCGACAGACTGAGTGGCGTGGTCCGGACGAGCAATGGGCCGGCGCTGCGCGACGACGTTCAGCGGAGCGAAGCCGTCGTCTGGCCGGCGGCGCGGCGGCCGATCAGCCGATGGACAACCATGTTGCCCTTGCCCTTGAGGTAGATCGTCTGCGGCTCCTGGAAGTCGAAGTCGGCACGCAGGTGCTCGTAGGTGCGCTCGTCGACCTGGACGATTCCCGGAACGCCTTCGCTGGTCACCCGGCTGGCGATGTTCACCGTGTCTCCCCATAGATCGTAGATGAACTTCTTCTTGCCGACGACGCCGGCGACCACCGGGCCGGTCCCGATGCCGACACGCAACTCGAGATGCATCTCGTTGATGCTGAAATCCTCGTGCAGCAGCGCGCACATCTCCAGGGCCATGTCGGCGAGTGCCTCGGTCGGATGTCTGCACTCCTCGTTGAGCCCGGCGGCGACCATGTACGCGTCGCCGATCGTCTTGATCTTCTCGAGACCGTACTTCTCGGCGAGTTCGTCGAAGCACGAGAAGATCTTGTTGAGCATCGTGAATACCTGCTGCGGGGTCAGCCCTTCGGCAACCCGCGTGAAGTTCACGATGTCGGCAAACATCACCGACACCTCGGCGAAACCGTCGGCGATCGTCTGGTCGCTGTCCTTCAGACGCCTGGCCACCGGCGCCGGCAGGATGTTCAGCAGCAGCCGCTCCGAGCGATCCTGCTCGACCTGCAGCAGGCGGTGGGCTTCCTGCAGCCGCTGCTGGGCCTTGTGCTTCTCGGAATCCGAATAGCGGAGCAGCAGATAGACGATCGTCGACACGGCGACGAAGTTCAGCGCGAAAAAGAACGCGGCGGTCTGCGACGGAACGCGGTACTCGCCGATCGGCTGGAGATCCGCGAGATGGAAATCGACGGCGCCGGAGAGCGCGGTCAGTACGAAGTAGGCAAAGAACCAGGCACCCGACTCGCGCGGGCCGATGAACAGGATCGCGCCGATCGGCGCGAGCAGCGCCCAGAGGCTGACGCCGCTGGCGGTGATGAAGCTGCCGATGCTCCATTGCGCGACGAAGGGACTGAACAGGAACAGCGCCAGCTGGATCTGCCGGAAGGCGTTGAAGTTCAGCGTCTTCAGGTAGACCAGCAGATTGCCGACGAGCAGCAGCTGCAGGGCAAACGGGAGGTTCGACGAGAAGCGCGGCCCCAACTGCCAATAGATCGACAGCCAGAGCACCGACGCAAAGCAGATCAGACCGGTGGCGAAAACGAGCAGAGACTTCTGCAGACGCAGCTCTTCCGGGTCGCTCGGCGAGATCCCCGCGTTGCGCAGCCGGTCAATGAACGAACGACCGGCGTCCATCGTGGGTGAGCTCGAAGGGGAAAGGAGGCATCGGCCAATTGGACCCCAGAAGCACGCCCGCGGTCAATGCGCGGCAGCGATCGGGAACCCGCACGACGCCCCGAGCCTCTCCACGGGGTCCGCCGTCTGCGCCACCCGTCGGAAAACCGTTCAGGGCAGCTTCCCGGCAGTGATCATCCGGTTGAAGAGAACTCCGGGGGAGATCCACGCGACCTCGTCGTCGAACCTCGGCGTCCTCGTCCGGCTGACGAAGGTGGTATTGGCCATCGCGGAGCCGCCGCCGGTCAGCTGGTTCTCTGCTTCGTCATTGCTGTCACCGACCCACAGCTGGACCCCGTCGGAGGTGAACGCCCCGAATCCATTGGCACCGTGCGAGACGACCACCGCCGGGACGCCCGTGGCCACGACCGCACCACCAGTGGCCGCCGAGTAGACGTCCAGGGTTCCCTGGGTGGAAAGCTGGAAAGCGGCCTTGCTTCCCGAAGGCAGCGCTTGCGCGAACGCCGCGCTGACCCGATAGGTATAGCGGTGCCCCCAGGCATCGGTCTCGGCGACGCCGAGCGTCGCCCACGGTAGCACGCCCGATTCACTCGGGCAGGCCACGAGGGTCGTGCCGACCAGCGGGTCGATCCCGGCGCCGTTCGCTCCGCTCGCCGTGCTCGCCGGGGCCGGGCACGGCAGCCGACCGTTGGCTGCGGCGAAGCCGAGCAAGGCCTCACGGATCTCGCCGAGCGCCCGGCGCGTGTCGCTGGTGTTGCGCACGTCGATCTGTGCCGACAGAGGAGCCAGCAGGCCGCCCAGCAGCAGCGCGACGATGACCAGAACGACGGCGAGTTCGGTCAACGTGAACCCGGAGTTCGAACGCGGCAGACGATGGTTTGCATTCATGGCAGACACCTCACGAGATCCCTTTCGGGGTACCTGGCGTCGAACTGGCTCCAGCCTGCGAAGCTCGACGCGGCGGCGACCGGCACGCGAAACGAGGTCAGGTTGGCGCCCTCGAGGTAGTTCGCGGGATTGACCCTGTCGGTTGGCGCGACGCGAATCTGACCGGCGGTCCGACGGCCGGCGAAGATCAGGACCCGGACGCAGGCGCCTGTCTGCAGTCCGTCGATGGTGATCGGCGAAGCGACTGGCAACTGGGTCAGGAACAACATCTCCTTCCAGTTGGTGCAGAAAACCCGGACGTCTGCGGCCTTGACCTGCGCGCAGTCGAGGTTGTCGGTCCCCTTGCCGGGGCCGGCAGAAACGGCGACCGTCTGCGTACGACCCGTCTCCACCTGCTGGCGCAGGTCAGGATCGTCGAGCAGCTTGCTGACCGCGACGGCGAAGTCGCTGCGCCGGATCAATCGATCGAAGAGTTCGTCGGCAGTAATGTACAGGAATGAATCGTTGTAGGAATCGTTCGCCCCGACGACGAACTCCTTGTCGCCGGCGTCCGAGGCGACGCGGTTCCCGTTACTTCCCGGGAAGTAATTGACGCGCCCGGCGATCGCGCTGGCGGCGTCGAAGGGGTCGAGATAGTTGCGCGCGTCGTAGTTGTCGCCGCATTCACTGTATTTCGGATCATCGGGATCGGCGCGGCGGCGGTCCTGAGACCCGAGCGCCGGGCCAGGCGCAACGACCAGCGCGGCCACGTTGTCAGCGAGCAGGTTTCCCGCCGCGTCGAAGATCATCAGCTGACCCCGGGTGTCCCAGTTGAACACCAGGGTGCGGACGTCGCTGCGGAAACGACCCGAGAGCACGTACCAGAGACATTCCCCGGAACGATCGCGCGGCGCGGAGATATCGAGGCTCTTCCACGGGATCTTCCCGGCCACAGAGTAGTCGCGCGAAGCCCCCGGAGGCGTGCCGGAGGCGTATCCTTCGTCGGGAGTCGCTATCCGTACGCCGATGTCGGGTAGCAGAAAGACTCCCGCGTAAGCCACCCTGGCATCGGAAATCGCCTCGCCGACCAGCGCGTCCCTGGCCTCGACGAGCGCGCGGCCGGCGCTTTCCTCCCGTGCCGCCTGATACGAGGCCGCGTTGAGCTGTCCGAGCAGCAGGTACAGCCCGGCCAGACCGAGCAGCGTCAGAACGGCGAGGAGCGCGACGCCTTCCTCTTGCCGCCGGGTCGCCGGCAGAGTCCTACGGCGCACCGCGGGCACCCCCATGGACGCCGATCGAGCCCCCGTTGAGCAGGTCGATCGCCTCACCGGTGCTCGCGTTCACCGTCTCGCCGACGCGCGCGCGCGCCGCCGGCGAGTCGCTCATGCGCACGACGACCTTCCCGGGATCGCCCGGCCGCGGGCTGACCGTCACGCCGCTGAAGGCGTCCCGCTCGTCCTGGGCGACGCCGTTGATCCACGTCGTTCGCCGGCCGCTGCTGCGGGTGACGACGCCGTCGATGGTCAGCGTCGGATCGACCCTGACCGGCTGCCCGTCGGGAACGTTCAGTTCGCGCTGGCGGTCGAGCTGCTGGCGCCGCTCGGGCGTGAAGAACAGGCGGTCGATTCCCTGATCGCCGGCGATCACCGGAGCAGCGACCGCGACGATCACGGCGCAGCCGAGAAAGGGGGCCACAACCCGCAAGGCGATCATCGGCAAGCCTCCTTGGTGTCTACTTCGCCGGCGTCTCGCGGGCCGTCAGCCAGTCGAGTTCGCAGTCTGCCTGCAAGTTCGCCCGGCCGCTGCTGCGCTCGTCGGCGCCCGCCGGCAAGCGCTCGACACGGCAACGGTTGACCCGGATCAGCGCCTTCGCCTGGTCGCGCAGGTCGGCGAGCAGCCGGACGAGATCTTCCTCGTGCAGCAATTTCAGCTGCACGCGCATCGCGCTCGCGTAGAACGCGAATTCGCCCGGCTTGCCGCCTTCGATCTGACGCTGTGGCGAAATATCATAGCGCAGATCGAGCAGGCGACGCCGGTCGCGGACTTCCTTGAGCAGCTCGACCCAGTCGAGCCGCTGCTCTTCGCCAATGATGCCACGCTGCTGCAGCTGATTGAAGAGCCGCGATTTCTGTTTGATCTCGCTTTCCTCGTCGCGGACCTGCCGCAGCCGGCGATCGGACTCGTCGCGCTGCATCGTCGCGGAGACCCGCGCGCGTTCGGCGCTCTCCCTGACCTGTAGCGAAGCGTAGACGATCGCCGCCCCGGTCGCCAGCCCGAGCAGCGCGAGCAGCACGCTGCTGCGAAGCTTCGGCAGGTCGGCCGAGCCGATGTTCACGGGCCGACCCTTCTGCGCACCTGGATCCGGAACGGTCGCGCCTGGAACTCGCCCGACGTGGCATCTCCGCCGCTCAGCGGCTTGCCCGACTCGACGTCGAAGGGTTGCTGCAAGACCTCGACTTCGAGCCCCGGGTTACGCTTGAGCGCGTCGACGAGGCTGTTGAAGGCGGCCAGCACCTGCCTGGGCTTGCTCTCCGCGCCGAGGCGCAGGCTGCCGGCGAGAATCGCCGTTTCGCCGACCGGCGGCGGCTGAACCGCGCTCGCGCCGATCGCGCCGGCCGGCGCCCGAGCGACCGCCGGCGAGTCGGCAGCTTTCCACTCGAGGCTCTCGAGTTCGACGCTCGCCGCGCCCTGCAGCGCGTGGCTGACCTCGCGCCAGAGATCGACGGGCGACGAACTGCCGCGTTCGATTTCGGCGTAGCGGTCGATCACCCGCCGCAGGTTGTCGGTCGTCGTCGGTATCGGCGGGAAGGTCCGGACGATCTCCTCGTAGCGGCCCCGCGCGAGCAGAGTCTCGGCGCGGATCCCGTCGACCTCGTCCTGGATCCGGTACGCCTGGAAGAGCTGCTTTCCGGCCCACAGCAGGCACGCGAAGAGGGCGACCGCTGCGGCGCCGTGCAGCGCCGAACGGATCAGCCAGAGATGGTAGTCGTGGCGCTCAACGTCGCTCGCAAACTGCGCGCGCGGCGGATCGCTGGCCAGCAGATGCAGGAACAGCGGTTCGCAGCGCAGGTCCGCGGGAATCGTCCGCAGGCCGCACTTCTCGGCACAGTGTTCGAGGTCGAGATGGACGAACGACAGGCTGTCGCTGTCGACGCAACTCGCGGCGAGCGCCTCGCCGGCCTCGCGGCGGGCGAGCAGGTAGGCGGTGATCGGCTCCTGCCGGCCGATCAGCCTCTGGCTGACGAGGTACTGCTGCAGCTTGCGCGCTTCGCTGGCGAAGGTCTGTGCGACCGCGCCGATACTGCTGCTCTGCAAAGGAGTCAGGCGACTGAAATGCACCTCGGCCTTCTCGAGATAGCTCTGGCGTAGCGTCTGGTCCTGGACGGTCAGCAGCAGGCAGCGCTCGTCGGCCAAGGCCAGCTTGCGCAGCAGCAGCGGGCCGAGCAGCGGCAGCGAATGCACTCCGGCGAGCGGCGCTTCGGCCCGGGCGATGACCTCGAGCCAGGGAGCGAACAGCTCGTTGCGGGTCAGCGCGGCGAGCAGAACGCGTTCGTCCTTGCGCCGCGACTTTTGATAGCCGAGAGACACCGCCGTGGTCAGCGTCGCGCCAAAGAACAGCTGCCCGAGCCGGCGGCTGATGATCGACTGCCGGTTGGCGCCACGCAGGAAGGGAATCAGCTCGACGTGGAAGCCTTCCTCGGCGACGTTGGCGAGCATCGTGAAAACGCTCTTCGCATTCGCCGCGAGGTAGGCGGCAAACTGTTGCCGGCCAGCATCGCCGGCCGCGAAGCAACCCTCCTCGCTGAGCACTCCGCCCTGCCAGAGGAAGGCGCTCAGCTGACTGGCGTTGACATAGAGCAGGCGCCGCTCGTACATCGGGCTAGGCCTTGATCCGGCTGATCACGTCATACACCGGGCCGAGTACCGAGAGCATGATCCAGCCGAGCAGCGCGCCCATGATCACGGTCAGCAGTGGTTCCATCAGCTGCTGCATCTTCTGCACCGATTCCCTGACGTCACGATTGTAGAAGTAGCTGACGTTGAGCAGCGCCTCGTCGAGCGCACCGGTGTTCTCGCCGACACGCAGCATGCGGATGACCAGTGGCGGAAAGAAACCGGTGACGCGGAACGCGGCGGTGACGTTCTGCCCCTCGACGATCAACTCCTCGACCCGTTCGAGACCCTGGCGGATGACCCGATTGCCGACGACGTCCTGCGTCGTGCGGATCGACTCGAGAATCGGGATCCCCGAAGCGTAGAGCAGGGCAAAGGTGTTCGCGAAGCGCGAAAGGATGATCTTCCGCTGGATCTCGCCGATCAGCGGCAGCCTGAGCTTGAGGTCGTCGAGGCGCAGGCGGGCCAGCGGATTGGTGGCCAGCAACACGCGGAGCACGACCGCGACGAGCAGCGGCAGCGCCAGCAGAAGGTACCAGTAACCGACCAGCAGGTCGGAGACGAAGAACAGCACCTGGGTCTGAAACGGCAGCGTCTGCCCCATGTTGCGCACGAAAATCTTCAGTTGCGGGACCATGTAGACCATCAGGAAGAAGGTCGCTGCCAGGACGATCGTCGCGACGAAGGCCGGGTAGGCGATGATCTTGTGCGTCTGCGAAGCGAGTTCGTCCTCCCACTTGAGCGCCTCGTTGAGACTGTGCAGCACTTCCGGCAGCCGCCCGGTGGTCTCGCCGGCGCGGATCAGGCTGACGAAGACACGGTCGAAGACGCGCCGGTGCTGGTCCATCGCCTGCGAGAGGGTCAGTCCGCCTTCGATCGACTCGATCAGGCTGGCGACGACTTCGCGGAAGCGCGGGTGCTCGAGGCTGTCGCGGAGGTCGGTGAGCCCTTCGAGGATCGGCACTCCGGCGCGCACGAGCTGCTGCAGATGAAAACAGAAATGGATCAGCTCGCGCCTCGGGACGCGTTTGCCGGCGAACAGGCTGCGGTTGCTGAGCAGATCGCCGCTGACCAGGTCGAGTTCCATCCGCCGCAGGCGCATCTCGAGGTCGACGAGGTTGATCGCGTCGATCCGCCCGAAGACCATCCGTCCGTCGGGCGCCACCGCCTTGTACGTGTAGATCGGCATCGCCCTACATCCGGTCGGTCAGGTCGACGACTCGCCCGACCTCCTCGAGCGAGGTGGAGCCGTCGAGGACGCGGCGCAGCCCGTCGTCGGCCAGCGTCGTGAACCCCTGGCTGGCAGCCAGCTGGCGCATCTCGCGCACCGTACTGCGCCGGGCGATCAGTTCGTCCATGTCGCTGTCGATGCGCAGCAGCTCCATGATCGCCAGCCGCCCGCGGTAGCCCTGGAAGTCGCAGCGCTCGCAGCCGCCGGGGCGATAGATCACCGGGCGCGGTCCGTCGGCGAGCGAACCGAACAGGCGGAGCTCGTGCGCTTCGGCCTGGTAGGGAACCTTGCAGTGAACGCAGAGGCGACGGACGAGCCGCTGGGCGACGATGCCGATGATGTTGCCGGCCAGGATGTCGGGCAGCACACCGATGTCGAGCAGTCGCGGAATCGCGCCGATCGCCGAGTTGGTGTGCAGCGTCGAATAGACCTGGTGTCCGGTCATCGCCGCGCGCAGCGCCATCTGCGCCGTCTCGGCGTCGCGCACCTCGCCGACCAGGATGATGTCCGGATCCTGGCGCATCATCGAGCGGATGCCGTTGGCGAAGTCGAGCTTGACCGACTCGGCCGCCGACGTCTGGCGAACGAGGGTCATCGGATACTCGACCGGGTCCTCGAGGGTCATGATGTTGACTCCCTCGGAATTGATGTGGTTGAGCACCGAGTAGAGCGTCGTCGTCTTGCCGCTGCCGGTCGGCCCGGTGACCAGAACGATTCCCTCGGGACGGGCGATCATCAGCTTGAGCTGGTCGAGCTGCCTTTCGGTCAGGCCCAGCCCTTCGAGCGGGACGATCCCCTTCTGCCGGTCGAGGATGCGCAGAACGATGTTCTCGCCGTGGATCGTCGGCTGGGCCGAAACGCGGAAGTCGACCTGGCGGCCACGCATGTTCAGCGAGATCCGCCCGTCCTGCGGGGCGCGCGTTTCGGCGATGTTCATCCCCGAGAGGACCTTGATGCGCACGGCCATCGCCGGCCAGTACGTCTTGTGCAACGAGCGGACCTGGCGGAGCATGCCGTCGATCCGGTAACGGATGCGCAGGAAGCCGGCCTCGGGCTCGAAATGGATGTCCGACGAGTCGCGCTTGACCGCGTCGGTGAGGATCGAGTCGATCAGTCGGACGACCGGCTGGCTGTACTCGTCGGACGACGACTGCAGCCCGCGGAAGTCGACCTCACCGGTCTCGATCTCGTGCAGGATGCCGTCGATCGACAACTCGTAGCCGTAGCACTGGTCGATCGCCCGGTCGATTTCGGTCTCGCCGGCAAGCAGCGTGTCGATCTCGATCTCGTCGCCGGCGAGCGCGCGAATCCGGTCGAGCGCGATGATGTCGTTGACGTCGGCGATGGCCACTGTCAGCCGTTGATTCTCGTTGTCGAAGTCGAGCGGCAGCAGGTGATGGCGCTTGGCCAGCTCGCGCGGGACGAGCTTGAGCGCCGAGGGATCGATGATCGCATTCGACAGGTCGACGCTCTGCTTGCCGAGGCTCTCCGACAGCGCGTCGCGCAGCGTCGCCTCGGAGACGAAACCGAGCGCGACCAGAAGCTTGCCGACCGGCAGGTTCGACTTCATCTGCTCGAGCAGCGCGATGCGCAGCTGATCCTCGCTGAGAATGCCCTTGGCGATCAGGATCTGGCCGAGCGGCCGCGAGTGGGCGAGCCCGGCCGGCCGGCTCATCGGGTGTCCCCGCGCGCGTCGCCGGAACCGGCTCGCCGCCTTATGGGGTATTCAGTATTGCAGCTCAAGAAGACGCTTCCCGGCCGCCGCCGCATCGAAAGCGCCGGGCCGTGTCTCCGCGGCGGCGAGAGCCATCCGGTAATACTGCGCCGCGAGCTTGCCCTGACGGAGGTGGTCGAGGCTGACCGCGACGTTGAACAGATAGTCGGCGTTGTCCGGCTCGAGTGCGTACGCCTGGAAATACGCCTGCTGCGCCTCGCTCCAGCGTCCCTGCCGGGCGTAGAGGTTGCCGAGCGCGAAATGCAGCGCTGGCGAATCGGGCTGGCCGGCGAGCAGCGTCTTCAGGCGGCTCTCCGACTGGCCCGAATCGCTGGCGCCGCGCAGGTTGATCAGCGCCGCCTGCGCGGTTGCGTCCGACGGATCGGCTTCGAGGGCGCGCAGGTAGAGTTCGTGGGCGCGCTCGTTGCGCCCGTTGCGCGACTCGATCGCCGCGAGACCGAGCAGCGCGTCGACGTTGCGCGGGTCGCCGCGCAGGACCTGCTCGTAGGCCCGTCGGGCGTCGTCGAAGCGGCCCGCGAGCCACGCCTGATACGCCTCGTTGAGCGTCTGGTCGGGACCCGGGCGTCCACGACTGGTGCGGAAGACGCCGGCCGGCTGGCCCGCGGACGACGAGGCGGCGCGCGCCGTCCGCTCGGGCCGGGACGACGGCACGTCGCCCGGCGCGGCTGGCGACATCCTTTCCGCCTGGACCGGGCCCGCCGCCGGGGGCACCGCCGCCGGTGCTGCTGCCAACGTCCCCGCCGGTGCAGCGCTTGCGGGCGTGTCGGCCGGCAACTGCGGAGCGGCCGGTTGCGCGGTGGGCGCCGCCGGCGCGAGTGGCGGAGCCGCAGCGAGCGGAGGAGTCATCCCCGGCGGGCGGACCAGTGACGAAGTCGACACGCCCTGCAGTTGCCACCAGAAGTAGCCGCCGATACCGATCGCCACGACGGCAGCCGTGCCGAGCGCGATCCACAGCCACGCCGGTGAACGGGCCGCCTGTTTGACGGCGAAGACGTTCTTCGCTGCCGCTCGCGCCGCCTGGTCCGCAGAGGCCGCCTGGGCGGCCAGCGTCGGTTCGACCCGTGGCGCCTGGCGCCTGTCGCGCGGGGAATCCTCAGCAAAGGCGAGGTCGCCCTCGGCTGCGGCGAGCGCGCTGCTCAACGGCGGCAGCGACCGGCCGGGCGGCGCGGGAGCTTCGATGGGGTCGAGGCTCAACTCGGCGGGGGTCTTCGCGGTCGGCGACTGGACGGCCGCGCCCGCCTGGCGTTTCGCTTCCTCGGCGCGGCGCAGCGCGTCCATCAGCAGGCTCATCGCAGCGGCCCCGGTGGGTTCTCGGGGAACGAGAAGGGCCTGAACACCTGGTCGGTGCGGAAGAAGTCCTTGTTCGGCAGGGACGACCGGAAACTGCTGAAGTCGCCGTCCAGCGAGGCGTCCCTGATCACCGTCGGGCGCAGCAGGACGACGAGTTCGGTCTTCATCGACGAGTTTGCTCGCGTGTTGAACACTTCTCCGATGATCGGGACGTCACCGAACACCGGGAGTCGCCCATCCTTGTTATCGACGGTGTCCACCATCAGCCCGCCGAGCACGGCGATGTCTCCACTCTCTATACGCATCAGTGATTCGATTTCCCGGGTCCTGATCTGCGGCACATAGTTCGGGATCGTCGTCGGAATGACCGGATTCGGATCGCGCTTCAGTTCCGAGATGCTGGAAATCGACGGCCGGACGTTCAGCGTCACGGTTCCGCCCTCGCTGATCTGAGCCGTCAGGCTCATGAAGAACCCCACGGAAACGGATTGCGGCGTGGTCGTGATTCCCACCGTCGTGCCAACGTTGGCGGTGGTCGTCGTATTCGACGCCACATTGAAGTAGACGAAGTCCTCGGACACCTTGAGCGTCGCCGTCTGATTGTTCAGCACCGCCAGCTTCGGACTGGACAGGACCTTTACGCTACCGAAGGAACGCAGCAGATCGACCGTCGCAGCCATGTTCAACGGATTGATGTTGCGGTACTTGATGACGTAAGGCAGCACCGCGTTCGGAACATTGCTGGTCAGTGTTGGCCGGGACACCTCGAAAGTGCTGCCGCTGGTCAGACGACTCCACTCGATACCCTGCTGGTAGCCGTCGCTCAGCGCCACTTCGATGATCGTCGCCTCGATGAGCACCTGCCGGCGCGCACCGCTCATCACGCGATCGAGGAACTCCTGAACCTTCTCGTGCTGCCGCGAGGTGGCACGAACCGTGACGACTCCGCCTTCGGGATTGACGATCACCGATGCGGCCTCGCGGAAGGTCATCCGCTTGACGACCGTCGCTCCGACGTTCTCGAGCGTCGCAGGATTCGGACTGGTGGCCAGCGATGGCGCAAGCTGAGCACCACGCGGCGCGGTGATCCGGGGTGCCGGTGCACCCGTGCCGGTCGTCGTCTGCGAGGCCACCTGCTCGGTCACCGTCTCGGTCGACCCCTCGGGGAAGACCTTGTCTGTTTCGTGGAGCAGGTCCTTGAGGTTCTTCTCGAGCGCTTCCCAGAAGTGATTCTTCGACTTGTTCTCGATCTGGATCCGCGAGGTGTTTCCGCTGCCGGCGACGCCTCCGCTGCCGGTGGCCAGCGCGCTCGTGGAAATCTGCGTGTTGGTCGCCACGAGACCCGTCACGTCGCGCGACAGATTGACGTAGTCCACCCTGTAGTTCTTGAGGTACGGCGTGTCCGGCATGACCACGAGGTTCGGGCCGTCCATCTCGAAGCGCATGTCCACCTGTTTGGCGATGCGCGTCAGCAGTTGCGGCAGCGTCTGATCGATCGCGTTGAGGGTCACCGTCCCGCTGATCCCCGGATGGATGTCGACGTTGAGCTTCGCGTCGCGCGCCAGCGCAAAAAGCAGGTCCTGCACCGGGACGTTGTGCACGACGACCGAGTAGGTCTCGGTCTTCGCCGTCGTTCTCGGCCTCGGCAAGACCGGGCTCTGCTGCACCGGTTCGGGAATCGCGCCGGGCGGACGCGCGAGGCTGTCGGCCTGCAAATGCCCGGGCGAAGGGCCGTTGCTCAGCGTCGTCGGCGTACACGCGGCGAGCAGCAGGACGAGGAGAAGGCCGGCAATTCCCTTAAACACACTGAATCCCTGTATCGGGCAGAATCCGGCTCATCATACCACGTCCGGATATCGGTTCAAGTTCATGATTTTATTGTGTTGCAACAGCCCCGGAAGGGGCGACGGCCGCGTCAAGGGCTGCTGGCGGGTCCGCCGGGCGCAGCCGGGCGACCGCCCGGACGTACGGCCGACTCGCCGGACTGATTTCGCCGAGCGCGGCGAGTGCCGCGCTGGCCTCTGCACGGGTGGCGTAATCGCCGTAGATCACCCCGAGCCTTGCCCTGCCACCGGCAGTCGAGCGATAGACGCGGATCTGCGCGGGATCGAGTACCCGAGCATGGCGTGCAATGAAATCAGAGACTTCCCTCGTGCCGGTGGCGTCGGTGACGAGCAACTGGATGAAATGATGGCTGTCCGGCGTCGTCTTGAGCCAGCGCTCGGTGGCCGCCAGGCGGTCGTCGACGCTCATCGCCTTCGCCTGCAGCACGGCCGCGGTGCGGGGCGGGCCGGGCGGCGTCGCGGGCTCGCTCTGGTCAACGACCGCCAGGGGCTTTTCCTTTGGCGGCTCCGCTGCTGCTGAAGGCTCGCTGGCCAGCAAAGCCGCCGCCGCGACGCCTGCGGCCCGATCCTGCAGACCCGGGGCGAGCGCTGCGGGATCTCCGGCCGGCGCCGCCGGTCCATCGAGCCGCGGAGCGGCGAACCGACTGCCGGCAAAGAAGGCCAGCCCGGCGACGCCGAGCAGCAGCGCGCCGGCACCGACCCACTTTGCGGGGCGGCGCCAGTCGCGGCCGACGGGAGCAAACCGGGCATCGCGGATCGCCGCCCTGACCTGCCGGCTGCCCACCTGATGCACGCCCGCCGAGAACGCGGCGAGCAGGGCCTTGTCGGCGAGGATGTTGATGCGCCGGGTCAGCCCGCCCGAGGCGCGGCTGATCAGGCCGATTGCCGCGCGCGTGAACAGGTCCGGGCCACGGTAGCCAGCGGCCCGCAGGCGAAAGTCGAGATAGCTGGCGACGTCGTCACGGCCGAGCGGATCGAGACGGAAGCCGTGCGTGATCCGGTCGCCGAGCTGGCGCATCGACGGCTCGGCAAGGCGCTGATCGAGTTCCGGCTGCCCGAAGAGGACGATCTGCAGCAGCTTGTGCCGGCTCGACTCGAGATTCGAGAGCAGGCGGATCTGCTCGAGCGCTGCGGCGGGCATGGCGTGCGCCTCGTCGATCAGCACGACGACCTGCCGGCCGGCTGCGTAGATGCCGAGCAGCCGTTCGTGCAGCGACTGCAGCAACTGGTGACTGCGCCCTTCACCGAGGCTGATCCCGAGCTCGCCGGCAATCGCCAGCAGGATCTCGTCGCAGCTGAGCATCGGGTTGGCCAGGTAGACGGTCTCGACGTTCTCGGGCAGCTTTTCGAGCAGCATCCGGCAGAGCATAGTCTTGCCGCTGCCGACCTCGCCGGTGACCCGGACGATCCCCTCGTCGTGGGTGATCGCGTAGATCAGCGCTTCGAGCGTCGCGCCGCGCTTCGCGCCGCCGAAAAAGAATTCGGTGTGCGGCGTGATCCGGAAGGGTGCCTGCTGCAGCCCGAAGTGGTCGAGGTACATCAGGGCTCCCGGGCGACCGCTTCCATGCGGTTGTACAACGTCGTGCGATGCATGCCGAGCAGCCGTGCCGCCTGGCTGACGTTGCCGTGACTCAGCTTGAGCGCCGCCTCGATGTAGCCGCGCTCGGTGGCGTCGAGCAGGCGGTCGAGGCTGAACGGCTCGCGCTGGCGCAGACGGAGCATCGCCGCGGCGACGATCTCGTCGCCGCTAACGATCTCGCCGACCGCCGGCGCCGGGGGATCGTCAGGCACGTCGAGTTCGCTGGCCAGCGCCGGCGCCTCGACGAGCTGCCCGGGATAGCGCGTGGTCAGGCGAATGACGATGTTGCGCAGTTCGCGGACGTTGCCCGGGAACGGATACGCCAGCCAGAGCCGTTCGGCGTCGGCTGCGAGGGTGAACGGCGGCTGCTGCGTCTGCGCGGCGTAGAGCATCCGGAAATGCCCGAGCAACAGCAGCTTGTCGTCGCCCATTTCGCGCAGCGGCGGGGCGACGACCGAACACACCGACAGCCGGTGATAGAGATCGGAGCGGAAATGTCCGGCCCTGACTTCCTTGCGCAGGTCGCGGTTGGTCGCCGCGATGATCCGCGCCTGGCTGACGCGTTTCTGCGTTTCGCCGACCCGCTGGTATTCGCCGTTCTCGAGCACGCGCAGCAGCTTGGCCTGCAGATCGAGCGCGAGTTCGCCGATTTCGTCGAGAAAGAGCGTGCCGTCGGCGGCGTCTTCGAAATAGCCGCCCTTGGTCGTCACTGCGCCGGTGAACGCGCCGCGCGCGTAGCCGAAGAGCGTCGCTTCGATCAGGTTCGGCGAAATCGCCGCGCAGTTGAGCGCCATGAACGGGCGATAGCGTCGACGCGTTTCGTGATGCAGGCAGCTTGATGCGATGATCTCCTTGCCGCTGCCCGATTCGCCCTCGATCAGGACGGGGAAGGGCAGGTCCGCATACTGGCGCAGCTGCAGGCGCAGTTTCTGGATCGCCGGACTGTTGCCGATCAGCGGCGACGCATTGTCCTTCTGCCTTTCGTCGAGCGCGCGGAAGGTCAGCGCACCCTGGAGGACCTGCTGCAGATCGACCGGGCTGCACGGCTTGGCGACGAAATCCGCGGCGCCGAGCGTGCGCGCGTGACGCGCGTTGCCGTCGTCGCTCTGGCCGGAGAGGACGACGATGCGGATTTCCGGGGCCACCTTGAGCAGGTCGGAGATCAGCGCGAAGCCTTCGTCGGGCCGGTGCGGCACCGGCGGCAGACCGAGGTCGACGAGTGCGAGTTCCGGCGGCCGGCGCAGCTGGCGCAGCAGCTGCAGACAATGCGAACGCGAGTGACTGGTGACCACCTCGAACAGCGGACTCATCGAGAAGCTCAGCGTGTCGCAGATCAGCGGATCGTCGTCGACGATCAGCAACAGCGGCTTTTCCGGCTGAGACGGGGCGGACTGGGAAAGCATCGCGGCGTAGGGTCGTGGGTCGAGCGGCCAATCTCCATTATTCCACAATTATATTAACGTCAACTATTTCACCATCCGGACATCGGCCGCAGGGTATAATGCTCGTCCCTTTTTCGCGAAAGGACCGCGTGTCTGACGAAAATCTCATCGAGATCAAGGACCTGGATTTCGCCTACGAGGACCGGCCGATCCTTGGCGGAATCAGCCTGGCGATCCCGCGCGGCAAGGTCGTGGCGATCATGGGAGGCTCCGGCTGCGGCAAGACGACGCTGTTGCGGCTGATCGGCGGCCAGCTCCGGCCGCAACGCGGCGACGTGATCGTCGATGGGCAGTCGGTGCCGCAGCTCGACGACGACGCGCTGTACGCGCTGCGCCGGCGGATGGGCATGCTCTTCCAGTTCGGCGCGCTGTTTACCGACGTCTCGGTTTTCGACAACGTCGCGTACCAGATGCGCGAGCACACCGATCTTCCTGAAGAGCTGATCCGCGACATGGTCCTGATGAAGCTCAACGCGGTTGGCCTGCGCGGGGCGCACCAGCTGATGCCGGCCGAACTGTCCGGGGGAATGGCCCGACGCGTCGCGCTGGCGCGCGCGATCGCCCTCGATCCGATGCTGATCATGTACGACGAGCCCTTCGCCGGCCTCGATCCGATTTCTCTGGGGGTGATCGGACAGCTGATTCGCAAGCTCAACGACGCGCTCGGCGCGACGACGATCATGGTCACCCACGACATCCAGGAGTCGCTGCTGATCGTCGACTACATCTATTTCATGTCCGAAGGCAAGATCGTCGCGCTTGGCAATCCCGACGAGATTCGTGCGTCGGCGCACCCGTTCGTGCACCAGTTCGTCTTCGCCGAGGCGGACGGACCGGTACCCTTCCACTATCCGGCGCCCCCCCTGGCCAGCGAACTGCTCGGAAGGGCCGCGGCATGAGCGAGCGCAGTCGGGGTCCCGCGTCGATCCTCACCGCGGTCACCGGCCTCGGCCACCGGGTCAATGATGCGCTTGCGCGGCTCGGCTTCGCGACGCGCTTCCTGATCGTGCTGTTGCGTTGGTCGGGACAGTCGTTTCGGCGTTTTCACCTGACGATCCGCGAGATTTATTATTGCGGCTTCCAGTCGCTGCTGATCATCATCGTTTCGGGTCTGTTCATCGGCATGGTCCTCGGGATGCAGGGCTACGAGACGCTGCAGCGCTACGGATCGGCCGAGGCGCTCGGAGTGCTCGTCGCGCTGTCGCTGGTCCGCGAGCTCGGCCCGGTCGTCGCCGCGCTGCTCTTCGCTTCGCGTGCCGGATCGTCGATCACCGCCGAGATCGGGCTGATGAAGGCCACCGAGCAGCTGACCGCGATGGACATGATGGCCATCAATCCGATCGCCCGGGTGGTCGCCCCGCGCTTCTGGGGCGGAGTGATCTCGATGCCCTTGCTCGCTGCGCTGTTCTCGGCGACTGGCGTCTTCGGCGGCTACCTGATCGGGGTCGTGTTCATCGGCGTCGACGAGGGCGCCTTCTGGTCACAGATGCAGGCTTCGGTCGACTTCCGCTACGATGTCTGGAGCGGAATCGTCAAGAGCTTCATTTTCGGGATCGCCGTGTCGTTGATTGCCGTGTTCGAGGGTTACGACGCGGTGCCGACAGCCGAAGGCGTTTCGGGTTCGATCAAGGGCACGGTCGTCAAGTCGGCGCTGGCCATACTCGCTCTCGACTTTGTGTTGACCTCGTTCATGTTCCGGGAGGGCTGATGAGTCGCAAGTTGCTCGATCTGTGGGTCGGTATCTTCGTTGCCTTCGGTCTGGCGTCGGTGCTGTTCCTGGCGCTGAAGGTCGGCAACGTGTCGACCAACCTGTCGGAGACTTACCCGCTGACCGCCAAGTTTGTTAACATTGGTGGCCTGAAGGTGCGTGCGCCGGTCAAGAGTGCCGGCGTCGTCGTCGGGCGAGTCGCCGACATCCGTTTCGATCCGGAGAGCTACGAGGCCGTCGTCACGCTGAGCATGGACTCGCGCTATCGCTTCCCGAAGGACACCTTTGCACTGATCCTCACCGCCGGGCTGCTCGGCGAGCAGTACATCGGCCTCGACCCGGGCGGAGACGAGGCCATGCTCAAGGCCGGAGAAGTCATCACCAAGACCCAGTCGGCGGTGGTCCTCGAGAAGCTGATCAGTCAGTTCATGTTCAACAAGGCGTCCGAAGGACAGGGCGACAAGTAGACCGAAAGGGAGTCAGTGAACACACAGCTTTCCACTCGCCGGGCTACCTGCCTGGCTGGCGCGGTCGCGATCGCTGCGGCAGGTTGTGCGACGACGGCGAACAATCCGAAGGACCCCTTCGAGGGTTTCAATCGCGCGATGTTTGCGGTCAACGAGGCCCTCGACGTAGTCATCAAGCCCGTCGCCCAGGGTTACGACGCGGCCGCTCCGCTGCCCCTGAAAGTGGCGATCAGCAACTTCTTCGGCAACATCTGGGACAGCTGGACGGCGGTCAACAACCTGCTCCAGGGCAAGCCCGGAGACGCCGTCTCGGACGTCGGCCGAGTACTGATCAACAGCACGATCGGCATCGGCGGAGCTTTCGACGTCGCCGGCGAAATGGGGTTGACCAAGCACTCCGAGGACTTCGGCCAGACTCTGGGCAAATGGGGAGTCGGTGACGGACCGTACTTCTACTGGCCGATCATCGGGCCACGGACGACGCGCGACACTTTCGGCTGGATGGTCGACGTTTACGTCGACCCGGTCTGGCACGTCTACCACACCGACGACATGGCGCTGCGCAACAGCATGGTCGCCGTTCATTACATCAACCTGCGAGCGAGCCTGCTGCCGGCCGACAAGGTCGTCGAGGAAGCCGCTTTCGACAAGTACGACTATATCCGCGATGCCTACCTGCAGCACCGCCGGAGCGAAATCTTCGACGGGGCGCTGCCGCACGAAGTCCTCGACGACGAGCGCTAGCCGCTCTGGCAGGGCTGACCGAAGACTGCAATCTCTCAGGAAGAAATGATGAAGTCCCTACTGTCGCTGTTTTTTGCTGCATGGCTCGCCGTCGCCCCCGCGCTGGCGCAGGAGGTCTCGCCCGACGCACTCGTCCGCCAGGTCACCGAGGACGTGCTGACCGTCGTTCGCCAGGACAAGGACATTCAGGGTGGAAGCACGCGCAAGGCGATCGAACTCGTCGACGCCAAGGTTCTCCCCTATTTCAACTTCCAGCGGATGACGGCGCTGGCCATGGGGCGCGACTGGAACAAGGCGACACCGGAGCAGAAGAAGCGGCTCTCCGAGGAATTCAAGACGCTGCTCGTGCGCACCTATGCGAACTCGCTGACTTCGTACAGGAACCAGACGGTCGTCTACAAGCCGACCAGGATTCAGCCCGACGACCCACACGTCGTCGTCAAGACGGAGATCGTGCAGCCGGGCAGCAAACCCGTACAGCTCGATTACACGCTCGAAAAACAGGGCGACAGCTGGAAGGTCTACGACGTGATCGTCGCCGGCGTCAGTCTGGTGACCAACTATCGCGACACCTTCAACAACGAAGTGCGCAACAACGGGATCGACGGCCTGATCCCCATGCTCGCCAACCGGAACAGGCAGCTCGAAGCCGGCACCCGGAAGTGATCGAGCTGGCCGACAGCCGGCTTCGCGTGCTGGCCCCGATGACCATCGCCAACGCGCGAGCGCTGCTCGGCGCCGGGCAGGCATGCCTGCGCTCGGCACAGCCCGGCGGGGTCAGCGAGCTCGACCTGTCGGCGGTCGACGAAGTCGACTCGGCGGCGCTGAGCCTGATCTTTGCGTGGCTGCGCAGCGCCGCAGCGAGAGGGCTCACGCTGCGCGTCTTGAACCCGCCGGCGAGCCTGTCGAGCCTCGCCGAGCTCTACGGAGTCTCGGAGCTGCTTCCAGTGTCCTGAGGACAGGCGCAGTCATCCGCATCCGGGTAATTCTGGCCAATGACCTTCGCCGTCTCGATTGACCGGCTCGAGAAGCGCTTCGGCGCGCTGCTCGCGCTTGGCGGGGTGTCTTTCGACATCGCCGAAGGCGAGTTCTTCGGCCTGCTCGGACCGAACGGTGCCGGCAAGACGACGCTGATCTCGTGCCTCGCGGGTCTCTGCCGCGCTGACTCCGGACGGCTGGCCGTGCTCGGCCACGACGTCGTCCGCGATTACCGCAGCGCCCGCCGACTGCTCGGCGTCGTGCCGCAGGAACTCGTCTTCGATCCGTTCTTCTCGGTGCGCGAAACGCTGCGCATCCAGTCGGGCTACTTCGGAATCCGCGACAACGACGACTGGATCGACGAGATCCTCGCCAACCTCGACCTGACCGGCAAGGCCGACACGAACATGCGCCGGCTTTCCGGCGGCATGAAGCGCCGCGTCCTGGTCGCCCAGGCGCTGGTGCACAGGCCGCCGGTGATCGTCCTCGACGAGCCGACCGCCGGCGTCGACGTCGAACTCAGGCAGGCTCTCTGGCAGTTCATCCGCCGGCTCAATCGCAGCGGCCATACGGTGATCCTGACCACCCACTATCTCGAGGAGGCCGAGGCACTCTGCGGCCGGATCGCGATGCTCAAGCAGGGCCGGATCGTCGCGCTCGACTCGACGAGCAACCTGCTCGCCGCCTTCGCCGGGCAAACGCTGCGCGTCCGGCTCGCGCCCGGTCAGGAACTGCCGCCAGCGCTGCGTGTCCGGGGCGGCTACAGCGACGGGACATGGACCTTCCAGCTGGCCAGCCTTGGCGAGATCGAGCCGCTGCTCGCCGAACTGCGTCTCGCCGGCAGCCGGATCGACGACCTGCGCCTGACCCAGGCCGACCTCGAAGACGTCTTCCTGAGCATGATGCACGGAGCCGGCACAGCGGGAGCACGAAGCTGATGGTCGGCTTTCGCACACTGCTCTACAAGGAAGTTCTGCGCTTCTGGAAAGTCAGCTTCCAGACCATCGCCGCGCCGGTGCTCACCGCGCTGCTCTACCTGATGATCTTCTCGCACGTCCTCGAGGAACACGTCCAGGTTCACGGAGTCGCCTACACGGCTTTCCTGATCCCCGGACTGGTGATGATGTCCGCGCTGCAGAACGCCTTTGCCAACAGCTCATCGAGCCTGATCCAGTCGAAGGTCACCGGCAGCGTCGTCTTCGTGCTGCTGCCGCCGATCTCCTACGCCGAATTCTTTCTCGCCTACGTCGTCGCCGCGGTGCTGCGCGGCCTGATGGTCGCCGCCGGCGTATTGCTGGTCACCGTCTGGTTTGCGCGGCCGGGCCTCGCCGCACCGCTGTGGATTCTCTGCTTCATGGTCCTCGGTGGGGGGATCATGGGTGGGCTGGGGATGATCGCCGGCATCTGGGCCGACAAGTTCGACCAGCTCGCCGGCTTCCAGAATTTCCTGATCATGCCGCTGACCATGCTCTCGGGAGTCTTCTACTCGATTCATTCGCTCCCTTCGTTCTGGCAACAGGTGTCGCATTTCAACCCGGTGTTCTATATGATCGACGGTTTTCGCTACGGCTTCTTCGGGGTCTCCGACGTCGCGCCGGAGACCAGCCTCGCGGTCGTCGCGGGCTGCTTCGTCGTCGTCTCGGCGGCGACGCTGCTGCTCCTGAGAAGCGGCTACAAACTGAGAACCTGAGTCATGATGCACCCTGACGAGATTCGCCGGATCATCGCCGGCGGGCTGACTTGCGAACACCTTCAGGTCGGCGGTGACGGTCAGCATTTCACGGCGCTGATCGTCAGCATGGAGTTCACCGGCCTGAGCCGAGTGCGGCGGCAGCAGAAGGTCAACGAGATCCTGCGCGGGCACTTCGACAGTGGCGAACTGCATGCACTGTCGATGAACACCTGCACGCCCGACGAGTGGAGGAGGAAACTGGCCGGTGGATAAGCTGCTGATCCGTGGAGGCACGCCACTCTCGGGCGAGATCGCCATCTCCGGCGCGAAGAACGCCGCGCTGCCGATCCTCTGTGCGAGCCTGCTGTGCACCGAGCCGCTGCGCCTGACCAACGTGCCGCAGCTCAAGGACGTGTCGACGATGCTCAGGCTGATCGAGCAGATGGGCGTGCGCGTGACCCGTGAAGGCCCGGACAGCCTGGTCCTCGACAGCCGCGGTCTGGACAATCCGCTCGCCCCGTACGATCTGGTCAAGACGATGCGCGCGTCGATCCTCGTCCTCGGTCCGCTGCTCGCACGCTGCGCAGAGGCGCGCGTGTCGCTGCCCGGCGGCTGCGCGATCGGTGCGCGCCCGGTCGAGCAGCACATCCGCGGCCTGCAGGCGATGGGCGCAGAGATTCAGGTCGAGCACGGCTACATTCAAGCACGCGCACCCGGCGGTGTCCGACGCGGCCTGCAGGGCGCCTGCATGGTCACCGACATGGTCACGGTGACCGGAACCGAGAATCTGATGATGGCCGCCGTCCTCGCCGAAGGAGAAACGGTCATCGAGAACGCGGCCCGCGAGCCGGAGGTCGTCGACCTGGCCAACTGCCTGATCTCGATGGGTGCGCAGATCTCCGGGGCAGGCACCGACAAGATCCGAATCCGCGGCGTCGACAGCCTGCACGGCGCCGAGCATGCGATCATGGCCGACCGCATCGAGACCGGTACGTACCTCTGCGCGACGGCCGTCACCGGCGGCAGCGTCCGGCTGACGCACACTTCGGCGGCCTACCTCGACGCGGTGATCGACAAGCTGCTCGACGCCGGCTGCGAGATCACCACCGAGCGCGAGGCGATCAGCCTCAAGGCACCGCCGCGGCTCAAGGCGGTGAGCATCCGCACCTCGCCGTATCCGGCGTTTCCTACCGACATGCAGGCACAGTTCATGGCCATCAACTGTGTCGCCGAGGGATCGGCGGTGATCCGCGAGACGATTTTCGAGAACCGCTTCATGCACGCCGTCGAACTGATCCGCCTCGGCGCCGACATCCGCATCGATGCCAGCAATGCGATGGTCACCGGCGTCGACCGGCTCGACGGCGCGACGGTGATGGCTACCGACCTGCGCGCGTCGGCGAGCCTGGTGATTGCCGGCCTGGTCGCCCGTGGCGAGACACTGATCGATCGCATCTATCACCTCGACCGCGGCTACGAGCGGATCGAAGCGAAGCTCAGTCAGCTCGGCGCACAGGTCACCCGCGTCCGCTGAACCGGAACACCCTGCCGCCGCCGTCAGGCGCGCCGGATCAGAGGTTGTGGACAAATCTGCTGCGCGACCAATCTGCGGCGTTGCTCACTCGCTCCGCCGACGGCCGGCTTTGCACAGCCGGCCGGCTGCGGCGGCGCGCAGCATGCTGCGCGAAACCCCGCCTTCGCCCTCGCCTATCCATCTGATATGTCTCGTCGTTCGCTCGCTCGCGCCTTGCATCTCGGCCTGCTCGCGACGATTTCTTCACAACCTCTCACTTGAGGATGCCGATCAGGTTCGAGAAGCCATCGGTCCACAGCGCGAAGCCGGGTCGCGGAGCCAGCTTCCCGGCGTTGTCGAGACTCCGGCGCAGCGCTTCGGCGCGCTCGGGCCGCGCGAGCAGCACCCACAGCGAATGCCGACAGAAGCGATCGTCATCGTCGGGATCGAGCTCGACGGCGAGCGCCTTCATCCCGAAATGGCGGGCCGCTCCGGCCAGCACCGGACGCAGGTCGAGGTAGCGGTTGGTGATATGCACGGCGAGAACCCCGTCGGGCTTCATCTGCCGCAAATAGGTCCGGATCGCCTCGATGGTCAGCAAGTGGGTGGGGATCGAATCGCCCGAAAAGGCATCGACGACCAGCACGTCGAAGTTCTGGTCGGGATCGGCTTCGAGCATCAGCCGTCCGTCGCCGAGCACCGGGACGATTCGTGCCGCGCTGTCGGCGAGATAGCTGAAGTCCTGGCGGGCGAGTTCGAGAACCTGTTCGTTGATTTCGTAGATTCGCATCTCGTCGCCACGGCGGCCGTACGCCGCCAGCGTGCCGGTGCCGAGACCGACGATGCCGATGTGCAGCGGCGGGCCGTCGGCGAGGCTCTGGAGCAACTGACCGATCCCCGACTGGCGGCAATAATACGCCGTCGGCTCCCGGCGATGAGCTTCACCGATGAACTGCTCGCCGTGATTGATCCGCCCGTGCACGATGCTGCGCCTGATCCCCAGCGGGGGCTCGTTGACCTCTGCGACGCGCAGCTGCCCGTAGAAGTTGCGCAGTACGCGCCGGTAGTCCTCGACATAGCCGATCGAGATCGCCGTCAGGCGGCAGGTATAGGCGACGAGCGCGGCGACGACCAGCCCGCGCCAGAGCGGACGAAGTTCGCGCCAGAGGACGATGACCACGAGTAGCGCGCAGAGGAAGAGGCCGATCGGCAATTCGAAGTAGGCGTTGAAGAGTGCGGGGGCGACGAGGCCGACGAAGCTCCCGCCGAGCGCGCCACCGATCGAAAGCATCAGATAGAACAGCGTCAGGTGGCGGACAGGCGGTCGCCTTCTGACCAGTTCGCCGTGGCAGACCATGCAGATCACGAACAGCGAGACGCTGAGCACGCTGACCAGCATCGGAACCGGCATCCCCGCTCCGTCGAGGACACGATCGATGGCCACGAAAGCCAGCGGCAGAGCGAGCAGGAAGCCCGGCCGGTAGTAGTAGCGCGGCGCGTCGAAGCAGAGGATGAAGCTCAGCAGGTAGATGCTCAACGGCAAGACCCAGAGGAAAGGCACCGGCGCGACGTCCTGGGTCAGGTGTCTGGTCAGCGCCAGCAGCAGCAGCGAGGCGGTCATCGCCAGACCGACCCAGATCAGGCATTCGCCGACCGCCGGGCGGGGATCGGTCGCCGTGGCCGCCGCGGTCCGCTCGCGCTCGCCCGATACCCCTTTCCAGGACTGCCAGGTGCTCGCGAAACAGGCGACGACGAAGAGCACATAGGCTCCCGACCAGATCAGGGCCTGCTCGCGGTCGACCAGGTAGGGCTCGACGAGCAGCGGATAGCTGAGCAGTGCGAGCATCGAGGCGAGGTTCGACAGCGCGTAGAGGCGGTAGGGCATCAGGCTGGCAAACGACCTGGCGTACCACGCCTGCATCAGCGGACCGGTCGTCGAGAGCAGCACATAGGGCATGCCGACGGCCGAAGCGAGGACGAGCAGGACGTTCAACGTCGGGCTCGCGAACGCAGCTCCCTTCAACGCGTCGTCGGGAATGACCGGCAGGGTCGCCAGACTGAGCAACAGCAGCGCGCAATGGACGACGTTCTGGCGCCGCGGTGACAGCCACTCGTGAAGCAGATGGACGTAGAGATAGCCGAGCAGCAGTCCGGCCTGGAAAAAGACGAGGCAGGTGCTCCACACCGACGACGAGCCGCCAAACCACGGCAGGATCATCTTGGCGATGATCGGCTGGATCTGGAAGAGCAGGAAGGCCGAAAGGAAGACGGTTATCGCGAAGCTGATCATCGGGCTCGTCCGGGTGGCTGGCCGGCAGCGCGGCAACGAAAGCTTCCTGCCGCTTGCCGGCGCGCGGGAAGTCACACGGCCTTCGCAAAGGAAAGGGGGAAGTGTCTCCGGCCGTCAGTTCCCGGGTGGCGGAGCTTCGGGCGCCGCCGGTGCGGTGTGCCACTGCTCGCGCGGAACGACGACCGATCCGGAGGGCTGCAGAACGAAATGCGGCGACATGATCTGGACGCCGTAGGTATTGAACTGATCCTGAATGTTCGCATGCAGCGCCGAGAGCACCGGAACCCGCTCGAGCGGATTGTCCATGTGCGCGAAAAGCTCGTACTCGACGTACCAGTCCGACAGGCTGCGTTGATAGACAAAGGCTCTCGGCGTGCCACGCAGGCCCGGCGTCTGTTCGGCGGCAGCGATCAGCAGCGCATGGACCTGGCGCCATGGCGTGTCGTAACCGATGGTCACCTTGGTCGACACCAGCGTGCCGCGCTCGCCGGCGAGACGCGAGTAATTCTTGATCGGGTTGCTGACCAGCACGGCGTTGGGGATCGTCACCTCCTCGTTGCGCATGTTGATGATCTTGGTCGACAGGACGCCGAGTTCGCTGACCACACCGACGGTGTCGCCGAGATCGACGAAATCGCCCACCGCCAGCGCCCGCGAATAGACGAGAACCAGACCGCTCATCAGCTGATTGACGATGCCTGCCGAACCGAGCGTGAGCATGAAGCCGAACATCACCGACAGCCCCTTGAAGGCATCGCTGTTGGACATCGGGATGAACGGATAGGCAACCGCGACGCCGAGCCCCCAGACGAGGATCGCGACAATGCGCTGCGTCGCGTTGACCGTTTCGGGGTACACCCCTGGCATCTGCACCCGACCGGCTCTCACTGCCTTGAAGAAGTTGCCCAGCGCTTCGTTGAAGGCCTTGGTCAGGAACAGGATGATCAGCGCGGTGGCCATCCCCGGGACGGCCTCCATGAAGCCGTAGCCGAGCGTATTCAGCAGTCGGAGGAGGAAGTCGCTGAGGTGCTCGCCGAGCGGCTCGGTGAGCGGAAAGCGGGCTAGAACGAAGGTCAGCCAGAGGTAGGCGACGGTCAGCCAGAGGAAAGCCATCAACAGCTGCGCGATCCGCTGCACGAGGAGCAATCCGTGGCGCGCCCAGCGGAACCTGCCGCTCTCGGGCTCGGCCTCGATGATCTCCTGGAAGTGGTGGACGATCCACGCCGTCGCGCGGCGAATGAGCCCGAGCAGAAGGGCAGCTATGACTGTCGCGAGTACCGACAGACCCAGGCCCTTGAGCAGAATTGCCGGGCGCCTCTGGGTTTCGCTGACCCGCAGCGCCTGGGTCATCTCGTCGGCGGCACGCCGGGCGGCCTCCTCGAGCGAGAGTTTCTCCTCGGGGTCGAGGTCGCCCTCGAGAACGTTGAACAGGACGTGCTCGCCGATGTGCAGACCGATGCCTCTCCCACCGCCGATCGTAAACGGGGTCAGCTCGACCGGCTGCTCGCGCGCTGTTTCGGGCAGCGCGTCGATGCGGTTCAGCGCCCGCCGCACGCGGTGCTCGGGACTCGCCCCGACGAAGGTCGTACGAAAGGTGAAGATCGGGCGAAAGTGATAGATCAGCGTCGCCTCGGGAAGCTGCGCCGGCTCGACGGGCTTGTCCGCCGCACGTGCTCCACCAGAAAGCAGAAGAACGGCGACGCAGAGCAGGAACAGCGCTGCGAACGAGCGGGAAGAAACCAAAGGGATCGGGTTCATCAGGGCGATCGACGATCAGGGCGCCGGGAATTATACCCGCGGGCGATGCGTCGCGCGGCCGGGCGGTGAGGCCGGGACACCGTCAGCCCGTCCCGCCGACGGTCAGCCCGTCGATGCGCAGCGTCGGCTGACCGACGCCGACCGGGACGCTCTGGCCGTCCTTCCCGCAGGTGCCGACTCCCGGGTCGAGACGCAGGTCGTTGCCGATCAGCGACACCTGTTTCATCGCCTCGGGCCCGCTGCCGATCAGCGTCGCGCCCTTGACCGGCGCAGTGACCTTCCCGTTCTCGATCAGGTACGCCTCGGCCATCGAGAAGACGAACTTGCCGTTGGTGATGTCGACCTGTCCGCCGCCGAAGTTGACCGCGTAGATGCCCTTCCTGACCGAGGCGATGATCTCTTCGGGGGCACGCTCACCAGCGAGCATCGTCGTGTTGGTCATCCTGGGCAGCGGCAGGTGGGCGAACGATTCGCGCCGACCGTTGCCGGTCGGCGCGACCCCCATCAGCCGGGCGTTGAGCGCATCCTGCATGTAGCCGACGAGGATGCCGTCGTCGATGAGCACGTTGCGCTGCGTCGGGTTGCCCTCGTCGTCGATGTTCAGCGACCCGCGCCGTCCGGGGATCGTCCCGTCGTCGATCACCGTCACCCCGGGAGCGGCGACGCGACTGCCGACCCGGCCGGCGAAGGTCGAACTGCCCTTGCGGTTGAAATCGCCCTCGAGCCCGTGGCCGACGGCCTCGTGAAGCAGGATCCCCGGCCAGCCGGAACCGAGGACGACGGGCATCGTCCCGGCCGGAGCCGGGCGGGCAGCGAGATTGGTGACCGCCTGGTGGACCGCCTCGCGCGCGTATTCCTGGAGCAGTCGATCGCTGAAGCAGCCGTAGTCGGTCCGCCCGCCGCCGCCAGCCGAGCCCTGCTCGCGGCGGCCGCGCTCGTCGACGATCACGGTCAGCGAGACGCGGACCAGCGGCCGGACATCGGCAGCCAGGCGGCCATCGCTGCCGGCGACGAGGATGACTTCGTATTCGCCGGCGAGATGGGCGATGACCTGGCTGACTCGCGGGTCCTCGGCGCGTGCCATCGCCTCGAGCCGTTCGAGCAGGCTGACCTTGCTCGCCGCGTCGAGCGAGGCCAGCGGATCGAGCGGCGCGTAGAGCCGATGCCCGCGCCGCTTGCGGACGGCGGGAACGCGCCGCTGCTGACCGGCGGCGGCGATCGCGCGCACCGCCGCTGCGGCGTCGCCGAGCGCCTCGGCGCTGATGTCGTCCGAATAGGCGAAGGCGGTCTTCTCGCCGGACAGCGCGCGCACGCCGACGCCCTCGTCGATATTGAAGCTACCTGCCTTGACGATCCCCTCTTCGAGGCTCCAGGCCTCGGACCGGCTGTACTGGAAGTAGAGGTCGGCATAGTCGACCCGATGGGCAACGATCCTCGCCAGTACGGGCTCGAGATCCGCGACCTCGAGACCGTAGGGAGTCAGCAGCGTCCGAGTCGCCTGCTCGAGAAGACTTCGCGATCCTGTGTTCATCGAATTTCCATGGTTGCCGTTCCGGGGAGCGCTCCGCTCCCGCCTCAGAGAACGCGATGACGCAAGGCCGGCAGGCTCGCTCGTACCTCGGCGATGCGCGCGCGGCTGAGCTTGCCGAAAACCAGACCCGGGCCCCTGGGACGACGATCGATCACCGTACCCCACGGATCGACGAGCATGCTGTTGCCGTGGGTCTCGCGGCCGTTTTCGTGCCGACCGCCCTGCGCCACGGCGAGAACGTAGCACTGATTCTCGATCGCCCGGGCGCGCAGCAGGATTTCCCAGTGCGCCCTGCCGGTCGTTTCGGTGAACGCCGCCGGAATGACCTGCAGATCGGTGACCGCGAGCGCCCGGTAGAGTTCCGGAAACCTGAGGTCGTAGCAGATCGACAGGCCCACCCGACCAAAAGGCACGTCGAAGGCAACCGGCTGGCGACCCGCCTCGATGGTCAGGCTTTCGTCGTACGACTCTTCGCCCTGGCGGAAGCCGAAAAGGTGGATTTTGTCGTAGCGCGCCACTTGCTGCCCCTGCGGATCGAAGGCGAGGCACGAATTGAAGACCTTTCCCCGGGTCGCCGTCCACAACGGAAGCGAGCCGCCGATCAGCCAGACACGATGCTCACGCGCGCTGGCCGAAAGGAAGTCCTGGATCGGTCCGCGACCTTCGACCTCGCGGACCCTGACCTTGTCGTCGTCGGTGATACCCATGATCGCGAAGTACTCGGGGAGGGCGACCAGCTCGGCGCCGCGTGCGACGGCTTCGGCGATCAGCGCGGCGGCGGTGTGCAAATTCTCCTCGACACGCGGTGTCGACACCATCTGCACGGCGGCCACGCGCAAGGTCGGCTGAACGCGTGGCAGCGCCCCCGACGGGTCAACGGACCGGGGGGACATCGTTCGCACCCGGCGAAGTGCTTGCCGCCGACTCGGGAAGCGACGTTCGCGAGACCTTCTCGACCTTCGGGTCATCCCACCTGCCGGTCACCAGGTACTCGACGCTGAATACCTTGCCCAACGGATGTTGCAGAACCTTGTCGGCAAGCAGGGTGGCCAGGCCAGCCACCGGATTGATCACCGCGACCCCGAGCGCTGCACTGCCGCCGAGTTCGGGCTGGACGACGACGTTGACATGCTGGGTCTCGTTCTTCAGGTCCGCTTCCCCGCGCATCACCACCTGCGCCGCCGGACCGACGATCTGCAGGCGCTTGGTATGCATCACCCCTTTGCTCACCGTCAGACCCCCGTGAATCCTGTCGAAGGCGAAACCTTCGCTGAATACGTCGCCGAAATCAAGCGACAGCCGACGCGGCAGGCCCTGCAGGCTGAGCAGACCAAGCAGCTTGCCGACCCCCGGATCGACCTTGACGAAGCGCCCGCCGCTCGCCTCGAGCTGCATCTCACCGCTGAGGCTGGCGTAGTCCAGCGCCGTCGGCGGGCCATTCCAGCCAATCCGGCCCTTCAGCGTCGCCGTGCCGCCACGTACGACGCCGCCGTAATTGAGCCGCTCGAGCAGCTTGCCGACGTCGCTGCTCTCGAGCGTGAAGTCGAGTTGGGTGCGGTTGCCCTTGCCTGCCTCCCACTGGCCGCTGCCCGACAGGCTGCCATGGGGGTTTGCGAGCTGGACCCGATCGAGCCGCCAGAGTCCGCCCTCGTTGTGTGCCTGAACGTCGAGCCGTCCGAACCGCCTCTCGCCGATGGTGAAGTCCTCGACCACCACATCGAGCGCCGGAAGCTCGTTGAGCGCCTCTGCGGCGGGTTCGTTGCCCACGTCGACCTGGTCCGGCCGCCGCCACTTCCTGAACTGTGCAGCCAGCCGACCGGCCCCCGCTCCGTCCCAGAGGAAGTTCCCCACCGCCTCACGCGACTGCACCGTGCCGCGCCATTGCCCCGCTGCGCCGCTTGCGCTGACCGCCGCGTCGCTGTAGTGGGCGCCGACGACGATCAGCTCATCGGCCTTGAGATCGACGGCGACGGGCAACGCCGAAGCCGTCTGCGGCGCCTCCTGGGGCGTCCGGCTGCCCATCAGCTTCTGCCATGCATCGACATCGACGGTCCTGGCCGTGCAACCGACGCTCAGGCCGCGCTCGGGCAACGCCGGCAGAGCGCGGCCGATGACGATCGCCCCACGTTCGAGCTGCATCTCGCGATCCTCGCGGCGGCGAATCAGTTGTCCGCTGAGCACACTGCCCAGCGTCACGCGCAGCTGGTCCCTCGAGATCGCCTGGCCGTTGCGCTGCTCGGTCGACGGAGGCAGGAGCACGCGCTCGAAATGCAGCGGCCAGGCTTCGCTGGCGGTCTTGGCCAGCGGCGCCGGCAGCGTCGAGCCGACGCCGACGAGATTGCTGTCGACGACGAGTTCGACGTCGCGCTTGCGCACGCGAACCTCGGCGCGGTAAGCGGTACTTCCCGAAAGCCGGTCGAGCGCCCGCCACTGCGCCCGGCGGCGCAGTTCGTCGACCGACAGCGTTCCGCTGGCGCCGATCAGCACCTTGCCGCCCTGGGTACCGCCGCTGATCCGCAGCTGACCACCGAGCAACTGCGCGCCGATCTCCGGGACGCGCAGATCCTGCTCGGAGAAGTGCACCGATCCCCTGACCTGACGCAACGGCGGCAGCGCCGAATCGACGGTCACCTCGTTTCCGAGGAAATGATAGCTGCCATCGACCTTCGACTCGCCGAGATGGGCCTCATCGAGCGGAATGACCAGCGCAATGTCCAGGCGACCCTTGCCGCTGGCGCTCATCTCGTCGGTGAAATGATCGATGCGCCCGGCTACCGGGCTGTCGCGGATGAAGCGGAGGAACTCGGCCGTTTCACCCTCGGCTCGACCCTGGACCTTGAGCGTCGACACCGGCGCGTCGAGGTCGGGAATCTCGGCACGCGTCTCGACGAGGTGCGCACCGAGGATCGAACCGTTGCGCGAATGCACGGTCATGCCGACCCCCTCGAAGCGCAGCTCGGCGTCCATATCCGAAATCATCGGCCAGCCGGTCGCGTAGTCGAGCGTCACGTCGTGCGCCTTGACGGTCACCAGGAACTGGCCATGCTTGCGGTCGACGAAGGGGAAGCGGGCGAGATCGCCTTTGAGGGTGAGCTTCGCTTCGCTGGCCTTGCCCGCCTTGAGCGAATCGCGGAGCCAGTACCGGGCGTCGGCATTGACCGTCAGCGGGAGGTAGCGCCAGACGGCGCGCGCATCGGCACGACTCAGCGCCGCTGTGAGATCGATGCTGCCCGGTCCCTCGGCAGCGCGGTGATAGAGGCCCTGTGCCGATCCCGCCGCGTCGGCACCGGAGAACTCGGCGCGCAACAGTTCCACGTCGAGTCTCTCCTTGCCGATCTTCCAGCGCGTCTGGGCGTTCAGGGCATCGAGCTCGATCGACGACTCGGGGAAGACCTGGGGCAGATCGAGGCGCACCTTGCGCGACGCGAGCTGCACGCTGCCCCCCTGGTCGCTGGCATCGATGACCCCCGACAGACCACTGACCCCGGGCAGACTGCCCTGCGCTCTGAACCCGAGATCCTGGAAACGCGCCTTCAGCGAATAGCCGTGCAGAGCCTCGGCGTCGCCGAGCCAGCTGGCCTGCAGGCCGCCGATCGCCCCGCGCGGAGCGAAGTCGTCGAGCAGCTTGCGTGAACCCGCGTCGAGCGGCAGGTAGCTCGCCAGACGAGCGAGCGCGCCGAGGTCGACGGCGCTGGCCTCGGCACTGCCGCGCACCGCCGCACCGGCTCCTGGCTGGCGCTGCCATTCGACGTGGAAATCGGTCGGCTCGATGCGCACCACCGGCGCCGCCGCGTCGTCGTGGTCGCGAATCCGGCTGGTCAACAGCTCGAAGCGCCTGCCCTCGATGCGCATCGCGCTCGTGCCGGAACGAACCGCCAGACGACCCGACAGGTGATCGAGTTCGAGTTCGGGAAGGTTGCCCGCCAGACGCAGGCGCACGTCGTCGAGCGAAAGGTCCGCGGTAACCTGCTGGACATTTCCCGCCGCCAGAGTGACCCACGCGCGCAGCGCACCGCGACCATGCGGCAGGGCGATCGGGTAATCGAGCCAGGTGCGCCAGACGGCGAGGTCGACGTGGTCGATCTGGACGAACGCCTGCCCGTTGAGCGCACTCAGTTCCTCGACACGCCGACCCTCGAAGTCACCGCGCAGATCGAGCCGCGATGCGTGCTCGGCTGGTGGCAGGGCTGTCAGACCGAAGCGGTGATGGCGTCCCGACCGATCGACTGCGAAGTTCACGTCTTCGAGGATCAGCGGCGGGGCTCCACGCTTCTCGTCCTCCCAGACGATCGTCGCGCCGCTGATCCGGATCCGCTTTTGCGCCAGGATCCAGTCGGCGAAACCTGTTTCGCCGTCGCCGGCATTGACCGGAATTCCGGCGACGAACAGCTGCCCCTCGGTGTCGCGACGCAGATGGAGCGTCGGCTCGTCGATGCGCAGCAGGCTGAGGCGAAGCTGCAGGCTCGGCAGTGACGACCAGGACACGACGCTCTCGACGCGACTGAAGGCCAGCGCCGGCCGTCCGCCGGTGTCGGCGATGCGCACGTCGGAGAGGATCAGGTCGGGATTGAGTCCGTCCCAGCTGGCCTGGATTCGACCGATGCTGACCGCCAGCCCGAGCGCGCGGCCCAGCGCCTGCTCGATCTCCGGCCGGTAATTCTCGACCTGCGGCAGGATGTAGTAGCGCAGCGACAGAACGCCGATTACGAAGGCGAAGTAGAGGAGCAGCAGGCCGCGCAACAGCCAGCGCGCGAGCCCCCGGGCAAGCGGGGACGAGACGAACGGCAGGAGGTAGTGCAGGCGGTGATAGAGCGCCGGACGCAGTTCGTCGTTCCGCATCAGGGCGGGCCACCGCGGAAACACTTTTGCCAACAGCCGGCGCGCGTCACTAGAATGTGTCCAAATCGCTCGATCGGGGTCGCCGGCCATTGTACCGGCTTTGCGCCTGCATTCGCGGCCGGCGCGGACCGCCGGCCGGCGCACGCACACACCGGGAGAGAGAATGGTCGCCGAGACCGAAATGCATGGCATCGTCGCGGCAGCGCTGGCCGCCCCCTGGGAAGGCGCACGGGCGCACAGTCGCTACCTGCGCGATCTGCTCTCGGCACGCCCCGAGGTTGGCGAATGGCTTGCCGGGCACGCCGGAGAGCCGCTCGGCAAGGAGCTGATGAGCGACTTCCTGGCCAGCGCCGCGGCATCGACCGACGAGCAGATCAAGCGCGCACTGCGCCAGCTGCGCCAGCGGATCATGGCCGTACTGATCGTTCGCGACCTCGCCGGGGCCGCCCCGCTCGGCGAAGTCGTCGAGACGATGACCGACCTTGCCGATGTGGTCACCAACTTCGCGCTCGACCATTTCCACCGGCAGCTTGCCGCACAGTTCGGAGAACCGCTCGACAACGATGGACAGCCGCAACGGCTGCTGGTCATCGGGATGGGCAAGCTCGGTGGCCGCGAGCTCAACGTTTCGTCCGACGTCGATTACATCTTCGTCTACCCGCAGGAAGGGCAGACTGCCGGGCCCGGCCGCCGGCTGGACAACTACGAGTTCTTCCTGCGCCTCGGCAAGCGGCTCGTCGCCGCACTCGGCGAACTCACCGAGCACGGGCTGGTCTTTCGCGTCGACATGCGCCTGCGGCCGAACGGCGACTCCGGTCCGCTGGTCGGTTCGCTCGGCTCGCTCGAGAACTACTTCATCGCCCAGGGGCGGGAGTGGGAACGCTACGCGTGGATCAAGGCGCGGGTGATGAACGACGGGGCGAATCTGCAACCGCAATGGGTCAGCGCGCTGCACGCGATCGCTCGCCCTTTCGTCTTCCGCAAGTATCTGGACTACGGAGCGATCAATGCCATGCGCGGGCTGCACGCGCAGATTCGCCGTGAAGTCGCGCGCAAGGACATGGCCGACCATATCAAGCTCGGTCCTGGCGGAATCCGCGAAATCGAGTTCGTCGCCCAGGTCTTCCAGCTGATTCGCGGAGGTCGCGATCCGGTCCTGCAGGTCCGCCCGACGCTCGAGGTGCTCGGACTGCTCGCCGAGCGGCGCCTGATGCCGGCGGACACCGCTGCGGAGCTGGCCACCGCCTACGACTTCCTGCGCCGGCTCGAACACCGACTGCAGTACGTGAACGACGCGCAGACGCACCGGCTGCCGACGGCCGACGACGAACGCCGGCTGATCGCCGCTTCGCTGGGTTTTGCCGACTGGCCGACCTTCGTCGCTGCGCTCGACGCCCAGCGCGCGACCGTTTCGCGCCATTTCGAGGGCGTCTTTTCGGAGCCCGCCGAGGGGCATCACCCGCTGGCCGCGATCTGGGACGGTCTGGCGAGCGGCGACGAAGCATTCGAGCGCCTCTCCGGGCTCGGCTTTGCTCAACCCGCAGCTCTGCTCGACCGGCTCAGGGCGTTTCGGCAGAGCGGGCGCTACCAGCAGCTGCCGGCAAGCAACCGCGAGCGGCTCGACGCACTCGGTCCACGCCTGATCGACGCCGCTGCGGCGACCGCCACTCCCGACGCCACCTGGCAACGCGGTCTCGACTTCCTCGACACGATCAGCCGCCGCGGCGCTTACCTCGCCTTGCTCCAGCAGTACCCGCAGGCGCTGAGCAAGCTCGCCGATCTGGTGGGCAGCTCGTCGTGGGCGGCCGACTACCTGACGCGGCATCCGATTCTGCTCGACGAGTTGCTCGACGCGCGAATCTTCGAAGTCGCTCCGGACTGGCACGACTTCCGCACCGAACTCCGGACGCGCCTTGCCCAGCACCAGGGCGATACCGAACGCGAAATGGATATCCTGCGCGAGGCCCACCACGCCCAGGTCTTTCACCTGCTCGCCCAGGACATCGCCGGCCTGCACACCGTCGAGCACCTCGCCGACCGGCTCAGCGAGCTCGCCGACATCATGGTCCAGGCGACCCTCGACCTCTGCTGGGAGAAGCTCAGACTCCGCCACCCACACCCGGACGAGCCGCCACGCTTCGCGGTGATCGCCTACGGCAAGCTTGGCGGCAAGGAGCTCGGCTTCGCCTCCGACCTCGACCTCGTCTACCTGCACGACGACCCCGAGCCGGGAGCCGGCGAGCTCTACGCGCGTCTCGGCCAGCGGATGAGCACCTGGATGTCGACGCAGACGCCCGCCGGGATGCTCTTCGAAGTCGATCTGCGCCTGCGCCCGAACGGCGACTCGGGGATGCTCGTCTGTCCGATCGACGCGTTCCGCCGCTACCAGCTCGGTCAGGCCTGGGTCTGGGAGCACCAGGCGCTGACCCGAGCCCGCTACTGCGCAGGCCACCCGGCCCTCGGCGAACAGTTCGAGGCGATCCGCGTCGAAATCCTCCGCCAGCCACGCGACCCGGACAAGCTGCGCGACGAGGTACTCGCGATGCGCAGGCGGATGCTCGACGAACACGGCTCGCGCAGCGAGGAGTGGTTCGATCTCAAGCACGATCGCGGCGGGCTGATCGACGTCGAGTTCATCGTCCAGTATCTGATCCTCGGCCATGCTCACCGGCACGCGCGCCTTTGCGGCAACCTCGGCAACATCGCGCTGCTCGGCATCGCCGCCGAGTTGGGCCTGATCCCTGGCGACCTCGCCGGGAGCGCGCGCGATGCCTACCGCGAGTTTCGCCGCCTGCAGCACGTCCTGCGCCTCAACGCCGGACGCCGGGCGCGGGTCGAACGCGCGTCGCTCAGCCAATGGATCGCGCCGGTCCTCGCGTTGTGGGATCTGGTCTTCGCGGCGCGCTAGCCCACGGCTGGGCGCCGAGCGTCGATGCTTAGCCGGTCAGCGGCCAGCGGGGACGCACCGCGAAGCAACCGGCCGGCTTTGCCGCGTGCCCCGACTGCAGACGCAGCGCACCGGCGAGCGCGATCATCGCGCCATTGTCGGTACAGAATTCGAGTTCGGGGTAGTACACCGAGACCCTCGCCCGGGCCGCGCGGGCGTCGATCTGCCGGCGCAGTTCGCGGTTCGCGCCGACCCCGCCGGCGACCACCAGCCGCTTGAGCCCGCAGCGCCGCAGTGCGCGGAGCGCCTTGCTGGCCAGGACTTCGACGATCGCCTCCTGAAATCCACGGGCGATGTCCGCTCGTCGCTGCTCGTCGAGATCTCCGATCTCGCGCACCCGGGTGAGAACCGCGGTCTTCAGGCCGCTGAAACTGAAATCGAGGTCGCCGGAACGCAGCATCGGCCGCGGAAAGACGACCTGCCCGGGGCGGCCGCGATCGGCGAGGGCGGCCAGCGCCGGGCCACCCGGGTAGTCGAGACCGAGCAGCTTGGCCGTCTTGTCGAAGGCTTCGCCGGCCGCATCGTCGAGCGTCTCGCCGAGCAACTCATAGGCGCCGACTGCGGTCACGCGCATCAGCTGCGTGTGCCCACCCGAGACGAGCAGGGCGACGAAGGGAAAAGCCGGCGGGTCATGCGAGAGCAGCGGTGAGAGCAGATGGCCCTCGAGGTGATGCACCGGGACGGTCGGAATGCCCAGGCCGGTGGCCAGCGCCTCGGCAAATGCCGCGCCGACGAGCAGGGCACCGGCGAGTCCGGGGCCCTGCGTGTAGGCTACGGCGTCGAGCTCTTCGAGGCGCCGCCCGCTCGCCGCCAACACCTGCCGCAACAACGGGACGATGCGCCGGACATGATCGCGCGAAGCGAGTTCGGGCACCACGCCGCCATAGTCGGCGTGCATGCACACCTGCGAGTGCAGCGCGTGGGCGAGCAGCCGGCCGCCGCCAGCTTCGCTGCTGTACAGCGCGAGTCCGCTTTCGTCACACGAGGTTTCGATTCCGAGGACCAGCATTGCCGACATTCTACCGCGCAGACCCGCCGGCCAGCACCCCGGAAATCGCCGCAGGTCGCGGCACCGCCGACCGCCCGCGTCGGTCGTTCGCCGGTCAATCGACCGGGAAGCGGACGAGGACCTCGCGGCGGACTTCGCCGCGCTCGATCTGTACTGGCAACACGGTGCCCGGTGGCTGCCGGCGAACCGCGCCCTGCACCGTCGAAACGTCGGCCGCCGGCCGTCCGGCGACTGCGACGATCCGGTCGCCAGGCTGCAGACCGCTGCTCTCGGCCAGGCTGCCGGCGCCGACCGACGAGATGAGGACCTGGCCACGATGGCTTTCGAGAGCGATACCGAGACGCGGCGGGGCCGACGGCTCGCGTGCCGCCGGGATCGCGAACACCGCATCGGCGAGTTGCGCCGGCAGCCCGGTGCACTCCGCGCTGGCGACGGGCAGCGGCAGTAGCGTGGCCGTCGAGCCGAAGCCGAGCGCACGCAACTGGTGCGCGACGCCGTGCCCGAAGCGCAGATGGCCGCTGCCGACGATGCCGACGACCAGCGGTCCGCGGCCGCCGGCCGCCTTGCTGCGCACGAGGATCTCGGCCATCGCCCGGTCCCAGACCAGTTGCGACTCGACGAAGCGGTCGAACGCCGGGTCGCGCCCGGGACTGTCCGCTGAGCCGCCGCGCAAGGATGCGTGCTGGCGATGCGTCTCGGACAGGAGCTCGCGATAGGCAGCCGGGGCTGGCGCCGGGTTGCCGACGCCCTCGCGCTGATCTGCGGAGACGGCGGCCCAACCGCTCGCGGCCACCTTACGGATCAGTTGCCGGTCGACGTTCAGGGCGAGCATCGGTATCCGGTTCATGCGCGCGAACTCGAACAACGGCAGGTAGAGTTCTGCCGGATGCGCCCACACCTCGTCCCATTCCGTCTGCGCAAGAAGCTCGGCGACGCTCAGCTCGCCGGCGACCCAGCGATCGAGCACCGGCTGGACTCGCCGGGGGAACATTTCGAAGCCGATGATCAGCTTCGGCCGCAACGCGTGCAGCCCGGCAAGGACCTGCAGCTGCCAGCGATGATGGTCGGCGTCGTCGTGCTCCTCGCCGAGCAGGACGAGGTCCCGCCGGACCACCGCACCGAGGACCCGCCGGCTGTCCGAACGCTGTGCCGCGCGGGCACCCGGAACCCACCAGCCTGATTCTTCGAGGCAGATCGCCGACACTCCCTGCTCGCCGGCCGCCGGTTCGCTCCCGGCTGCCGGGCCGGCGAGGCCCAGCCCGACGGCCAGCGCGAGCAGGCACAGGCGCTCTCGGGCGGCCATCGGCACACCTGGCCCGTCGCTTTCCGCCAAGAAATCCACCACCTCTTCCTCCCGATATGCCGGCGAAGCGCTAGTTCAGCGGCACCCCGCCTCACCCACCGGTCACGATTGCGCGCGACGATTATCGCACCGTCTGCGCATCGGGGCCTGCCTGGGGCGCGGTCCGCCAGCTGAGCGCGGGGTCTGCGACTACCGATCCATCGGCGCTTTGCGGCCCGCCGGCGAATCGCCGCTTGCCGTTCGCCGGAGCACCTGCAACAATGCGCAAGCCTTGTCTCAAACTCGCGGAGACGCCGAAAATGCTGGTTACCTTCAGCTCGAGCACGTCCGGACAGCTCATGATGTTCGCCCCGACCGCCCGTCAGATGCTCGAGATCATCGGCAAGGAATGCGCGGCCAAAGGGGTCATCATGAGCGATCAGCTGCCTGAGGCGATCGACCGGCTGCGCGCGGCGGTCGCCGCGGCCAGGAGCGCGGCGGCGAGCCCGCCCGCCAGGTCGAAGGACGACGAAGGCGACGACGAGAACAAGGAGGAAACCCCGGTCGGTCTCGGTCAGCGCGCCTATCCGCTGATTGAGCTGTTCGAATGGACTCGCCGGGAGGAAGGTTTCGTTCTCTGGGAGGCAGCGAAGGATTTCTAGCCCGACGGACTGCGCCCGACACGGCGTCCCGGGCGGTCGACGCAGCCGTTGGCCGACCCGCCTCGCCGCGCTGCTCCTGGTCGCCGCGACGGGCGGCGAGGCGGCCGAGGTGGCCGTCGACGTCGGGCATACGCTTGCGGCCTGCGGAGCGATCAGCGCGCGCGGCCGTTGCGAATACGAGTTCAACGCCGTGCTGGCCGACCTTCTGGCGCAGGAACTTCGCGCGCGACGGATCGCCGTCCGCGAGATCAACTTCGACGGGCTGATCGACAGCCTCGCCGCGCGCCCGCAGCACGCTGCGGGCGCCGATTTCTTCATCTCGATCCACCACGACTCGGTGCACCCCGAGTGGCTCACCGATTGGGACTGGGATGGCAGCAGCCGGACGTACAGCGACGTGCATCGCGGCTTCTCGCTCTTCGTCTCGCGCGCCAATCCCGATCTCGCCGGCAGTCTGCGCTGCGCCTCGGCGATCGGCGCGTTGCTCCGTCGGGCCGGCTTCAGCCCAACCCGGCATTACGCCGAACCGGCGGCCGGA
Source organism: Accumulibacter sp. (assembly GCF_023806625.1). Taxonomy (GTDB): domain Bacteria; phylum Pseudomonadota; class Gammaproteobacteria; order Burkholderiales; family Rhodocyclaceae; genus Accumulibacter. Next base: position 84,416 of record NZ_JAMTDX010000043.1, read on the forward strand.
CCATCGCGGCCCGTCGCCGACCTGGACAACGCCGTCCATTTCCACGATCGGCTCATCGTTCTCTACCAGACGACGCTGCCGGCGGTGCTCTTCGAGGCCGGGGTCATCAAGCACCGCGAGGAGGAGCTCGCCCTGCGTGACCCGGCGCGCCAGATCAGGATGGCCGATGCGATCGCCAGCGGCATCGCCGCGTGCCTGCAGGTGAATCGCGCGACGGCTGGCGACGAGGACCCCTCTCAGACCCGGCGATAGACCTCGGCTCCGGCGGCGACGAACTCGACGGCCTTGCTTTCCATGCCCCGCTCGAGGGCCTCGGCCTCGCCGAGGCCCTGCGCGGCGGCGAAATCGCGCACGTCCTGGGTGATCTTCATCGAGCAGAAGTGGGGGCCACACATCGAGCAGAAGTGCGCGACCTTCGCCGACTCCTTGGGCAGCGTTTCGTCGTGGAACTCGCGCGCCTTGTCCGGGTCGAGGCCGAGGTTGAACTGATCTTCCCAGCGAAACTCGAAGCGCGCCTTGGACAGGGCATTGTCGCGAATCTGCGCGCCCGGATGCCCCTTGGCCAGGTCAGCGGCGTGCGCGGCGAGCTTGTAGGTAATGATCCCCGTCTTGACGTCGTCCTTTTCCGGCAGGCCGAGGTGCTCCTTCGGCGTCACGTAGCAGAGCATGGCCGTTCCGTACCAGCCGATCATCGCCGCGCCGATGCCGCTGGTGATGTGGTCGTAGCCCGGAGCGATGTCGGTGGTCAGCGGTCCGAGCGTGTAGAAGGGCGCTTCCCGACAGTATTCGAGCTGCAGCTCCATGTTTTCCCTGATCAGCTGCATCGGCACATGGCCGGGTCCCTCGATCATCACCTGTACGTCGTGCCTCCAGGCGATCTCGGTCAGTTCGCCGAGCGTCCTGAGTTCGCCGAGCTGGGCCTCGTCGTTGGCGTCGTAGATCGACCCGGGACGCAGCCCGTCGCCGAGACTGAACGCCACGTCGTACGCCTTCATGATCTCGCAGATCTCCTCGAAGTGCGTGTAGAGGAAACTCTCGCGATGATGCGCCAGGCACCACTTGGCCATGATCGATCCGCCGCGCGAGACGATTCCGGTCAGCCTGCCCGCAGTCAGCGGCACGTAACGCAGCAGCACGCCGGCGTGGATCGTGAAATAGTCGACGCCCTGTTCGGCCTGCTCGATCAACGTGTCGCGGAAGATCTCCCAGCTCAGCTCCTCGGCCCTGCCGCCAACCTTCTCGAGCGCCTGGTAGATCGGCACGGTGCCGATCGGCACCGGGCTGTTGCGGATGATCCATTCGCGCGTCTCGTGGATGTTCCGGCCCGTAGACAAGTCCATCACCGTGTCGCCGCCCCAGCGAATTGCCCAGGTCATCTTCTCGACTTCGTCCTGGATGCTCGAGCCGAGGGCCGAGTTGCCGATATTGGCGTTGATCTTGGTCAGGAAGTTGCGGCCGATGATCATCGGCTCGCTCTCCGGGTGGTTGATGTTTGCCGGGATGATCGCGCGGCCTCGCGCCACCTCTGAGCGGACGAACTCGGGGCTGATCTCCTCCGGGATGCTCGCCCCGAAGCTATTGCCACGGTGCTGGCGACCGAGGATCTGCGCGAGACGCTCGCCCTGCGGTCCCGACGCGCGCAGCTGCTCGAGGTAGCGGCTCCGGTTGCCGTTCTCGCGGATCGCCACGTACTCCATCTCGGGGGTGATGATCCCACGCCGCGCGTAGTGCATCTGACTGACGTTGGCGCCTCTCCGCGCGCGCAGCGGCTGCCGCTGCAGACCCGGGAAACGCAGCCCATCGAGCGCCGGGTCGGCAGCGCGGCCGCGACCGAAAGTCGAACTCAGCTCGGACAGGGCTTCGCAGTCGCCCCTCTCGGCGATCCAGCCGGCGCGCAATGCCGGCAGCCCGCGGCGAATGTCGATCGCCGCACCTGGCTCGCTGTACGGCCCCGAGCAATCGTAGACGAAGATCGGCGGGTTGCTTTCGCGGCCGGTGGAGGTCTCGGTATCCGACTGGCTGATCTCGCGCATCGGCACGCGAATGTCCGGGCGACTCCCCTCGACATAGATCTTCCGCGAACCGGGAAGCGGCCTCACCGCAGCCTCGTCGACATGGGCTTCGGCGGCGATGAATTTCTCGTTGGCGTTCATGGTCTTTCCTGGCGAAGGTAGAGCGGGCGCCGTGCATGGAGCGGGAGCGTCCGGCAGACCGCGGGCTTGACCGGCGCCTGACCGGACGACGGCGCCGGGCGTCAGCGTCAGCGACCCCGACTGGTGGATCGTCTGCCGCGCACCTGCAGCCTGTCGGCCAGCACGTCTGCCCTGGTTCTGCAAGGTACTGGAATTGCTGACGCTTCGCAAGAAGCCAGCGCCTGCAGGGAAATCGGGAGCGCCCCGGTCGACGGTCACGCCGCGGCGCGAGCGGAGTATCCTTCGAGTTTGGCGTCCGGCGCACGGAGCGTCTGCAGCAGGGGAGCCGGTCGCCACACTCGATGAGGTCAGGAGAGGAGATGAGCAGACAGATCGTCGTGTGCCTGGATGGCACCTGGAACAACCCGGTCGAGCAGACCAACGTCTACCGGCTGTTCGAAATGCTCGCCGGCGAAGAGCAGCGGGTCGAGGAAAGCGGACCGATCCGCTCGCATCTCGTCCGGCGCAACGAGGATCTGCTCGCCTACTATCTCCAGGGCATCGGCAGGGGCGGACGGCTGCACGGCCTGCTCGGACGCACCCACGGAATCACTGTGCACGACAGCGTGATCGACGCCTACCTGCTGGTTTCCCAGGTCTACCGGCGGGGCGACAAGATCTGGATTTTCGGCTTCTCGCGGGGGGCCTGGGCGGCGCGAACCCTTGGCGCGTTCATCGCGCGCTCGGGCCTGATACCCGGACCCGAAGCAGACGACGACGACTCGGCCGACAACGCCGAGCGCATCTGGCTGAACTACAAGGAAGGACTCGGCCTCAAGCGCGGTGGTCGCTTCTGGCGCTACCATGACGAGGTGCCGATCCGCATGATCGGGGTCTGGGATACGGTCGGCGAGAATGGGGTACCCGAATTCAACGGGCTTCACCTCGTCGACCGCGAGGAACTCGGGCTGATGCAGTTCAGCGACCGCGAACTCAGTCCGCGAGTCGAGCACGGACGCCAGGCACTGGCGATCGACGAAGAACGCGCCGATTTCGCCCCGACCTTGTGGACCGCACGCGAAGGCGTCCGGCAAGTCTGGTTTGCCGGTGCGCACGCCGACGTCGGCGGTGGATACGAACACCGGGGTCTCTCTGACGTCGCGCTCGAATGGATGATCGGCGAGGTCAACGCCCTCGACGCCGGGCTCAGGCTGCTGCCCGACCCGCTCGACGCGCCGCTCGAAGCCGACTGCCTCGCGGACCGCCACGACGAAACCCGCGGTCCGATCTGGCGATCACGGCCGCAAAAGGAGCGCCGCGTCCCCGAGGATGCCGAGCTGCACGAAAGCGTCCTCGAGCGGCTGCGCGAACGCTTCGACTACCGGCCGAAGGCGCTCGAGGATCTCCCGGTCTGCGCCGGGTTCTTCGAGGACGACGAGCGCCGGGCAGACGAGCAACTGCAACAGGAACGCGAAGAGCTGCCGTTCCGCAAGCTGCCGGTGGACGGCGCGACCCGTTTTCCGGTCCATGCCCACAAGTGGTGGAACGCTTCGGGAGTCGAAGTCGATGTCGGCGAAAGGTATCGGATCGCGGCCAGCGGAACCTGGCTCGACCGCGGCGTCCCGGCAAACGCCGATGGTTACGAATCGGATGGCTGGCTCCACCACCTGACCCAGGGCAGCAGGCGGCTCGAGGAGCGCCCATGGTTCTCGCTGGTCGCCGCCGTCCATCCACTGCCCGATCTCGAGGCGAGCAATCCGGCTTCCGAGAACATGCTCACCGGCCTGCTCGAAAGCACGATCAGCGGGGTTGCCCGGATCGACGACGAGAGCAGCCTGATCGCCACCCCCGACGGCTGCGAAATCGAGATCATCGAGCCCGGTTTCCTGTACTTCTTCGCCAACGACTCGGCTTTCGCCTACGCCGACAACCGCGGCTTCCTGAGCGTCGAGGTGACCCGGCTGCCGTGGTCGGCAGCGGTCGAACAGAGGGTGGCCGCGGCGCCGGATGCCGTCCCCGGGAGCCTTGTCGTGAAGCTCTACTTCGCACCCGGAACCAGTTCGCTGGCCGCGCACATCGCGCTGCGTGAGGCGGGCCTCGATTTCGATCTCGTCCGTGTCGACCTCCGCGCGCACCGGCTTGCCGACGGCAGCGACTTTCGGCTGATCAACCCGAAGGGCTACGTTCCAGCCCTCGAACTCGAAGACGGCAGCGTGCTCACCGAAGTCCCGGCGATCGTCCAGTACATCGCCGACCGAGTGCCCGAGAGCGGGCTCGCGCCACAGCCATTCAGCCGCGAGCGTTACCGACTCGAAGAGTGGCTCGCCTTCATCAGTTCGGAACTGCACCAGAGATTCGCTGCGCTGTTCTTCCCCGACACGCCCGACTCGTATGCCCAGTCGATCAGGGACGATCTTGCCGCCCGGCTCGGCCATGTGGCCGCATCACTCGAAGAGCGCGATTACCTGCTCGGCGAGCGCTTCACGGTGGCCGATGCCTACCTGTTTGCCGTGCTCGCCTGGAGCGGCGCGGTCGGCGTCGATCTCGGCCGCTGGCCGGTACTAGTCGCTTTCCTGGACCGGGTCGGCAATCGCCAGAGCGTTCGCGAGGCGCGTGCCGCCGAGGACTGACGATGCCGCGTCTACAGCCCCGAGAGCCGCCGCCGGGCGCGCCGCGCATTTCGACCAGGAGGCCGCCCGACGAAGGCACACCCGCGACTGACCGCAGCCCCTGGGCCGTGTTTCTGATCTTCCTGCGGCTGGGTCTGACCTCGTTCGGTGGTCCGATCGCTCATCTGGGCTACTTCCGCGACGAGTTCGTGACGCGACGGGGCTGGCTCGGCGAAAGCAGCTACGCCGATCTGGTCGCCCTCTGTCAGTTCCTGCCCGGTCCGGCGAGCAGTCAGGTGAGCATGGCGCTCGGCCTTTCGCGATCGGGGTACGGAGGCGCACTGGCGGCCTGGGCGGGGTTCACCTTGCCGTCGGCGATCGCCCTGATCCTCTTCGCGCTGGGCATCGCCAGCTACGCCGACGCGATTCCCCACGGCGCTGTGCACGGCTTGAAGGTCGTCGCCGTCGCAGTCGTCGCCCAGGCGGTCTGGGGAATGGCGAGGGCTCTGTGCAGCGGTGTCCTGCGCGTCACGATCATGGTGATTGCCGCCTGCCTGGTCCTGCTCGTGCCGTCGGCCTGGACACAGGTGGCGGTGATCGTCGCCGCCGGCATCACCGGTCTGCTGCTCTTCAGGCCGGAGCAGCCAGCCAGCCACGAGCCGCTGCCGATCAGAGTCGGACACCGCGCCGGAATGGTCTGGCTGTGCCTTTTCCTGGCGCTGCTGCTCGGCCTGCCCGCTGTCGCCGGGTCGATTCCCGACCAGACCCTGGCGCTGGTCGATGCGTTCTACCGCGCCGGATCACTGGTCTTCGGGGGCGGGCACGTGGTGTTGCCGCTGTTGCGGGCCGAGGTCGTGCCTCCGGGCTGGGTCAGCGACGAGTCCTTTCTTGCCGGTTATGGTGCGGCACAGGCCGTACCCGGACCGCTGTTCACTTTTGCCGCATTCCTCGGAGCATCAATGAGCAGGCCGCCGTCGGGCTGGGCCGGCGGCATGATCTGCCTGCTGGCCGTCTTCGCCCCGTCGTTCCTGCTCGTCGTCGGCGCCTTGCCCTACTGGGAAAGCCTGCGCCGCAGCGTCCGGACGCAGGCGGCGCTGGCCGGGGTCAATGCCGGTGTGGTCGGTCTGCTGCTCGCTGCGCTTTACCAGCCGGTGTGGACGAGCGCGATCCATCAGGCCGCGGATTTCGCCCTGGCGCTGCTGGCGCTGATCGCCCTGATCTTCTGGAGGCTACCGCCGTGGCTGGTGGTCGCCGGCTGCGCGGTGACGGGTGCACTGCTCGAAGCGGCGTGAACTGGCGAGCCGCGCCGATGCGACGCCGGCTCGTGCCCGGAGACGCTGGCAATCGATCGCTGGCGCCCGATCGCCACGCTGTGGGAAAATCATCGGCGAGCCGGTCGCGGCTGACCGCCGCCCGGGTTGGCCAGCAAGCGGGACTGCCGCGTAAAGGATCTACCCGGCGAGCGAACGGAACGAAGCATGCGTCGCTACCTCAGACGGTATCTGCCCGATCACGCCGCGATTCGCGAGAACCGCTGGTTGAGGCCGTTCGAGTCCTCGCTGCTGCACCCCCGACTCTGGCACCTGAATCGTCGATCCGCCGCCGGAGCGGTCGCTGTCGGCCTGTTCTGCGGGTTGATCCCGGGGCCACTGCAGATGATCGGCGCAGCGATCAGCGCCCTCGTCTTCCGCGTCAACCTGCCGCTGGCGCTGGTCGTCACGCTCTATACGAACCCGCTGACCATCGTTCCGCTCTACCTCCTGGCCTATCAGATCGGGCGTCTGCTGACCGGCGACGACGCCGGCTTCCTCGCTCCCCCGGAATTCGACGCAACGGCCTTCACCAGCTGGGTCGAGGCGATGCAGGGCTGGATGCTCGACGTGGCCACGCCGCTTGCGGCCGGACTGGTGACGCTGGCTGCGGGACTGGCGCTGACCGGGTACCTGCTGACCAAGGCGGCATGGCGGCTGTACCTGGTCAGGGCGTGGAAACGGCGCAACCACAACCCGTGAGCGCTCGCTCCCGGCTACGCAGTCGTGACGACGAAAGAGGAGCAGTCGATGGCCCGGAAAGGCACCCCGCGGTTCTGCTGGGACGACCCGCTGCTGCTCGATGCCCAGCTCGGCGAAGACGAGCGCGCGGTGCGCAACGCCGCGCGCGCCTACTGTCGGGAGAGGCTCATCCCTCGCGTACGCGAAGCCTTTCGTCAGGAACTTCACGATCCTTCGCTCTACCCCGAAATGGGCCGGATGGGCCTGCTTGGTCCGATGATCCCCGAGCAGTACGGTGGCTCGGGCCTCGGGTACGTGAGCTACGGTCTGATCGCCCGGGAAGTCGAACGCGTCGATTCGGGATACCGGTCGATGATCAGCGTCCAGTCATCGCTGGTCATGCTGCCGATCCAGGTCTTCGGTACCGAGCAGCAGCGGCGCCGTTACCTTCCCCGGCTGGCGAGCGGCGAATCGATCGGCTGCTTCGGGCTGACCGAACCCGATCACGGCTCCGACCCAGGCAGCCTGGCAAGCCGTGCGCGGCGCGTCGAAGGGGGCCATCTGCTCCGCGGAACGAAGACCTGGATCACCAACTCGCCGGTCGCCGACCTGCTGATCGTCTGGGCGAAGGACGACGACGAAGCGATCCGCGGCTTCATCCTCGAAAGGGGAATGCCCGGGCTGTCGACACCGCTGATCCGCGGCAAGGTCGGCCTGCGCACCTCGGTCACCGGCCAGATCGTCATGGACGACGTCTTCGTTCCGACAGACAACGCCTTGCCCGAGGTGCGCGGGCTCAAGGGTCCGTTCACCTGCCTCGACTCGGCACGCTACGGCATCGCCTGGGGAGCACTCGGCGCCGCCGAAGCCTGCTGGCACACGGCGCGTGAATATACGCTCGAGCGCCGGCAGTTCGGCCGGCCGCTGGCCGCCAACCAGCTCGTCCAAAGGAAGCTCGCCGACATGCAGACCGAAATCACTCTCGCCCTTCAGGGTTGCCTGCGCCTCGGTCGGCTGAAGGAGCAGGGGGAAGCGACCCCCGAGATGACCTCGCTAATGAAAAGGAATTCGAGTGGCAAGGCGCTCGAGGTCGCGCGAATGGCACGCGACATGCTCGGCGGCAACGGAATTTCGGATGACTACGGCGTGATCCGTCACCTGTCAACCTCGAGGTGGTCAACACCTACGAGGGTACCCACGACGTCCACGCGCTGATCCTTGGTCGCGCGCAGACGGGAATCGCCGCCTTCTGACGGCCCGCCGAACGACAGACACGAGGACCTGGCATGCGCATCGGAATCGACCTCGGCGGCACGAAGATCGAGCTGATTGCGCTCGACGAGGCTGGGGGAGTGCGGCTGCGCCGGCGGCAGGCCACGCCCCGGGACGACTATCGGGCGACGCTGACGGCGATCGCCGGGATGGTCCTGACCGCCGAGGCCGAACTCGGGGAACGTGGAACGGTCGGCATCGGCATACCCGGCGCCGAATCGACGATCGACTCGCGGATCAAGAACGCGAACTCGACCTGGCTGATCGGAGAGCCGCTGCGTGCCGATCTCGAAGCCCATCTGCAGCGCGAGCTGCGCGTCGCCAACGATGCCAACTGCTTCGCGCTTTCGGAAGCGATCGACGGCGCCGGCCAAGGGGCCGAGATCGTCTTCGGAGCGATCCTCGGAACGGGCGTCGGCGGCGGGATCGTCGTCAACCGTCGCGCGCTCGGCGGAGCCAACCGGATTGCCGGCGAATGGGGCCACAATCCGCTGCCGCTACCCGACGAAGAGACGCTGCCCCCCGAGCCCTGCTACTGCGGGCGCTCAGGCTGCGTCGAGACGTGGTTGTCGGGTCCCGGACTTGCCGCCGACCACCGCCGACACACTGGGCACGATCTCTGCGCCGAGGCGATCGCCAGCCGTGCTGCCGGTGGTGACGATTCCTGTGCAGCCTCGCTCGGGCGTTACGCGAGGCGACTGGCGAAAGCCCTCGCCGAGGTCGTCAACATCCTCGACCCGCAGGTGATCGTCCTCGGTGGTGGCCTGTCGAACATCGAACACTGGTACCACGCCGTTCCCCGACTCTGGGGACGGCACATCTTTTCCGACGTCGTACGCACGCGGCTGCTGCGCAACGTCCACGGCGACTCTTCGGGGGTTCGCGGAGCCGCCTGGCTGTGGAACGATGGCCGAGAGGACCCGGCGCCGTTCATCGACCCGCTCCGACGATGACCGTCGAGGCGGCGCGTGCCATCCTCATCTGGAGACCCTGACCGGCGATGGCCATCTGGACCCGTCTGTTCCTGCCTTTCGCGGGCGCGTATTTTCTGTCCTACCTCTACCGGACGGCCAATGCGGTCATCGGCCCGGTGCTCGCCAGCGAGCTGCAGCTCGGCGCTGGCGACCTCGGCCTGCTGACCAGCGCCTACTTCCTCTCCTTCGCCGCCGCCCAGCTGCCACTCGGCATGCTTCTCGACCGCTTCGGCGCACGGCGCGTCGAGTCGGCGCTGCTGCTCGTCGCCGCGGCCGGCGCGGCGCTCTTCTCGGTCGGTAAGGGGATCGTCGATCTGGCTATCGCCCGGGCGTTGATCGGACTTGGCGTCTCGGCGTGTCTGATGGCCGCGTTCAAGGCCTTTTCGCTGTGGTTTCCGCTCGAGCGCCAGGCATCGCTGACCGGCTGGATCATGACCTCGGGCGGACTCGGGGCTCTCGCCGCGACGGCACCGCTCGAGGCAGCCGTCGAGCTGTTCGGCTGGCGCGACATCTTCGTCGCTCTCGCCGCCCTGACGCTGGCCGTCGCCGTCTGGCTCCAGCGCAGTGTGCCCGATCGCGACGACGGCGCGCAGACTCAGCCGTTGAGCGCCCAGTGGGCAGGGGTCAGGGAAGTGTTTGCGAGCCGTCACTTCTGGCGATTCGCTCCGCTCGGCCTGACCACCATCGGCGGCTTCATGGCCGTTCAGAGCCTGTGGTCGGTATCCTGGCTGATGCAGGTCAACGGCCATACGCGTGCAACGGCCGCCGAACACATGGCCGGGATGAGTCTGGCAATGCTCGTCGCCTATCTGATGATCGGCCTGCTCGCCACGGCACTGGCCCGGCGCGGGATTCGCCCGGTGATCCTGCTCGCCGTCGGACTCGCTCTGTCACTGCTGACTCTCGGCCTGATCACCAGCGAAGCGAGCGCCCACACGCAGCTCCTCTGGGTGGCCTACGGCAGCTTCTCGAGCTTCGGGACTCTCGCCTACTCGCAGGCGGCGGCGGGCTTCCCGGTCGCGCTTTCGGGCCGGGCCAACACGGCGTTCAATCTGATGGTCTTCGTCGGCGCCTTCGCCGTGCAATGGGGCATGGGTCTGCTCATCGATCTGCTACAGGCGACCGGCTGCGACGCTGCCGCCGCACATCGCCGGGCGTTTCTCGCCCTGCTCGGTGTGCAGTTGGCCGCTTACGCCTGGTTCTCTGCGTCGATCCGCTGGTCGCGCTGAGCATAGCACCTGCAGAGGAGCACCAAGCCCAACGGGGGGGGCCTCCCGCGGTGAGTGGCGTCGCGGCGACCAACCGCCAGTCGTCGGCCCGAGCACAGCGCTGTGCAGCCCAGCTGAGCAGGGCTTCCGCAAGGGCATCGGGAAGCGGGATCGAGCTGACTCGGCAGCGGGCTCCCCCCGATGCTCCGGCGGTCGCTCACGCGTGCGAATCCTGGTCCATTGCCGGCTGGTCCGTGGGCTGCCGCTGCCGGTCGTCGAGTTCAAGCACGAAGCCTGCCTTGCGCAGCAGTCGGGCTTCGCACAGCAGGTCGGCGCGGGTCAACGGATGCCCGTCGAGCCATCCGCGCGGAAAGCCCAGCCGGATCCGCCGGCCGGCGACGTGCAGGCCGAGCGCGGGCAATGGATCGCTGCTGCGCCCGCGATGCAGAACCACCGCCAGACGAAGCAGCGCACAGAGACGAGCGGCAGGCCTGGCCCATTCCTTCGGCAAACCGGCGAATGCATCGGACGGGAACGAACGCCGATGGCGCCGGACCAACGCCGCGAGCAGCTGCTGGTCGTCGCGTGAGTAGCCCGGCAGGTCCGAGTGCTCGAGCACGTACGCTCCGTGTCGATGGTAGCGGTCGTGGGTCAGCAGCAGGCCGATCTCGTGCAGGCGGGCGGCGCGCTCGAGCAGCTCACGCATCTCTTCCCCTTTCAGTGGCCAGCGACTGCTGACCTGGCGCAGCAGATCGAGGGCCGTCCGGCTGACGCGTGCGGCCTGCGCCTCGTCGAGACCGAAACGGCGCGTGACCTCGGTGATCGTCCGGTCACGAACGTCCTCGTGCCGGATACGACCGAGCAGATCGTAAACCAGCCCTTCGCGAAGAGCACCTTCTGAGACTCCCATCTCTTCAATGTTCAGCGCCTCGCAGAGACCGTGGAGAACGACGAAGCCGCCAGCGAAGACTCGTGCGCGGGCCGGTTCGAGCTGCCAGCGCTCGGCGATCGCGGCGATATCGCGCAGCTCGAGCAGCACAGAACGCAGCCGGCGCAGTCCGTCGAGCGTGATGCATTCGCGACTCCAGCCCTCGCTGATCAGCACATCCTGGATCGCCTTGATCGATCCCGAAGCACCAGTGGCGACGGCCCAGCCCCGCCCCAGGTAGTCCTCGCGAACCGGCTCGACGTTCAACTGGACCCGCAGTTCGGCGTCGCGAAGCTGGCTGCGGGTCACTCGCCCCTCGGGGAATGCGCGGCTGAGACTGACGCAGCCCATTCTCAGACTGGTCAGATGCTGCGGTTCGAAGCCGGCGCCGACGATCAGTTCGGTACTCCCGCCGCCGATGTCGATGACCAGTCGCCGACCCACGACGTCAGCGACACTGTGCGCCACGCCGAGATAGATCAGCCGAGCCTCCTCCTGGCCACTGACGACCTCCACCTTGTGCCCGAGGAGCGTTTCGGCACGGCTGACGAAATCCGCGCTGTTGCGCGCCTGTCGAAGCGTGTTCGTGCCGACGATGCGCAAGCGTTCGGGCGGAATCTGGCGCAGGCGCTGGCCGAAGCGCGCGAGGCAAGCCAGCGCCCTTTGCTGGGCCTCGCCGGACAGGTGATTCCGGCTGTCCAGGCCGGCGGCCAGCTGGACCATCTCGCGCAGCCGGTCGAGAATCTGCACTCGCCCATCGACAATCCGGGCGACGATCATGTGGAAGCTGTTCGACCCGAGATCGATCGCCGCGACGAAATCGGAGGACATCATCGGACTCCTCGGCCTGCCGACTGGGTCTCGCGGCGACACCCCGCAGGCGAGGGCGTCGCCGTTGGCCGGTCTGACCCTGCAGACGACGGCTGCCGGCTCCGACGCCGGGAGCCGCCTCGCAGACCCCCTGGCCGACTGCGCCGCTGGCGGTCAGGGAATTTGCGCAGCGCATCTCCCGGCCCGGACAATCTAGCACCCGGACGTCGCGTGAACTCTGGCGGATTTCACGAATCGTCACCGCTGCGCTGCCGATCGGCAACCAGTATGGTCCGCGCCGCTAGGCAAGTCAAACCGGGGCACCGAGCCACGCCCCTTTGCCGGCCGGGTCGACTCCAGATCGACGCTGAGCGTTGCCCCTGGTGCGGTCAGCGAGACCTCCGCCGCGGCAGAGGGTCCGACTCGCCCGCGACCGGCCGGAGATCCCCTGGCCACCGCCGGTGTGCTGTCTGGCGAATGCGCTTGCTGGCCTTTGCGCGGAATCCGGTCGCCCTTACCTGCATCCCGGCACCGCGAATTCGCGGATGCCTCCTCCCCGACCGATCAAGGCATTGGCGAGACGGCACCCTACACTTCGAGTGGATCGACCTCGACATGCCAGCGCAGGGTCGCCGGCACCTTCAGTGCGTCGAGTCGACGCAGCCAGAGCGGGAGAAAACGCTGCAGCGCCGGACGCGAAGGCGAATCGAGCAGGAGCTGTGCGCGCTCCCGGTTCGCCCGACGCGACAGGCGCATCGGTACCGGGTCGTAGAGGGTCACCCGGTCGTCGTCGTCGGCCAGGGCAAGCGCCCGCGCAGTGGCCAGAAAGGCGAGCGCGTCAGCCATGCCCACTGCTTCGGCACGGAGCATGGCCTGATGCACATAAGGAGGAAACCCGGCGCGTCGGCGCTCGGCAAGCTCGGCGGCGGCAAAGCCGGCATAATCGTGCCTGGCCACCGCCGCATAGAGCGGATGATCGGGAAACTGTGTCTGGAGCAGAACCTCGCCTGGAAGGTCGGCGCGACCGGCTCGCCCGGCGACCTGCATCAACTGGGCAAAAAGACGTTCGGGACCCCGCCAGTCGGCGGCAAACAGCGCGGCGTCGGGAGCGATCGCGCCGACCAGCGTGAGCTTCGGAAAGTCATGGCCCTTGGCGAGCATCTGGGTCCCGACGAGGATATCGGCGCCGCCCCGGTGGATGGTTTCCAGCAGGGCTGCCCACTGCCGCCGGGTACTCGCCGAATCGCGGTCGACGCGCAGGATCCGCGCTTCCGGAAAGCTTTCACGCAGGGTGGCCTCGATCCGTTGCGTTCCCCGGCCGAAGGCGCTGATGTCCTGATTGCCGCAATCCGGGCACGACTTCGGGACGGCGGTCACGTAGCCGCAATGATGGCAGCGCAGGCGACGATCGACGACATGCAGGACGAGGTTGGCGGCGCAGCGATGGCAGCGCGAGGTCCATCCGCACGGCGCGCAGAGCAGTACCGGCGCGTATCCCCGGCGGTTGAGAAAGATGAGGCTTTGTTCGCTATGTGCCAGGCGTTGCTCGATCGCCCCGAGCAGTGCGGACGAGAGGCCGTTTCGCGGCTTGTCCTGACGCGTGTCGACGACTCGCACCCGAGGCAGCGACGCCCGCGCGTTGGCCCTCTGGTGCAACGAGAGCAGCCGGTAACGGCCATGCCCCTCGCTGGCCGTGGCATTGGCCCAGCTTTCGAGAGACGGAGTCGCCGAGCCCAGGACGATCGGCAGGTTTCCGTCGCGAGCCCGGTACACGGCGAGATCGCGCGCCGAGTAGCGGACACCATCCTGCTGCTTGAACGACGTGTCGTGCTCTTCATCGACGATGATCAACCCGAGTTCGGGCAAGGGAGTGAACACGGCCAGGCGGGTGCCGAGAACGATCCGTGCCTGGCCGCTCAGCGCTGCACACCAGTTGCGAGTCCTTTCGGCCTCGCCGAGCCCGCTGTGCAGGCAGACCAGCCCGCCGTCCGGAAAGCGCGCGGCAACACGGGATTCGAGCTGCGGAGTCAGATTGATCTCGGGGACGAGCAGTAGCGTCTGCCGCCCGGTTTCCAGAACCCGTTCGATGAGCCGCAGGTAGACCTCGGTCTTGCCGCTGCCGGTGACTCCGTGCAGCAGATAGGCGTGGAACCCAGCGCCGCTCCCGCTTACCTCGAGGATCGCGGCAGCCTGCTCTCCGGTCAGCTCGACTTGCGTGTCGGGTGCGCAAAGCACGGGACGCCGAGCCCTGCGTGGCGAGATCGTCCGGGCGATCTGCGGCGAGCGCAGTCCGGCCGGCAGCACCGAGAGCATGACCCTCCCGGGAGCCACCTGATAATAGCTGGCGCAGAACCGGGTCAGGCGAAACCAGTCTCCAGGCAACGGCCGCACATCCCGGAAAACAGCCAGCAGCGGCTTGAGTTGGGCAAGCGGCAACTCGCTGGTCGCTGGCAGGTCGACGAGGATGCCGACCTTGCGGTGCTGGCCGAACGGGACCAGAACACGAAGTCCGAGGTCTGCTGACGTAAGCGCCTCGGAGGCGACAGCCAGATAGTCGAAGAACAGCGGCCGCGGCACATCGAGCGCAACGCGGGCGATTCTCGCAGGATCAACGGTCTCAGCCATCGGCGCAGTCGGCACCCCAAAGCCTTCGACTTAGCCTGCAAAGTTCGCAGAAGTTCTGACTATGCGCGATAAGACCCTCAGTTATCTGGCTTTCTCCACTGTTCACCGAATCTGTGGATAACTCTGTGGATCAAGTCCCGTAGAAGTGCCTGAAGCGCCCGTCCGGCAAGGGTTCCGGAGCAGTCGCCCGAAAAATGGGCAAATCAAAAATTGAGCTAAATCCGTCATTTAGAAATTACGAGCTGATTCAAAAGGCTTTTTTCCCGGAGCGCCGGAAAACGACCACGCTTCTGTGAATAAGTCAACCCGGCGCGGGCACCTGATGATCGTCTCGGGGAGTGGCGCAGCCATGGGCGTGGACGGCCTCGACGAGCGCTGCCACGCTCTCGGGTGGAGTGAATTGTGAAATGCCGTGCCCCAGATTGAAGACATGCCCCGTGTTGTCCGAACCGTAGCTATCGAGGACCCTTGTCGCCTCGGCCGCGATGCGCTCAGGTGAGGCGAAGAGTATGGCCGGATCGAGATTGCCCTGCAGCGCGACCCGATGACCGACGCGTCGCCGCGCCTCGCCGAGGTCGATCGTCCAGTCGACGGCCAGTGCGTCGCAGCCGATGGCCGCCATCGATTCCAGCCATAGGCCGCCACCCTTCGTGAACACGATCGATGGTACGCGCTCGCCGTCCCTGTGGCGCAGCAGTCCGGCAACGATTCGCGCCATGTACGGTAGTGAGAACTCCTGGTAGGCCGCAGCCGATAGCGACCCGCCCCATGAGTCGAAAATCATCACCGCCTGTGCTCCGGCTTCGATCTGGGCGTTGAGGTACGCGCCGACGGCATCGGCAGTCACCGAGAGGATCCGATGCAGCAGATCGGGACGATCGTAGAGCATGCGCTTGATATGGCGATAGTCGCTGCTTGCCGCGCCTTCGACCATGTAGCAGGCCAGCGTATACGGACTCCCGGCAAAGCCGATCAGCGGCACCGAGTTGTTCAGCGCCCGCCGAATCTCGGCCACTGCGTCGATCACGTAGCGCAGGTGGTCCCAGGGGTCGGGAGCCGCCAGGTCGCGAATCGCCCACTCTTCGCGCAGCGGACGCTCGAAACGCGGACCCTCTCCATCGCTGAAGTACAGACCCAGCCCCATTGCGTCGGGAACGGTCAGGATGTCCGAAAAAAGGATCGCGGCATCGAGATCGAATCGGGCCAGTGGCTGCAAGGCGACTTCGCAGGCCAGCGCAGGACTCTTGCACAGCTGCAGGAAGCTCCCCGCTCGTCGCCTCGTCTCGCAGTACTCCGGCAGATAGCGACCTGCCTGGCGCATCAGCCAGATCGGAGTATGCCGGGTTGGCTGGCGAAGCAGCGCGCGCAGAACGCTGTCGTTACTCGGGCGGGTCACCGGCGACCCCCGGCAAGCTTTCTCTGGGGCGTCAGACCGCCGCTGACCGGGCTGCCCTGCGCGCCGACGTGCGGCGCTGCCCGCGTGGCGCGGGGCGTCGTCGGGCCCACTTCATCCGTCGATCGACGGAGGGCTGTGGACGGCTCCTGTCTGGCAGGTCGCTCTCGCTGCACGAGCATCGGATTCCTCAAAAAAACGTTCTGTAGGTCGTTGTTTTCATGCCGCACACCTGCCGCCACTGGTGGCGGTTGGCTTGCTCTCAAGAAAACGTTCTGCAGGTGCTCGTCTTCTTGCCGAACACCTGCCGCCACTGGTGGCGGTCGGGTTGCTCAAAAGAAATGGAAACCTACGGCAAACAGCCTTTCAACCTGCTTGACGACCCTCTTGTCGAGACAGAAGACGACCGCGTGGTCACCGGATTCGATCACCACGTCGCGGTGTGCGATCAGCACGCGACCCTTCTGCTTCTGTCTCGCCTGGCCGAGCGAACCGGCCTCGTTGTTCCTGTCGAGATCGCGGACGATCGCCGCCATGAACGCGCCCGGTATCTGGGGCAGCTCGCCGATCTTGCGGCCGACGACCTTCGACGTCCTGGAGTCCCCATGGGCGACGATTTCGAGTGCCTCGGCAGCGCCCCTGCGCAGACTATGCACCTGTGCCACGTCGCCGCGCCGGACATAGGTCAGCAGAGTGCCGATCGATATCTGCGCCGGAGAGATCGCGATGTCGATCGGCCCACCCTGGACGAGTTCGGCGTACGCCCGGCGGTTGATCAGCGCGACGACCCGACTGCAACCCATGCGCTTGGCCAGCGACGCTCCCATGATGTTGTCTTCGTCGTCGTTGGTCAGCGCAAGGAAGAGATCCATTTCGTCGATCGCTTCCTGTTGCAGCAATTCCTCGTCAGTCGCGTCACCGTTGAGCACCAGAACCGACTTCAGCGTCGTCGCGACGAACTCGGCACGCCGTCGGTCGATCTCGATCACCTTGACCTGGCACTTGCTCTGCAGCGCCTGGGCGACACGAAGGCCGATGTTCCCGCCACCGGCAACCATCACCCTCCTGACCGGGTCCACCGACCGGCGGAGCTCGCGAAGGACAGGTCTGATGTGTTCTTCCGCAGCGAGCAGAAAGACTTCGTCCCCCTCCTCGATGACCGTTTCGCCGGTCGGCGTGATCGCTCCGTCCCGGCGGTAGATCGCCGCGATCCGCGCGTCCGTCTCCGGTGGCAGGTGCCCGCGCATCTCCTGGATCGGCCTGCCGACGAGCAGTCCGCCCGCGTAGGCACGGACGCCGACGAGAACCAGGCGCCCACCGCCAAAACCGAGGACCTGCAGGGCTTCCGGAAAATCGATCAGACGGGTAAGGTAATCGGTGATCACCTGCTCCGGGCACAGTGCGTAGTCGACGGCAAAGTTTTCCACTGCCAGCAACCTGGCGTTGTCGAGGAAATCGTGTGCGCGCAGCCGGGCGATCCTCGCGGGGACGTTGAACACGCTGTGCGCAACCTTGCAGGCAACCAGGTTGGTCTGGTCGCTTTGGGTCACGGCAATCAGCAGGTCGGCGTCATCGAGACCGGCACTGGCCAGTACCGACGGGTGAGCGGCGTTGCCATTGACGGTCTGCAGGTCCAGGCGATCCTGGAGATGGGCCAGACGATCCTGGTCGCTGTCGACCATCGTGATATCGTTGTTTTCCGCAGCCAGGCTCTCGGCAACACTGGCTCCCACCTGACCAGCCCCCAGGATGACAATGCGCACTTCTCGATATCTCCCTCGAAGACACGGGAAATGAAGTTCAGAATCTCTGGGCAGCTCTGCCGACCGGCCGATCGGTGACCGTGCTCAGTCCTTCACCTTGCATCCGCTCATCCGGTCTCACCCACCGAGCCAATCTTCAGTCCCTGGCCCGCGCAGTACGGCGTCGCCTGCTCGGGACGACATCTTCACACCCTCTCAGTCGCGCTCCTCGCCACGCCGCCCGACAGTCAGTCCCAGCTGCCGCAGCTTGCGATAGAGGTGAGTGCGTTCAAGGCCGGTTTTCTCAGCCAGACGCGTCATACTACCGCGTTCGCCATTGAGATGGTACTCGAAGTACATCCTCTCGAATGCCTCGCGTGCCTCGCGCAGCGGCTGATCGAAGAACATCGCCGGCAACGGTTGAGCGCCCAGCGGCTCCGCGTCACTTTCGAGAATCAGCGCCACGTCCTCCACGCTGATTTCCTCGTCGAGCGCCGAAAGCGCCAGGTTCCTGACCGTGGTGAGCAGTTCTGACCATTCGCCGTTCCAGCGATGCAGGCGCAGCGCATTCTGCGCGCCGCTGGAAAAGCGACGCAGGGGAACATCACCTCGCTCGGCCAGGTGGGCGAGCAACAGCGAGGCGATCTCCGGAACATCATCGGCGTGTCCCGAGATCTGCGGCAGAGTCACCCACACTTCGCCAAGCCGACCAACCAGGGCCGAATCCCAGCCTGTCTCGATCAGCCCGCCCATCGTCCGGCTCGACGCGGCGACGAGTTGCAGGTTGTAGCGATCGAGACGATCGAGGGCGAAGACGAGATTCATCTGCTGCAACTTGCCGAGTTGCGCGAGGTCGGCGACGAAGACGATGCCGCCGCTGGCATTCTGCAGCATGTCCTGGGTCAGCGCCGTCGTCGATGCCGACAGGTCGAGCCACGGCGTGCGATGGGTCTGGAGTGTACGCGCGCAGATCTCGGCGATGCTCCCGGACGCGCTCTTGAGCAACAGGACGGACGTCTTCGCCGCGGCCTGCTCGAGACGCTTCTTGAGATCCTTGAGCAGCGGCGAGCGCGAGAAGGCATCCAGAGTCAGGGGCCTCTTCTGGAGGACGGTCTCGTGCTTCAGGGCCTTCTTCACCGTCGCCAGCAGCTTCTGCAGCGCGATCGGCTTTTCGAGGAAATCGCTGGCCCCGATGCGCGTCGCCTCGACCGCCGAATCGATCGTCCCGTGCCCGGACATCATCACCACCGGCATGGTCAGCAGCCCCGCTGCCGACCACTCCTTGAGCAACGAGATGCCGTCGGTGTCGGGCATCCAGATGTCCAGCAGAACCAGATCAGGGCGCTTGTCGATGCGCAGCCGGCGGGCTTCGGCCGCGTTCTCGGCCAGCCAGACGGTATGGCCTTCGTCGGCAAGGATCTCCGAGAGCAGCTCGCGAATCCCCATTTCGTCATCAACGATCAATACTTGCGCCATGCTTACTTCTCCGCAGGAACCCTGGCTGACCGACGAACGGCGGGTGGCGACGAAACCAGCGGCAGCAAGATGGTGACCTCGGCGCCATTCGGTTGACGATTATGAATGCTGATCCGCGCGTGGTGTTCATCGACGATCTTCTTGACTATGGCCAGACCGAGGCCGGTACCACGAGCCTTGCTCGTGACATAGGGTTCAAAGACGCGGGCGATGATTTCCGGAGGAAAGCCCGGGCCGTTGTCGGTGACCGCCATTTCGGCCAGGTCGTTCGCGCGGCGGCGGGTGCTGATCAGGATCCGCGGAGCCTCGGTCGCTTCCTGGGCGTCTTCCGCGTTACGCAGCAGATTGTGGATGATCTGGCGCAGCTGGTTGGCATCGCCGGCGACCGGCGGCAGCTTGGCGGCCAGCTTGAGCTGGATGTCCGCCCGCGAAGTTTCGTACAGACCGAGAACTTCGACGATCAGGGCATTGAGATCGACCGGTGCCAGGTCCGGAGCAGGCAGGCGCGCGTAGTCGCTGAAATCGTTGACCATTCGCTTCATCGCCTGGACCTGGGTGATGATCGTCTGGGTCGAGCGTTCGAGCATTTCGGCGTCCGGGCCGGACAGGCGACCGGCGAGTTTCATCTGCAGGCGCTCGGCCGAGAGCTGGATCGGCGTCAGCGGGTTCTTGATCTCGTGCGCCAGGCGCCGAGCCACTTCGCCCCACGCCGCGCTGCGCTGTGCGGCAACGAGTCGTGTCACGTCATCGAAGACAACTACGTAGCCACCGTGCGAACCGGCGGGCAGCCGCGTTCCACGGAGCAACAGGATTTGCGGCAAGCCCCCCTGCTGATCGAGCTCGATCTGCTCCTGCCATTCGCCGTTCTCGTGCTCTTCGAACTCGCGGGAGATCGCCAGCCCGAGCGCCTGCTGCCGCGGCCAGCGGCCGCTGGGCTCGCCGATCAGGCCGGAAAAGTCGTCGTCGAGGATCGCTTCGGCACCCTGGTTGACCGTCCGCAGCACCAACCGTTGATCGAAGACCAGAACACCGGCCGACAGGTTGGCGAGAATCGACTCGAGGTAGGCACGCGCAGCCTCGAGCTCGGCCCGGTGGCGTTCGTTCTCGCGACGCGCATCGGCGAGCTGGCTGGTCATCTGCTTGAAGGAGCGGGTCAACACACCGAGTTCATCCTGACTGTAGACCGCCTGGCGTGGTGTGTAGTCACCCGCTGCGACAGCCTGCGTGCCCTCAGCGAGGATCGACAGCGGAGCCGAGAGCCGGCGGGCCAGCACGAAGGCCGCCGCGATCGCCGTGAACAGCGCCAGCAGGACGGTCAGGGTCAGGGTCATCGCGTAGATCCGCGTCAGGCCATCGCGGCCAAGCGAGAGTTCCTGGTAATCCGAATAGACCGCCTGCACGCTGTCGGCATTCGCCGCCAGGCTCGTCGGAACCGGGTCGATCAGCTGAAGGATGCGGATCTCGGTGGCCAATCCCGGCGGGGTGACGGCAACCAGGACGCGAAGGCTCAGCTCCTTGTCGCCGGTGGAGTCGATGACCGCGTAGCGGCGGTCGCTGCGCGCACGGCGCAATTGCTCCGCCGTGGGCTGTGCCGGCAGCAGTGTGGCCAGTTCGCCGGTGGCCGTGGCGAGCAGATCCCCGCTGGTCGTGAACAGGGCCGCCGACTGCACGCCGTTCTGTTCGCGCAGGCGATTCAGATCGAGCCGCCGTTGCGTCTCCGAGTGGTCGGCGAGCTCGATGGCCATGATCTGCGCCTTTGCCGCCAGATCTTCGAGCAGCGAATCCAGGGCGCTGCGACCGAGGTTCAGACCGGCCTCGAGAGCCTTCTCGACGCGCACGTCGAACCACGAGTCGATGCTCTTGGTGACGAACTGGACAGACACCGCATAGATCAGCACTCCAGGGAAGACGGCCATCAGTCCGAACATCAGCATCAGCCGCAACTTCAGCCGGGAGCCGAAAATCTGCGCCCGGTGTTCGCGCCAGAGAGCCTGCAACTGCCAGCCGATCAGGACGAGCAGCGCCAGCGCGACTCCCGCATTGAGGCCGAGCAGCCAGGGGTAGTGCCGGGCGAACAGTGCCGTGTTGGCGCTCGCCGAGGCGAGGAGGAAGAGGAGAATTCCGCCGAACGAGGCGGCGACGACGAGCAGCGCTTTCATCTTGCCTCAACCGGCCCGGCGACTGGTGAACCGCTGGAATTGCCTGGTCCTGGCGCGCTGTCTGCCCCGATGACGGCCCACCTGACCCACTCGGAGGACAGGCTCCAGTCGCGATTGGCCAGCGCATTGACCTGGAAGGTTTTTGGCATCTGGCTCAGATCGAGGCGCATGCGTACGGCAGCCTGGTAGCTTTGATCGGGCCTTAGCTGGTTCTTGTCGATCACTTGCCAGTTGCGCACCCGGGACATGATGCGCAGCGCGTCGTCGAGCGAGGTGAAGCTCTGATGCAACGCCCCGCTGTAGAGCCGATACTGCCGCGTCAGCGCATGATACGAAAGCTGAAAGGTCTGGCTACGGCTGACGACCTGCTCGTCAAGCCAGTACCAGCGCGAACGCGTCAGTTCGAACTCGACGACGAAGTACAGTGCGATGCCTCTGGCGATGGCTTCGTCGAGGCGCGCGTTGAGATTGACCGTGAAATCCGCGGCCAGAGTGTAGCCGTCCTCACTTGGTGAGAGCACCGCATTGCGCGCGACGATATCGTTCCCCTGGCTGGCTGGCGAGGCGACGAGCATCAGGACCAGGCAGCAGAGCCTAAACAGCCTTGTGCAGCAGCGCATAGAAGAATCCGTCATGTTCGGCTCCGGGCAGGAGGCGTTCCTCGAAACCGCGTATCACGTCATGCTGACGGACGACGAAGGCGTCGATCTGGGCATCGTTCTCCTCGGGAAAGAGCGAACAGGTCGCGTAGAGCAGGCGCCCGCCAGGCCTGAGGATCGGCCAGAGCCGATCGAGGATGCCGGCCTGCTGCCGGGCGAAGCGACGGATGTCGCTCTCACGGCGCAGATACTTGACGTCCGGGAAGCGACGAACGACCCCGGATGCGGAGCATGGCACGTCAGCGAGAATTACGTCGAAGGGTCGCCGATCCCACCATCGTTCCGGCGTGCGGCAGTCGTCGACGACGACTGCCGCGCTCAGGCCGAGGCGATCGAGGTTGTTGCGAACGAGCGCAGCGCGTGCGGGGTCGATGTCAACAGCCAGCAGCTCGATATCGGCGACCTCGAGGAGATGCGCAGTCTTGCCTCCCGGTGCTGCGCAGCAGTCGAGAACCCTCTCGCCAGCGCAGGGAGCGAGGATTGCCGCGGCGCGCTGCGCACCCGCGTCCTGAACGGACACGTCACCGTCGGCGAAGCCCGGAAGGAGAGCCACCGGAACGGGCGTGGCGAGCAACAGCGCATCCGGTCCGACCTGCCGGGCCGGGTAGCCGGCCGCCTGCAGACGTTCGAGGTAGGCAGCGAGCACGACGCGACGGCGATTGATGCGCAGGGTCATCGGTGGCCGGGAGTTACCCGCAGCGACGATCTCCTGCCATCGTTCGGGATAGGCCCTCCGCAGACGCGCCAGCCACCATCGTGGATGCTGGCTGCGCACAACCTCATCGCCGTCCAGCGCGGCGGTCAGCGCGTTTCGCTGCCGGACAAAGTTGCGCAACACGGCGTTGGCCAAACCCCTGAAGGCGCCGGCCAGAGCAGCGACCGCCTCGACGGCCTGGTCGACGACCACATACGCCGTCGCGGGCTCGGTGTCCAGCCGGTAGAGCGCTGCCCGCAGCAGTGCTTCGACCTGCCGGTCGGGCAACGGCCTGTGCAGCAGTCTCTGGAGGAAGTACTCGCTTCGGCCGTACGCCCGCAAGCTCCCGTAAGCGATCTCCCGCGCTTCGGCCCGACAGGCCTCGGGTGTGTCCCCCAGCACGCTGATCGCCTCGCTCAGACTCTCGCCGCCATCCACCCGGGCGAGGATCTCTGCTGCGACGAGCAGCGCGAAAGCCAGGGAATCGGCCGGCAACGCCATCGGGAAGCGTGGGTTCCGGAAGGTCTGTCCGGTGCGAGCTGCCGGCTTGCGCCGATGAGCCGCCCGCGGCGACGACGAAGTCTGAGCAGATGGAGACAAGGCCTGGGAAGGGTGCGATCAACCGACCGGTCAGTGTAGCACGATGACCGCCGCTGACCGACGAGCGGGACGGTGATCGAGGTCACATGGATGGCGCCTTTCCCCGATAATACTCTGGTGACTCCCTACTCACTCAAGCCTTACGCTTGGCTGTCGATCGCCGCCGCACTGACGACGGTGGCGCTCAAGAGCGTCGCCTGGCTGATCACGGGGTCGGTCGGCCTGCTCTCGGATGCTCTGGAGTCGCTCGTCAACCTCGCCGGGGCGGTGATGGCTCTGGGCATGCTCTCGGTCGCTGAACGGCCAGCCGACGAGGGTCACGCCTTCGGACACGGCAAGGCCGAGTACTTCTCGAGCGCTTTCGAGGGACTGCTGATCGTCCTCGCCGCCGCCGGGATCGCCGTCACGGCGATCGAACGACTGGTTCACCCGCGTGAACTCGAGCAGATCGGCGGCGGCCTGCTGGTTTCGTCTCTCGCCTCGCTGATCAACCTCGCCGTCGGGCGCATCCTGCTGCTCGCCGGGCGACGACATCGGTCGATCACTCTCGAAGCCGACGCGCACCACCTGCTCACCGACGTGTGGACCTCGGGGGGCGTCATTCTCGGCATCGCCGGCGTTGCCCTCACCGGATGGCTGTGGCTCGACCCCGTGCTCGCGTTGCTCGTCGCGATGAACATCCTGTGGACGGCGTGGCATCTTCTGCAGCGTTCGGCCTCGGGGCTGATGGACGGCAGCCTGCCACGCGAGCAGCACGCGATGCTCGTCGCCATACTCGAGCGCCATCGCGCGGCGGGGATTGAGTATCACGCCCTGCGCACCCGGGAATCGGGAGCCAGACGCTTTGTCACCGTCCATGTGCTGGTTCCCGGGAACTGGACCATCGACCGGGGCCACCAGCTCGTCGAGCAAATCGAGCGGGAGATCCGCGAGGCCCTGCCGCGCACGTCGGTGTTCACCCACCTCGAGCCGCTCGAAGATCCGGCGTCGCTGGAGGACATCGGACTTGACCGCTAGCCCACGCGGCCTCGCCCGCAGCCTCGTCGTCGCCTGGCTGGCCGTTCTGCTTGCTGCCGCTCAGCCAGCGCTGGCCTGGAACGCGGCGGGGCACCGGATCGTTGCACTGATTGCCTGGATCCAGCTCGACGAGACGACGCGCGCTTCGCTCAGCGCGCTGCTCCGCGAGCATCCGGATTTCGAGCACTGGCTGGCCAGCGGCAACGATCCCGACGAGGACCGTCGCGCGTTCGTCGAGGCGTCGACCTGGGCAGACGACATCCGCAAGGACTCGCGCTTTTACACCACGGGCCTCGACCAACCCACGGCCACCCAGCCCGGGTTCCCGGACATGGAGCGGCGTGCCAACTGGCATTACGTCGATCCCCCGCTGGCCGACGCAAGTCACCGCGTTCCAGGGGCGGGCCAGCTCGATCGCCAGCTGCCGGAGCTGATCGCGATTCTCGGCAATCGCCGTGCGGATAGAGCGCTCCGCGCGTACTCACTGCCCTGGCTGATCCATCTGGTTGCTGATGCCCACCAGCCACTGCATACGGCGAGCCGCCTGACGCCTGGGGGCGAGAGCGACAGCGGCGGCAACGCGATGATGATCCACAACCCGTTCAGCACCCGGCAACCGTCGACCAGCTTGCACCGCTACTGGGACGATCTGCCGGGTCCGCCGTGGCTACGTGATCGCCAGATCGAGAGCACGGTGACCGCGCTGCTCTCCCGCCACCCACAGCCGCCGACACCCGCGGGTCCGGCACAGTGGATCGCCGAGAGCCGGCAGATCGCCGGCCAGTTTGCCTATCCTGACGAGGAACTCGGGGCAGCTGTAGCGACGATCAGCCGGGAATTCCACGAACGCTCCGTGGCGATCGCCAATCGTCGCGTGACCGAAGCCGGATATCGCCTCGCCGAGCTGCTCAAGGCGCTGGTCGGCGACTTGCCTTCTTCCTCCGGACGGCCTGCCCGCTCGCGGCCGAGCACCGAGGTTTCACGTGAAACAGCAGCAGACGGAGCCCGGGCTAACGCCGGCCCATCGCCCGCAGCCGGGCAACGCGCTCGGCGGTCGGCGGATGCGTACTGAACAGAGCGTCGATCCCGCCCCCCGACAGGGGGTTCATGATCATCATCTGCGCCGTCTCGGGGTGCGCTTCGGCCGAGGCCATCGGGATCCCCCTCGCGTACGCGTCGATCTTCGTCAGCGCATCGGCGAGAGCACCCGGGTCGCCGCAGATCTCGGCCCCGCCACGATCGGCCTCGAACTCGCGTGCCCGCGATAGGGCCATCTGGATCAGCGAGGCCGCCAGAGGAGCCAGGAACATCACCAGCAGACCGGCGACCGGATTGCTCGGCCGTCCTTCACTGTCCCGGCCACCGAAGAAGACGGCGAAGTTGGCGAGCGCCGAAATTGCTCCGGCCATCGTCGCCGCGATCGTCGAGATGAGGATGTCGCGATGCTGCACGTGCGCCAGTTCGTGCGCCATCACCCCGCGTATCTCGCGAGCCGACAGCAACTGCAGAATCCCGGTCGTTGCGGCGACTGCCGCGTTCTCGGGGTTACGGCCGGTGGCGAAGGCGTTCGGCTGCGCCTCGTCGATCAGATAGACACGCGGCATCGGCAGCCCCGCCCGCTGGGCGAGCTCGCGCACCATCTGGTAGAACTGCGGCGCGGATTGCTCGTCGACCTGCTGAGCGTTATACATCCGCAGGACCATCCGGTCGGAAAACCAGTAGGCGAAGACGTTCATCCCGGCACCGATCAGCAGCGCCAGCAGCATTCCCGACCGGCCACCGATCATCGCGCCGAGGACTCCGAACAGCGCCACGATCGCGGCCATCAGCAACGAGGTTTTCAGCCAGTTTCCGAGCATTTCGCGAGCCCTCCTTACAGACCGGATTGCATTCGTTGGGATAGATTGGGCAGCACGCGGCGATTTCAAGCTCAGGCCGGCGACCAGCGATCGCCGACCCGGAGGCGCGCTCCGGCGATGAAATCCGCGGCTGACACGCGCTTTCCTCCAGCCTTCTGCACTTCGGTCAGACGGAGCGCTCCCTCACCACAGGCGACGACAATGCCGTGGCCACTGGCGGCAAGGACCGAGCCTGGCAATCCCCAACCCTCGGCCAGCCCGGCACTCCAGACTTTGACCGTCGTGTCGCGGAACGCCGCACTGGCTCCCGGATAGGGGTTGAAGGCGCGTACCTGTCTCTCGATCTGGGTGGCCGGCAACCCCCAGTCGATCGCCGCCTCGCTCTTGCCGATCTTCGGCGCATAACAGATGCCCGCGTCAGGCTGTGGGCACGCCACCAGCGGAAGCCTGGCCAGCGTGTCGACGATCAAGCGGGCGCCGACTTCGGCCAGCCTGTCGTGCAGCGAGCCCGTCGTATCACCGGCGTGGATGACCACCTTCTCGGCGATCAGCACCGGCCCGCTGTCCAGGCCGGCATCCATCTGCATGATCGTGACGCCCGTCTCGGCATCACCAGCGAGAATCGCCCTCTGGATTGGCGCTGCCCCGCGCCAGCGCGGCAGCAGCGACGCGTGGATGTTGATGCACCCGTAGGTCGGCATGTCCAGGACGGTCTGCGGGACGATCAGTCCGTAAGCCGCGACGACGATGACCTCGGCGTCGACCGCCCTGATCGCCTCCTGAACCACCGCGTCGCGCAGGGACGCCGGCTGCAGCACCGGTATCCGGCGCGCTTCAGCAAACTCCTTGACCGGCGAAGGGCGCAGCGTCATGCCCCGTCCTGCCGGGCGATCGGGTTGAGTGAGAACCAGTGCCAGCTGATCGCCAGAACCAGCGATCGCCCGAAGCGCCCTGGCGGCAAACTCCGGCGTCCCGGCGAAGACCACCCTCATGCAGTGATTCGCGCCTGCTTGGCCAGCTTGTTGCGAATGCGCATCTGCTTGAGCTGGGACAGGTGTTCGACGAAAACGCGCCCTTCGAGGTGGTCGATTTCGTGCTGCAGGCAGACGGCCAGCAAACCGCTCGCGTCGACCGTCCGCTGGACGCCATCGGGATCGAGATAACGGGCGATGACACGCTCGGCCCGCTCGACCCGCTCGTAAATCCCGGGAACCGACAGACAGCCTTCCTCGCAAACCTGGACTCCGTCCCGCTCGACGATTTCCGGATTGATCAGGGTCAGCAACTGATCCCTGGTCTCGGACACGTCGATGACGATGACCCGCTTGTGCACGTCGACCTGCGTCGCCGCGAGACCGATGCCCGGGGCTTCGTACATCGTCTCGGCCATGTCCCGAACCAGGCGCCTGATGCTCTCGTCGATGCGATCGACCGGAGCGGCGACTTTTCGCAGCCGCGGGTCGGGAAAGCGGAGAATCGGAAGTAAGGACATAAAGGGCTTGCTCGAAGAATGGACTGCGTGCAAAATCAAAGACCATGTAGTCGTTCCGGAACCGCCGGCAGCGCTTTCACGAGACCCCGGCGAGAGGCCTGGTTCTCTGGACCGATCGGACAAGAACGCTGCACGGCAAGTTCCTTCGCGTCCGTGGCGGCCTGTACGAGGATAACACGATGATCCGCATTCTGTTTGCGTTCCTTCTCGCGATGGCCGGTGCTCTGCACGGTGCAGGAGCGCAGGACGTCGTTCTCACCCCGGGCGCGCCGGCGCGCTATGTCGTCCAGCCCGGTGATACGTTATGGGGAATTTCCGGGAAGTTTCTCCGTGATCCGTGGCTGTGGCCCGACATCTGGCGAATGAATCGCGAGGAACTGCGCAACCCGCATCTCCTTTACCCCGGCGACGTTATCCTGCTCGACCGGGACGCAGACGGGAAACCGCGCCTGCGTCTCCAGGAGGTCCGACTGAAGCCGAGGATTTACGCCGAGGGAGTATCCGAGGTCATCCCGGCGATTCCGCCGAATCTGATCCGTCCCTTCCTCTCCGACCCGCTGGTCGTCGAAAACGACGAACTCGACACCGCGGCGCGCATCATCGCCACCGCGCAGGATCGGGTTAACCTGGGTAACGGCGACAGGGCTTACGTCGCGAACGCCAACCCCGCGCAGCGCGACTGGCAGGTCTATCGCAATGCGCGGCCTCTGCGCGACCCCGAGACTGGCGATATTCTCGGCTACGAAGCCTTTTATCTCGGGACGGCTCGACAGATCGAGCCCGGCGAGCCTGCGACCTTCGAAATCGTGACCGCCAAGCAGGAAGTCGGTCGCGGCGATCGCCTGCTCCCGGCCGTCCGCCCGCCGCTGGTCGCCTACGCCCCGCACCGACCCGATTTCCCGGTCTACGGCCGGATCATCTCGATCTACGGTGGGGTCGAAGTCGCCGGCCGTGGTTCAATCGTCGCCATCAACCGCGGAACCAGCGACGGCATCGAGATCGGACACGTTCTGGCCATCGAGCGCAACCGCACGGTCGTCGCGCGCGACGAGTCGGACCGCAGGGTCGCCGTCACGATCCCTCCCGAGCGCAGCGGACTGCTCTTCGTCTTTCGCACCTTCAGCCGAATTTCGTACGCGCTGATCGTTCAATCGGAAGGCACCGTCGACACCAACGATTTCGTCCGCACGCCGTAGCATGGATCCAGCCGGGTCGCTGGCCAGCTGGCTGCGACTGACGCTGATTCCCGGACTGGGCGGAGAAAGCCAGCGAACGCTGCTCAAGGCCTTCGGACTCCCCGAGGCGATCTTCGCCGCAAGCCGCAGCGCGCTCAGCGCAGCCACCAGCAACCGGGCAGCCGACCTGATTCTTGGCACCGACAATCGCCAGGCGGTCGAAAGGGCGCTTGCCTGGGCGGAGGAACCCGATCGGCACATACTGACCCTCGCCGACCCGGGGTACCCGCAGAGTCTTCTGCAGATTCCTGATCCGCCAACCCTCATTCATGTCCGCGGAAGGGTCGAGCTGCTGAACACACCGGCTCTGGCCGTCGTCGGCAGCCGCAACCCCACACCCCAG
This sequence comes from Accumulibacter sp., assembly GCF_023806625.1. Classification (GTDB taxonomy): domain Bacteria; phylum Pseudomonadota; class Gammaproteobacteria; order Burkholderiales; family Rhodocyclaceae; genus Accumulibacter. The sequence goes on from NZ_JAMTDX010000043.1 coordinate 113,634, forward strand.
GGAATGAAGAACGCCGAGCACTTCGCCTCGGCTTTCGCCGAAGCCGGACTGACCGTAACCAGTGGCCTGGCCCTCGGCATCGATGCCGCAGCGCACCGCGGCGCGCTGCGCGTATCAGGCAATACGCTGGCCTTCATCGGCACCGGCATCGATCGCGTCTACCCGGCCGCCAACCATGCCCTGGCCAGCGAGATCGCCACCCGCGGAGCGATCGTCTCCGAACTGCCGCTCGGCACACCTCCAGTTGCCGCCAACTTTCCGCGGCGAAACCGTCTGATCGCCGGCTTCACCAGCGGTACGCTGATCGTCGAGGCGACCGTCCAGAGCGGGTCGCTGATTACCGCCCGACTGGCGTCGGAACAGGGACGCGACGTCTTCGCCGTTCCGGGATCGATCCACTCGCCTCAGTCGCGTGGCTGCCACAGACTGATCCGCGAGGGAGCGAAGCTGGTCGAGACGGTCGAGGACGTGCTCGAAGAGCTCCACTGGCCTGGGACTCGAGTCGCCACCGCCACGCTTCCCGATGCTCCGGAAGAATCGGACACGCTGCTCCGGAACATGGGCTTCGACCCCTGCGGCCTCGACGAACTCGCGACGCGAACCGGCCTGAAGGCCGACGTCGTCGCGGTGATGCTCCTGCAGCTCGAACTCGCTGGAGCCGTCGCCAGCCTCCCGGGCGGTCGCTATCAGAGGCTTTCGCCAGCCTGACCGCGAGTTCCCCGGCGTGGGCAAACGCCGGCAAGGCCTCCCCAGTCTCCCGGCCGCCCTGCCCGCTGCCCCCTTTGCCTCGGGACGATTCGATCCCCGACCGGTCCGCCAGGCCAGCGCCACGGTCCGCCTGCCCGGCGGTTCCGGCCAGCGGGCCAGATACGTGAAGCGACCCGGTCGCTTGCCAAGCCCCGCAGACTCCTCTTATCATCGGCCGAGGATCCTCATCCCGTGGGGCCTCCTGCAGACGCTCCCCGCCATCCTCCCGCGCAGAACGAGACCCCGATGAAGAAACTGATCATCACCGAAAAGCCCTCAGTCGCCGCCGATCTCGCCCGGGCTCTGGGCAGCTTCGTTCGCCACGAGGAGTACTACGAATCCGAAGAGTACGTACTCTCTTCGGCGATCGGGCACCTTCTCGAGCTCGCCTGCCCCGAGGAATACGAGGTCAAGCGCGGCAAATGGTCCTTCGCCCATCTGCCGGTCATTCCGCCCCATTTCGCCCTGCAGCCGATCGCCAAGACCGAGACACGGCTCAAGCTCCTCGTCCGGCTGATCAAGCGGCGCGACGTCGGCTCGCTGGTCAATGCCTGTGATGCGGGCCGGGAGGGCGAGCTGATCTTCAACTACATTGCCCAATACGCCGGAAACAGCAAGCCCGTCGAGCGCCTCTGGCTCCAGTCGATGACCCCGGCGGCAATCCGCGAAGGCTTCGCCCGGCTGCGCAGCGGCGCGGAGATGCGCGGACTGGCCGATGCAGCCGTCTGCCGGTCGGAATCCGACTGGCTCGTCGGAATCAACGGAACGCGGGCGATGACCGCTTTCAATTCGAAGACCGGAGGCTTTCACCTGACCACCGTGGGGCGCGTTCAGACGCCCACGCTGGCGCTGATCGTCGAGCGAGAGGACCGCATCCGTCGCTTCCGCCCGCGCCCGTACTGGGAGATCGAAGCGGTCTTCGCCTGTGCCGCTGGCCAGTACCGCGGAAAGTGGTTCGACGAGCAGTTCAAGGGCAAGGACGACGACGAGCACGCGCGCGCCGACCGGCTGTGGGATCAGGCCCGTGCCGCGGCGCTTGAAGACAAGTGCCGCGGCGGCACTGGCGAGGTCACCGAAGAATCGAGGGCATCCACGCAGCTTTCGCCGCTACTCTACGACCTGACCAGCCTGCAGCGCGAAGCCAACAGCCGCTTCGGTTTCTCGGCCAAGGTCACCCTCGGTCTCGCGCAGGCGCTCTATGAAAAGCACAAGGTCCTCACCTACCCGCGCACCGATTCGCGCGCCCTGCCCGAGGACTATCGGCCTGTGGTCGACAAGACCCTTTCCATGCTCTCGGGAGAAGGCACGACCCGCGGCAGCGACGCCGGGATCCTCGCCGCCTACGCTCCTTTTGCCAGCCAGATTCTTGCCCGGAAGTGGGTTCAGCCGAACAGGCGTGTCTTCAATGACGCCAAGGTGTCCGACCACTTCGCGATCATTCCGACTCTGCAGGCGCCCAAGCACCTTTCCGAGGCCGAGTTCAAACTCTACGACATGGTCGTCAAGCGCTTTCTCTCGGTTTTCCATCCGGCGGCCGAATACCTGATCACCACCCGCGTCACGCGGGTCTCCGGGGAGCCGTTCCGGACCGAGGGAAAGGTCCTGGTCAGCCCGGGATGGCTGGCTGTCTATGGCCGCGAGGCGAGCGAGAACGGGGAAGGAAACCTCGTTCCGGTGCTTCCCGGCGAGCGAGTGCTCGCCGAAGACGTCGTGCTCAGTGAGCACCAGACCAAACCACCCGCCCGCTATTCGGAAGCGACCCTGCTCACCGCAATGGAGAGCGCCGGGAAGACGATGGACGACGAAGAACTTCGCGCGGCGATGGCCGGGCGGGGGCTGGGTACGCCAGCGACGCGGGCGCAGATCATCGAGAATCTCCTGCTCGAACAGTATCTCGTCCGTGAAGGGCGCGAACTGATGCCGACGGCCAAGGCCTTTTCGCTGATGACCCTGCTCAACGGGCTCGGCATCTGCGAGCTGACTGCCCCCGAAATGACCGGTGAATGGGAATGGAAGCTCGCCCGGATGGAGCGCGGCGAGATGTCGCGCAGCGCGTTCATGAAGGAAATCGCGGCGATGACCCAGCACATCGTCGACCGTGCCCGAAGCTACGACAGCGACAGCATTCCCGGCGACTTCGGCGAACTGGCCGCGCCGTGTCCGAAGTGTGGGGGATCGATCAAGGAAACGTACAAGAAGTTTCAGTGCCGAGCCTGCGACTTCGCGCTCTGGAAGATCGTCGCCGGCCGACAGTTCGAACCTGCCGAGATCGAGGAGCTATTGACCCAGCGCCGGGTCGGGCCGCTGAGCGGCTTTCGAAACAAGATGGGGCGACCGTTCGTCGCGATCATCCAGCTCAACGCCGAGAACACTCCGGAGTTCGACTTCGGACAGGGCAGCAGCAGTGACGAAGGCACGAACGAGGAAGTCGATTTCTCGGCAAGCGAGGCACTGGGCCCGTGCCCAAAGTGCGGCGCACGCGTTTTCGAGCATCGCATGTCGTACGTCTGCGAACGGTCGGTCGGAAGCGTCCGGAGCTGTGACTTCCGGTCAGGCACGGTCATCCTGCAACAGCCCGTCGCGCCCGAGCAGATGCGCAAGCTGCTCGTATCCGGCCGGACGGACCTGCTCAAGGGCTTCGTCTCGACGCGCACCAAACGAAAATTCTCGGCGTATCTGGTCCGCGAAGGGGACGGCAAGGTGGGCTTCGAGTTCGAGAAGCGCGAACCGCGCAAGCCGGCCGCAAAGCCGGCGACGTCGCCCCGCAAGTCCGACAGCCCGGACACCGCCGCCGAATCGGCGGCGGCCGGCGGCGGCCGCCGCAAGACCGCCGGGTGAATCGCTAGCCTGGTTCTTCGCCGCCTGTTTCACGTGAAACAGCAGCTGACTCACTCTTCGAGCAGGCTGCGCAGCATCCACGCGTTCTTCTCGTGTATCTCCATGCGCTGGGTCAGCAGGTCGGCGGTCGGCTGGTCGTTGGCCTTGCTGGCCACTTCGAAGACCCGCCGCGCCGTCCGGGTGACGGCTTCCTGACCGAGGACCAGCTGCTCGATCATCGCCGTCGCCCTTGGCACGCCATCCTCCTCGGGGATCGACGACAGCTGCGCAAAGCGCCCGAACGAACCCGGTGCCGCGAAGCCCAGGGCGCGGATCCGCTCGGCGATCACGTCGAGCGCGTTCCACAGTTCGGTATATTGCTCCTGGAACTGCACGTGCAGCGTCTGGAACATCGGACCCGTGACGTTCCAATGAAAGTTGTGCGTCTTCAGATAGAGCGTGAAGCTGTCCGCGAGCAAGCTCGCGAGCCCCTCGGCAATCTCTTTGCGGTCCTGCTCGCTGATGCCAATCTCGATCATCCTCGCCATATTCCAGTCCTCCTTGGCCATGTCACGGTTTCACCCGGTGCTGGTCGAGCCTCTCCCGAGCAGCCGTCGTCGATGACCTCGTGCCGATCTGCCGGGCCCCCGCTGACACCGAGCCCTGTTCTTCACCCACGAGCGAGATGGTACGGCCCGGCGATGGCCATGGCCAGTTGATTCTCGCGATGGAGCGGATAGTCGCTTCCTATCGCGACGGGATGACTCCGCGCGGCGGAGCGTCGAGAATCGCCGCGCGCAGCACATCGATGGCCTGCGGCCTCGGAAAAGTTGCCCGCCAGGCGATCACCACGCGGCGTGCAGGAGCGGGATCACGGAAGGGCCGGAATGTCAGCAGCGGATCCGCTTTCGGCCAGGACTCCGCTGCTGACAGCGGCACCACCGAAATGCCCGCTCCGCTGGCGACCATGTGCCGCACCGTCTCGAGCGAGCTCCCCTCGAGCGCTCCCTCGGTTCCGCCGGGCCCGGTCAGCTGAGGGCAGGCCTGCACGACTTGGTCGCGGAAACAGTTTCCGTTGCCGAGCAGGAGAAGATTCTCGGCCGAGACATCCTCCGGATCGATGCTTGCCTGCCGCGACAGCGGATGCCCTTCGGGCAGTACCACGCAGAAGGGCTCGTCATAGACGACCCGGGAGACGATACCCGGCTCCGAAAACGGCAAGGCGACGACGATCACGTCGAGATCGCCTCGCCGCAGTTGTGCCGCCAGATTGACGGTAAAGTTCTCCTGCAGGTAGAGAGGCATCCGTGAAGCCCGCCGGTGCAGTGCCGGAATCAGCCGGGGCAACAGATACGGCGCGATCGTGTAGATCGCGCCGAGGCGCAACGGTCCGTGCAGCGGATCCCTTCCCTGCAACATGATCTCCTTGAGCCGTCCGGCCTCTTCGAGAACCCGCTCCGCCTGAGCCGCGATCTGCTCCCCGATCGGCGTCAGCCGAACCTCCGACGACGAACGCTCGAAAAGCATCACCCCATGCCGCTGTTCCACCTTCTTGAGGGCCACCGACAGCGTCGGCTGACTGACGTGGCATCTCTGCGCGGCATGGCCAAAATGGCGCTCACGGGCGAGCGCGACTATGTAGCGGAGTTCGGTTAACGTCATCGCCTTCCGGTCACACAGTGAACACCGTGCGCCCAACCCGCGTCGCGACCTCGCCTGGCCCGCTGTCTTGCGAGCTTGCCCCTCCCGCCAGAGCTGTTCCGCTCGCCGTGCACGACGCAGACGCACCGCCCTGATCGGAACGGGCAATCTCCGGCTTGGCCAGGTCGATGAAGCGAAGCGCGACCATCCACTCAGAAGCTGGCAAACCCCGGGAAGGATTGCCCGCATGCGGTTTCAAAAATCTGGAAGTCGTTGCGAACGAACACGGGAACATTTCCAGAAGCCTGCGCCGATCGTCGCGACCGGGATCAGATGGGCCGCCCTGGTCCTGCGGCTCCTTGCCAACCATCGAAGGATAGGAAGTCCAAAGCGAGTTGGCAAGCATACCGGACCCTGCCAACCGCTGGCAGCGCACGCCCGGAGCATGGGCGGCTCGGCAATTTCCTGCTCCCGGTATGTGAAAACCGCCTGCGAGACATCCCCGAACCACGCCATGACTGACAACGGCGGGACTGGCGAGACGGCCTGCTGGCCCACCCCGCCGACCCTTGGCGCAGCTTCACTCGTGATTCTCGTGAAACTTTCAGCCTGCATCAGCATGCCGTTCCCTGGTCACGACTGCTGACAGCGCCCCGAAACGATGAGCAATGCCCACGATACTTGCGAAAGTGGCGGTGGATCTCCTATCCTTTGGCAACGGACGACAGATCGCCACGCGTCGACCTGACCTCAAAGTTGCCCGGTGCCCGGAGGAACTCATGAGAGCTGCTGCCTCGGTGCTGCTTTCCTTGATCGTCGGTACGTCGATGGCCTCAGGAATCATGAACCTTGCGCTGGGGGCGGAGACGACTGTTACCGCTGCTCCCTGGAGCGACACCGGGAAGAAGCCAGAAAGTCCTGCTTCCCAGGCATTGCCGACTCAGGCCGACGCCAGACATGTGGCCGACACCAGCGAAAGGCTGGGCCTGGACAAGGGCGACAAGAAGACGAGCGACGAGCCGTGTCCGCGAGTCGGGAACTACTCGCCATGGTCGGCCCTTATCGTCATCGCACTGTCTGGCTTCTTCGGTGGCTTCGTCGACGGCATGAGGGCCAGCCGTACCTACAACATTCGTTTCGGTTCGTGGAGCAAGGACTGGGGCTCGGTCGGTGACGGGCTGGTTGGGATGGCGGCTGCAGTTGCCATCTTCGCCTTCGCAGAAAGCATCTTTGGCGGAGTGACACAGAGCAACAGCGTCACAGCGTGGTTCCTCATCAAGATCGCAGCCTGGGGTGTCCTGTCGGGCTACGCCGGTACGAAGCTCCTCGATGATCTGTCGAGCAAGGCAGTACAGCGAATGATCCAGCAAGAAACGAGTAAAGAGGTCGCCAGACAGGTTTCTGTAGATCAGGACGCTCGGCAGACCATTCGGGAAGCCGAGCAACTGCGTACACAGTACCTTGCCAAGGCTGCAACGCTAGCGGACGGGAAGAGCGACGCATCGGCAGTGGACCTGTTGAACAGGGCGATCGTGAAGCTCAAGGCCGTCCTCCAGAAAGACCCGTCCAACCGAGACGCAAAGAACGGGCTGGCAAACGCACTCGCCGATCGAGGCGAGTACTACACTACCTTCGACGCCTCTCCTCCGAAGGCCAGAGACGACTTCGACGAAGCGATCAAGCTCGCAGACGCGATGATCAGTCTCGATCCGTCATTCTCCAAGGCCTACTACAACCGGGCCTGCTACAAGGCAGTCGCGGGGCGGCCCGCGGAAGAAGTGGTCGCCGACCTTCAGGAGGCCATAAGGCGAGACGAGCATTGGCGGGAGTACGCTCTTTCAGACAAGGACCTTCGTTCAATCCACAAGAATCCGTTCTGGAGCGCCGAAGTCGCGAGCAAGAGCAAAGCCGCAGCGCAGCCATCCAGTGCGGCGGCGTAGCACATCGCCTCATCACAACGTTGACTGTCACACCAACTCGAGGTCGAACGCCTTCGAGACCGAGGAACTCCGAGGACCGCCCGGGAATATCCGCTATCGATGCAGAAGCGCGTGAATCGCGGGCGGCCTTGTGAATCAAGCCCCTCCCGATTCGTCGCGGTGAATGTGTACTCGTGCGTGTACTCGAGAGCGGCTCGTCATGCGCGGCACGCCTTGGCTTCTCGCCGAGGTGCCGTCGAGCCTATAACAAGCCGATCACCTTGCGCGCATAGTGAAGGCAGTCAAGCGCGTGCGGCGGCCTTCCTCGCACCATTCGACGCCGGTCCCAAGGCGCAGGCCCATCGAGCAAGACGCTCTTGCAGGAACCCTTCGGTACCGACACGTACTTCCTATTCACCGCGTGAATGAATTTCATCCACGCCGTGACGACGCTGCCAGGCCTAGTGGATGACGCCGCTCGGTTCGCCGCGGAATAGCCGCACCGATCGTTTGTAGAGCAGGCTGCACGAACTCAGTACGCCCCTCCGCTGCCACGGCGGCGATGTTCCGTTTCCGGAGGCCCGATCCGAAGTCGCCAACAGAGGGCCTGCCTTGTTGACATCGTACACATTATTGATGTATTGTGTGCCTGGCATGACCCGGCCCGGAGGCTCCACATGGCAACAGACAACCTGGTCGGAATCGCGGAAGTCGCTGATCTCGCAGGCGTTACGAAGCAGGCGGTCAGCAACTGGCGGCTCCGCTACGACCACTTCCCTCGCCCGCTCCAGAACCTCCAGAGCGGACCGGTCTGGGATCGCGAACAGGTCTCGAACTGGGTGAAGGGTTTCCGTGGCGAGGAAACCCACGTGCTCAGCTTCATCAACCTCAAGGGCGGCGTCGGCAAGACCACGACGGCCGTGGCGGTCGCCGAGATGCTCGCCCAGGAGCAGCGCAAGCACGTCCTGCTCATCGACCTGGATCCGCAGACCAACGCGACCGTCACGCTGATCTCGGAGGAGAAGTGGGCCGAGATGGACAAGGACGGGCGCACCATCGCGCAGCTGTTCGAGGATCGGCTCAACCCCCAGAACGCGCCCAAGTTCGATATCGAGAAGGCCATCGCCCGCCGGGTATCGACGATCAACGACGGCATCGCGCGGCTGGACCTGCTGCCCTCGAGCATCCGCTTGATCGACTTGCAGGACCGGATCCCGATGATCGCGCTGTCCGGAAACTTCACGGCCAACCCGCTGGAGATTTTGCGCAGCGCGCTGCAACCGGTCATCGACCGCTACGACTACATCATCATCGACTGTCCGCCCAGCCTCGGCACCGTCACGAAGAACGGTCTTCGCATCTCGACGGGTTACGTGATCCCGACCATCCCCGACATCGTCTCGACCTGGGGCATCTATCAGATCGTGGACAACGTGGCCCGCTTCGCCGCGGACATCGGCCGCGCGATTCCAGCGCTCGGCATCGTGGCCACCAAGGTGCAGGCCAACAACCTGCATGCCCGCGTCATCGAGGATCTGCGCGCGCAGCGGCTGGGGCGATTCGGCGAAGGTGGCACGCTCCCGCAGCCCCCGCTGCTCACCAATACGATCCCGCAGACTGTGGCCGTCGCGCGCGGCGCCGACGTCGACGCCGATATCCGGACCTTCAAGGGGAAGTACGGCGCCGCCTACGACGCGCTTCACGGCCTCACCCAGGAGCTGATGCAGAAATGCGAAGTCAAAAAGCGCTAGTCGCGTTGCTCCAGGACCTCGTGCAACTGCTCGCGGACGAGTCTGAGCGCAACCCTGCGTTCGCCGAGCGGCTGGACAGCCTGCTGTCATCGCTACCGGAGTCGCGCCGCCCGACTGCCGCGAAGCGGGCGGCGCGCGATGCGCGCACGGCACTGCCGGACGTGCACGCCGAGTGGACCGCCCGTGGCGAGACCGACTTTCGCCTGTGGCTGCGCGATCAGCCCATTCCGACGATCCGCGCGGTGATCCGTGCCCAGGACCTCGATCCAGCGCGCCGCACCAGCAAATGGAAGGATGCGGAGAAGCTCGCGGACTTCGTCGCCGAAGGCCTGCGAGCGCGCCTGGCTCGAGGCTCCGCGTTCATCAGTACCACTGGCACGGAGCGGCTGGGCGAATGAGGCTCACCCTCCAAGGCCACGAGGCCCATCGCTGGCGCACGGCAAACATGCCGCGCTGCAAGACTGCGACGCAGAGCCACCAGCACTACATCCTGTCGCTGATGCTCTACAGGCGCGTCTACGACCACTGCCCGAAGCTCGACGTCGCTATCGCCGATGTTGTGGGGCCGCCGGCATGACAGCCGACCAGTACGTGGAGTCCGTCCTCGCCAAGTACGAAGTCGCGCGCGGTCCGACTTCCCCCGCGGAGCGGCTCGGCGCAGTCGTAGCCAGCCCCGTTCGCACCTGGGCTGGCCAACAACTGAATGCGCTTCAGTACTCCGGTTCGTGTGCCAAGGAGACCGGTGTGCACGGGGTATCCGACGTCGACGTATTCATCTCCCTGAAGTCCGATACGACGAACACGCTGAAGGAGATCTACGACAGCCTCTACTCGCTGGCGCAGCAGCAGGGATGGTCGCCGCGCCAGCAGAACGTGTCGGTCGGTGTGACCGTCAACGGCACGCGCGGTGATCTCGTGCCGGGCAAGGTGCAAGCGGGCTATCAGAACTACCACAGTCTCTACCTGCGAAAGCGAGACTCCTGGACGCAGACCAACGTATCGCTGCACGTCGATACCGTGCACAACTCGGGCCGCCTGCGCGAGATTCGCGCGGTGAAGATCTGGCGGATGCTGCACGGCCTGGACTTTCCGTCCCTGTACCTCGAGTTGTTCGTGATCGACGCGCTGTCGGGCCGCTCGAGAACATCGCTAGCGGACAACGTCCTCCACGCATTGAGAGCAATCGGGTCATCCCTCTTGTCGACCCGCGTAATGGACCCGGCGAACACCAACAACGTTCTCTCGGACGACCTGACCAAGCCGGAGAAGGAGCGGATCGCCAGTCTGGCCGCCCAGTCGGCGCGTCAGCAGTACTGGAAGGACATCATCTGGTGACGAACCCCATGCCCGACCGACTGACCGAGATCCTGGACGGCCTGCAAGCGAGGCTGGAAGGAGGCCTGCGCGGCAACCGGTCTGCCGTCACGCACCCAGGTGCCCGCGGCGAAGCGTCCGAAGAGGACTGGCTTCGTATCCTCAACGATCATCTGCCACAGCGGTATCAGGCGAACCGTGCGTTCGTGATCGACTCGCAAGGCGAGTGCAGCGAACAGATCGACATCGTCATCTACGACCGGCAGTACTCGCCGCTCCTCTACAACCAGGCGAACCAGCGCTACGTCCCAGCCGAGAGTGTGTATGGAGTTCTCGAAGTCAAGCAGGCCTTGAGCCGCGAGCACGTCCTTTACGCGGGCCAGAAGGCTGCTTCGGTGCAGCGCCTGCATCGAACGTCGGCGCCCGTTCCTCATGTCGAGGGCGTGGCCAAGCCGCGCCCGGTGCCGCGCATCGTTGCAGGCATCGTCACGTACCAGAGTTCGTGGACGCCGCCGTTCGGCGAACCGCTTCGTGACTCCCTCGCCGGGCTCGGCGCGGACCATCAACTCGACGTGGGGTGTTCACTCCTCCATGGCACTTTCGAAGTGCGGTATCCGTCACCCGGCACCGTCCATCTCGCGGCGGTCGAAGGCCCACGCTCCCCGGTGCAGTTCCTCTTGCGCTTGCTGAAGCAGTTGCAGTCGCTGGCGACCGCGCCCGCGATCGACTACGAGGCCTACCTGGCACGGTTCCAAGCCGACGGCGGGGTCACGCGATGATGAACCAACCGTGCCCCGCATGAAGCTCGACGGACCAACGCACAACAAGACAAGACCTGGGAGCCTGACCTCATGATCACCGGCAACATCAAGAGCCAGATCGACCAGATCTGGAACGCGTTCTGGTCCGGCGGCATCTCCAACCCGCTGGAGGTGATCGAGCAGATCACCTACCTGCTCTTCCTGCGCCGGCTGGACGACCTGCACACGCTCGAGGAGAACAAGTCCGCCCGGCTCAAGCGGCCGATGGAGCGCCGCGTCTTTCCCGAGGGCAACGACCCCAAGGGCCGCCCCTACGACGACCTGCGCTGGTCGCGCTTCAAGCACTTTGCCCCCGGCGACATGTACGCCGTGATCGGCGAGCACGTCTTCCCGTTCCTGCGCAACGAGCTGGCCCGCAACCACGGCGGCGACGACTCCACTTACGCCCACCACATGAAAGACGCGCGCTTCACCATCCCCACGCCGGCGCTGCTGGCCAAGGTGGTGGACCTGCTCGACGCGGTGCCGATGGAAGACCGCGACACCAAGGGTGACGTCTACGAGTACATGCTCGGCAAGATCGCCAGCGCCGGGCAGAACGGCCAGTTCCGCACGCCGCGCCACATCATCCGGCTGATGGTGGAGCTGACCGCGCCGCAACCCGGCGACGTGATCTGCGACCCGGCCTGCGGCACCGCGGGCTTTCTCGTCGCCGCCGGTGAGCACCTGCGCGAGCGCCACCCGAACATCCTGCACGACACCAGGCTGCGCGAGCACTTCCACCACCGCATGTTCCACGGCTTCGACTTCGACAACACCATGCTGCGCATCGGCAGCATGAACATGCTGCTGCACGGCGTGGAGAACCCCGACATCCGCTACCGCGACTCGCTGGCACAGGACCACGCCGGCGAGGAGGAGAAGTACACGCTGGTGCTGGCCAATCCGCCCTTCGCCGGCAGCCTGGACTACGAAAACACCGCCAAGGACCTGCTGCAGATCGTCAAGACCAAGAAGACCGAGCTGCTGTTCCTCGCGCTCTTCCTGCGATTGCTCAAGCCCGGCGGCCGCGCCGCGGTGATCGTGCCCGACGGCGTGCTGTTCGGCTCCAGTACCGCGCACAAGGAACTGCGCCGCATGGTGGTCGAAGACCAGAAGCTCGACGCCGTGGTCAAGCTGCCCGGCGGCGTGTTCCGGCCCTACGCCGGCGTATCTACCGCGATCCTGCTCTTCACCAAGACCGACTCCGGTGGCACCGACAGCGTGTGGTTCTACGACGTGGAGGCAGACGGCTGGAGCCTCGACGACAAGCGCACAGCGCTGCTGCCGGAAGACAAGCTCGGCCCCGTGCCGCGCGCGGCGCTGAGCAGGGACGAGCACGCCAAGAACAATCTGCCCGACGTGCTGGCGCGCTGGGCCGAGCGTTCAGCCGGCGAGCGCGAACGCCCACGCACCGCGCAGAGCTTCTGCGTGCCCAAGGCCGACATCGCCGCGCAGGGCTACGACCTCTCGCTCAACCGCTACAAGGAAGTGGTGCATGAGGCGGTCGAGCACCGCGCGCCGAAGGAGATCCTCGCCGACCTCGCGAAGCTGGAGGAGGACATCCAGCGGGGGATGAAGGAGCTGGAGGGGATGCTGGGATGAGCGGGTGGCCCACTGTCCGACTCGAAGACTGCGCCGAGATCGTCTCAGGCGCGACGCCCAGCACTTCTGAATCAGCGTATTGGGACGGCGACGTGTGCTGGGCGACGCCGAAGGACCTGAGCGAACTTGAGGGCGCCTACATCTCCGACACTCCGCGCAAGATCACGCGCAGCGGTCTGCAGAGTTGTGCAGCAACGGTACTGCCGCCTGACTCCGTGTTGTTCAGTTCCCGAGCGCCCATCGGCCATGTGGCCATCAACACCGTTCCGATGGCTACCAATCAGGGGTTCAAGAGCTTCGTGCCGAACCGCGAACGGGTTCACGCCAAGTTTCTATACCACTGGCTTCGTCGCAATCGGCCCTACTTGGAGAGCCTTGGAAACGGCGCGACGTTCAAGGAGGTGTCGAAGGCCGTTGTCGCCCGAATCGAGATCCCGCTGCCACCCCTCCCCGAGCAGCGGCGGATTGCGGAGATCCTGGACAAAGCGGACGCGCTGCGCGCCAAGCGCCGCGCCGCCCTCGCCGAACTCGACACCCTCACCCAATCCATGTTCCTCGAGATGTTCGGCGACCCCGCGACGAATCCGATGGGGTGGCCGACTCGCAAAGTCGAGGACGTCGCGGAGATCGTTTCCGGCGCGACCCCAAGGACGGACAACGAGTCCTACTGGGATGGCGATGTGAATTGGGTAACCCCCAAAGAGCTGAGCGGTTTGGAAAGCATGTACATCGGCGAAACGGAGCGTCGCATCACACGCCAAGGCTTGGAGTCGTGCGCGGCATCCATACTTCCGCCTGGCTCCGTTCTCTTCAGCTCCCGCGCCCCCATTGGTCACACTGCAATCTGCGCCGCACCGATGGCAACCAATCAGGGCTTTAAGAGCTTTGTGCCACGACCCGGCGCGCTCGAGCCGCACTTCTTGTTGTTTTGGCTTCGTCTGCGACGGTCGTTCCTCGAAGGCTTGGGCACGGGCGCGACGTTCAAGGAAGTCTCCAAGGCGGTCGTGGCTCGAATCGAGCTCTTTGTGCCACCGTTCGACCTTCAGTCGCAGTTCGCACAACGAGTCGTCGCCCTTGAACGCGTTCGCTCGGTGCAGCGGGAGGGGCGGGGGCAACTCGACGCTCTCTTTACCTCCGTTCAGCACCGCGCCTTCCGGGGAGAACTATAGCCATGCGTGGCGAGTTCATCGGCGTGTGGTCGGAGACCTGGCGCGAGATTTGGCTGCCGCTGATCGACCATGAAGGCGTCCCCGAGGACATCTTCTGCGAGCTGTACCGCGAACTGGCCGGAAACCCGAAGAAGCCAGGTTCGCTCAGAGTCACGCCCTCTTTGGAGGTGCTCGCCGACATCATCGACAACCCGGCTCAGGGACAAGCCGCTTTTGAGGGAACGACGGCGGAGGAACTCGCGAACGAGACCGCGCTGGTTCGCTTTCTCGAAGCGGCACATCCGGCTCTGGACGACCTAGGCGGCGACCCGCTGTCGAATCGCTACTTCAACCTGCTGGCGGGCTTTATCGAGAAATTCAGTCTGCGCTATGACCTGCGCCGTCCGTGCACGTTGTGTCCGACGCTTCCGGGATTGCTGACGAACCTTGTCCAGCACATGCGGTCGGCCAGCCAGGCAGACGCACATCTCGCGAAACTGAACCATGAGTTCGAGGAGGCACTTCGGGACCTCAGACATGGACGCACGGAAAGCCGCATCAAGTCGTGCCTGACCAAACAGTACATCCTGATCGAGGGCATCGCGAACACGCGCAGCGGTACGAGTGGTGAGACGCTTGGGCAACGGTGCAGTCAGGCATCCTGGCCACATCCGACGCTGAAGGCAGCTGCGGGGAACATCTACGGCTTCCGATCCGACTATCCCGGACTTGGACACGCCGGGAATCCCAAGGCTGTCCTGCGTGACGTGGATGATCTGGAGCTTGTCGGCGTGTCGTGCATGCTGCTTGGCGTGCTGCCCTACGTCGACCCGACCATTGATCTGAACCCGGTATACGGAGAGAACACGTCGCCTGGCAGAAGCGGCGTCAGCGCTCAGAAGGCCGCGCCGGCTGGATCGCCAAGCCGTTCGATCTGGAAGCGACTCGGTTCGTGGGCTGGCAGGTTCGTGGCGAGGGGGTAGCCGTGCCGACCACCAGCGAACAACTTCACGCATGGTTGGCCGAACCCGAAGGCGTCCGCCTCGAATTCAAGGAGGCGAAGCAGAACTATCACTTCGACAAGCTGGTGGAGTACTGCGTCGCTCTGGCCAACGAAGGCGGCGGCAAGATCATCTTCGGCGTGACCGACCGGCGCCCGCGCCAAATCGTCGGCACGGCAGCGTTCGCCGAGCCGGGGCGCACCGAGGCCGGTCTGCACGACCGGCTCTCGCATCGCATTCCGGTGGAGGAGGTGCGAACGGCCGACGGTCGGGTTCTGGTCGTCCATGTGCCGCCGCGACTTCCGGGCACGGCCTGGCAGATCGACGGGCGATATCTCAAGCGGGCGGGTGACGAACTGACCGGGCTCAGTGATGCGGAACTGAAGGCCATGTTTGCCGAGACGGGGCCCGATTTCTCGGCGGAGGTCTGCCCCGGCGCGGGCATCGGCGACCTGTCGCCGGAAGCGATCGCGGCGTTTCGGGGCCGGTGGGCCACCAAGACGCGCGACGAGCGCAAGACGCGATGGACCGACGAGCAGACGCTCGCCAACGCCGAACTGCTGCTGGAGGGGCGCATCACCTACGCGGCACTGATCCTGTTCGGCACGCGTGCGGCGCTTGGGCGCCGGCTGGCGCAGGCGGAACTCGTGTTCGAGTACCGGTCCTCCGAAGCGTCGGGCCCTGCGGCAGACCGTGAAGAGTACCGGGAGGGCTTCTTCCTTTGGCATGACGCCATCTGGAACAAGATCAATCTACGCAACGACCGGCAGAGCTATCAGGACGGGTTGTTCCGCGTCGAACTGCCCACCTTCGACGAGGTGTCGGTGCGCGAGGCGCTGCTCAATGCCGTCGCGCACCGGGATTATCGGCTCGGCGGTTCGGTGTTCGTACGGCAGTATCCCCAGCGGCTGGAGGTGGTGAGCCCTGGCGGCCTGCCAACGGGGATCACCCCGGCGAACATCCTCGACCAGCAGAACCCGCGCAATCGGCGGCTGGCCGAGGCGCTGGCGAAGTGCGGGCTGATCGAACGCTCGGGCCAGGGCATGAACCTGATGTTCGAAAGCGCGATCCGGCAGGGCAAGGCGCTCCCCAGCTTCGCAGGCACGTCGGCACACGAGGTGCGGCTGACCCTGTATGGAACGGTCGCCAGCCCGGCATTCGTGCGTTTCATCGAGAGGCTGGGTGAGGAGAAGCTCAAGTCGTTCTCGACGTACGACTTCCTCGCGCTCGACTATCTCCGGCGCGAGCAAGCCGTGCCGGAGCATCTCAAGGCCTCTCTGCCGGGTCTGATCTCCGCCGGCGCGGTGGAGTCGATCGGTCGCGGTCGGGGAACCCGGTACATCCTGGCGCGGGGGCTTTACGCCGCGTTGGGCGGCAAGGGTGTCTACACCCGTAAGAAGGGGCTGGATCGAGGGACGAACAAGGCGCTGCTGCTGAAGCACATCCAGGACAACGCGGCGAGCGGCGCGCAGATGGAAGAGTTCCGGCAAGTGCTGCCGGCGCTGTCGCGAAGCCAGATTCAGGTACTGCTGCGTGAACTGCGCAAGGAGGGGGCGATCCACAGCGTCGGGGTCACGAAGGCCGCGCGCTGGTACCCCGGAGCCGATCGCGAGGAATTGCAACCGTGAATGGCGATCCGCGGCGTCCGACCTGCCAGCGGTCCGCGCCCGCTTGTAAGTGGCTGATCCATAAGGCTGTTGGAGCACGCGATTTGCAATCAACCGGGCGCGGGTTGCAATCCCGGAGCAAAACGTTGCAAACGGCCAGCTGGGGCATCGAGTGATGAGTCAGTTCGCTTTCCTCCAGAGCGAATGGGCCGCGGTCTTCGACTCGGCCGCGAAGGCCGAGGTGGCCGTGCACGCCGACCCCCGTACGGCGTGCTTCTACGCGCGGCGCGCGCTCGAACTGGCGGTGAGCTGGGCCTACAAGCACGATGCGTCGCTGAAGCTGCCATACCAGGACAACCTGTCGGCGCTGATCCACGACCCCAGTTTCAAGGAAGCCGCTGGCGAGGCGGTGTTCAGCAAGGCGCGGGTCATCAACACGCTGGGCAACCGCGCGGTGCACGGCCATCGCGCGATTCCACCCAACGACGCGACGGTCGCGGTGCGCGAGCTGTTCCACGTGACGTACTGGTTCGCCCGCACCTACGGCCGCGCGGCGCGTCCGGCGCCGGGCCTGGCCTTCGATGCAAGCGTGCTGCCCAAATCGACACCGGTGCGCGGCCAGACTGCCGAGCAGTTGCAGCAGCTCGAAGCGGGCCTGCGCGAGCGCGACGAGAAGCTCGCCGCCTTGCTCGCCGACAAGACCACGCTCGACGAGGAGCTCAAGCGCTTGCGCGCCGAGGTGGCGGCGGCGAAGCAGGCGGCAGCGGCGCAGCCGGACACACACGACTACTCCGAGGCCGAGACCCGCGACTACTTCATCGACCTCTTGCTGAAGGAGGCCGGCTGGCCGCTCGATCAACCACGGGACCGCGAGTTCGAGGTCAGCGGGATGCCCAACGAGAAAGGCGTCGGCTTCGTCGACTACGTACTCTGGGGGGACGACGGCAAGCCTCTGGCGCTGGTCGAAGCCAAGCGCACCCGACGTGACGCGCGCGTCGGCCAGCAGCAGGCCAAGCTGTACGCGAATTGCCTCGAGCGCCAGTTCGGCCAGCGACCGCTGATCTTCTATTCGAACGGCTACGAGCACTGGCTCTGGGACGACACCCGCTACCCGCCGCGCGCGGTGCAGGGTTTCTACAAGAAGGCGGAACTGGAGCTTGCGATGCAGCGGCGCAGTACGCGCAAGCCGCTGGCGACGGGCGAGATCAATCCGGCCATCGTCGAGCGCCACTACCAGACGCGCGGCATCCGGCGCATCGCCGAGGCCTTCGAGCGCGACCACGACCGCAAGGCGCTGGTGGTGATGGCCACCGGCGCCGGCAAGACGCGCACGGTCATCGCGCTCGCCGATCTGCTGATGCGCTGCAACTGGGTCAAGCGCGTGCTGTTCCTCGCCGACCGCGTGGCGCTGGTGAATCAGGCGGTCAATGCCTTCAAGCACCACCTGCCCGACGCGTCGCCGGTGAACCTGGTGACCGAAAAGGACGCCGAGGGGCGGGTCTTCGTCTCCACCTATCCGACGATGATGGGGCTGATCGACGAGACGCGAGACGGGCAGCGACGCTTCGGGGTCGGCCACTTCGATCTGCTGATCATCGACGAGGCGCACCGGTCGGTGTTCCAGAGGTACCGCGCGATCTTCGACTACTTCGACTCGCTTCTGGTCGGGCTCACGGCGACGCCCAAGGACGAGGTGGACCGCAACACCTACAGCCTGTTCGATCTGGAGAACGGAGTGCCCACCGACGCCTACGGACTCGACGAGGCGGTGCGCGACGGCTTCCTCGTGCCGCCGAAGGCCGTGTCGGTGCCGCTGAAGTTCCAGCGCGAGGGGATCAAGTACGAGGAGTTGTCCGAAGAGGACAAGGATCAGTGGGACGCGCTGGAGTGGGACGACGACGGCAACGTGCCCAATCGCGTGGAGGCCGAGGCGGTCAACAAGTGGCTGTTCAACAAGGACACGGTGGACAAGGTCCTGGAACATCTCATGACGCGGGGCCTGACGGTGGCCGGTGGCGATCGGCTCGGCAAGACCATCCTGTTCGCCAAGAACCAGCACCACGCCGAGTTCGTCGCCGAGCGCTTCAATGCCAGCTACCCGCACACCAAGGGCGAGTTTGCGCGCGTGATCACCTTCAAGACCGAATACGCGCAGAGCCTGATCGACAACTTCTCGGCCAAGGACAAGGCGCCACACATCGCGATCTCGGTAGACATGCTCGACACCGGGATCGACATTCCCGAGGTCGTGAACCTGGTCTTCTTCAAGCTGGTGCGCTCGAAGACCAAGTTCTGGCAGATGCTCGGCCGCGGCACGCGGCTGTGTCTGGATCTGTTCGGACCAGGCAAGCACAAAGAGTGCTTCTGCGTTTTCGACTACTGCCAGAACCTGGAGTACTTCAGCCAGAACATCCCCGCCACCGAGGGCGCACTCGGTGAGTCGCTGGGCAAGCGCCTGTTCGACGCCCGGCTGGAGCTGATCGGCGAGCTGGACAAGAAGTTGGCCGAAGCCGACCGCCAGACGGCGCGCGAGACACGGGCGCCGCCGCATGGGCACCCTGCATCGGAGGACGAGGTGCGGGCGCAGGTCGCAGCGCTGCTGCAAGGGGAAGTGGCCAGCATGAACCTCGACAACTTCGTCGTGCGGCCGCGGCGGCGCGTCGTCGAGCAGTACGCCAGGCTCGAGGCCTGGACCGTGCTGTCGCCGGAGGCGCTCTCGGATCTGTCGCACCAGATCGCGGGTCTGCCGTCGGAACTCGACCCGGAAAACGAGGAGGCGAAGCGCTTCGACCTGCTGGTGCTGAACCTGCAGCTCGCAATGCTACGGGCGGAGCCGGGCTTCGCTCGCCTGCGCGATCAGGTCAGGGAGCTCGCCGGTCTGCTGGAAGAGAAGTTGGCAATTCCTATGGTACGCGACCAGATGGCGCTGATCCAGGACGTGCAGACCGACGAGTGGTGGCAGGACGTGGCCGTCCCGATGCTCGAGGCGATGCGCCGTCGCCTGCGTGATCTGATCAAGCTCATCGAGAAGCAGAAACGCAAGCCCATCTACACCGACTTCGAGGATGAGATGGGCGGCGAGACGACGGTCGAGCTGCCGGGCTTTGGCCACGGCACCGACTACGCGAAGTTCCGCGCCAAGGCCCAGGCCTTCCTGCGCTCGCATAAGGACCACATTGCAATTCACAAGTTGAGGATGAACAAGGCACTGACCGCTGCTGATCTCGCTGAGCTTCAACGCATACTTGCCGAGAGCGGCGTTGGCGGCGCGGAGGAGATCGAGCGCGCCGCCGAGGAGTCTCAAGGGCTGGGGCTCTTTGTGCGCTCGCTGGTTGGCCTCGACCGCCAAGCGGCAAAGGAGGCCCTGGCTGGGTTTCTCAACGGCAAATCTCTCGGCGCCAACCAGATCGAGTTCGTGAACTTGATCGTGGACCATCTCACCGAACACGGCGTGATGGACGCAGCGATGCTGTACGAATCCCCGTTCACTGACCTGACGCCGCGCGGGCCGGACGGGTTGTTCAGCTCGGCGCAGGTGGATGAGCTGCTGGCGGTGATCGAACGGGTGCGCCAGACCGCCATCGCGGCGTGAGCCTTGGGCGCGCGGCATCGAGCCGATGCTCCGACCGAGTGTTTCATGTACTGAGTCGCTTGCTCGTCGGTCTTCTCCGTTCGGTTGGTCTGCAGGTCGTTGCCGTCGTCGCGCGGTGTCGTTGTTTCAGGTCAGTGTTTCTGTCCGTCCCGATCGCCGAGGCGAGCCGGGAACTGCGAGGGACGCGGGACACCACTCCCGCTTCGTGCCGTTGTTGCATCACTGGCCGCCGCGGCACGCGGCATGGCCGCCGAGATCGCTTCAGGTCGGAAGTCGGTTCCTCGGGTTGAGCCCCTGATGTGATCGCCCGGGGCTCGGGGCAGGCGCCGTGCAGGTCGCCTGCTTCCGCGCGTGGCGGCCGCATCCCGCTTGTCGCTGGGTGGCTCGCACTCGTCGGCCGGTCTTGCCGGCCGGGTCGGCGACCCCGTCACGAGACCACGTTCGTCGGTCCTGCTGTAACGGACGGACTCGGGCTCGAGCGCCCGGATGGCGGCGTCGCCCCACCCAGGAAGAAATGGTTTTTCCCGACAATAAGTTGGAGCCAATCGCCGGACCGTTCCGGACCTCCCCGGAAGCGGACCTACTTGCCAACGCAGAAGCGTCCGAAGATCTCTCCGAGCAGATCATCCGTGCTGAACTCGCCGGTAATCGTGTTCAGCGCGGACTGCGCGAGACGAAGTTCCTCCGCAAAGAGTTCCAGCCGTCCGAGTTGCGTCCGCGCGGCGTCGATATGCTCGCGCGTCTCGGCGAGAGCGCGCAGGTGGCGCTCGCGGGCGATGAACACATCCTCGGCCGGATGCCAGCCGACTGCGGCCAGCAGTTCCTCGCGCAGCAACCCGATTCCTTCGCCGGTCTTCGCCGAGAGCGAAAGCGCCACACCGCGGCCATCGCCGTGCCGCTCGGCGGGGCGCCCGGCCAGGTCGATCTTGTTGTAAACGGTGATCCGCACCAGATCATCGGGGAGCTGCCGGAGGATCGCCTCCTCCGATTCGCCACTGCCCACCCGCGCATCGACGAGCAGGACGACGACGTCCGCGCGTTCGATCTCGCGCCAGCTCCGCTCGATGCCCATCTTCTCGATCAGGTCGTCGGTCTCCCGCAGACCGGCCGTGTCGATGATGTGCAGCGGGATCCCCTCGATCTGCAGCGTCCCGCGGACCACGTCACGAGTCGTTCCCGGAAGCGGGGTGACGATCGCCAGGTCGTCGCCGGCGAGGCGGTTGAGCAGACTCGACTTTCCCACGTTCGGCTGGCCGGCCAGGACCACGTGCAATCCGGTGCGCAGCAGCCGCCCCTGTTCGGCGCGGTCGAAGACCCGTCCAAGCCGATCGGCGAGCCGATCGAGGCGAGCAAACGCATCGGCCGCCTCGAGAAAGTCGATCTCCTCGTCGGGGAAGTCGAGAGTTGCCTCGACCAGCGCCCGCAACTCGACCAACTCCCCGAGCAGCGCCTGGACTTCGCGCGAGAACTCCCCTTGCAAGGAGCGCACTGCGCTGCGCGCCGCCGCGCTCGTTGCCGCCTCGATCAGGTCGATGACCGCCTCGGCCTGGGCCAGGTCGAGCTTGCCGTTGAGAAAGGCGCGGCGCGTGAATTCGCCCGGCTCGGCGAGCCGCGCGCCGAGTTCGAGACAGCGCGCGAGAAGCATCTGCATGACCACCCGGCCGCCGTGGCCGTGGATCTCGAGCACGTCTTCGCCGGTGAAGGAGTGCGGCGCCGGAAAATGGATCAGCAGACCGCAGTCGACAACGCTGCCGTCGGCCGCACGAAAGTCGCTCAGCGTGGCGCGCCGCGGCTCCGGTCGCTTGCCGCCGAGAGCCTCGGCAAAGTCGAGGAGGTTGGCACCCGAGACACGGACGATCCCCACGCCCGCGCTGCCCGTCGCCGTGGCGATCGCCGCGATCGTTTCTGGCTGGGCCTTGCCGGTCGCACTGCTCATCAGCTCTCGAACACCCGCCCTATCAGCGGGGAGCCTGCCAGCTGCACGCTCCCCGGTGCCTGTGTCAGGACTTGGTCTCCTTGGCGACCTTCGTACCGCCTTCGATCATCCGCGTGATCTGCCACTGCTGGGCGATCGACAGGATGTTGTTCACCACCCAGTAGAGCACCAGCCCGGCCGGGAAGAAAAAGAACATGACCCCGAAGATGAACGGCATCATCATCATCACCTTGGCCTGGATCGGGTCGGGTGGTGTCGGATTGAGCTTGGTCTGGATGAGCATCGTGCCCATCATGATCAGCGGCAGGATGTAATAGGGATCCTGCGCCGAGAGATCGGTGATCCAGAGGATCCACGGGGCATCGCGGATTTCCACGGCACCGAGCAGGGCCCAGTAGAGCGCGATGAACACCGGGATCTGTACGGCGATCGGCAGGCAGCCGCCGAGCGGATTGATCTTCTCCCGCTTGTAGAGAGCCATCATCTCCTGATTGAGCTTCTGCCGGTCGTCGGCATAGCGCTCCTTGATCGCCATGAGCCGCGGAGTCACCGTGCGCATCTTGGCCATCGACTTGTAGCTCGCCGCCGAAAGCGGGAAGAAGAGCAGCTTGATGGCCACGGTCAGCAGCACGATCGCCCATCCCCAGTTGCCGACCAGCCCGTACAGCGCTTCGAGACACCAGAAGATCGGCGCAGCGATGATCGTCAGCCAGCCATAGTCGACGACCAGCGGCAGACCCTGAGCGCCGATCCCGCCTTCGGCCTTCGGCTTGGCCAACTGGTCGAGGACCGCCTGGACCTGTGGTCCGGCGTACAGCGGGATCGCTGTCCTGACCGTCGACCCGGGACCGGCAGCAGGAACCGCCTGGATCACCCCGGCCGCCACCGCCGGGTTGGCCCCACCTTCGACTTTGCGCATGTAGAACTCACGCGGCGCCCCGGGCTCCGGGAGCCACGCGGAAACGAAATAGTGCTGGACCATCGCCAGCCACCCATCGTCGGCCCGCGTCGCGAACTTCGCGTTGCCCTTCTCGATGTCCGCGAAAGTGACCTTCTGGTACTTGTCTCGATCCGTATACACCGCCGGACCGGTGAAGGTCGAAACCATCGAGCTTTCGCCCTCCGGAGCCTTGGTATCGCGCTGGAACTGGTAGTAGGCGTGAGCAGCGACTTCCTTGTCGCTCTCGTTGGTGATCTCGTGCGCGAGTTCGATGAGGTGACTGCCGCGCTTGAACGTATAGATCTTGGCCACCCGGACGCCATTGACCGGTGGCGCTTCGAGTCTGAGCTCGAGCGTCTTCGCGTCGCCGCTCAACTCCCGTGGTCCATCGACGACCGAGAAAACCGTCTTGTGATTGGCCAGGCCGTCGCCGATCAGCCCGCTCTGGGCAAGGTACTGATGCTTGGCCTCGAACAGCGCGAAGGGCTTGTCCTTGTCGTGACTGTCCTTGTAATCCTTGAACTGCAGACGGATCAGGTCACCGCCCTGCCGCGAAATCTCGGCGATCAACACATCGGTGGTGATGGTCACCGTCCCCGCCTTGTCCGGCGTCGCCAGTGCCGCCGCGGTCGCCGGCGGTGCGGTCTGGAGACTCACCGAAGGCTTCGCTGCTGGCGCTGCGGTCTGGAGATCCACCGACGGCTTCGGTGCTGGCGCCTCGGTCGCAGCGCTCGCGGCCGGCGCGGCGACCTTCGGCTGACTGTACTTCAGCCAGGCGTCCCAGAGCATGACCAGCGAGAAAGAGAAGATGAGCAGAAGGAGGAGTCGGCGGTTATCCATGCAGGGCGTTTCGTTCGGGTGAGGTGTTCAGGGTACGGGATCGAACCCGCCAGGATTCCATGGATGACAGCGACAGAGCCGGCGAACGGCAAGCGCCACCCCTCTGAGCGCCCCGTGCTTGCGGATCGCTTCATCCGCGTACTCCGAGCAGCTCGGGAAGAAGCGGCAGTGCCGACCGAGCAGCGGGCTGATCGCGTAGCGGTAGGCCTGGATCAGCACGAGCAGCAAGCTTTTCATCGGCCTACCCCTGCCTCGCGGCAAACTTCCCGAAGACCGCGCGCAGTTCGCTGGCCAGCATCCGCCGGTCGAGGGGCTCCGGTCTGGCGGCAAGTCGCACAACCAGGTCGGCAGAGCGAAACTGCGAGCGCATCAGACGAAACTGCTCCCTGGCCAGTCTTCGGACAAGGTTGCGATCCACCGCGCGGCGGAGGTAGCGTTTGGCGACGACCAGGCCCAGGCGTGCCCCCTGCGCCTCTTCCGCCGCCCGCGGGCGGTAATGTAGCAGGAAATGCCCGCTTCTCAGCGTTCTCCGGAAAGCAAAAACGGATGAATATTCATCCGTTCTGAGCAGGCGGTAGTACTTCGGAAACGGGGCCCGTGCCCGCGCACGGGCGTCCACCGGGACGTCAGTCAAACAGCGAGACGGCGGCGCCCTTTGGCCCGGCGCGCGCGGATCACCGCACGGCCACCCCGCGTCGACATCCGGACGAGAAAGCCGTGCGTGCGTTTGCGCCGGACGACCGATGGCTGGTAGGTGCGTTTCATGGTCAAGCCCTTGAAGTCAAAGCAAGAAAAAGCCCCGAATTAGACGTCCTCCGAGGGCTTCTTGTCAAGCCCAGAATTTTGCCGGCGCTGTGGATAAGCGCAGCGCCTCGCGCTAGAATGGCTCCCTTCGGGGAGATACGGGAGCGATGGAGTGATCCTGGCACGCGCCGGGCTCTCCGCCGGGAAGTCTCCAGTAAGACCTTCCCGGGCGCGGGGAAATGATTCCATCACTCTGATTGCAGATCAAAAATGCCTTTCTTCGCGGGTCGCTTGGCATGCCATATGAGTTCCCGACGCCGCCCGGTGCCGGCCGATGACTAGCGACTTCTGGTCATCCTGCCTGAGCCAGTTCGAAGAGGAACTTCCGCAGCAACAGTTCAACACCTGGATTCGGCCGCTGCGCCTCGAAGGCGAAGACGACCCGTCATCCGGACTGCGCCTGCTCGCACCCAACGGATTCATCCTCAAGTGGGTCAAGGAGCGCTACCTCGCGCGAATCGAGGCGCTTGGCGAGCAGTTCTTCGCCCGCCCGGTGAGCATCACGCTGGCGCTCGCCGAGCGCCCCGGGACGCTGCACGGGACGCCGACCCGGGCGGCAGATAGCAGCGCGGCCAAGTTCCCCGCGGCTGACGTCGAAGCGGCTCGGCCGACGACTCGCGATCGTGCGGCCTACGAAAAGACGCGTCTGCTGCCGTCGTTCACCTTCGAAAATCTCGTCGTCGGCAAGGCCAACGATCTGGCCAGGGCTGCGGCCCGGCGGGTGGCGATGAGCCCCGGCGACGCGACCTACAATCCCTTGTTCATCTACGGCGGCGCGGGGCTCGGAAAGACGCACCTGATCCACGCGATCGGCAACGACATTATCGAGAATTTTCCCGACAAGGTCGTCCGCTACGTCCATGCCGAGGATTACTACTCGGACGTCGTCCGGGCGTACCAGCAGAAGTCGTTCGACGTCTTCAAGCGCTACTACCGTTCGCTCGACGTCCTCCTGGTCGACGACGTCCAGTTCTTCCACGGCAAGAACCGCACCCAGGAGGAGTTCTTCTACGCCTTCAATGCCCTGAGCGAGGCCCGAAAGCAGATCGTGATCAGCTGCGACACCTATCCGAAGAACATCAACGGGCTCGAAGACCGCCTGATCACCCGCTTCGACTGGGGTCTGACGGTACAGATCGAACCGCCCGAGCCGGAAATGAGGGTGGCCATCCTGAAGAAGAAGGCGGAGGCCGAACGCGTCGTCCTCGACGATGAAGTCGCCTTCTACATCGCCAAGCACCTGCGCTCGAATGTCCGCGAACTCGAAGGAGCCCTCAAGAAGGTGATCGCCTACGCGGCGTTCCATGGCCAGCGTATCGCCATCGAGCTCGCCAAGGAAGCGCTCAGGGACCTCATCGGGTCGCTCAATCGGCAGATCACCGTCGACGTGATCCAGAAGACGGTGGCCGAGTACTACAAGATCAAGGTCGGCGACCTGTTCTCGAAGAAGAGGACCCGGGTCATCGTACGCCCGCGGCAGATCGCCATGTGGCTGGCCAAGAACCTGACCACGCAGAGCTACCCGGCGATCGGTGACGCCTTCGGCGGGCGTGATCACACGACCGTCCTGCATGCCGTGCGGACCATCGACGACCTGCGCGGCAAAGACAACGAACTGAACCACGACGTCCATGTTCTGCTCCAGGTGCTCAAGGCCTGACGGGCTGTGGAAAATCTCATGCTCTGGCTGCGCACTGGCGGTGAATAACGGCTCGCGTCAGGTGCCTGTGGGCAACTCATCCACCCTCGTCCACAGCTTTCCGGGGTCCTTGTCCAGCCGCTTGCGGGATGCACAAGGCTCTGATTGCTCTCGGGAAAATTGAGTGGTTCACAGACTTGTGCGAAACTTAGTGTTTATAGGAAGGTAAGTTATGCTGCTCAGTAAGACACGGCGTGACGTCCTGCTGGCGCCTCTGCAGGCTGTTTCGGGCATCGTCGAGAGGCGTCACACGCTGGCCATCCTGTCGAACGTGCTGCTCGAGAAGCGGCAGGAGGTGCTCACCTTTCTGGGCACCGACATCGAGATGCAGATCACGACCTCGACCGACGATCCGACCGGGGATGGCGAAGGTGCAGTCACCGTCGCTGCACGAAAGCTGCTCGACATCCTTCGTTCGCTGCCGGAAGGCGCGGAGGTCAGCCTGATCCTCGACGACAGGCGTCTCCACATTCGCGCCGGGCGGAGCCGCTTCAGTCTGCAGACTCTTCCCGCCGAAGGCTTCCCGAGTATGGCGCTTTCCGAAGGACAGGCGACGCATCTCACCGTGAGCCAGAAGCAGTTTCGTCAGTTGCTCGCCCAGACACAGTATGCGATGGCGCTCCAGGACGTCCGCTACTATCTCAACGGGCTGCTGTTGATTCTCGACGGTGAAGGACTGCGCGCCGTGGCGACCGACGGGCATCGCCTGGCGTACGCGAGCATGAGCCGTGAAGGTTCGGCGGGCGGCGAAGCGCCGAGTCGCCAGGAGCTGATCCTGCCGCGCAAGACCGTCCTCGAACTGGGTCGCCTGCTTGCCGACTCGGACGAGCCACTGCAACTCGACCTGCTGTCGACTCAAGTCCGCTTCCAGTTCGGGCACACGACGCTGATCTCCAAGCTGATCGATGGTCGTTTCCCCGACTACCAGCGGGTCATTCCGGGTGACCTGCGCAACGTCGTCACGGTCAACCGGACGACGCTGCTCCAGTCGATGAGCCGGGCATCGATTCTGACCACCGAGAAGTTCCGCGGTGTGCGCCTGGTGCTCGGCGACGGGGCGCTGCGGATCACCGCGGCCAACGCCGAGCAGGAAGAGGCCGAAGAAGAGATCGAAGCGGACTATCATGGCGAGCCGCTCGATGTCGGCTTCAACGTTTCGTACCTGCTCGACGTGCTGAACAACACGTCCGGCGAGACGATCCAGTGGGCTTTCAACGACGCCACTTCGAGCGCTCTGGTCACCGTTCCGGGGAACGAGCATTTCCGCTACGTCGTGATGCCGATGCGCATCTGATGGCGATCTCGCGGCGAAGACTTCCGGCGAGGCGAATGGTCAGCAGCATCTGATGGACTTTCTTGATTAGCCACAATGTTCAGCAAGCTCACGTGGCGAGCCTGCCGGGGTGA